>CAMZHX010000007.1 GCA_947307055.1 uncultured Selenomonadales bacterium | reverse complement strand
TTTTAGGCGGGTTCCTCATGTATCGCTGGAAAAAACGCAAAGAGCGTCAAGCGGCCATTGAGGCACAACTTGCGGCAGAAAGAAAAGCTCGCGAAGAAAAACGTCGGGCGGAAGAAGAACAAAGACGCGCAGAGGAAGAAGCTAAGCGCGTCGAGGAAGAAGCTAAACGCGCAGAGGAAGAAGCTAAGCGCATCGAGGAAGAACAGCAAGTTGCGGCGGCGGCGGCAGAGGCGGCAGCTGAAGCAGAAGCTGAAGCCGATGCGATTGTTGCTGCCGCTAAAAAGGCGCGTGGCGGTTTGAGCGCGGCAGAGGAGGAGAACGACATCGACCTTGATGAAGACGACGGACTTACCCCCGAAGAAAAACGACATCGCAGGGAGAAAGAAGCTATTTTGAAACTCATAGAGGAAAAGCCGGAGGAAGTTGCTTGGCTTATCAAAATGTGGATTATCTCGGAAGAAAAATGATTTTTTCAAGGGAAATGGGAAAAGGGAAATGGGAAAAGTCTTATCCCTACTTCTCCCTTCTCCCATTTCCCTTTTCCCTTTGAACGGAGGAGATTTAATGCCGGAAGAATTAGATGACATGTATTCAGAGCCCAAGCCGATGAGCGCACAAGAAAAAGCCGCAATACTCTTTATCGCACTGGGCAGCGATTCCGCCGCGAAAGTTTTCCCGCATATGGACGAAGACGAAATCGAAAGTATCACACTAAAAATCGCCAACAATAAACAAGTCAGCATAGAAAAGAAAAACCAAATTATCAGCGAATTTTATCAGCTGATGCAGGCGCACGATTACATTTCGACGGGCGGCATGGAATACGCTCAAAGCGTTTTGGAAAAAGCATTGGGCGCGGAAAAGGCAAAGGAAATTATCGCGAAACTTTCCTCGACCTTGCAAGTGCGCCCGTTCGAGTTCCTGCGCAAAACCGACCCGTCACAACTTTTGAACTTCCTGCAAAACGAACACCCGCAGACAATCGCGCTGGTTATGGCGTACCTATCGCCCGACCAAGCCGGCATCGTCATGAGCGGACTTTCAATCGACATGCAAGCCGATGTTGCAAAACGTATTGCCCTTATGGATAGGACTTCGCCCGACGTTATCCGCGAAATTGAAAAGGTTTTGGAGAAAAAGTTGTCGTCGCTGTCAACGCAGGACTTCACGATTGCTGGCGGCGTCCCAACCGTCGTCGAAATTCTCAACCGCGTCGACCGCTCCACAGAACGCGCCATCATCGAATCGCTTGAGGTCGACAATCCCGAACTCGCCGAAGAAATTAAGCAGCTCATGTTCGTCTTTGAAGATATTATTTTGCTTGACGATCGTTCAGTTCAGCTGGTCGTGCGCGAAGTCGATACCAAAGAACTCGCGCTTGCTATGAAGGCCACTAACGAGGAAGTCACCGCGAAAATTTATAAGAATATGTCTAAACGCGCCGCCGATATGCTCAAGGAAGAAATTTCCTATATGGGACCGGTCAAGATTCGCGACGTTGAAGAGGCGCAAACTAAGATTGTCAATATTATTCGCACGCTCGAAGATAGAGGCGAAATCGTCATTGTACGCGGTCAAGGCGAAGGAATGTTTGTCTAAAAAGGGAAAAGGGAAATGGGAAAAGTCTAAAACCTTATCCCTACTTTTCCCTTCTCCCATCTCCCTTACCCCTTAACAGGAGGTGATTTTATTTGTACAAAAATATTGTGCGCTATCATACGGTCGGCGAACCCGTCATAATTGGAGCTAAGCCAAAAGAGGATAAGCCCGAAGAGCTCGAAGAAAAATCAGAAGATGAACCTAAACCCGCGCCGACTCCCAAAAGCGGCATACCTCAAGAAATTTTAGATAAAGTCTTCGCCGAAATAGAGGAAATAGAACGCAAAGAACAACTCACCGAAAAAACTTTGCTCGAAGCGCAAGATAATAGGGAACGCGCCGAAAAAGAATCGCAAGAAATCAAAGCTCAAGCTGAAGAGATTAGAGCGCAGGCCGAAGAATTCAAAGCCGCCGCCGAAAAAGAATCACAAGAAATTAAGTCGCAAGCTGAAGAGATTAAAGTGCAGGCTGAAGACCTCAAAAAGGAAGCGCAAAAAACTTTGGACGCGGCACACAAAGAGGCAGAAAAAATCGTCGAGGACACGCGCAAAGAGGCTGAAGAACTCCTAGAAAAAGTTCACAAGGAAGGCTACGACGCGGGCTACAAGGACGGTAAGGAACAGGGCATCGCCGACGGCAAAGAAAAAATTCAGGAAGACCTCGACGACACGATAAGACAAGCCAACGACCAAGCGCAGAAAACTATTCAAGACGCTAAAGAGCAAACGTCGGAATATTTCATACGGGCGGAAGATGATATTGCTAAAGTCGTCATGATGGCGATAGAAAAAATTTTGCCGCAACATTTCCTAGACGTGCCGCAAGTTATTTTGCCGGTCGTGCGCGAGGCAGTCAATCACGTTCGCGACCAAAAACAAATCAAAGTTCACGTCGAGCCCTACAGCTATGACTTGGTTTTAATGGCGCGTTCCGAGTTTCAGTCGATGTTGTCGGACGGCACCGCGATTATCGAAATCGTTTCGGACGAAGCACTTAAGCCCGGCGATTGCGTTATCGAAACTCCAAATGGCGGCGTCGACGCTCGACTTTCTACGCAAATCGCGCTTATGAAAAAATCTATTCAAAGCGTGCTCAACAATTAGAGAGGTGTTTTTCATGCAGTCAATTGTAAAAGATATGTCGTTAGCTCCGAGCGGGCATTACAAAATAGAATGGGTCAAAAACTTTATGCCGGTGCTGTCAGCAATCGATAGGGAGTTCTCGCAGTCGAAACCGTTCGCGGGCAAGAAAATTTCCATAACGTTGCACCTTGAAGCAAAGACGGCTTACATGGCGGAAGTGTTCATGCACGCGGGCGCGGAAGTCGTTATAACCGGCTCGAATCCCCTTTCCACTCAAGACGATGTCGCAGCGGCTCTCGTCGAAGACGGCGTAACTGTTTTTGCTATTCACGGCTGCTCGCAAAAAGAGTACGACGAATTTTTGAACAAAGCGGCTGACTTCGCGCCCGACATTTACATTGACGACGGCGGCGACTTTACAGAACTCCTCCACAGCAAAAGACCCGACGCGCTTAAAAATATTATCGGCGGCTCGGAGGAAACTACGACCGGCGTGTTAAGACTTCGCGCTTTGGAACGTCAAGGCAAGCTCGCCTTCCCGATGATTGCCGCTAACGACGCCTATTGCAAATTCCTGTTCGACAATCGCTACGGGACGGGTCAATCGACTTGGGATGGGATTATGCGCACGACTAATCTTGTTATCGCGGGCAAGACGGTTGTAATTGCGGGCTATGGTTGGTGCGGCAAGGGCGGAGCTATGCGTGCTCGCGGACTCGGCGCAAATGTCATTGTCACGGAAGTCGACCCGATTAAAGCTATTGAAGCTGTCTTCGACGGGTTCCGCGTTATGACGATGAGCGAGGCGGCTCCTCTCGGCGATATTTTCCTGACGTTGACGGGCGATATTGACGTTATCACGGGCGAACACTATCCGCTGATGAAAAATGGCGCAATGCTCGCTAATGCCGGACACTTCGACGTTGAAATAAATATTCCAGAACTCGCCGCGCAATCGGTCAGTAGAAAAACTGTTCGCAATAACGTCGAGGAATTTTTACAGCGCGACGGTCGCAAAATTTATCTTTTGGCGGAAGGGCGGCTAGTCAACCTCGCTTCAGGCGACGGTCACCCCGCCGAAATTATGGATTTAAGTTTCGCTGTTCAATTCTTCAGCGCGGCGCATATCCTCCACAATCACAGCAAGCTTGAGAAAAAAGTTTACCTCATGCCCGAAGAAATCAACACCAAGATTGCCGAAATTAAATTGGATTCAATCGGCGTGAAAATCGACACCCTCACCGACGCGCAACGCGAATATCTCGGCTATTGATAATGATTGTATGTCTTCGTCTGATGTTTTCCAAAATGTGCCGTTAAATTTCAAAACAGCTTTCATTTTTTACAACCTTGATAAAATCTCCCGCAACAATTATACTTGTGCGGGAGGTTTTGCATTTGAATACGAAAAAATTATTTCGCGGCTTTTGGTCGCTGTTCAAAGGTTATTGGTCGAGCGAGGACAAGTGGAAGGCTCGCGGGTTGTTAGCGTTCGTTATCGCGCTGAACTTCGCGATGGTTTATTTGCTCGTGCAGCTCAACGAGTGGTACAACACATTTTATAACGCCCTGCAAAATTACGAGCAGGAAAGTTTTTGGCCGCTAATCGGACAATTCAGCGCGATTGCATTTACTTATATAATGATTGCGGTCTATGCGATTTACTTGCGGCAAATGCTGCAGATAAAGTGGCGCACGTGGATGACGAAAAATTATTTGAACTCGTGGATGGGCGGGCAAATTTATTATCGGCTACAGGACGCGACGGATAACCCTGACCAGCGTATCTCGGAAGACATTGGGCAATTTGTCAACTTGTCGCTCGCCTTGCTAATCGGCTTTCTTAAACAGTTGACGACGCTCGCGGCATTCGGCATGGTGCTGTGGGAGTTGTCAGGCTCGCTTACGTTTATGGGAATCGTCATACCAGGTTATATGTTCTGGTTTTCGTTCATGTATTCGGGCGTGGGAACTTTCCTAGCTCACAAGGTCGGGCGGCGGCTAATAGACTTGAATTTCGACCAGCAAAAGTACGAGGCGGATTTCCGTTTCAGTATGATGAGAGTTCGCGAAAATTCGGAGAGCATAGCATTTTATCGCGGAGAACCGGCAGAGCTAGAAGGCTTCAACCTGAAATTTTCCGCCGTCATAAAAAATTATTGGCAGCTCATGAGGAAGACTAAGCACCTAAATTTCTACGTGAACGGTTACGCGCAACTGGCGGTAATCGTGCCGCTGATAATGGCGGCTCCGCGATATTTTTCCAAAGAAATTCAACTCGGCGGGCTTATGCAAATTTCTTCGGCCTTCGGCAGAGTGCAGGACGCGTTGAGCTTTTTTGTAGATTCATACGACACGTTGGCAAGCCTCGCCGCCGTGATAAATCGTCTTGCGGGCTTCACCGAACATATGGAAGAGGCAAAAACCGTTCAAAGCAAAGTCACGACCGCGACCGCGCCCGAATTGAAAATTTCCGCGTTGAACGTCGCGTTGCCGACCGGCAGAGAACTTTTGAAAAAACTTTCGCTCGAAGTGCAAAACGCAAAATCGTTATTGGTGACGGGCGCGAGTGGTTGCGGCAAGTCGACATTGCTTAGAACTTTGGCGGGCATTTGGGCATATGCTTCGGGCGAAATTTCTTTGCCGGCAAATGCTCGCGTAATGTTCCTGCCGCAAAAACCATACTTGCCACTTGGGACATTGCGTCGCGCATTGATTTACCCGCAAGCCGAAAAAGATTCGCCGCCCGACGACAAATTGAAAAAAATTTTGCAACTGGTCGACTTGCCCGCGCTAACAGATAAACTCGACGCGGCGGACGATTGGAGCAGAATTTTATCGCTAGGCGAACAACAACGGCTCGCCTTTGCACGAGTACTGCTGTCCGCGCCCGATTATATTTTCCTGGACGAGGCAACCTCCGCGCTTGACGAGCCGCGAGAAATTGAAATGTACGAACTGCTTCGCGAGCAACTGCCCAAAGTTACGGTCGTAAGCGTGGGGCATCGCTCGACGCTGTTCAAGTTGCATGACGTGGAATTGAATCTTGACGGCACCGGCAACTACGCCGTCCGCAATCTGAATTAGGTTAAGCGTCAATTCCCCGTTTGGTCGCGCATGACAGGTTTGCGAATGACTTCCGCTGAAACCGTGACCTCATCGCTTTTAACCGTGACGCCTTCGGGCACAACTAATTTCAATGTGCTCTTGAAAAGGCGTTGCCCTGTCTGAACCGAAACTGCTGCCGTCTTCATCGTGACGATTGAATTTATCACGGACTCCGCGCCTGTGATTTCAATCTGCGCGGGGTCGACGGTAATTTTTGTGAGTTCCCAACCGTCCGCCACGCTGAGTTCGGGTACAATCGGGACAATTCTTTTCTTGAGCCCGCTCTCAATGTCGACTGAAAATGTTATGACGCTCGGCACAACGCGCACCCGCGAAACGATATTGCCTTTGGCGTCGACGGCGTGCATCGGGATTTGTGTTTCAAAGCTCGACGTGTTGTTGGACAAGTTCACAGTGCCCAAAATTTTAGTCGTCTGCTCAACAAAACTTCTCGGCCCGACGACCGTCACAAAGTCTATCGATTTATTAACTTCCCGGATTGCCGAATCTGGCGAGACCGCGCCGCTCATCGTGACTTCAATGGGCATTTGCTGTTCGATAAGCGGGTCAAGCTTAACGTTGACGGTTTCGGGCAAAATCTCCAAAATCTCAAAACCTTGCGGCATAACGACTTGCGGCGTGATTGTGTGTTCGCCCTCGCCTAAGCCTTCAAGATTGGCGAAGACGCGGAAGGCATTTGCGTCGTACTTGACAAAGTAGGAGCGCGGCCCGCGAGCTTTCAACTCTATGGTTTTCACGTCGCAAAGCGGAATGAATTCGTAAGGCTGATTAGAAATGGTGAGCGGCACAGTGTAGGAGCCGTCAATTTCGGGGTCTTGGTCGGCCATGACGTAAACCCACATGATAAACGCCACGACTAGCGCGATTAACTTCTTCAGAAAGTTGCGGCGGAAGAGATCTAAAATTTGCGTCATCATTTGCCGTCCCTCCATTTTGAAAGGAACTTGCCAAAAATTTTATTATCTTTGCCGACAAAGGCAGGACGAATTTTCGCCGCCAAAGTTTTTTCGTCAAAGCGTCTCATAAGCCGACCGCCCTCCGCAACTGATATTGTTCCCGTCTCCTCGCTGACGACCAAAACTAATGCGTCACATTGCTCCGATAATCCGATTGCCGCCCGATGTCTTGTGCCGAGTTCGGTTGAAAGTCCGGTGTTTTCGGTGAGCGGTAAAACGCACGCTGCAGAAATTAATCTGTTGCCGCGAATTATCGCCGCGCCGTCGTGTAGGGGTGTGTTCACAATGAAGACGTTCAATAAAAATTCCGATGAAATAATTCCGTCGATATGAATACCCGTGACGCTTATGTCGTTCAATTTCATTTCGCGTTCAATGACCATAAGCGCACCCGTCTTCGTCAGCGAAAGTTTTTTAGCGGTCTTGACGATTTCGTCGACAACAATGTCCGCCTCTTTGGTGTCCATTAGCGCAGTTCCTTGCGAAAAAAATTGTCCTTGCCCTAAATGCTCCAGAGCTCGCCGCAATTCCGGCTGAAATAAAATCGGCAACGCTATCAATAGCCACTCCGAACTTTTTTGCAATAGCCAACTCATGACGTGGAGATTGAGCCAGCCGCAAATTATCGTCAGCGAAATGATAACCATTAGCCCTTTGACGAGCGTCATGCCGCGAGTGTCGCGAATCATTTGGTAAACTTTATAAAGAATCATCGCGACGATTATTATGTCGAAAATGTCCAGCGGCGTTATCGTTGCAACCATGTCGCGGACTTTTAATGGGAATTCAAAATCAAAATGCACAGGCACTCCTCCAATCAAAATTTTTCAGCCGCGCTAAATATACTACAAATATTTTTCAGATTCAATAAAAAAAACGTCAAGCGCAAGCTCAACGGTAATTTACAAATTTTTTCAACTTTCAGCCGCCAATTTTTTAGAGCGGTCGGCAGTTATCAGCGCGTTTATAATTTCGTCAAGGTCGCCGTTCAAAATCGATTCAATTTTGTAGAGCGTCAAGCCGATTCTGTGATCAGTGACGCGCCCTTGCGGGAAATTGTAAGTGCGAATACGTTCGCTTCTATCGCCCGACCCGACTTGATTTTTCCTATCGGCGGCGATTGCCTCATTTTGTTCGCGAACGGCTAAATCTTTGACGCGGGCGCGCAGAACGCGCATAGCCTTTTCCTTATTCTTGAGCTGGGATTTTTCGTCCTGACATTGCACGACAATTCCCGTCGGCAAGTGCACAATCCTAATCGCGGTCTCGGTGCGGTTGACGTATTGCCCGCCCGCGCCGCTCGCGCAGTAGGTATCAATGCGCAAATCGGCAGGATTTATCACCACGTCGACTTCTTCGGCTTCGGGCATGACGACGACGGTAACTGCGCTGGTATGAATTCTTCCGCCGCTCTCGGTGACGGGGATTCTTTGCACGCGATGAGTGCCGCTTTCGTATTTGAGCTTGCTGAATGCGCCTGCGCCCTCGACCGTGAAAATAATTTCCTTGAAGCCGCCCAAACTTGTCGGGCTTGAATCGACAATATCAACATGCCAACCTTGCCGCTCGGCGTAGCGAACGTACATTCTGAACAAATCCGCCGCGAAAAGTCCAGCTTCCTCGCCGCCGACCCCGCCGCGAATTTCCATGACGACATTTTTATCATCGTTGGGGTCTTTGGGCAGAAGTAATATCGGCAACTCGGAATCCATATCAGCTTTTGATTTTTTTAGCTCGGCGAGTTCTTCGGCCGCTAAAGTTTTCAAATCCTCGTCGGAGGAGGTCGCCAGCAAATTTTTATCCTCGTCAATCTGCGCGAGGGTTTTTTTATATTGGCGGAGCTTTTGGACGATAGGTAACAGCGCGGCGTGTTCGCGAGTGAGCTTTGTAAATTTATCGACGTCAGCCACGACCGCCGGGTCACCTAAACGCGCTTCGACTTCCGCGAAATGTTCTTCGACCTTCTGAAATTTTTCAAGCAAACTTATCACCGCCTTTTAATCGCCGTATCGAGAGTGTGCCAAGCAAGCGTTGCGCATTTGACGCGGGCGGGCATTGTGGAAATATTTTTCAGCGCGGCGGCCTCGTCGAGTTCGGCAAGTTCGTTGTCGTCAGTCACGTCGCCATGAATCATATCAATAAAAAGTTCGGCGAGCCGTTTAGCCTCGTCGATTTTTTTGCCGCGCATTAGCTCAATCATCATATCGGTCGACGCCTGCGAAATGGCGCAACCTGCTCCGCTGAACGCCGCATCTTTTATCACGCCGTCGGCAATCTCCAACTCCAAAGTAATTTCGTCGCCGCAACTGGGATTATGTCCGCGCTCTTTAATCGTCGCGTGTTCGAGTAGCCGCCGATTTTCTTTGGATTGGCTGTGCTCGGCGATTAGTTCCGTGTAAATATTTTCAAGCAATATGCATTGTCCCCCTAACTTTTTGAATTGCCTCGATTAGCCGTTCGACATCGCGGCGCGTGTTGTAGAAATAAAAACTCGCTCGGCAAGTCGAATTCTGCCCCAAAAATTTCATGAGCGGTTGCGCACAATGATGACCGGCGCGAATTGCTACGCCTTGCGCGTCGAGAATCGTCGCTACGTCGTGCGGGTGAACGTCTTTGACATTGAACGTGACAATCCCGACTTTGTTAGGCGCGTCGCAACCGTAAAGCTCGACGTAGGGAATTTTCTTCAGCTCGGAAATTGCGTAGGTTGTCAAGTCGTGTTCAATGCGCTCAACCGTATCGAAGCCGACGCCTTGCAGATAATCAATCGCCGCGCTGAGACCGGCCGCCCCGCCAACGTTTTGCGTCCCCGCCTCAAATTTCTGCGGAAGTTCGGCGTAAGTAGTCGTTTGCTCCTCGACGTATTCTATCATGTCGCCGCCGCTAAGGAACGGGGGCATTTCCTCCAAAATTTTGCGCTTGCCGTACAAAACGCCGATTCCCATTGGCGACAACATTTTATGTCCGGAAAATGCTAGGAAGTCCGCGTCGAGGTTTTGCACATCAACGGGGATATGCGGCACCGATTGTGCCCCGTCAACTACTACAACCGCTCCGACTTCGTGAGCTTTCGCCGCCAAAGTTTTTATGTCGTTGACAAGTCCGAGTACGTTTGAAATTTGCGTGACGGCTAAAATTTTCGTGCGCTTAGAAAGTTTCTTATCAATGTCCGCTTGCAAAAGATTTCCGTCAGGCGCAAGGTAAATGTAATTTAACTTCGCGCCGGTCGCCTGCGCCACTCTCTGCCAAGGGACAAGGTTTGAATGATGTTCGGCGATGGTGATTAAAATTTCGTCGCCGCCGCGCAGATTGTTTAAGCCGTAGCTGTATGCGACAAGGTTTAGCGATTCGGTCGCGTTCTTCGTGAAAATAATTTCTTTGGGGCTGGCGTTGATAAATTTGGCGACTTTGCGGCGAGCGTCCTCGTAAGCTTTGGTTGCCTTGACGCTTAGCTCATAAACGCCGCGATGAGGATTGGCATTGCAACCACCGTAGTAGCCGCAAATCGAGCGCACGACGCTTTCGGGCTTCTGCGTTGTCGCGCCGTTGTCGAGGTAGGCGATTGGGTGCCCGTTCATTTTACTGCGCAATATCGGGAAGTCGTTCAAAAAATTTTTATCCATTGCCAAGCCTCCTCTGCAAATTATCTAAAAGTTCGCCGCGCAGATTTTCATCGGAAATTTTTTCGACGACGGGATTAAATGCCGCCTCGACAATCAGCCGCTCCGCCTCCGACATATCAAGCCCGCGACTCATCAAGTAAAAAATTTTTTCCTCGTCAAGCCGCCCGATTGAAACTGCGTGATGTCCGTCAACTTCGTCCTCTGCGGCTAACATAAGCGGCACGGAACGATTGCGCGTCCCCGACGAAAGAATTATTACTTCCTCAAGCTCGCGCCCCGTCGAACCTTTCGCGCCGCGTTGAAAGTCCAAAGTCCCACGAAAAATTTTATCGCAATGCTCGGTCAAAGCTCCGCGCACATTCATATTTGCTGAAGTCCTCTTGCCGCGCTGACGAATCACGAAATTAAAATCTAATTTGCGGTTGCCGTCGCCGAAATAAACCGCGTCCAAATCCGCTGTCGAATCGTCGCCTTGCAAATCGATTTCTACGTCCGCAGAGTAATCGCCGCGCCCCAAATCCGCCGTAATGAATTCCACCCGCGCAGATTGTCCGACCAAAATTTTTATACGCCGCGCAATGTTTTTATCGGCAAGGTTTATCTCGGAAATTTTTTGCGTCTCGCCGTCGCCGACCGTGATAATTTTTTCTTCGACCTGCGCGGATGTTTTCAACTCATTGACGCCCAACCATCGCCACGACCTAAGCGGCATCTCTCCTAAAATTTTTTCGTCCATATGCTCACCTCGTTTGAAAGTATTTTACACGTAGGCAGAAAAAAATCAACCTGCCCGCGCTCGCAGGAGGTTTGACGTAAAAAATATTTTGAAGTAAAATTTTTATGTTGCCTCTCCTATACCGGCTACGGAAAGGAGGTGTGCGCCGTGATCACGTCCTTTATGGTTTCGGTCGCGGCGGGTGTGGTCGTTCACTACATCTGCAAATGGTTGGATCGTCACTGAGACTCAGGCAACCGACCAGTAGTTAGCGTTATTCTTAAAACGCGCAAAAGCCCTCGGCGGCCAACCGGGGGCTTTTACTTTTTGTGCGCCGTGATTGTGGTTTTCCTTCATTGATTAAAGTTTAACACAGCAAAAAAATATTTTCAAGCTAAAAAGTTTTTAGAACGCAGGAACGATTGCGCCTTTGTATTTGTCCTCGATAAATTTCTTGACCTTGTCGGATTTAATCGCCGTCAAAAGTTTTTTGATGTCGTCGCGATTCTCGTCGCCGTCGCGCACCGCAATTATATTCACGTACGGCGAATCTTTATCCTCAATGAACAGCGCGTCTTTCATAGGATTGAGGTCGGCGTTGAGCGCAAAGTTGGTGTTGATAATCGAAATGTCAACGTCTTCGAGCGTGCGCGGAAGTTGTGCCGCTTCGACTTCCTGAATCTTCAAGTTCTTGGGATTGTCGGCAATGTCTTGGAGGGTCGCCTCTGCGCCGGTGCCGTCTTTGAGCTTGAGCAGATTAGCCTTTTGCAAGAGGAGCAGAGCGCGTCCGCCGTTCGTCGGGTCGTTCGGGATTGAGACTGTCGCGCCGTCGGCAAGTTCCTTCAAGTCCTTAATCTTCTTGGAGTAAATGCCCATCGGCTCGACGTGCACGCCGCCCGCATTTTTCAACTTAAGGTCTTTATGTTCCTTGATGAAGTCGTTGAGATAGGGCTCGTGCTGGAAAAAGTTCGCGTCGAGTTCCTTGTCGTTGAGCGCGATATTCGGCTGCACGTAGTCATTGAACTCGACGATTTCAAGATTGATTCCCTTTTCCTTGAGGTCGGGTCTAATCTGCTCCAGAATTTCAGAGTGCGGAGCGGGGGTCGCGCCGATTTTCAAAGTTGTCTCGGCACCTGCGGCAGGTTTATCAGCAGGTTTTTCGGCAGGTTTATCGCCGCCGCCGCAACCCGTCAGCAAAAGCGACATCGCCAAAGTTATTGCGGCTAAAAATTTTCCCTTCATAAGTGATTGCCTCCTTAGGATTTCTGCCGCGCATTATATCAAACCTAAAATAAATTTCAAGGCAAGTTGCCAAAATCTGCGCCGTGAATTAAAATCTTTAGAAAAACATTCGGAGGCAGAGAAATGACTAACATAGAGAAACTAGCCGAGATTTTATCGCACAGTGCGAGCGCGGTATTTTTCGGGGGCGCGGGCATGTCGACCGAATCTGGCATACCGGACTTTCGGAGCGCGTCGGGCATTTACAATCAGAAACTTAATCAAACTTTTTCGCCGGAGGAAATGGCTTCGTATAATTTTTTCGTAACGCACCCCGAAGAATTTTTCGCTTTCTATCGCGAGCGTTTTGTTTACCTCGACGCCAAACCCAATGCGGGTCACATTGCGCTTGCCGAGTTGGAACGGCGCGGGATTTTGAGCGCGGTCGTCACGCAAAATATTGATGGACTTCATCAAGTCGCCGACTCGAAAGTCGTTTACGAATTACACGGTTCGATTAGGCGCAGTTACTGCGTCAAGTGCGGCGCGAAGTATGACGTTAAATTTGTCATGAACAACAAGCCGATTCCCTACTGCGAAAAATGCGGCGGAGTCGTCAAGCCCGATGTCGTTCTTTACGGCGAGAATCTCGACAGCGACACCATTTCCAATTCGATTCGCGCGATTTCAAACGCGGACACTTTGATTGTCGGCGGCACAAGTTTAATCGTCTACCCTGCGGCGGGGCTGATTGATTATTTTCGCGGGCGGCATCTGATTTTGATAAATAAGACTGCCACGCACGCTGACGCCGATGCCGAACTAGTTATCCGCGAACCAATCGGCGAGACGCTCTCAAAAGCCGTCGCGCTGTTGAAGTAAGGAGATCTTCCTTTGACATTTTTCCAATTCATAAACCAAACTTTGAATTCTTCGCGCTCGCTGATTCTGTTCGTGATTTTCGCGGGATTCTTTTTCCTGCGCACGACGTTTTTGCCGCTAAGTCACGACGATTACGCCTACGCATTTATTTGGGACGGCGCGAACGGCGGCAATTTGGAGCAAATGCATTTTGGCTCGGAGGAAGTCGAAAATCGTCAGCGCGTCGAATCTCTCAACGACATTTTCCAATCAATGGAATCGCATTACTTCACATGGGGCGGAAGGATTTTCGCGCACGGGCTATCGCAATTTTTTATCTGGCTCGGCAAGCCCGCTTTCGACATAGCCAATACGATAATTTTTATCTTCCTAGTGCTTACGATAATCAACTTGGCGAACACGTGGTTAAAAATTTCGCGGCAAGCTTTGATTTGGATTTTCTTGAGCTTGTTCCTATTTTCGGCGGCGTCGCTGATGAGTTTATTCTGGCTAACGGGCGCGTGTAATTATATGTGGATGTCGTTCTTCCAACTGTTCTTCCTGACGCCGTACGTCAAAGCGTTGAGGTCGGGCGAGGTGGGCAATTCGATTTTAAATTTCCTGCTGATGATTTTGTTAGGATTAGCGGCGGGCTGGTCGAACGAGGCGGGCGCATTGGCGACGGTTTGCCTGACGATTTTTTTAGTCATCATGTGCAAGGCGCGAAATGTTTTCCGCGTATGGATGATAGCGGGGCTAGTGGCGTTGATAATCGGCTGCGCGTTCATGATACTTGCGCCGGGAAATTTTGCGCGCTTGGAGTTCGCTCACCCGCATTTCCAATACACGATTGATATTTTCTTTGAGCATTTGACGGAAGGCTTTGACCGAGTAATTGCGGCGGATTTCCTCGCGCTGATTCCGATGTTCATATATTTTTTGCGGCGCAAGGAGGGCGGCTTAACCACTGCGGAAATTTTGATGCTGGCGTTCACGACGGCGGGCTTGCTCGTGCCAACCGCAATGTTATTCTCGCCCGAATTTAATTTGCGGGTGTCGGTGCCGTCGCTAGCGTTTATCTTAGTCGCGTCGACGAGCGCGATTTTGGAATGGGAGCGGCAACGCTTAACAATTTCTCTGACTTTGCCGAAAAAATTTCAACGCGGCTTAGCGGTTGCGCTAACGTCGATTTTGTTCGCGTACTTCATGACATTTATTTACGTCGACATTTCGATTTTCAATGCGGCGCGGCGGCAAGTCCGATTCATTGAGCGCAATACTCACCTCGACCCGATTCCTATGCCGCCTATGCCGATTCGTCATCGCTTTGAAAAAATTCACGGCGACCGGAGCGCAGTCCCCTACCTTAAACATTTCGCGGGTATTATCGACAATCCGAATTTCTGTTTAAATATGCTCGTCTCGCAATATTACGGCGTTCGTCACGTCATCGCGGCGAAAGAATAATTAGGAGGTTTTAAAATGGCTGATTGTATTTTCTGCAAGATTGCGGCGGGAGAAATTCCTTCGCAAAAAGTTTACGAGGACGACACGGTTATTGCGTTTAAAGACCTGTCGCCCAAAGCCCCCGTGCATATTCTGATTGTCCCGAAGAAACACATTCAGAGCGTCGCGCATTTTCAAGCGGAAGATAAAGAACTCGCCGCGCACATTTTCGTTGACGTGGTGCCTAAACTCGCTAACGAACTCGGCGTCGCTGAAAAGGGCTTTCGCCTCATCATGAACACAGGCAAGGACGGTGGGCAAACCGTTCCGCATTTACACGTTCACTTCCTCGCCAAAAGAAAAATGACTTGGCCGCCAGGCTGAAAGGCAGTTAGTAGTTAGGAGTTAGTAGTTAGGAATGAAAAAATCGCCCGCCACCTTCGACGAGCGATTTTATTTTTCAAGTTGATAATTACAAGACTATGTGAGCCATAACGAAGCCAACACAGCAACCACTTATGACGCCGATAAGACCAGGAATCATGAAGGAGTGATTCAAAATGTATTTGCCAATGCGCGTCGTGCCCGAACGGTCAAAGCCTATGCACGCCAAGTCGGAAGGATAAGTCGGAAGGAAGAAGTAACCATAGCACGCGCTGATAAACGACATGATAATAACAGGATCCATGCCGACGCTCAAAGCCATAGGGAACACGATTGCAATAGCCGCCGCTTGCGAGTTGACAAGCTTAGAAGTCAAGAACGCGATGATAGCAAATGCCCAAGGGTATTCGGCGACCGCATTGCCTAAGAACTCTTTCAAGAAATCCATATGCGCCGCAAAGCAAGTGTTAGCCATCCACGCGACGCCGTAAACCGAGACGAGCGCGACAATACCCGATTTGAAAACTTGACTGTTGCCAACGTCTTTAGCTTTGACTTTGCAGACGAAAAGAATAATCGCCGCCACGAGCAACATAACCATTTGGATAACTTGAGTCATTGAAATCGGTTTTAAATCGCCCTTAGCGTTCGGGAAGTGCGGCAACAAGTCGGGGAAATTGCCCAGAGCCGCAATAACGATAATTCCGCCGAAGAAAATATACATTGCGTGATAGAAACTTGGCGGCAATTCCTTATTGAGCAGGGATTCGGATTCGCCGTAGACATAATCGCGGTTGGTCGGGTCTTTGATGAATTCTTGGAAGGCTTCGTCCTTGTCGAGGTCTTTGCCGCGACGATAACTCCAAAGAGCCGCGACTAATACGCCAATACCAGTTGCGGGCATAGCGACCGCTAAAAGTTGCAGGACGGAATAGTTATGCCCTGCCGCCGCCATGAAGCCGACGATTGAAACTATAGCGACCGAGACCGGCGACGCGCAGATCCCCATCTGCGACGCCACCGACGCCACCGCCATAGGACGTTCGGGGCGTATGTTCTGTTTAATCGCTATGTCGTAGATAATCGGGAACATCGTATAGACGACGTGCCCTGTGCCGCATAAGACCGTTAAAAACCACGTCGTGAGCGGCGCGAGAATTGTGACGTGCTTTGGATTGTTGCGCAGGAATTTTTCCGCGTACTTGAGCATGACCGTTAAGCCGCCCGAAGTTTGTAGAAAACCCGCGCAGGTGACAACCGCCAAAATCGTCAGCATAACGTCGATTGGCGGCGTGCCGGGCTTGTAGCCGAAGACAAATGTAAAAATTACGAGACCTATACCGCTTATGACGGCCAGCCCGATTCCGCCGTGTCGCACGCCGACGATTAAACACGCCAATAACACGACGAACCCTAGAAACATTTCCATAAAGGTTCACCTCTCTCAAAAAATTTGTTGGTATCGCAAAAATTATTCGTTGCTTTTCGGGCAATTCCTGCAACATAGGACGCATTTATCATAAAATAAAAAGCCCCGCGCTTGCGAGACCGACTAAGCTTTATTTTTTTGGAATCATTTCTGTGTAGTGTTCGATTTTATAGTTGAGCAGTTCGATAGTCGAGCGCAACTGTTCGGCTTGCGCGAGGAGCTTTTCCCTTTGTTCGAGCAGAATATTTTTGCGACGCTCAAGCCCCGTGTTAGCTTGGACGAGTGCGACGTATTCGATGAGCGGTTCAATCTGAACGCCTGCACTCCTCATACACTTGACCAGAGAGACCCACCCGCAAGCTTTTTCGTCGTAGTCGCGAATCCCATTCTTTTTGCGCGGCACGGGCGGAATCAAGCCGATTCGCTCATAATATCTCAAGGTATCCGTCGTCATTCCGTATTTTTCGCTGACTTCGCCAATCGTCATACTTATCCCCCCTAAAAAACTTCTATTTCGATTTTATCAGCTAAAGTCAACTTCAAGTCAAGGCGAAAATCCATGTGTGGACAGTTTCGCTAAAGCATTGTAAAATCGGGCGGCAAAGGAGAATTGAACATGCGTAAAAAGTGGATTGTCAAAGAGGCGAACTCATACGACGTACAAGAGATTGCGAGCGAACTCGGAATCAGCGAGTTGACAGCTAAAGTTTTATATCAGCGCGGGATAAGGGATGCACAATCGGCAAAAAATTATTTGGAGCCCGAAGCCGCGCCATTTCACGACCCGTTTTTGATGTTGGGAATGCGCGAGGCTGTCGACAGAATCAAAAAGGCTCTTGACGCCGGCGAAAAAATTTGCGTCTATGGAGATTACGACGTTGACGGAATGAGCGCGTCGGCGATTTTGATTCGGACGCTTAGGAAATTCGGCGCGAATGTCGAAAGTTATATTCCGGCGCGCTCGGAAGGTTACGGGCTGAACGTCCCCGCCTTGCAAAAAATTGCCGCCGATGGTGCCGAACTTCTAATCAGCGTCGATTGCGGAATCACTAACGAGAAAGAAATTTTCGCGGTCAAAGATTTGCTCGACGTGATAGTCACCGACCACCACCTGCCCGCGCTCGACAAAATTCAATCGGCGGTCGCGGTCGTCAATCCCAATCAGAAGGGCTGTCCCTATCCCGAAAAAAATTTGTGCGGAGCAGGTGTCGCATTCAAAATCAGTCAAGCCCTCGCGCAGGAATTTAACGGCGTCGACGTTCAAAGCTACACGACCGACATTGAAATTGCCGCGCTCGCGACTGTCGCCGATTTAGTCCAGCTTGTCGGTGAGAATCGCAAAATTGTCCGCATGGGCTTAAAGATAATGCGCGATAGTGATTGCATAGGCCTTAAAGCTTTGGTGAGTTCGACGGGGCTTGCTAATAAAAAAATTTCTGCGGGTCACGTCGCCTTTCAAATCGCGCCGCGATTAAACTCAGTCGGGCGTTTGAGAGAGGCCAGCGAGGGTCTGAAACTTCTTTTAATGGAAGACGAAGAAGAAGCAAGAGTTTTGGCGCGGCGATTAAACAAAATGAATCAGAAGCGCAAAGAGATTGAAGAAAAAATTTTGTCAGAAGCGGAAGAAAAAGTCCGAGTTATGCGCTCCGAACGCGGCGGCAATTTGAATTCGTTAGTAGTGGCGGGCGAAGGTTGGTTGGAAGGTGTAATCGGGCTGACGGCGTCGAAATTGGTTGAGCGATACAACTTGCCGACGATAATTCTGACGACGCAGGACGGGATAAATTATCGCGGGTCTTGCCGGAGCATTTCAACATTGCACATGAAAAATGCTCTCGACTCAATGGCCGAACTTTTCGAGCAATACGGCGGACACTCGCAAGCGGCAGGCCTAAGCATATCGGCGAAAAATGTTGAAGAGTTCGCGACGCGCTTTGATGAATACGTTCGGGCGAAGTTGAGCGACGAAGATTTTCAGCCGATTTTGCATGTCGATGCGCTCGTCGACCCCGCGCAGATAACTTTGGAGGTCGCGCAAGAGTTTAACAAGTTTGAGCCGTATGGCATAGGCAATCCGCGACCGGTCTTGGCGTATAAAAATTTTCGCGGGAGCAATGCGCGGACAATCGGCAAGGACGGTGCGCATTTGAGCTTCATTATTGATGCGGAAAAAAATATTCGTGCGGTCGCGTGGAGTTGTGGGAATCTCGCGCCATTGGTCGAGAACGAATCGATTGACATCGCCTACGAACCCGAAATAAACGAGTGGAAAGACGAAGTCCGGATTCAATGCAACATTTCGAGTTTGGAGCCGACCGAGACCGGCGAGGCGATTTTGGAGCGAGACCAACTGCTGGAGATTTACAATTACTTACGCAAGGCGCGGAGTGTCACCGAGAAATTTAATTTGTGCGCGCTCGTCAAGGAATTCAATAGCCAGAGCGGGAAAGATTTATCGACGTACAGTTTCGACGGCGTGATAAAAATTTTCGAGGAACTCGGCTTGCTGATAATCGACGCGGAAAAAAATACATTCGAGCTACCGCGCCCGAAAAATAAATTGGAGCTGAACAACTCGCGAACATTCAGATTGGAAAGCCGGAAGTCAGAATATCGGGAGCCGGCGAGCGATAAAATAATTTCGCTGACCGAAGAGGTTAAGCGGCGTTCGCTGAAAATGTAAATTTGCAAACTGCGTAGAAAAAAATCTGCGCGGTTATTTTTTTTGTAGACAGTTTGAATAAAGAATTGTACAATCAAAACGGGGATAGGAGGCGATAAGATGAACGATAAGGGCAAACCACCCGTCACAATAAACCTTATAATGGACACGGTCAAAAGTTATCAACCCGACGCGGATTTTGGCTTGATAGAGCGAGCGTATCTGGTCGCCAAAGAAGGTCACGCCGGACAAACCCGCGCATCGGGCGAGCCGTATATAAATCACCCGCTCAACGTCGCAATGATTTTGGCGGAACTCCAACTAGATGACACCACGATTGCCGCCGCGCTCCTGCACGATGTAGTTGAAGATACACTTTTTACGCTCGAAGAAATTCAAGACATGTTCGGCGACGAAATCGCGCTGCTAATCGACGGCGTGACGAAAATCGGACAAATATACTTCAAGACCAAAGAGCAACAGCAAATCGAAGCGTATAGGAAATTGATAATCGCGACGGCAAAAGATTTGCGGGTCATTCTGATAAAACTAGCCGACCGCCTGCACAACATGCGAACGCTAAAATTCATGCGCGAAGATAAACGTAAACGAATCGCTCAAGAGACTATGGAACTTTACGCGCCGCTGGCAAATCGCTTGGGCATATCAAATATCAAATGGGAGCTGGAAGATTTATGCCTGCGCTACCTTGAGCCGGATATTTATTATGAGTTGGTCGAACACGTCAAGCAGAAACGACGCGAGCGGCAAATTTATATAAGCGAGGCGGTGCGGCTGATTGAGGAGGAGTTCGACGAATTGGAAATTCACGCTTCGATAACGGGGCGCGCTAAACATTTCTATAGCATTTACAAAAAAATGATGCGCGATCATAAAGGCATTGGCGAAATTTATGACTTGTCGGCGGTGCGGATTTTGGTCGACGACGTGAAGGACTGCTATAATGTCTTGGGCGTGATTCATGCTAAGTGGCGACCGATTCCAGGCAGGTTCAAAGACTATATCGCTATGCCCAAAAGTAATGGCTATCGCTCGTTGCACACGACCGTTATGGCGTTGGGTTACCCGCTCGAAATTCAGATTAGGACTTTCGCAATGCATAAAATTTCGGAATACGGAGTGGCGGCTCATTGGAAGTACAAGGAAAGTGGCGCGTCCAAAGCTGCCAATAGCGATAGAGACCAAAAAATTTCGTGGCTGCGTCAAATGGCGAAGTTGCAAAAGGAAATCAAAGACCCGAAAGAATATCTTGAGGCGTTGAAGTTGGATTTTTTCAGCGACGAAGTTTTTGTCTTCACACCCGGACGGGATTTGGTCGTCCTGCCGAAAGGTTCCAACCCGATTGACTTTGCCTACAGGATTCATACCGAAGTTGGTCATCATTGCGTAGGCGCGAAGGTCAATGGAAAAATTGTTCCGCTCGAATACAAGTTGCAAAATGGCGATTTTGTCGAGGTCGTGACGAATCGTTCAAACAATGGCCCCAGCCGCGATTGGTTAAATATCGTCGCGTCGAGTGATACGCGCAGTAAAATTCGGTCGTGGTTCAAAAAGGAGAATCGCGAAGAAAATATCGAGCATGGGCGCGAGATGATTGAGACTGAACTCAAAAAACTCGGCTACGTGCCAAAAGATTTGCTTAAAGAAAATCGGCTAGAGAAAATCGCTAAGCGCATGAACATTGCCGACGAAGACGACTTGTTAGCGGGCATTGGTTACGGCGGGACTTCGGTTCACTCGGTGATAACAAAGCTCGTCGAGATGCATAAAAAAGAAATGGCCGATAATAATTCGCCTGATGTCTCCGCGCTCTTAGCCGAGATTAAAAAAATCCCCGAACGCAAGCAAGATAGCTCTGAAAGCGGCGTATTGGTCGAGGGCGAACGCGGATATTTTGTGCGGCTCGCGAAGTGTTGCAATCCTATTCCTGGCGATGAAATTTCCGGCTATATAACGCGCGGGCATGGAGTTTCGATTCACCGCGCCGATTGCCCGAACATTTTAAACGGCGTCTCCGATATTAATCGCATGATTGAGGTCAGTTGGGACACGGCGAGCAATACGCTTTACAACGTCGAGCTTGAAGTTGTCTGCGCGGATAAAACGGGCGTCCTTGCCGACCTAATCGCGGTGCCCGCCGAAATGAAGCTCAATCTGCACTCGATACACGCCGTGCCCAATAAAACTAATAAGACTTCGACGGTTAATCTTGGGATTGAGGTTCAGAACGCCGCGCAGGTAGAAACGGTTCTTAATAAATTGCGGCGCGTCGAAAATGTTTACAGCGTCACGCGCCCGATGAAGAAGCAATTAGAAATGCGCAATGCGTAATGCGCAATTAAAAAAACTCTCTCTTCATTACGCATTACGCATTACGAATTACGCATTGCCTTTTGGAGGTGTTTGATTGGAAGGAATTTATTTAATACTGGTGATGATAGTGACGGGCGGGGCGATAGCGTTTATCGGCGACAAGCTCGGCACGAAAATCGGCAAGAAACGCCTATCAATATTGGGCTTACGTCCGCGCCACACGTCAATGATTGTAACTGTCGTGACGGGCTGCCTGATAACGGGCTTGTCAATCGGCTTTATGGCACTCATCTCCGAAAATGTTCGCACGGCCTTATTCGGCATGGAAGAATTGCGGCAGACTATGGACTTGACTCTAAAAGAACTCGACGAGGCGACAGAAAATCTTTCCCTAGCGCAATCGGAATTTGAAAAGGCTAATGATAATTTGCGCGAGTCGAAGGAAGAAATTGTCGCGCTCAAATCCGAACAGGAAGGTTTGCGCGAAGAATCCAAACGGCTCAAGGAGGGTAACGAGCGGCTTGAGGCGACTAACTCCGAACTTTCCGCGCAAAACGAAACTCTTTCCGGAACTAATGCCACGCTTGAGGCTGACAATAAAAAGCTAGGTGAATTCAACGTGACGTTGACCGCCGATAACGAAAAACTTTCTTCCGACAACGAAAAACTTTCCTCCGATAACAGCGAGCTTGAAGAACGCAATAAACGTCTGCGCGATGGAATCATTGCGATTCGTGAGGGCGATATAACATTGCGTGCGGGCGAAGTTTTAGCAAGCGGAATCATACGCGGCGGGCAGACTGCCGAAGAAATTTCCAATGATATTAACGCGCTGGCCGAACAGGCGACGCAAATTTTGATTCAACGATTCGGCGGCGATGAGGATAATTCGGTTTGGATGTATCAGCCGGAATTGCAGCGCGTGATTGCGGAGATTGAATCGAGCGGGCGCGATATGGTTTTGAGAATCACGGCGGCGGGCAATCTTGTTCGCGGCGAACCCGTGCGCAGTCGGCTCGAACTTTATCCGAATAATTTAGTTTTCAAGAAGGGCGAAGTCATTCTGTCGAAGGCGTACGAAATCAGCGAAGAGAATCAGCCCGAAATAATTTTGCGCGACTTCCTGACAGAGATAAATCAAATCGCGGTCGAGAAAGGCAGTTTGGCAGACCCGCTAACGGGGAGCGTCGGGAGTATGGACGGCACGCAACTTTATGAAATTCTTGATTCGTTGATGACAGCGAAGGGCGAAGTTTTATTGACGGCGACGGCTCGCGACGAAACGACTTCGATTGGGCCGCTCAGATTGAATATAAAATTGGAGCAGAGATAATGTTCATGGGAATAGATCCTGGTCGCGACAAATGCGGCGTGGCAGTTTTGACGGCGGCAGGCGATATAAAATTTCAACGCGTCGTGCCGACTGAAGAACTCGACACCGTGATAAAAAATCTCGCGGCGGAATTCACGATAGAAAAAGTGATTTTGGGCGACGGCACCACCCATAAGGCGGCGGCTAAAAAAATTTCTGCGGCGGCCTTAGCTTTTGAACTCGTCGACGAAAAGCATACGACCGAAGAGGCCAGGCGCGAATTCTGGAAGAAAAATCCCCCGCGAGGTTGGCGGAAATTTTTACCTACATCAATGCAAGTGCCGCCCGAACCCGTCGATGCCATTGTCGCGGAAATTTTAGTCAAGCGTGTTTTAGCATTGAAAAATCTTTCTAGCAATGATAAAATTCGTGACGAAATATAATTTGAACGGAGTAACATAAAATGAGATGGTATTTGACGAAACAAGCATTGAGAATCGGCGTCATGCTGTCGACATTTTTTTTTGTGCCCGCGATAGGTTCCGCCGAAACAAAATCGCTGACGATTGAAGAGGCAATAGAACTCGCGTTGCAAAACAATCGGCAAATCGAGCAGAGCGCAGAGGATCGCGAGATGGCAAGGTGGAATTTATCGGCAGTGCGTCGAAGTTCGGGACTGAGATTGAATTGGTACAGCACGGCAAATCGAATCGGCGGTAGATATTATCACGACTTCCGCGAGCAACGCTATCAACTTTACGGAATGACGCCTGAAGAACGAAGAGCTTATTCTGCTTATTATCCCAACAGAAGTTTTGATCCTAAAGATTATCCGCTGTATCAGAGCGAAAACGCCAACACGTTGACTTTGTCCATGCCACTTTATACCGGCGGGCAGTTGGAGAATCAACGCAAGGCAGCGCGTTACGGTTTGAACACGGCGGATTTGAGTTTGGAAAATTCTAAGCAGGTAGTCAAATGGCAGACCTCGCAAGCTTACTATCGGGCGTTGCAGTATCGCAACAATATCGACGTTCAACAGGAGGCGATTAACCTTCTCAACGAACACTTGCGCACGGTTCAAATTCAATACGAGGTCGGCACGGTCGCTATGTCTGACGTTTTGGCGACTAATGTTCAGCTGGCGAATTCTCAACAGGCTTACAACACCGCGCAGGGCAATTACGAAAACGCGCTCACCGAATTGAATAATATAATGGGCTTGCCGGAGAATACCGATTTGGTTTTGACCGGCGAGCAAAATTATTCGGACTACGACTTGAGCGAGGCAGAGTGTTTGAATTACGCGCTGGAACATCGACCCGACGGAATCGCGGCAATGTACGCCGTCAAACAGGCTGAGGCGCGTGTCGACTCGACCAAGTCCGGATTCCGTCCAACTGTCTCTGCAATCGTAAGAGGTTCAATCGTCGGCGAAGGTGCTTTCAAAGCTGACCACAACGGCGGACAAGAACATTGGACAGCCGGTCTTCAGTTGGATTGGAATATTTTTGATAACCACGTCACGTCCGCAAATGTTCAAGAGGCTAAAGCTCAACAGCGCAAGGCCGAATCCCAAGCCCGTCAGCAAATCGAACAAATTCGCCTAGACATTCGCGAGGCCTATACTAATTTGAAAGTCGCGGAAAAAAATATCGGCGTGACATTCGGCGCGGTCAAGCAGGCAGAGGAACAATTTCTAATTGCCAAAGTTCGCTACGAAGAGGGCGTCGACACAAACTTAATGGTCATGGACGCGCAGGAAAAATTGACGACGGCGCGCACGAATTATTATTCAGCACTTTATAATTTTTATACAAGTCGGGCGCAACTCGAAAAGGCAATGGGCGTACCGATAGGAATCGACGCGGCAATTTACGCGAATAAAATCGACGAGGGCACGCCCGAACCTCAAGCGTTGAAAGAATCGGCGCAAGTGCCGCTTGAAATTTTCGACGAGAAAGGCAAAGTCAAACGGCGTTCGGAAAAAGATATACGACCGATAATGGAATCGGCGGAGGCATCTGAAGAGCCGTTCACGGAGGACGCACAATGAAAAAGTTTTATGCCGTCGGGCTCGTAGTGATTTTGATGATGGCGATTGGGCTGATAGTCTACGGGACGTATCTGAACGAGAGCGGCGAAAATCAAATAGCAATGCGCATGAAAGAACGCACAATCCCATTGCAGGGCGAAAGGGCTAAGTATCGCAATTTGAGCCCGGTCTTTAAGCTTGAGACGATAAATTTGAGCTCGGACGAAATGGCTGACGCCGTCGCGCTGATTAACGGGCGAATCGAAAATTCCTTTGTCAAAAAAAATTCTTACGTAACTCGCGGGCAAACTATTTTCGAGCTCGTCAACGAAGACATTCCGATAAAAATTCAACAGGCAGACAGCTCGATAGCTAAGGCCGAAGCGCAACTCCTGAGAGCAAAAAATTCTTTCGACCGCTACACCAGACTTAAAGATAGAAACGCTACGTCGCTTGAGAAATACGACGAGGCAAAATTGAATTACGAGGCGGCTCAGGCTAGTCTTCGCGAGGCGCAAGCCGTCAAAGAACAATTATTGGTTCAGGATTCGCGGCAGGAAGTCATAGCTCCGATTGACGGCGAAATTTTGATTATGTATAAACAAATCGGCGCGTATGTCAACGCGGGCACCCCGATTGCCCTTGTCGGTAATTTCGAGCGGCTGACATTTTCAGTACCAGTAGAAGACGCCGGCGCAAGAACTTTGAGCGTTGGCGAGCGATTCGAGCTAAACTTCATGAACAGCAAATCTTTTAAGAAGGCTTACGACACCGAATACGGCGCGGGCAATCTGGGTAGCAAACAAATTTTCCCCGTCTACGTCAAAGAGATTATGCCCGATTTGAATCACCAAGCCGCTATGCGCAAAGTCGTTTTTGAAGTCGATAACAGCGTCGGGATTTTGGAGCAGCAAGCCTATAGCGACGTTGAGCTGATAAGGTCGACATCTCACAACGCCTTGACGATACCTCTGACGGCTCTAAGCGAAAATAGGCAATACGTTTTCATAGTGACGCCCGAAAATACCCTCGACCGCCGCAGAATCACGACGGGCGCGGACGACGGTAAATACGTTGAGATTTTGACGGGGCTAAGGGAAGGCGATACCGTCATAACTTCCGCGACTAAAGGTTTGGAGGAAGGCGCGAAAGTTACTGTGACTTTGGTGGGAGGCGGGAAGTAATGCAGCAGGCGAATAAAAGTCAGATATTTAGTCAGGAAGCCCTCGACAAATTACGCTCGCCCGAAAAATTGGATACAATGTTGCCGATAACCACGCCGATAAGTTGGATGGCGTTAGTGGCTATATTAGTTTTGTTATTCTCTGTGGTGTTGTGGTCGATATACGGTGCGTTCACGGTCAAAGCTGACGGCATGGGGCTAATCATGGACTCGGCAGGCGTCTTGAACATAACGCACGTAACAAACGGGAAAATAGAACGTCTTTACGCCAAACCAGGCATGAGAGTAAAGAAGGGCGATTTAATAGCGTATGTGGAACAGGCTTCACAATCGGCTGATACGCGAATGGCTCAATACGGCATGGGGCTTGCGTCGAGCGACAAAGACGCTATGGGGCGCGCCTACCAATACAATGCTAAAGAATATCAGCAGACGGTCGCGGAAAATATTTACAGCGACTACGACGGCATAATTGATGAAGTTATGGTCGATGAGGGCTCGATGGTGAATGCGGGTATGCCAATTTGCTCTGTGCGAATCACGCAAAATCGCGACGAATTGACGGGGCTTTTATATATTCCGGTCGACAAGGGCAAGCGCATAGAGCCTGGCATGTCGATTCAACTTGCGCCAAATGGCGTTGACGTATCGCAGTCGGGGAATTTATTGGGCGTCGTGCGGAACATCTCGCAATACCCAATGACGATTCAAGGAATACAGCAACACTTAGGCAACGCGCAACTCGCGCAATGGATTTTGCAATCGCAGAACAATTCGGCGGTTATGGAAGTGACATTCGATTTGGTAAAAGATGCAGATGATAAATCGGGCTATTTGTGGACTTCAAAAGTCGGGGAGCATAAGCCGATAACGCCGGGCAGTTTCTGCACGGGCTCAATCATAATCGAGCGCAAACCGCCGATTCAAAAAGTTTTCTACAAATTAAGTCAGTGGTTGCGGAGCAGATAAATGAGTTTGATAGACAAGATAAAAGATTTTTTCGGCATAAGCTCTACGCGAGTGAAGGTGCCGACGATATTGCAAATGGAGGCGACCGAGTGCGGCGCGGCGTCTCTGTCAATGATTTTGGCGCATTACAAGTTATGGCTCCCGCTCGAAAAGTTGCGTCAAGAATGCGGCGTTAATCGCGACGGCTCGAAGGCCAGTTGCGTAATCCGTGCGGCGCGTAATCGAAATTGCAAGGCGAATGGCTACAAATGGAATGCCGACAGGTTAAGGGAGGTCGGCGCATATCCGCTAATAATCCATTGGGAGTTCAATCATTTTGTGGTTCTCGAAGGCATTAAGGGCGAGACAGTTTATTTAAATGATCCGGCAATGGGTCGACGAACCGTCAAATGGGACGAGTTCCGCACGTCTTATACGGGCGTCGCGTTGCACATAACCCCCACTGAAGATTTCAAGCCCGAAGGTCGCCGCTATAACATTTTCAAAGCCGTCGCGGAAAAACTCATGCAGGACAAATGGTCAGCGTTATTCATTTTGCTTTTGAACTTGGGCATGATAATTCCAGGTCTAGCGTCGCCGGTCATGGGTCAAGTTTTCCTCGACGACATTTTGACGCGCAAACACCCCGATTGGATGTTCAATTTCTGCTTGGCAATGACGGTATCATTTTTAGTTTGCGGCTCAATGACTTGGCTGCAAGCGGTAATCTTGACGCGCTGGCAAAGGAAATTGACGCTCGCCGATTCGTCTAGTTTCTTCTGGCACTTACTGCGCTTGCCCATGCAATTTTTCAATCAGCGTTATGCGGCGGAAGTCGCGTCGCGTGTCAGCTTCAACGAATCAATCGCGGGCGTATTGAGCGGACCGGCAGCGACGGCGGTTTTAAATTTGCTCGTCGCGATTTTTTATTTGCTCCTGCTCCTTCAATATAACGTCACGCTGACAATCATCGGCATATTCTTTTCGAGTATCGACATAATAATTTTCTTCGCGCTCCGAAGGCACCTAACCGATTTGAACATGAAAATTCAACAGGACGCGGGCAAAGGTTACGGCGTGACAATGAATGGGCTGATGATGATTGAGACGATAAAGGCCAATGGCAACGAGGCAGACTTTTTCGCGAAGTGGGCAGGCTACAAGGCAAAAGTTTTATCGGCGAGCCAAGACGCGGCGTTGTGGCAGATGACCGCGACAATTATTCCGACGTTGCTGGGCGGCATAAACGGCGCGTTGATTATGACGCTGGGCGGCTTCTCGATAATGGATGGCGCAATGACTGCCGGTATGTTTATGGCGTTCCAAAATTTGATGGGGAGTTTCCAAGCTCCGGTGAATGCGCTGTTAGGTTTGGGCTCGACGTTGCAATCAACTGAAATGCAAATGCAAAGGCTCGACGACGTGCGCCGCTATGAAATTGACGATTTGAATTGCCGCGACGAAGAAGTTTCAGGGACGGTCGACAGGTTGAATGGCGATTTGGAATTGCGCGAAATTGATTTTGGTTACAGCCCGCTCGAAAAGCCGTTGCTGAATAAATTTTCTTTGCACATAAAGCCTGGTCATTGGATTGCGGTTGTCGGGGCGAGTGGCTCTGGCAAATCGACGGTCGCAAAGGTCGTCACGGGCATTTACGAGGAGTGGAGCGGCGAAGTTCGTTTCGATGGCAAATTGCGTCGTGAGATTCCGCGAGCCGCGATAGTCAATTCGGTTGCGGCGGTCGACCAAGATATTTTCCAAATCACCGGCACCGTCACAGAAAATTTGACGCTGTTTGATTCGTCGATTGAAAAGGCGGAAGTCATTCGTGCCGCTAAAGACGCTTGCATTCACGAAGATATTTTGCAACTCGAAAACGGTTACGACTCGAAAGTTTCGGAGGGCGGTTTAAACTTCAGCGGCGGGCAACGTCAACGCTTAGAAATTGCGCGAGCTTTGGCGATAAATCCTTCCCTGCTGATTCTCGACGAAGCAACTTCCGCTCTCGACCCAATGACTGAACAGACTGTTCTTGAAAATATAAGGCGGCGCGGTTGTTCGTGCTTGATAGTTGCGCATAGACTTTCAACGATTCGCGACTGCGACGAGATAATCGTTTTGGAGCATGGCCACGTTATGGAGCGCGGCACGCATCGCGAAATGATTCAACACGACGGGCCATACCGCAGACTGATTGAGGAGAGGAGCCAGGAAGTTGAGCCTATTGAATAAAAGTATATCGCTGACGGCGGGCGACAGATTCAAAGTTGAGGACGGCGCAAGGCTCGCATTGGTCGAGGCGGGCAAGATTGAAGTTTACGCCGTGACCCGCGCCGAAGGCTCCTTCCGTCAACAATTTTTATGCGAGTTGGCGGCGGGCGAGGCTGCCTTTCCGAGTTTGGACGAGTTCGAGCAGACCGAAACGCAAATTTATGCCGTCGAAGATTCGCAGATAAAAATTTTGACGTTCGACGAAGTTGAGCGCGAAGAATTGAAAATTTTAATGCGCAAGTGGTTCGCGGAGCTGATAAAGTTGTCGTGGCTGAGCCTTTTGGCAGATAAGGGCGACGACATTTTGATAAAGTGGCGCGAAGAAAATTTCCTCGACGACGAGGAAGATTTAATGGAAGCCTTCAGCGAGAACGAGGGAATTTTTTCCATGCTGTTGGGCGTGCGATTCACGGCAGAAGATAAAAAATTTTCGCGGCGCGTCGAAGTTCGCGAAAGAAATCAGCGGCGCATTGTCGACGACGCTATCTCAAGTCTTTTCGGCGAGGAGACTTCCAATTTCAGCGAAACCATTTCCCGCGACGAAAAACTTGAGGAGGCAACATTTATCGTCCACCGCATCGCGAGGCATCTCAACATGCCGACAGATAATATCACCATTGCGGCAGAACTCACGCGCAAATTTGACCAGATAAGATTGCTACGGCGGCTCATTCAAAAGGGCAATATGCAAATGCGACTCGTGACGCTCGTTGAGGATTGGTACAAAAAAGACAGCGGCACTTTGATTGGCTACTACGGCGATGAAAAATTGTTGGCGGCTATTATTCCGATTGGTCCTGGCAATTACAAACTCGTTACGCGGAAACATTACGACGGCATAAAAGTTACTGACGAGGTCGCGAAAAAAATCGACGCGAGCGCGTTTGAATGTTATGGCGGATTCCCTGCGCGGGAGCTGAAAATTTTCGACCTGCTGAAATTCATCTTCAAGCAGTGTTGGATAGCCGATTACAAAACGGTTATCGCGGTCGGATTATTTTCGGGGCTAATCCCGCTGGTCATGCCGATAGTCACCGAAACGATTTTCCAAGACATAATTCCGATACTCGACCGCGAAGGGCTCGCGACCGTCACGCAAGTCACAATGGTCACAAGTTTTACAATGGCATCGCTCGGAATTGTCCGGACGATTGCGGTTATGAGAATCACGACGCGAATTGATATGGCGACCGAAGCGGCACTTTGGAACAGGCTTTTGACTTTGCCGACGAAATTTTTCAGGCAATATCCTTCGGGCGAGTTGGCAAGTCGTATGGGCGGCATGGGCGTTATCAAAGGGCTTGTCAGTCCGGAATTTATCGGCAGCCTGTTCGGATTCGTCTTTTCATTCTGGAGCGTCTTTTTGATGTGCTACTACAGTTTGAAATTGACGGCGGTCGCGATTGTGGTTTGGTTCGTCTACGCGATTATCACGGCGTTTATCTATCGGCGGGTCATCGGGTTCAACCGCAAATTGATTGACGCGAATAACCGCGAGGCGGGCATGATTCAACAGATTTTCGCGGGGCTAGCGAAGTTCCGCGAGCACGGAGCAGAAAAGCAAGCTTACTATCTTTGGAGCAAAGTTTTCGGCGAGACCTGGAATTGGAATTTAAAACTGCGCTGGCAGGGCAACTATAATCAAATTATCGGGAGCGTTCAGCCGTTTATTTTGACGATGGCACTTTACTATATCGCGGTTTACGGCATGAACGAAGTCGGCCCCAACGGTCAGACGGTTCAGGGCATAGGTTACGCGCAATTCATAGCGTTTCAAGCGGCGTTCACGAGTTTTAACGGCACTATCAACGGCATAGTTCCTTTGGTCGGTCAGTACTTCGCGATTCAGCCGCACATTGAAAATTTCCGCCCGATTCTCAAGGAAGTTCCGGAGAGTGTTGGCGATAAACCCGACGCGGGAATTTTATCGGGCGCGATTGAGGTCAGCAATTTAACTTTTGGCTACGTCGAGGGCAGAGACGTTTTGCACAACTTGAATTTTAAAATCAATGCGGGCGAGAATGTCGCGATAGTTGGGCGGTCGGGTTGTGGCAAGTCGACGCTTGTAAGATTGCTGCTCGGTTTTGAAACTCCAAAGAAGGGCGCGATTTACTACGACGGACAAGACTTATCCGAACTGAATATGCCGAGCGTCCGAACTCAATTAGGCGTGGTGTTGCAAAATGGGCAGCTCATGCAGGGCGATATTTTCACGAACATAATCGGCACGAACGCTTTGACGCAAGACGACGCATGGCGAGCGGCTGAGGCGGCGGGCATTGCGCAGGATATTGCGATGATGCCAATGGGAATGCAAACGGTTATCTCGGAGGGCAGCAAAAATATTTCGGGCGGACAACGGCAACGACTTTTGATAGCGCGAGCTTTAGTCACGAAGCCTTCCATTTTGATTTTCGACGAGGCAACGAGCGCACTCGATAACAGAACTCAAGCAATCGTCACGAGGAGTTTGGACAACTTGAAGGCCACGCGGATTATCGTAGCGCACAGACTTTCTACGATTCGGAATTGCGATAGGATAATCGTTATGGACGCGGGCAAAATTGTAGAGACGGGCGGCTTTGATGAACTCGTCGCGAAGGGCGGCATTTTCGCGGGGCTCGTCAAACGTCAAACGGCATAACGGCTTAAAAAATTACCTCCGATTGTGCGGCCGAGGATTTTTTTCGGTGACCGGACTTGAGATTAAAAAATTTTTAGCAGAATGGTTTTCTAATGCAACACCAGATTATTTTTTGTGCTATAATAGAAAGCCGCTTAAGATACTGCCAAAAATTTTCGATAAAACTTTCACCGACTGAAAAGCGGAAAGGAGGAAATTTTTTGGTCGAGGCGGTGTGACAATCCGGTCACCGGTATCTTTGAAAATTGAATATCTGTTAATGGAGGATAAATTCAATGCTTTTCTACAAATTTCAGATGGATTGCTATTGCGCGAGAAATTCAATCGGAGGAGATCTCCCAGAAGACCGCCGCACTTGGCGTATGCAACTAAACGATTTGAGCGCGGCTCTTTCTGAGGGCATTGACGGCGAGAAAGTCAGAGTTTTCATTCACCGCGCCAGACAAAATTATTATCAATGCCTAGTCGCGGTTGAGGGCTTTAAGGAAATGACTGCCGCGGCTTTGACCAATCTTTTTGAAAATTTTTTCGACGACCATGACGAATTCCGAATCCGAAATGTTAGGATTAGAGACTTGGAAGAAATTACAACCTCGAAGTTCAGCAAAATTTTCGAGCGGGCTAATCGCTCCGATAATTTCAATTTTGATTATTATCAAGTCAATCAAGACTTAGGGCTTGACAGCTTGGACAATCGGACTTTCAAAGTCAGCGAGGCGATTTGCCCCGATAAACGGCTGACCTTCGACAAGGCGACTGCTAAGGCAGAAAAGCTCCTTGCCGACGAAACTTTCAAGGAAGAGTTCAAAAGGATTTACGCTAAAGAAAATGCCCGACGATTTTACGGGCAGCCCGTCCATTACAAAATCCTCGCGGGCAATAGCAATGCGGCGTTGTCCCTAGCTAATCTGCTTGTCGCCGCGCTATACACTAATAAACGCCTCGTCAGCCGCCGCATGAATCTAATCAACAACATCAGCGAGAATTGCTACGACGAGGTCGACTTTGAAAAAATTCTTGAGAACGCGGCGGGCGGCACCGTGATTATCGAGCTGAGCGGCGAGCGCGTCAACAGTAGCCAATTTGCTCATGCTTACGAGGAAGTTGTCAATTTCATCTCCGAGACCGTCAAGCGTTTTCAGCGCAACACACTTTTTATTTTCGTCGAGCTAGCTGACAAACCCGGCTTTGCTCCCCAACTGACTGCGCACCTTCAAGACGATTTACATATAATCGAACTGCATGAGGGCGCGGGCAATCGTGAGACCGCCCTTGATTATCTGAAAAAGTTGATGACCGATGACGCCTCCGCGCTCTACACCGACGACGAACTTTTAGAGGCTATGGGCGATAAGTTGACCTTCAGCGCGTCCGACATTTACAACATTCGCGAGAAACTTTTCAATAACTCGCTGAAAAACAAAACTTATCCGGCTTATCGAGAGGTCGACCGCTTGACTTTGGCGGACGAGACTAAGAGTAACGACGCTTACGCCGATTTTCAGGAAATGATTGGCCTGACCGAGCAAAAGGCTCTTATCGAACAGATTATCGCGGCGCATCGCGTACAGAAAATGCGCATGGATATGAATCTCGATAAGCAAAAGGCCGCGTTGCATATGTGCTTCACGGGCAATCCTGGTTCGGCCAAAACGACGGTCGCTCGGCTTATCGCGCAAATTTTAGCTCGCGACGGCGTCTTGAAGACCGGACGCTTTGTCGAGTGCGGCCGCGCAGATTTGGTTGCTAAGTACGTCGGCTGGACGGCTAAAGCTGTTCGCGCTAAATTCAGAGAGGCTCGCGGCGGCGTCCTGTTCATTGACGAGGCCTACAGCTTGAGCGACGGCGAGCACGCGACTTTCGGCGAAGAGGCGATAAATACAATCGTTCAGGAAATGGAAAATCATCGAGAGAACGTCATTGTAATTTTCGCGGGCTATCCCGACAAGATGAAATATTTCCTCGACCATAACGAAGGCTTGCGCAGTCGAATCGCATTCCATATCGATTTCCCGGACTACACGCCCGACGAACTCACCGATATTTTTAAGCTCATGGCGAAGAAGCGCGGCTACAAAATTTCCGATGAGGTCGCCGAATATTGTAGAAAAATTTTTAAGCGCGTCGCTAAGAAAAAAAATTTTGGCAACGGTCGCTTCGTCCGCAATCTTCTGGAGCAGGCGTGGCTCAAACAGGCTCAACGCATTGTCAAGGAGAATGAGGGCGGCACCGTCACCAAAGATGATTTGATTAGTTTCAAGGTCGAAGATTTTAATGTCAACGTCGACAAGAAATATAAGGATGAACGCAAGCTCGGCTTTGTGATGTAAAAACTTTTCGGGCGGTCGGAAAAATATTTTCCGGCTGTCTTTTTTTGTGGTAAAATTCGAGGCAAAGGAGGTTTCGTCATGAAAAAATTTTTAGCAGTGATGATTTTGTTGATGATGATTTGCGTACCGGCGTCGGCCACAAGATTGGAAATGATTCCGCAACCAATCGGGAAAATTTTATGCGACAACAGCTATAATCTTCAAATCACGCTCGACAATCACAAAATCGACATCTCGAAAAAAACTAGGGAAGATAATTTCGAGGGCGTGATGACTTTCGACCAAGATTTTTATTTCCACTTCGACACCAGCAAGAAGAATAGTTATTTCGGCGACCAAAGTTTTACCAACACCGTCAAAATTAGCGTAATCGATAGTAACGAATTCATGGTCAGTAGAACCGAAATTTTTCGCGTAGAAAATACCGCCGGCTTGCCTTTCTACGTGATTAGAAAAACTTCTGCTTCCGGCGATTCGGCTAAAGTTCTCGGCAAGCTCGACGGCAAATGGGTTGAGTGCCTCGACACGCTCGATTTTCAAAGGAAATTCGGTATCGGCTCGAATGGCACGCTGAACGAAATTTTCACCCAAGATAACAAAATTGTTTTCCGCTACAAGTTGCACAATCAGACTATCGACGTGGAATGTCATTGGCACGTTGACGACAAGAAATTTTATCCGGAGGCAATCAAGCGGTAATGAACTTTATTTAGCGAGCGACCAATTTTTCCCGCTGTGAACGTCGACGACTAAGGGCACCAAAAGTTCCACGACATTCTCCATTGACTCGCGCAAAATTTTTTCAACGTCGGCAAGTTCGGAAGTCTTCGCCTCAAGGACAAGTTCATCATGAACCTGGATAATAATTCGGCTGTCGAAGCCGCGCAGATTTTCTTCGGCGCGAATCATCGCAAGTTTGATAATATCAGCCGCGCTACCCTGAATCGGAGTATTCATCGCCATGCGCTCGGCATTGGAGCGGACATTGAAATTTTTGCTGTTAATGGTGTCGAGAAGTCTGCGCCGTCCGAAAATCGTCGTAACGTAACCGTTAAGGTGAGCCTGCGCGACGGTTGCGTCGAGAAAATCTTTGACTTTGGGATAACGCTCGAAATATTTGACGATATATTCGCCGGCCTCTTTGCGGCTGATATGCAAATCTTGCGAAAGGCCGTAATCGCTCATGCCGTAGACGATACCGAAGTTGACGGCCTTAGCTTTGCGGCGCAAGTCGGGCGTCACGTCGTCAATCGGCACGCCGAAAACTTCGGAAGCGGTGCGGGCGTGAATGTCCTGACCTCTCTTGAAGGCGTCGATTAAATTTTCATCGCCGGACATATGCGCGAGCAAACGCAATTCAATCTGCGAGTAATCGGCGGACAAAATGCAATCGTAACCTTCGCCGGGCACGAACAACGCGCGAATCGCTCTGCCTTCATCGGTGCGCACGGGGATATTTTGTAAGTTGGGGTCGGAGCTGGAAAGTCTGCCGGTCGCGGTGACGGTCTGATTAAAATTCGTGTGAACGCGCCCGCTTCTGTCGATTAACTTGCCGAGCCCGTCAAGGTAAGTCGATTTCAATTTGGTCAGCGCACGAAAATTTAAAATCTCGTTTACAATCGGGTGACGCCCTTTGAGCTCCTCCAAAACTTCGGCGTCGGTCGAAAAGCCCGTCTTAGTTTTCTTGACGGCGGGCAATTTCAAACTCACAAACAAAACGTCGGCGAGTTGTTTGGGCGAATTTATGTTGAAGGTTTCGCCGGCCAACTCGTAAATTTTTTGCTCAAGCGCGGCGATTCTCTCTGACATCTCCGCCGATTTTCTTTCTAGGCTGACTTTGTCGACGAACACGCCGCGCATTTCCATTTGCGCCAAAACTTTTGTCAGCGGCAATTCCATTTCCCGATAAAGTTTCATTAAATCCGCGTCGAGCAAATTTTTTTCGTAGCGCGGCGCGAGCTTCTCAAATGTCGTGACGGTCGCCGCCAAGTCATTCCCAATTCCTAATTCGTCATCGCGCATTGATTTGGTGCGTTCAGGGTAGAGCAGGTAGGCGGCAAGGTCGAAGTCGAAAATAATGCGTAATGCGTAATGCGTAATGCGTAATGTTTTCAGGTAATTTTTCAAGCCGCTCAAAAAGATTTGCCCGCCGAAGTCGTCGAAAATTTTCTGAACGTCATCGCGGGTCGCCGTAAAAATTTCTCCGCCTAAAATTTTCACCGCAAAATATCTCATACCGCGTTCGGCAATGAAAATTTTCTCCGCCGCATTCAAAGCGTCGTGATTCAGTGGTTGGGGTTCTGGGAGAATTTTTTCGGGCACCATCGAAAAGAGACTGCCTACGCCAAAAAATTTGTGGATAATCGGATTGATTTTCTTGAGCGCGAGCCGTCTGCAAAAATCGTCGATACGGTCGAGGTCGGGAACAATTTTAAACTGCGCGGCGTCAAAAGTAATTTCCGGAACGTCGCGGACAATCTGCGCGAGTTTCTTACTCAAGACCGCGTTATCAGCGAATTTCTCAAGAGCGTTGCGGATTTTCGTCGGCTTGACATCTGCGCGGTGTTCGAGGACATTTTCGAGCGAGCCGAATTCTTTAATCAAAGCGGTCGCGTTCTTCGGGCCGATACCTTTGACGCCAGGAATATTATCGGAGGTGTCGCCGCTTAGCCCTTTGAAGTCGACGAGCTTTGACGGCGTAAATCCGTATTCCGCCAGAAATTTTTCCTCGTCGTAAATCTCAATGTCGGACTTCTTGTTGAGCAGAACGCGAACATTCGAACCGATAAGTTGGAGCGCGTCGCGGTCGCCGGTCAAAATGTCTACGGAAAAATTTTCAGCGGCTTGAGTAGTCAGCGTGCCGATAATGTCGTCGGCCTCGTAGCCAATCGCCGCGCAGGTTTTAATTCCTAACACCTCGACGAACTCTTTAAGCATAGGAAGTTGCGTTGCGAGGTCGTCAGGCATTTCGGGACGGGTCGCTTTGTAGTCGCTGAAAATTTCGTTACGAAAAGTTTTCTTAGCGGAGTCGAGAGCAACCGCCGCGAGGTCAGGCGAATATTCGCGCAAAATTTTTAGAAGCGTATTCGCAAAACCTGTAACGGCGTTAGTCGGCTCGCCGTTTGGAGCATTCAAAGGCGGCATAGCATAAAACGCACGATAGAAAAGGCTACTGCCGTCGATTATCAAAAATTTTTTCATAAGCTTTCCGCCTCGTTTAATCTAGGTTGCAATTCGGTTTGAGTGTCCGGAGCCGGTCGCACTTTTTCTTCCGATTTGATTTCTTCCGGCTTAGATTCTTCGGGCTTAGGCTCTTCGACTTTCGATTGCTCGAAGGGCTTTTCTATTTCTTTAGACTTCTTAGGCTTTTCAACTGGCGTCGTGGCTTGCGGCACGGACTTAAACCGGAAAATTTTCTTGCCGTCGCTACCTGTCTGCAAGCCGCCTTCCAAATTAAACAAAATCATCATATCATCGGCGTTGCAATAGAGTTGGCCTTTGCGCTCGTAGCAGATGACTTTGCCGAAACGACTTGAGAGCGTCGCGGCAGTCTTATTCCATTCGAGCTTTGTGCGCAAAATTTTAGCGATAGGCACGACCGGCAAATAGGAAATGCCGTCGCGAATCACGGCCTTTGCGTAAAATCGGGTGTTATTGGCGTCAGTAGGCTGCGCGATTTCGCCATTGATTTCGACGTTGTAAGGCTTGCCGACATAAGTTGGTTCGCCGTCAGCCGCCTCAATTTTCTGGGAAATGTCGTATTCGCTCTCGAAGGGCAACACGCCAAAAGGTTCAAGCCATTTCGTCACGTCGGCAACGGAAACATCTTGAATGCCGTAGCCGTCGGGGTAAATGTAATAGACGACCTCATCATCGGGCGATTTCTCGACGACGACGCGATTATAAGTAATCTCTACGGGCGTGCCGACTTCGACCGCCTCAAAGAGTTCCTCAACGTCGCGCTCGTTCATGCGAATGCAACCGTTCGAGACGTAGCCGCCAATACTTTCGGGGCGATTGGTGCCGTGAATGCCGTAGTTGCCCGAAAATTGCATCCAGCGATAACCAAGCGGATTATCGGGACCGGAAGGAACTTCGTATTCAGGGTCGGAAGGGTCAATCCACGGCGGATTGATTTCTTTTGAATTGATTGTGAAATAGCCCGAAGGCGTCGGGGTACTGACTTTGCCCAAGCCCAAGTGATACATTGCTAAGCGGGTGTTGCCGTCGTAGAAAAGCATGAGGCGACTTGCCGAGTTGATATAAATTTTTTTCTCGGCATTTGCGGGCGCAGTAAGCAAACTTAAGATAAAAATAATTGCCGTGAAAAATTTCAACGCGCTCATTTTGAACATCGTCCTTTCCAAATCTTTTCCGCCAATATATCAAGCCTATCTGAAAAACTTTTGTAAGCTCTTCACAAAGTGCGGGCGATTCGTTAAAATATCATCAAAAGGGGTGACGCAATGGCTGAAGACTTATGGCAAAAGCATGGCGTGCGCATTCAAAATTATTGTTTCATGGACGATATTTTTTTCAGCGTCTGCTTTGACGGGAATATTGAGTGCGTTCAATACATTTTGCGCATCATTCTTGATAAGCAGGATTTGATTGTCGAGGAGGTTCACAGTCAGCAGAGCGTCGACATTTTTTATGGGCGGTCGGTGCGGCTTGACGTATTCGCTAAAGACAGCGCGGGGAAATTTTACGACATAGAAATTCAGCGTTCGGACGAAGGCGCGATTCCGCAACGCGCCCGCTACAATAGCGCAATGCTTGATTATCACAGTCTCAACAAGGGCGAAGTCTATAAAAATTTGCCGGAGGCTTACGTAATTTTCATCACGGAAAACGACGTACTTAAGGGCGGCGAGCAAATTTATTTTATTGAGCGCACGATTCAAAAGAGCGGCAAACTTTTCAACGACGGCTCGCATATCGTCTACGTCAACGGCAGCATTCGTAGCGGGAGTTCCATTGGCGATTTGATGCACGATTTTTTCTGCAAGAATCCTTCGGAAATGAAACACGAGCCGCTTGCGAAGTGCTCGGAATTTTTTAAGAATCCTGATAAAGGAGGTAATGTTGTTATGTCAAATGCATCAGAAGAATTGATTGCTGAGGGCAGAGCGGAAGGCGAAAAGAAAAATTTGCTCGAAAACATTCGCACTTTGATGAAACGTTTGCATTGGACGGCAGAAGTTGCAATGGATAATCTCGACATTCCGCCCGAAAAGCAAAAAGAACTTGCGCCTCTTATCTGAAAAAAATTTTTGGAGGTAACATCATGAGAATAATTCACACGAACAACGCGCCCGCCGCCGTTGGTCCTTACAGCCAGGCGATTAAGGTCAACGGGCTTCTCTACACGTCGGGGCAAATCGCTATCGACCCTGCCGTCGGGAAAATCGTCGCGACAACTATCGAGGGGCAAACCGAGCAATGTTGTAAGAATTTAGCGGCGGTGCTTGAGGCGGCTGGCTACGATTTCAGCGAAGTTTTCAAGACAACTTGTTTCCTCGCTGACATTGCCGACTTCAAAGCGTTTAACGCCGTCTACGAAAAATATTTCATCAGCAAACCTGCGCGGAGTTGCGTAGCAGTTAAAGATTTACCTGCGGGCGCGCTCTGCGAAATCGAGTTGATTGCGGCTAAATGATTCGCGTAGAAAATTTGCGCCACGTCTACAAAAGTTCTTCGGGCGATAAGGTCGCGCTCGACGGGATAAATTTTTCGATTGACGCGGGAGAATTCGTCGCGATAATCGGCACAAACGGTTCGGGCAAATCGACGCTCGCTAAACATTTCAACGCGCTCCTTCTCCCGACGAGCGGCAAAATTTTCGTTGACGGCCTCGACACTTCTGACGAAAAAAATCTCTGGCGTGTCCGCGAAAATGTCGGCATGGTCTTCCAAAATCCCGACAGCGAAATAGTCGCCGCGATTGTCGAAGATGACGTTGCCTTCGGACTTGAGAACTTAGGCATTGCGCCCGAAAAAATTCGCGAGCGCGTCGACCTTGCACTTGATGCCGTCAACATGTCCGATTATAAAAAATTCGCTCCGAACAAACTAAGCGGCGGGCAGAAACAAAGAATCGCTATCGCGGGCGTTATCGCTATGCAAACAAAAATTATCGTATTCGACGAGCCAACCGCTATGCTCGACCCGCAAGGTCGCCGCGAAATTTTATCGATGGTCAAAAAGCTCCACGCGCAAGGCAAGACGATAATTTATATAACGCACTTCATGAACGAGGCCGCGCAGGCTCAACGAGTTTTCGTAATGGAAGGCGGGCGAATTATCAGAGACGATACGCCACGAGAAATTTTTACGGACGTCCGCGAAATGAAACGGCTCGGATTTGACGTCCCGATTGCCGCAGAGCTCGCCGAACGACTTCGCCAAAAAAAATTCAAACTCCCGCCCAAAATTTTAACAGCAAATGAACTAGTCGAGGCGTTGAAATGATTTCAGTTAAGGACGTAAGTTACACCTACATGACGAGCACGCCGTTTGAAAAGCTCGCACTGAAAAATATTTCGTTCGACGTGACCGACGGCGAAGTTTTAGCGATTGCGGGGCATACGGGTTCGGGCAAGTCGACGCTGATTCAAATTGTCGCGGGACTAATCGATTTGCAAAGCGGCTCGGTCGTGATTGACGATTTGCCCGTCGCTGATAAAAAAATTCGGCGGCTCGTCGGAATCGTCTTCCAATATCCCGAACATCAACTTTTCGAGGAGACCGTTGAAAGCGACATCGCCTTTGGTCCGAAAAATTTCGGACTAAGTGACGCGGAAATTTCAGCGCGAGTAGAAGAGGCAATGCGGCAAGTCGGACTGCCCGCCGAGTTGAAAAAAGTTTCGCCGTTCGAGTTATCTGGCGGACAAAGACGGCGCGTCGCAATCGCGGGGATTTTAGCACTCAAGCCGAAATATTTAATCCTAGACGAGCCGACCGCCGGACTTGACCCGCTCGCCAAAGAAAATCTGCTCAAAGAAATTTTCGGCGCAATCAAAAAATCGGGCGTCACAATAATTTTAGTCTCGCACAACATGGAAGACATCGCCCGCTTCGCAAATCGCGTCGTGGTGTTGGCGCAAGGGAAAATTTTATTCGTCGGGACGCCTCGCGAACTCTTCAGCCAAAATGAAATTTTAAACCGCGCAGGTCTGGAGCCGCCCGCCGTTACTCAAATCCTGCGCAAACTCAACATAACAGAAAACGCTTTGACAATCGACGAGGCAGAGAAAATTATTTTGAAGCACTGCCCGCGCAAATAGAAAAATCAGCAACCCGTCCAGAGCTGCTGATTTTTTCGGATTACCGAAGATTTTATCGGGGAGTGTCACCCCGTTTAATTACGCGAGAAATTTTGCATAGTCGACGTATTCGAGACCGAGAGCCTCCGCGACCGCTTTGTTAGTGAGTTTGCCGTCAATCGTGTTGAGCCCTTTGGCAAGGCCGGCGTCCTCTTGACAAGCCGCCTTCCAACCTTTGCCCGCAATCCTCAAAGCATAGGGCAACGTGGCATTAGTCAGCGCAAGCGTCGAGGTTCTGGAGACCGCGCCCGGAATATTCGCAACGGAATAATGAATGACGCCGTGCTTGACAAAAGTCGGGTCGCTATGGGTCGTGACGTGGTCGCAAGTAGCAATCGAGCCGCCCTGATCAATCGCAACGTCGACGATAACCGAGCCTTTCTTCATGCTCTTAACCATTTCTTCCGTCACGAGTTGCGGAGTCTTCGCGCCAGGAACGAGCACCGCGCCAACAAGTAAATCAGCTTGCTTGACCCATTGCGCAATGTTATAGCTATTGCTCATGACGGTGCAGACTTTGCCGCCGAAAATGTCATCGAGGTAACGCAGACGCTCAATCGACAAATCGATAATCGTGACGCGAGCACGCATACCGAGCGCAATTTTCGCCGCATTGGTGCCGACGACGCCGCCGCCGATTATGACGACTTGACCCGCCGCAACGCCGCTGACACCGCCGAGTAAGACGCCGCGCCCGCCGTATTGGCTCTCAAGGAATTGCGCACCAAGTTGGATTGACATACGACCAGCAATTTCGCTCATGGGCGCGAGCAAAGGCAAAGTTCTGCCGTCGCGACCAACAACCGTCTCGTAAGCTATGCCCGTAACTTTTTTATCGAGCAGAGCTTTAGTAAGTTCGGGTTCGGGCGCGAGGTGCAAGTATGTAAAGAGGGTCTGCCCTTCGTGGAAAAGTTCGTATTCAGGTTCGAGCGGCTCTTTGACTTTTATAATCATCTCGGAATCGTCGAAGATTTTTTTCTTGTCCGCGACGATTTGCGCGCCGACCGCTTTATAGTCGTCGTCCTCGAAACCGGAACCAATACCCGAAGTCGCCTCTATTAAAACTTTATGCCCCGCCTTGACGAGCGCATCAGCTCCGGCCGGTGTCAAGCCGACGCGATTTTCATTGTTCTTGATTTCCTTCGATACGCCGATAATCATACTGCTATACCTCCCAGAAAAACTCTTTGTATACATGATACCGTTTAAAAAGTAAATGTCAATATTAAATAGAATTTTTACTTTGCTTAAAGCGATAAACTCCGGCTCCCCATTGCTTTTCCCATTTCCCATTTCCCATTTCCCTTGATTCCCCGTCGATAGCGTTGCGATAAGTTTTGACAATCTGCGCGGTGAGTTCTGGAGAATAATTTTGCGCCTCGATACGCAAGGACGACGCGCCTAAAAATTTCTCGACGTAGGGCAGCAAACATAAATCCTTGCCGAAATGTATATGCCAACGCTTGAACTGGTCGACGCGCAACGAATGAATTTCTCCGGCTTCGTCTTGTAGCGCGTAGTGACGATTCAACTTGTCGGGCGTCGCGAACTCGTCGTAATCGGGAAGATAAAGTTTGGCGAAGTCGTGGTCGCAAATCATTGACTCGGTCGCGCCGTGAATGATAATTTCAATCGGCAGGGGAGAATTTTCTACGACGCTCCGGACTTGCGCGAAACTTAATTCAAGTGACGCTGTCGCCTGAACCGCTCCGAGCTGCTTTAGGAAATCTGCCGCGACCGGATTAAATACGCTGAACGATACGTCCGTATAAATCGGCGCGTCCGTCAAAGTTTTTACCAAATTTAGCGCGCCCAAATTCCCGACAAGTACGCCGTCAAAATTTATCGTCTGCGAAAAAATTTCTGTCAGCTCGGCAAGGTCTTTGTCTTTTGAGGTTCGCGGCGTCGCCAAAATAATTTTCTTGCCTGCCTCGTGAGCCAACTCGACGGCTTTTTTTAATTCGGCAATCGTCCAGGGTTTGAGCGGCTTAAAAGCTTCTCCGCCAACGTAAATCACGTCCGCGCCGCTTTGCAATGCCGCCTTTGCACTTTCTAAACTCGACACCCGCACAGATAATTTCGGCTTGCCAACAGGTTTAATAGCGCGTTCTGTTGCGAAAATTTCTTTAACGGCGTCATCATCAAAGGCAGGCTCGACGACTGCGCGGCTAAAAATTTTCGGCTCGCGCTCGCCCGTAAGCCCAATATCCTTGACAGTCGGCTGACCAAATGCAAAAGTCGTCGTGAAGTCGCGCACCCGATTTTTATACAAAGTTTGCCAGCGTTCCTCGTCGACGGCGTAACCTGTCGGGTCGGCAAGGTAGGAATCAATTTCGCGGCGATAAGTCGTGACCAAGCGGCGAACAAATTCGGGCGGCCTCATGCGCCCTTCGATTTTGAAACTCGTAACGCCCGCTTGAATCAAATCGGGAATATTTCTGAACATGCACATGTCATTTAGCGCGAGCTTGTACGACCAATCGTTGAGAGTTTCGCCGGTCGCCTCGTCAATAAATTTGTAAATCCAGCGGCAAGGCTTCATGCAACGTCCGCGATTGCCGCTCTGCCCGAACACTACGCCCGAATGAATGCATTGCCCCGATTCCGCAAAGCACATGTCGCCATGCATAAAATATTCTACCTCAATGCCGGTGCGCTCTTTGAGCAATGAAACTTCCGTCAAAGTCAGTTCGCGCCCGACAACTACGCGAGTTATCCCGAACTTTTTGAGCAGTTCGACCGCGTGGAAATTGTGCGTGTTCATCATAACCGACGCGTGCATTGGGATTTTTATGCCAAGTTTGCGGACGAGATTTATGACCGCCAAGTCTTGAACCAAAATCGAATCGGGCTGAATTTCGTTAAGGTACGCCAGATATTTTTCGAGCGGCGCAATTTCCTCCGCGCTGATTAGGTTGTTCAATGTGACGTAAATTTTGACGCCGCGAGCGTGCGCGAATTCAATCGCCGATTTGAGTTGGGCGTCGTCAAAATTGAAATCGCTACGGTGAACGCGCATATTGAACGCCTTGCCGCCCAAATAAATTGCGTCCGCGCCCGCCTCTATCGCCGCCACTAACGATTCCCATTGTCCGGCCGGTGCTAAAAGTTCAACCGAATTTTTATTCAATGCCATCTCCCCTTTGATTATCAATAATCACAATCTTACAACCTCCCGATAAATTTTCTCCAACTCGCGAATATATTTTGCGGAATTCATGAGCGCGGAATTTTTTACGTGCTCTCTAAGTCCGACGTGATACGCCGCTAAAAGTTCGGTGCGCCGCGCAAGTTGAATCGCTTTGTTGACGTAATCCATTGAATTTTGAGCAATCAGCTCCGGCAAATCGGCGGCATTTAAAATCGACGCGCCAAATCGCGAGCCGTGAGTTTTGCCGCGCAACGTCACGACCGGCACGCCCATATATAACGCCTCGCAAGTAGTCGTGCCGCCGGTGTAGGGGAAGGTGTCAAGCGCAATGTCGACCTCGCGATATTGTTCGAGGTAGTCGGGGCTGTAGGGCCGCAACTCAACGCGATTGAGCGGGAAACTCATCTTGGACAATTTCTCGCGGACAAGTTCCCTGCCCTCGTCGAGACTGCAAATTTTATTTTTGAGAATCAGTCTGGAATCGGGGACGCGCTCCAAAATCGCCCGCCATAGGTAAAGCAATTCGTCACTGATTTTGGCGAAGTTGTTAAAGCTTCCGAATGTCACGAAATTATTTTTCAGAACGGGCGCGGAAGATTCGAGCGCGGGCATATCTTTTACGAAGCCTGGCGCGTAACACAAATTGCACGGGTCGACGCGCAAAATTTTTTCGGTGAAATTAGTTGGGAGGTTTTCGGGCGAACAAATTTTATCGGACAGAAAATAATCGACGGCAGCAAGACCAGTCGTGGCGGTGTAGCCGATTCCGCAAATTTGAACGGGCGCGGGCTTGTACGCCAAAACCGGCAGGCAACTATCTTGCGAATGCCCCGACAAGTCAACCAGAATGTCAACGTCATCATCGGCGATAATGTTTGCAATCAGGGCGGGAGGCTTGCCGATTAAATCGCGCCAACCGACGTTGAAACTTTTCAGCTTAGCCGTGACCAAATCTTTTCTGCCGGTCGAATAGCACGTGACAGAAAAATTTTCGGTGTCGTAATCCTGCAGGAGCGGCGGAATAAAATTCGCAACGGCATGTTCGCGGAAATCGGGCGAGATGTAGCCGACGTGAATTTTTTTATCGGCGCGATTTCGATTGTGCATCAAGGGCGCGACATTCGCGAAGAAGGCGTTATATTTTTGCGCCAGCTCCTTAGACTGCGCTTGAGAAGTGTCGCGATAATTGCGCAGGAATAAATGTTTGGAGTAAAGCTCGGCGGCTAAGTCGTTGTTATCGGTCAATGCGCTCGCCTCGAACAAAGATTGCGCCGCCCGCGCAGGTTCGCCCGTCAAATAAAGTCCGTTCGATAGCCAAGTCAACGCTTTGAACAAAAGCGAGCGCGTTATGAAAATTTTCTTGCCGATTAGCTTTTCAAAGTCCTCGTCGGTCGAAGTTCTTTTGCGCCGATTGAACGCGAACTTGTGATTATGTTCTTGAAGGGTCGCCCGCAAATTTTTGAGTTCTTTTTGCGCGTCGGCTATCACGCCAGATAAAATTTCCAGTTGAGCTTTGAGCGCGAAATTTTTAATAGCGACGCCGCCCGTGACCAATCGCCCGCGTAAATTATTCGGCTCGACCGCTAGGGCTTTTTGCGCGAAAGTTTCTGCCGCTTGCAAGTCGCCCAAGTACAACGACGCCTCCGCCATAATCGCGAGACCTTCCGCAGAATTTTTATCGAGTTGCAAAATTTCGCTCGCTACTGCGTGCATGGATTGCGGCTCACCGTCCTGAGAAAATTTTTCCGCCGGCAATACCCAATCCAAAATTTTATCTTCCACCAAATCCCTCCTCAAAACAATAAATTTCACCTGCAAAGATAAAACTGAAAAGCGAAATCAATGAGGAATTAGAAATTTACTTGTTCGACGCGAAAGCAAAAATCCCCTTCCAACTTTGAAAGGGGATTTTCAATCAAGAATTATCAATGCCTAATACATAATTAAAACCAAAATCATCGCGCATTGCTTTTCAATCGAGTTCGTTAGCATCTTTGGGCGTGTGAGCCAAGATTTTTTTACCGGAGAACATGCTGGAAATTTCGCTCTCGCCTTCCATGAACTCTGCGCGGACGACCATATAAAAATGACCAATCGCGAACAGAATTATAAACCACGCAACGTAATGATGAATGTAATGGCTCATCATCTCGGAGCCGACAAGCACATTAACCCAGCCGAATAATTTCCCGAACATTGACGACGGATTCGCCATAAGGTACATTGCAAAGCCCGTTAAAATTTCAATCGCGAGCAGGACGTAAAGCATTGCGTAGGAGCCGCGAGCCAGAGGATTTCTCAAAAACGATGCGTGGTGCCCTCTCAAAAGCATATAGTGTAGCGCAACGTCGACGGTCTCTTCGTAAAAATGCCCTTCCCAAAAGCGCGGGAAAAGTCTATCGCCCTTGTTGATTATGAAACCGTAAATCCTAAGAATTAACGACGCGCAAAGAATAAACGCCGCCATAAAATGTATGTCGCGCACTAAATCCATTGAAGTATTTGTAAAAGTCGGTTCGATTGCGCCGACGTTCATAGGTTTTGTAATAAGCAAGCCCGTCACGAATAGAACTACAATTTGCGAAGCCATAATCCAATGGAAAATTCTAAGGAACGGACTAAAGAGATAATATTCCTTGCGCTTAACGTCTTTGACAGATTTAATCGCCATCGCCGCTCACCTCCCGAAGTGGTCGGTAGAAAAGATGTTAATTTCCTCGCCCTTCGCGTTGTACATGTGAGTTGCGCAAGCCATGCACGGGTCGAACGAACGAATAACTTTTGCAATCTCAAGCGGCTTGTCGGGAATGGCAACATGGGTAGTCATCATCGCGAGTTCATACGCACCATGCCCCGCCTTATCGTCACGCGGACAAGCATTCCACGTCGTCGGGACTATGCATTGATAGTTGAAAACTTTGCCGTCCTTTATGTGCACCCAATGACTTAAGCCGCCGCGAGGAGCCTCGTAAAGCCCAACGCCCATGCAATCAGGCGACCAAGTATCAGGCGTCCACTTCTCGTTGTTCATGACGGACGTATCGCCCATTTTTATATTTGCGATGAGCTTGTCGAAAAAGAATTTATTAACTTCAGCGGCAAGTTGTGCGTCTAGGCAACGGCAAGCGGTTCTGCCCAACATAGTCGGCATCCAAACTTCAGCGGATACGCCCAAAACTTTCGAGACGACTTCGATTTGCTTGAGCATCATTTGTTCAGCCCAAGTCGGGTCGGGAAGCAAACCTTTAGCGGCTTTGGTGTAAATAACAATGTAATGAGCGAGCGGGCCAACTTCGCAGAGTTTGCCCTTCCATTTCGGAGTTTTGAGCCAAGAATATTTTCCGCCCTCATTGAGAGTCTCCCACATAGTCGGCGTACCCGTCTTAGGCCCGGTGTATTTGTCTTTGGTAACGCCCTTCCACGGGTGCAAATCTTTCGCGGCGTTGGCGGGGTATTCGTACCAAGCGTGCTCGACGCCTTCGGAGATGATGTCGGGGGCTTTCAAATCTTCGGCCGTGACCGGAGTAAAGACAGCTTTATTGACGCCCATTCCGAAATTCTCGACGACGCCATTTGAACGGACAAGAAGATTTTCAAAGTAGCCGCCGCTCGAAGTGCCTTTGTAACCCGTCAGCGGATAATCGCCGAAAGCAAGCACGCGAGTTTTCGACAAGCCGCCGCCGTCGACGCGTCCGGCCTTAGCGTAAATCGCGCCGATTGCTACGAGGTCAGGCAGATAATAATTGTTGACGAGGTCGCGAGCCATATTGATAGCGCGGTCGACGATTGCAAGGCGTGCCGTGTTAATGGGGGCGTTGCCGTCAGTCAGCGAAATCGAACAGGGCATACCGCCTACGACGTAATGAGGGTGAGGATTCTTGCCGCCGAAAACTACATGTGGCGTAATAATCTCGCGCTGTTTGTCGAGCATTTCGAGATAGTGAGCGACCGCCATTAAATGGACTTCGGGCGGCAAAAGTTTATAGTCGGGGTGATCCCACCATTGCGCCGCGAAAATTCCGAGTTGACCGCTGGCAACGATTGCTTGAACTTTAGCCTTGATGCCCGCGAAATATTGCGGAGTAGCGGCGGGGAAGTCGTGCGGATAAGCTTCGGTGGCGACTTCGTTTGGGACTTTCAAGTCGACGCGATAAGCATTGAGAATCGCGACTTGCAGTTCAGCAGTCTTAGCAGGGTCAGCGGCGAGGGCTTCGACAGGGCTAACCCAATCGAGCGCGTGCAAGTGGTAGAAGTGGATTAAATGGTCTTGCACAGTCAGAGTCGCCGCCATGATGTTGCGAATATAATTTGCGTTGAGCGGGATTGCGATGCCGAGCGCGTCCTCAACTGCGCGGACGGAGGCGAGTGCGTGAGCTGTCGTGCAGACGCCGCAAATGCGTTGGATATATGCCCAAGCGTCGCGGGGGTCGCGGTCTCTCAAAACCAATTCCAAACCGCGCCAAGCCGTACCGCTACTAATTGCGTCGGTGACTGTGCCGGTCGTCTCGTCTACTGTAACTTCAACGCGCAAGTGCCCTTCAATCCTCGTGATAGGGTCTACTACAACGTGTTGCATAAAAGTTCCTCCTCTGTAAGGGAAATGGGAGAAGGGAGAAGGGAAAAGGGGAGGGATAAGGTTTTAGACTTTTCCCATTTCCCATTTCCCTTTTCCCTTATCAATCATGTTCCTCGTCGATAAGATTTTCGCGCTGGTTACGCTGAATGATACTGGCAACAGCATGACCTGCGACGCCCGCCGCCGTCAAAACTCCAAGTGCCGCGCCAATCTTATCAACGTCGCCGAGCTTGCCATATTTGGGCAGCCTGTCAGTAAAAGGGTCTTCGTCCCAGAAATTAGAATTGGAACAGCCAATGCAAGGCGCGCCCGATTGAATAGGATAACTCATGCCCTGCCACCAACGCAAATTGCCACAAGAATTATAAGTTTCGGGGCCGCGACAACCCAGCTTGTAAAGACACCAACCAGCCTTCGCGCCCGCGTCGTCGAAATTCTCCGCGAACATGCCCGCATCAAAGAACGGCCGACGATAACAAGTATCATGAATCCTGTTGCCGTAAAATTGTTTCGGACGCCCGTCGCTGTCGCAAGGCGGAATCGTTCCAAATAACGCCACATGCATAACAACGCCCGTCATAACTTCCGGAATCGGAGGACAGCCCGGCACTTTGACGACAGGTTTGCCGCCAACAAAACGCTCAATGCCAGCCGAGCCCGTCGGATTAGGTTTGGCCGCTTGAATCCCGCCGTAAGCCGAGCAACTACCGTATGCGATAATGGCCGCCGCGCCCTTTGCGGCCTTTTCCAATAAGTGCGTAAAAGTATGACCGCCTGACATGCAATAAACGCCGCTGTCTTTAGTCGCGACCGCCCCTTCAACCGCCAAAATGTATTGCCCGTTATATTTGGCAATGGTCTCGTCGAGGTGCGCTTCAAACGGTGCTCCGCAAGCCGCGCTCAATAAATGGTCGTACTCCAGCGCGATTGACGACAACACCACATCAGACGCTAAAGGTGCGCCCGAACGGATAAACGATTCGTCACAGCCCGTGCACTCGTGGCCGTGAATCCAAATCACTACCGGCAAAGGCTTTGTTTCCGCCGCCTCCACCACTTTCGAGAACATATCCGTACTAAAGCCCATTAGCGATGTCAACGCGACGCAACCCTTTAAAAAGCTCCGACGTGATAAGCCGCGCTTCAGATATGCCTCCCATAAGCTCTCCCTTTTTTCCAATTTACGCCCCTCCTTAGATAATGCGTAATTCGTAATGCGCAATGCGTAATGAGTTCAAAATAATTTTAACACAACCTGCGCAATATCAATGCCTTATTGGCAACACTTTCGCCATATCTTTTGTAAATCCTGCCCGCTAAAAAGTTAAAAGCTATCGACGCCGCCGAATAAATAGCCGCTTATAAATATCTTTGCCGTTAATCTTCGCGCCCCAAGAAGTTCCTTCGACGTGGCAGCCGGGGTCGCCATAAAGATAAGTGCAACCGATAATTTCAAACTGATCGGGATTGTACTTGTCAAGGAAAGTAATCGGGACGCCCATGACCCCAAAATAATCTTCGGGTATCTCGGCTGTCTTTGAAACTTCTATTGCGTCGTAGTTGTCGTAGCGCGGATATTTTTCCGGCGTATACTTCATGTACAGCAAAATGTCTTCGTGTCGCTTGCGAATATCCAAGTTAGTTAGCCAAAGACATTGATTAGTTGCAACAATGCGTCTACCATTATTGTCAACGCGAGTTTCTGTGCCGTAAAGTTCGTAATTATCAGGAACAAAAAATCCAGAAATCCCGCGCCCCATTCTGTAGCCGAGCCAAATTTTGTTTTGCATAATGAGCGGGAAAATTTCTTTATAAGTTATACAGTTAATGTTGCCAATGATGAGGAATTTTTTATCGTATTGAATAAGTTGGGCGACGTATTCGCGAAACAAACTAAAAGGCGGGTTCGTGACGACAATATCAGCTTCCTTTAGCGCGGCGATACATTCGGGCGAGCGAAAATCTCCGTCGCCTTCGAGATAGGTCACGACGTTGCGATTATTTTCGAGTAGCCACCTTACGTCCGCCAAATTTATTGCGCCGTCGCCGTTGAAGTCGCGCACTTCGGTAACATCGAACCTGATAGCGGATTTTTTCTTGTCGAAGTTGGGATTTTCGTTAGGCGTGCCGAAAAAGTCCAATTCGGTCTGTACAATGGGCGAGCCGACGTAGCAAGTGGCGATTAACTTTTTGAGACCGAGCTGATTGAAATAAATCGTGAAGTATTTAAAGAAGTCGCTTTCGTAGGGGTCGTCGCAGTTGCACAGGACGGTTTTGCCCGCGAAAAATTTTTGATAGTAGCGCAATTCGTTTTCGATGTCGACAATTCGGGTGTAGAACTCATCTTTTTTTGCGCGTGCGGCGGTGTTTAGGTTTTTATTTTTACTTGCCATATAGTCTCCTTTTTCAATCGTGAACCCAATCGGTTATGGGGCTGGGATTTTTAATTGTCGACCACTCAACCTCAACTGGCGGCGTGCAATATCGGCAACGCTCGAAAGGTGTAAGTAAATGCGCCTTGAGTTTTTCGGTCGTCAAGGTCGGGTCGTAGAGGTTAAGCGCGCCGTCTTCTGGCAAATTTTTCCCGTAATAGGCGTTGAAATATTTCGTCGTGAACGGCAGAAAACATGATGCAATTTTCCCTTCGTACAAGTTATGGCAATTAGCTTGAAAGCATTGCAGGAAAATTTCCTTTGGGAAGTCGTGACGTTTCAAAGTTTGCTTGACCGTGAAAGTTTTATTCAAGCGGGTAATTTTAAATTGAACGCCTTTTTCTTCCAGCAAGCGTTTGATTGCGGGCATTTTACTTTCAAGCGGCGGATAAAATGAAATCCATATTCCTGCATTGCACTGGCGCATAGTCTCGAAAAATTCTTCAGACATTTTCGGAAGGAGTAGCCCATTCGTCACGACATGAATAATTGCTTGCGGATAAAGTCGGCGGCTAAGTTTTATGTACTCGTTAATTTCGGGATTCAAAAGCGGTTCGCCACCCAAAATCCTTATCATGCCCAAGTCGTCAATAAATTCGTGAAGGCGTTCAAAATCTCGCGTGAATCTTTCCAAGTTCGGAAAGTGCGGCTCCCTAACCAAGCCGGAATAATGCTCGCAAGCTTTGCAGTTCAAATTGCAATGGTCGGCGATATGAAATTCAAGATACGGAAGATATTTCGTCGAGATATAAGGCTCTATAAAATTCGGCAAGGAAATTTCATTGTTTAAGCGATTTGCTATCAAAACGTCCCTTATGCTTATGCCCTGCCCGCGCAGGTAGTTCAAAATTTTTCTTTGTCTGCGATAAACTTCGCGCGGAAAAATAATTTTGTCGATAACCTTCTTGTGATAGAGCGCGATAAATTGTTCGTAGTTCAAAATCGCCTTGTCATCAATAACAGCAAAGCCAACCCCCCCCCCCACGGCGTATATGCCACGACATTGAGCGGTTCGGCAAGTTTGCTTTTCAGCCAGGGATTGTAGCCGTTCTCGATTATGTTCGCGACTGTTTGAGATATTTGGTCTGTTCCTAAGATTGCAACGTTCATTTAAAAACTACCTCCTCCGCCGCCAAAGCCGCCACTATGACCGCTGCCGCCGCTACGTTTGCCGCCGCCGCTACTCTTCGCCCGCCGCTGGACATTCATAAATAAAAACGTGTCGCGATTCTCGGTAATCTTGACGCTTTTTTTCTTTAGGTAGTCAATCGCCGCCATAGCTCGATGGATATTGCTCATGGAGCCGATAAGAATTGAGCGAATAAACACGCCCAAGAAAATAGCTGTCGCCGCCGCGACGACCGCCGCCATAGGGTCAATCTCGCCGGGCTTCCTTTGTCCGTAGGGCACTCCGTTTGTCTCGTAGTAGGTCAAGAGCTCGTCGACGCCGTCAACAAAATTATTCACCGCGCCAAAGTAATTGCCCGCGCTCAAGTCCGATTGAAAACTTTCCTTCAAAGCGGGCACGCCGCTATTGTCGGTGATTATCTCCGTCATGCGCGTATCAGTCGTGATTTCGTATTTGCGACTTCCCATGTCGACCAGAAGGACAATCCCGCCATTTTTGCCGTTGTTGAAATTTTCCCTTAGGAAGTCGTCCGCCGCAGTAATTATATCTTGCCCTTTGATTGACTTGACGAACGCGACGCCGATTTCAATTTTGTGCGCCTGCTCGACTTTCTTAATCCTCTGGTTGAGCAGTTCTACTTCCTGCGCCTTCATGACTTTAGCTTGGTCGGTGACGGGGGCGAGGCGTTCAGCACTTGCAACTTGTCCTGCCAACAAAATAAAGCCCAATATAAAACTTATAACATTACGCATTACGCATTGCGCATTACGCATTATCCTCGCCCTCCTCAATTCAGCATGAGCAACAGGAAATAAATTATCGGCATTAGCACTAGCGAACACAGCGCGGGATATAGGAAAGCCTTAGTCTTGTCATAGGGCAGCGAGCCGACAAATTTTCCGGTTTGCCCGTTCATCATGAAGGTGTATGGCTTATCGTTGTAGCGCGTCGTCAAAATCCACACGGGCACCATAGCATAACTAACTTTGCCGACATCTTTAACTACAGCGATATTTTCTAGCTCGTAGGCGTCGTAATCTTCAAGCGTACCCTGCAAAACTTCAATCGCGCTGTTTTCGACGCGTTTATCAGCGCGGGGAGCGCAAGCCTCTGCGGTCACGTCGTACTTGTCAGCGAGGTAGCCGGTAAGATAAGCCGCGCTGAATTCGACGAGGTCGCCATAATTGAACGGCTCGATGCTGTCCATGTAAGCATCATCAATCCGCTTTGAGCCGTCGACGGGGATTCTTTCAAAACTCATAGTGCCGGCGCGCTTGCAGTTGTAAACGCTTATTTCGGTTATGACTTCTTTGGGCGTGTTTATGACGTGATGTTTTTCTGCGCGGAATTGAGCTTTCGCGGTGATTTTGGAATCGAACAGCCAAAAGGGAACATACATAGGTTGGATAGCCTCGACGCGGTTATTTGCAGTGAAATTGCTCGGCAGGAGCATATGCCCTTTGTAAAATTCTTTGAGCGCGGCGACGGCTTCCTGCTTAGTCTTTTTAAACGGGATAACGTAATCGGGCTTTAGCATACCGTCGAAGCGTTTAGGAATCATGGTAGGGTTGCCGCAGTAAACGCATTCGGTCGCCATAGTGTTTTCGTCGCAAACGAGTTCCGCGCCGCAACTCGAACAGGTAAAGGCGTGCAGAGCTTTCGCCTCGTCGCTAGCCCATTCGGAGCCGGCATCTTCGGTCGCCCACTTAGCCTCTTGAGCCTCTGCCGCATGGACTGCCGATTCTTGCTTATCGCGGAAAAGTTCTTCAATCGCGCTGACTTCAAATTCCGTGCCGCAATATTCGCAAGTGACAGTTTTTTTGCCGGGCAGAAAACTAAGTGGTGCGCCGCAATTCGGACATTTATAACTAACCGATGAATCAGCCATATTATCGCCTCCAAAATTTTTCCCGATTGTAGCAAAAGATTTTTCGCCGCGCAATAAAAAACGGAGCCCGCAGACTCCGCTGGAAATTTATTTGTTTGTAGAATATCTTTCGCGCAGATAATTTAGAGTTGATTCTGGGACGAGCTTTTGAATTTTATCGAAGTCGCCGCGCTTGAGAGCCTCGCGGACTGAACTCGCGCTGATTGGTTCGACCGAAATTTCTTTGTCTGGACTTTCGCAAAACTCGACAAGCTTTTTAATTTTGCCGAGGTCGCCTGATTGGATAGCCTCGCGGACTAAGTTTGTAATAAATGATTCCGGAGAAACTTTTTTGCGCGGGATTTCGCAGAACTCGACACCGTAGCGCGGCAGAATTTTTTTCATAGTTTCGTTGTATTGGCGCGTGACGTTGTCTTTAGGTTCCTCGCCAGCAAAACGAACTGTAATTCCCAAAGTCGGCGCGATTTCTTTAGCGAAAATCTCAACGTCCTCGCTCGAATCAACTTGCACGTCTTGAAGCTCGGCTTTATTGAAGTAGCCGCTAAAAGTCGTCTGCGATATGATAAACTTCCCGCTCGGCAAGACTTCAACGTTGGGAATATGTTTGACGCCCTGCCGAACAAGTTCAATCCTGTCTGCAAAGGGAAATTCGCTCCTGTCCTCCTCGACGACGAAGATATAAAGCCTAGTAACTTTAGCCGCGGCGTACTCGACAAGATATTGATGACCGAGCGTGAAGGGATTGCAATTCATGACGATTGCACCTATTGGAATTTTTTTCGCCCTAAGACTTTCCTTGTAAGCTTCTAACTCTTCGCCATAAGAAATTTTTACATTGCTGCCGCCTGCCTCGAACTGTGGAGGGATTCCGTAGCGATGCAGTGGGGGGGGGGTGTAGGATAATTAAATTCTTTGTCGCGGAAGAAATTATTCTCCGTTAGAAATTTAAAATATCCTTCCGCCAAAGTTTTATAGCCCAGCTCGTTTAAATGATTCCTTGCGCAAAAAAATTCCCTGAAGTCTAGCGGCGGAGAAAAAGCATTAAGCAAATCTAAAAATGGTAGCCTTTTTTGATTATTCGAGTGAATACTGTGGATATACAAAAAAATAATGTCGCCGGGCAAAGGCTCTATATTATTGAGATTATAAAAAATATCTTGATATCTGCTACCATAACGTTGACTTTCATTTTCGACGCGATAGGGCAAATTAGCTTCGTTTAACATTTTTTGCAGATAGCTGGCAATCGTTTTGTCGAAAGGGGCATTAACACCGTAATCGTGACAAGTGCCACAAATATAAATTTTATTTCGGAAATGTTCAGGCTGGTCGGCGGTTTCGCGCTTGCCGTCTTTTATTCTTACCAATGGGTCATTGTTATCTATCATTGAACTTGAACCGTCGAAATTTTTTACAGCTTTTCCGCCTTTTATTAAAGCACGCAACTGACGATTTGTATAACCGAATTTATCAAGGGTAGTTTCGATTGGAGTGTGTTTACTTGCACGAATAGCTCTTCTAAAAGCAGGATAATGCATAAGTTGTTTATTAAATGATTTATTATTGTATTCTTCATTGAAGATAGGATAGTACGTCAGAAAAAATTTCACTTGCGGATAGCGTTGCAAAAAGTTGAGGGTAGGGATTTCGGCATAAGTTTTATAAAAAAAATAATTGCAAAGATTTTCTAAGGAAATTGTATTTACCTCAACTTCAACATTTTTTTCGGTAAGAAGAATAATCGCATCAAAATCAGCGAGATTTATCTCAGAGAAATTTTGATAGCTCATAGCCGAAGTGGTGTTCCCTAGAGCAAAAGACGTTTTACCCGACGGCAGGTCGAGAAAACTGAACTCAGCGAAAATTCTTTTGTCGTAGCGAAATTGAACATGGATTTCCCACGTGAACGTTAAAAATTTTTCTTCGGATACAAACAGCGGCTTTTTTATATCGTTGTCGATGCAATACTGCGGGAGCGTGTAGCCGCCCGTGAAACAATCGCGTAACTTGATTAGAAGAATTTCATCATTTTCCATTGAAAGACCTCCTTGCCCGCGATTGTAGCAAAAATTTCAATGTGATACAATACGCCGCATGGATAAAAAATTAAAAATTTTAACTTACGGCTGTCAAATGAATGTCGCCGACTCGGAGCGAATGGCGGGACTTCTGAAGAAAATCGGCTACACTTTGACTGATGACGCCGAAGCCGCAGATTTAATTCTAATCAATACGTGTTGCGTGCGGGCTACGGCGGAAGATAAAGTCTTCGGGCAAATCGGCAGATTCAAAAGCCTCAAGCGTGAAAAGCCGTCGCTGATTTTGGGCGTAGCGGGTTGTATGGCGCAAAAGGAAGGAGCAAATTTGATTAAACGTGCGCCGCATGTCGATTTTGTCTTAGGGACAGGTCAAAGCTCGGAAGTCGCTCGCGTCGTTCAAAGTTTGGAGCGCAAACGTAATCATTTCGTCGACGTGTCAAACGTCAGCGGAGAAATTCCCAACGAAGTTTTCCCCCTGCGAGGCGGACAAGTCTCAACGTTCGTGCCGATTATGTACGGCTGCAATAATTTCTGCACCTATTGCATTGTCCCCTACGTCAGAGGTCGCGAGCGCAGTCGCAAGCCCGAAGAAATTTTCACCGAAGTCAAACAAGCCGTCGCCGAAGGTTTCAAGGAAATTACCCTGCTCGGTCAAAATGTCAATTCGTATTCGGGCGGTATGACTTTTGCAGAGTTGCTTAGCGCGGTCGATAAAATTGCGGGCGTTGAGCGGCTCCGATTCATGACGAGCCACCCAAAAGATTTATCCGACGAGTTGATTGCCGCGATTGCCAGCGGGAAAAATATTTGCGAGCATATTCATTTGCCCGTTCAATACGGTAGCGATAAAATTTTGCGGCGCATGAATCGCGTTTATACAGTCGAAAAATATTTGCGGCTCGTCGAGAAAATTCGCGCCGCCATTCCGAATGTCAGCTTGACCACTGACTTAATTGTCGGCTTCCCTGGCGAGACCGATGAAGATTTTTCCGAGACGCTCGACTTTATAAAGGCTGTTCAATTCGACGCGGCGTTTACTTTTATCTACTCGAAAAGGAGCGGGACGCCCGCCGCAACTTTTGAAAACCAGATTGACGACGCAACTAAACATCGCCGCCTAGAAGAACTCATGAAAGTCCAGAACGAGATAAGCCTTGCTAAAAATCGCGCGCTTGAAAATTCCGTCGTCGAAGTTTTGGTCGAGGGCTCAAGTAAGACCGACGAAAAAATTTTCACGGGTCGAACTCGTTCTAATAAACTCGTGCTGTTTGAACACGGTAACGAACTCACCGGCGAACTCGCCAAAGTCAAAATCACTCAAGCTCAAACCTGGTTGCTTAAAGGCGTCGTGATTTGAGCAGATAAAGAAAATTTGCGGCAAAAATTTATCGACGTTAAAAATAATTAGTGCTATAATAACCGCGAATATTTTCTGAAGGGAGGATAAGTGTTGCAAAGACAGCGGACTTTAAGAAATGAAATTTCCTGCGTCGGCGTGGGCTTGCATTCGGGCAAGGAAGTTCGGCTCGTCATGAAACCTGCGGACATTGATAGCGGGATAATTTTTTTGAGAATGGATTTGCCAACGCGCCCGAAGATTCACGCAACCGCCGCAAACGTAACCGCGACGCTAAGGGCGACGACTTTGGAGGAGAACGGCGCGAGAGTTTTTACCGTCGAACACCTTATGAGCGCGTTAAATGCTTGCGGCGTCGACAACTGCGAAATCGAACTAGACGCCGAAGAGCCACCCGTCCTCAATGGCAACTCGATTGACTTTTTCAAGATGATTCAGCGTGTCGGACTTGTCGAACAGGATAAGGAGCGCAAAATTATTCGCGTCGAAAAAATTTATCGCGTCGACGGCGAAGAGGGCGAGCGATTCATTATGGCTTTGCCCTACGACGGTTTCCGCGTGAGTTTCGTCTCGGTCAATCCCCACCCGCTTATCGGCATTCAATACGCTGACTTCGAAATAACCCCAGAAGTTTACGCTAAAGAAATTGCCTCTGCGCGGACGATTGCTTACGAAAAGGAAGTTAACGCGCTTCACTCAATGGGATTGGGGCTCGGCGGCAATCTGGAAAATGTTATCGTGTACAACGACGAGGGCTGGCTCAATAAGCTAAATTATCCTGACGAGTTGGTTCGCCATAAAATTTTGGACGTTATCGGGGATATGCGGCTTGCCGGCTTTTTGAGTTGTCATATTGTGGCGGCGGCGTCGGGTCACGCGCTCAACACTCAACTTGCTAAGAAAATTTATCAAGGGGCAAGGGGTATGGGAGAAGGGAAAAGGGTAGGAAAGAGATTTTAGACTTTTCCCATTTCCCTTTTCCCATTTCCCTTTTCCCTTTCAAAGGAGCGATATAGATGGTATTGGAAATCGAAGACATAATGAAAATTTTGCCGCACCGCCCGCCGATGCTCTTGGTGGACAGAATTTTAGAAATCGACCCGTTCAAATCCGCGACGGGCTTAAAAAATATCACCATGAACGAACCACAATTCGCCGGCCATTTTCCAAGTCACCCGATAATGCCGGGCGTCCTGCAACTTGAGGCAATGGCGCAAGTCGGCGGCGTCGCTATGCTCTACCCCGAAGAACATCGCGGGAAAATCGCCCTTTTCGGAGCAATGGACAATATCAAATTTAAAAGAATGGTCGTGCCCGGCGATACCCTCATCACTAAAGCCGAAATCATTAAAGTGCGCGGGCTCTTCGGCGTGTTGCATACTGACGGCTACGTTGATGACAAATTGGTCGCGGTCGCCGATTTTACTTTCGTGCTAAAAGGTCGCGAGGAATTGTAAGGGCGGAGTAATAAAATGATAACACTGGAAAGCAAAGAAGAATTGGTCGCGAATAACGGCACAAAAATTCATCCGAGCGCGGTCATTTCCAAAAGTGCTCGGCTCGGCGAAAACGTTACAATTGGTCCCTACTGCGTGATTGGCGATGAAGTCGAAATCGGCGACGGCTCGATTATCGGTCCTCATGCGGTTATAGAGAAGTGGACGACGATTGGCAAAGGCTGCAGAGTTTTTCAATTTGCTTCAGTCGGCGACGCGCCACAGGATTTGAAATTCAAGGGCGAACAAAGTTCAACGATTATCGGCGACAGGACGGTAATCCGCGAGGGCGCAACGATTCACCGCGCAACCGGCGAGGGTAATGAAACTCGAATCGGTAGCGATTGTCTGTTAATGGCTTATATCCATATTGCGCATAATTGCTCGCTCGGCAATCACGTTATCATGTCGAATTTGGCGAGCTGTTCGGGTCATGCGACCGTTGAGGACAGAGTTGTTATCGGCGGCATGGCGGGCGTTCACCAATTCGTTAAAATCGGGCGAAATGCTATGGTCGGCGGCATGAGTAAACTTGTTCAAGATGTCGTGCCCTATACTTTGGTTGACGGGCACCCCGCTAAAGTCGTCGGCTTGAATAATGTTGGCATATCGCGGGCGGGCGTGCCGCTCGAAAGTCGCCGGCTCATCAAGAAGGCTTATAAAATTTTGTATCGTTCGGGCTTGAGTTTAGCGGAGGCAATCGCGGTTATCGAACAGGAAGTTGATTCTTGCGAGGAGGTCGAACACTTCCTTAGATTTTTGCGCAATGCCGAGCGCGGGATTTGTCGTGAACGTCGCGACTTTGATGACAAATAATCACAGGAAGTGCTAATTTTGACTAAGTGGGAAATAGAGCGGATTAAACGTTTTGGCTTGAGGAAAATTAAAAACGGTTTGGCGCAAATTGATTTGGCAATCGACAGCGCGGGCGAAGATATTATTTGCGAATACATTCAAACTATATTTAGAGATTGGCAACGCGAACGGAAATTTATACTGGAGAATTCGGAGCGAGCAGTTCAAGAAATTTTGACGCGGCGCATTCACGAAACGCAAAAGCCTAAGGAAGTAGCTTTTTCGGTGAAAACTATCAGCGAAATTCTTCCGGGTTACTTCGAGAAAATGGAATGCGCACGAATGATAGAGGCTAAGAGGCTCGCCGCCGTCATGCCCGCGATTAAGGTCTGAAAAGGGAGAAGGGAGATGGGAAAAGGGAGAAGTAGGGAGGAGTTTAAAAGACTTTTCCCTTTTCCCTTTCCCCTTTTCCCTTTCCCCTTACAAGGGAGGTTATTTTAATGAAAAGGCTCGGAATATTGGCCGGAGCAGGTAAGCTGCCCGTCGAATGCGCCCGCGCCGCTAAAAATCTCGGTTATGAAGTTTATGCCATAGGACTTTTGGCGGACAGCGACCCGCAAATCGCGCAGTTCACAAAAGATTTTCAATTTATCAGCGTCGCGCAACTCGACGCCATTTTCAATTACCTTGCGCAAAATCAAATCCAACAAGTCACGCTTATCGGCAAGGTCACAAAAGAACTTTTATATAACGGCGCGGTTATGCCCGATGCGCGAATGTTGCAACTGATAATGTCATTGCCCGACAGAAAAGACGATACGATTATGGTTGCCTTCGTGCGCGAACTCGCTAAAGTCGGCATTCAAACTTTCGACCAAACTAAATTGATTAGAAAACTCATGCCGAGCAAAGGGACAATCACTCAACGCGAACCGACTGAAATTGAACGGCAAGATATGGAATTCGGCTTCAGAATCGCTAAGGAGCTTGGACGCTTCGACATAGGGCAGACGGTCGTCGTAAAAAATCGTGCGGTTATGGCATTGGAGGCGATTGAAGGTACCGACGCTTGCATAGAGCGCGGCGGGAAATTGGCGCATGGCGGCGCGGTCGTCGCGAAAGTTTCAAAGCCCCAACAAGATAATCGTTTCGACGTGCCCACTGTCGGTTATCGCACTATTGAGAACATGGCGAAAGTCGGCGCGACGGTTTTAGCAATCGAGGCGGGCAAAACTCTTCTTGTCGAGCGCGAACAGATGATCGCTTTTGCCGACGCGCAAGGCATTGCAATCGTCGCAATGTGAGGTTTCTGCATGAAAAAGTTTTTGTCTAAAATCGCGGCGGGCTTAGCGGCTCTGTCGCTTATGAGCGTTAATGTTGAGGCGTGCACGATAATTCTTGTGACTAAGGGCGCATCGGAGGACGGTAGCGTTTTTCTTGGGCACTCGGACAACGAATACGGTAGCGACCCTAACTTAGCTTTTGTGCCCGCTAAAAATCATAAAAAGGGCAGTCGCCGCCCCGTTTATCCCAGTGCCGCCGCTCTTGACGAATTGCCCGAATATAACGCCTTTGACTGCCCGCAACTTATCGCGCCCGAACGCAGCGACGCTTATAATTTTCCAGGTTATCAGCACACCAAAGCGATTGGTTATATTCCCGAAGTCGAGCACACCTACGCCTATATTGACGCTGAATACTCCGTCATGAATGAACACGGCTTGATGCTCAGCGAATGCACTGACGTTTCCGGACATTTACCGGAACTGCCTTACGAAAAAGGCATTGGTATTTTTTATTCGTCGGAACTTGGGCGCGTAGCTCTGGAGCGTTGCAAAACTGCGCGGGAAGCAATTAAACTTATGGGCGAGCTCATCGACGAATACGGGCTTTACGGCACGGCGGAAGCATTATTCGTCGCGGATAGGGAAGAAGGTTGGCTCTTTGAAATGCAGCCGACACCTTCTGGCAAGGGCGGTTTATGGATTGCAGAGAAAATCCCCGACGGGCATTTTTCCATAGCGGCTAATCAGTTGAGAATCCGCGCAATCAGAGAGGGCGACCCGAACCAAATTTTTAATCCGAAATTGCCGCAGATGTTGCAGGAACTTGGCTGGGTTGCTCAAGACGAGCAGGGTAATTTAGATTGGGTAAAATCTCTGCGCGGCGAGGAATGGAGTCACCCGTATTACTCAATGCGTCGAGTTTGGCGCGGATTTAGTACCGTTGCGCCGTCACAAAATTTTTCGCCCACTGTCAGCGATTGGGATTCCGATTATTACCCGTTGAGCGTCAAACCCGATAAAAAGTTGGCGATAACCGATATTATGAAATTGTACCGCGATTATTATCAAGACACCGAATTTGACAAGACGACGAGCAATTTTGCGGGCTTGCATGGTTCGCCCTACGATTACACAATAGAATACGGCGAGCAGGCAATTCTTTCGGCGGATACGGCTTATACATACATCGCGCAAGTCAATGACAATTTGCCCGCGCCAATGTTTTGGCTCGCGACTAATACAGCTCTTGAAAATCCGTTTATCCCGTTCGCAGTTGCGCAAATGCCCGCCGCTTATAATAGTGCCCTAAGAGATGAATATGACGATTCAAAAATGTTTTGGGCATCGAGTCAAGTCATGGCTTTAAGTCGCGGCTATTGGAATTCGCTTAAAGACACGGTAGAAAATGCCGTTCAACAATCTGAAAAAAATTCTCTGGAACTTGTCGCGGCGTCGCGCAAACTCTCCAAAGAGAAATTCGCCGAGACATTGAATCAAAACGCGCTGAAGGTCTTCGATGACTGGAAAAATCTTTACGCGCAACTTTTGATACAATATAACGGCGGCGAGGGCGTCAAGTACGACGAAAGGCATTTGCCCACACCCGATGCTCCGTCAGAATACTAAACTATGACAATAAAAAATATTTTGGACAGCGAATTTTCCGCGCTGATTGGCGATAGCAGCACGAAAGTTTTAGGGCTAGGCGTCATCGCGTTCAAAGGCGGTCGCGAAATTTATTCCTACTTCGGCGGGCGACGACATCTCAATCCCGATAAACTTTTGACGCGCAAAACTCTTTTTAGGGCGGCGTCGTTGTCGAAAATGTTCGCTGCCTTTTCTATTATGCAACTCGTCGAGCAGGGCAAGTTGAATCTGTCCGACGACGTGAGCAAATATATCGGCTTTAAGTTTCGCAATCCCAATTTCCCAAACGCGCCTATAACTGTTGAAATGCTCGCTTGCCATACGTCATCTTTGCGCGACGAGAAAATTTTTTCTGCGACTCGACCGCCCGGCAAATACTTCACGTATTGCAATTTGAATTTTGGAATTCTCGGAACGATTATCGAGCGCGTCAGCGGAGAACGTTTCGACCAATACCAACAAAATCACATTTTGAAACCGTTGGACATTGACGGCGGCTACGTTGTCAGCGACTTGAGCGCGGAGGCGTTTAAAAATCTCGGCACGATTTATCGCAAGGAAAATATTTGGATTGCGCAAATTGATGATTACAAAGTTCAGCCGCAAAATTTTTTGAGCGACTACAAAATCGGCTCGGACGCGACGATTTTTGCTCCGCAAGGTGGCTTGCGAATTTCTTTCGACGACCTCAGCAAATGTTTGATTATGATGATGAATCGTGGCACCTACGACGGGCGAAAAATTATCAGCGCGACTTCCTTCGACGAAATGACTTCGACGCATTGGCAATTCGACACGACTAATCCCAACGGTGATACTTACGGCGGCGTCATGGAAAATTACGGGCTGGGCACTTATAAAATTTTCGGCGCGAGTAGGGCGCGACTTTGCAAGGATTTCGAGATTGATTTAATTGGGCACAGCGGCGAGGCTTACGGATTGATTTCGGGCTTGTACTTTGTCCCGAACACTCAAGACGGCGCGATTTTCATGACGAACGGAACCGCGCTTGCCGTCGACGATGAACGCAGCGCAGGTAAATTTAGTGCCGGCTACATCTGGGAGGAAGAAATTATGAACCCCATTTGCAAATACATTTTCGCCTAAAAATTTTTGGAAAATTTTTTATCGGCAAGCAGGAAGATATAAAGGCGCGGCGAATAGCACATTTTAAAAGTTGCTCGCAAAGGGCGACAGCCGTTGTAATCATACGTATAAAGATAGGAGAGGGTCACTAATGACAGAAGCAACAACCACTATTGAAAACAAAACTGGTATTCATGCGCGCCCCGCGTCGGTGTTCGTGCAGAAAGCGTCCTCGTTCAAATCCAAAGTTCAGCTCAAAGCTAAGGGCAAAACTGTCGACGCGAAGAGCATTCTCATGATCATGAGCATGGGCTTGGTCAAAGGCACCGAAGTTACCATCTGCGCTGACGGCCCCGACGAAGCACAAGCTGTTTCCGAACTCAAAGCTATGATCGACGCAAAATTCGGCGAAGAGTAATTCGCGCATCCCGTTGCAATTTCAAGGGAGGAGGTTAAAAAGATTTTCCGCCTCCCTTTTTGTGTAACTCTTTGGAGGAAGAATTATGGCAGAGAAAATTAAAGGTAAAGGCGTTATAGCCGGTATCGCTGTTGGTAACATTCTGCTCGCGGGTCAAAACCTCGACGGCTACCTCGCAAAATATCAGCCCGGCAAACCTGCCGCCGAAAAGAAAAAGGCTGCTGATGCCCTCGTCGCGGTCGCTGAAAATCTCAAGAAGAGTATCGACAGCTTCAACGAACAAGGCCTCAAGGAACAAGCCGGCATTCTCGAAGCGCACCGCATGATGGTCGAAGACCCCGCTATGAGCGGCGCAATCGAAGAGCAAATCGAAAAAAGCGGCTCGGCTCCCAAAGCTGTCCTCGACGCTTACGAATCCACCGCGCAAGTCTTCGAGGCTATGGAAGATGAATACTTCCGCGGCCGCGCCGTCGATATGCGCGACGTAGGCAAACGCATTGCTAAATATTTGCTCGGCATTAAAGACCCCGAAATCGTCGGCAAAGTTGTCGTCGCGGGCAAAGACATTGAGCCTTCCGTTATCGCCGGCCTGCCCACTGATAAAATCGCGGGCGTTATTCTCGGCGTCGGCTCCACGACCGCTCATGCCGTTATCATCGCTAAAACTCGCGCTATCCCGACCGTTGTTGGCGTCGGCGACGGCATTGCACAAATTGCGAACGGCGACCCCGTTATCCTCGACGGCGAAACCGGCGAAATTTTAATCCGCCCCTCCGATGAAGAACGCGCCAGCTACGACGAGAAAATCAAGAAGCAGGAAGAACTCAAAGCCCATTACGCAGAACTCAAAGACAAACCCGCTATCACCCTCGACGGCAAAGAAGTTGAGCTCGTCGCAAATATCGGCTCGCCCGCTGATGCTGATGCTGCTGTTAAAAACTTCGGCGCGACCGGCGTTGGTCTCTTCCGTTCTGAATTCGTCTTCATGGGCAAAACCGATGTTCCTAAGGAAGAAGACCAATTCAAAGAATATAAAGCAGCCGTCGAGCACTGCGCGAGCGTCACTCACGGCGAAGGCCTCTGCGTTATCCGCACAATGGATATCGGCGGCGATAAACCCCTGCCCTATATCCAAGTCGGCGTAGAAGAAAATCCCTTCTTGGGCTATCGCGCAATCCGTATCAGCCTCCAGCGCAGAGATTTGTTTATGCCTCAGCTCAAAGCAATTCTCCGCGCAGGCGTCTACGGCAAAGCCGCTATCATGTTCCCGATGGTTATCAACGTTCAAGAATTCCTCGCGGCTAAACAATTCGTCGAAGATGCCAAAATGGAACTCGTTCACGAGGGCAAAGAGTTCGCTGACAACGTCCAAGTCGGTATCATGGTCGAAACTCCTGCCGCCGCCGTTATGGCTCCGGCTCTCGCAAAATATGTCGACTTCTTCTCAATCGGCACCAATGACCTTGTCCAATACACTTTGGCGGTCGACCGCGGCAATGCGCAAATTTCTTACCTCTATAACCACTTCAACCCGGCAGTTTTGCGCCTCATCAAACGCACGATTGAATCGGCGAATAAGGAAGGCAAATGGGCTGGTATGTGCGGCGAAATGGCGTCCGACCCGAACGCGGCTATTATTCTTATGGCTATGGGAATTAAGGAATTGTCGATGAGCGCGCCTTCAATCCCGCGCGTCAAAGAACGCATTCGCAACATCACCTTCACCAAAGCTAAAGAAATTCTCGATAAAGTTATGGAAATGGAAGACGGCGACGAAATCAAAAAATATCTCGCGACACTCGGATAAATCGTCTTGCAAGTTCGGAAATAAAAAAGCTCCCGTCGAAGTTTGGCGGGAGTTTTTTTTGCTAGCCTCTGAAGTGCTGTACCCAATAATGTTTGTACTTCGAGTTCGATTGATAATAGTAAACGACGCCCATTTCCTTGAAATTCTTGCCCAAAATGTTCTCGCGATGAGTTTTAGAATCCATCCACGCTTGCACGACTTGCTTAGGGGTACTTTGACCGCCCGCTAAATTTTCTCCGAGCACGTGACCTATCTGCGGCATTGCCGTAAAACATTTCGAGCCATTCGGCCGCGTGTGCGAAAATTTATACGGTAACTCCTTTGCCCGAACATACGCACTCGCTGTTAAGTCCCGCGCTAGCGTCAAAGGGGCTAATCCCACTCGCGCCCGCTCAATGTTCACTAGTCTCAAAACTTCCAGCGGATATTTATTCACATCTACCCTTTGTTGCGCCGAACACGACGAAAAAATTATCACCGTCAAAAATATTATCGCTAAGCTTGACAAAAATTTTCTCATTTCATCACCACCTTAAAAGCAATTAGGAATGCGCAATGCGTAATGCGTAATTAAGAGAAGATTTTTCCATTACGCATTACGAATTACGCATTAGTTAAACCACGTCATAACCTCTTGCGCCGCTCCTCTTAAGCAAAATAATATCGTTCTGTCGCCAGGCAAAAGAATTGTGTTGCCGTTTGGAATGGCGGCTTTATTTTTTCTGACATACGCGCACACCAAACACGATTTCGGTAGCCGAACTTCCATTAACTTTTTCCCTGCGACCTTCGCGCCGCTCTGAACTATCACTTCGACCGCCTCTGCCCTTGCCCCTTCCAAAATCGAGACGCTTACTACTCCTCCGCGCCTAACAAATGCTAAAACTTCACTCGCTGATAACAATCGCGCCGAAATTACTATGTCAATCCCTAATTCCTCTATCAAATCGGCGTACTCCGTCCGATATACTCTGACGACCGTTTTTTTCGCGCCCAAATGCTTTGCCAATATCGCCATCATCAAATTCAATTTGTCATCTTCCGTCAAAAAAACTACCACGTCTGCCGAAGTTATCCCTTCTTGCGCTAATAAATCTACATTCGTTCCGTCGCCGTAAATTGCTATGCTGTCGCCGCTCAAAAGTTGCGCCATGTTCTCGCACCGCTCGCGGTCTTTCTCGATTACTTTGACTTGCACGCCCGCTTGAATCAGCATTACCGATAATGTCCGCGCAATCCTGCCCGCACCGATTATCATCACCCTTTCCAGCTTACGAGAATTGCGTTGGACAAAATTTGTGCTAAATTTCTCTATCGCGTCGGGGAATCCGATAAAATATGCGTTGTCGTCCACTTTCAACTCGTCATCGCCATGCGGAATTATCATTTGACCATCTCTATAAATCAATCCCGCTAAAACTCCTTCCGGTAAGCGCAATTTCTTAAACGGAATGTCAATATATTTGCTATCCTTCTTGATTTTGACTTCAAACAGCCGAATTTTCCCGCCAGCGAACTCGTCAACGTCCAAAGCCGCCGGCGTCATCAAAATTCGATAAATTTCGCGCGCCGCTATCATTTCGGGGTTCAACATCAAATCTATATCGAAATTTTTCTTTAAATACTCCTTCGCCTCGCTCAAAAATTGCATATCGCGAATTCTTGCGACCGTATGCTTGATTCCGTGTTTTTTCGCCAAAATACACGCCACCATATTGACTTCATCAATCTCCGTGACCGCTATAAACACGTCTGCGCCGTTTACGTCGGGGTCGTCCATCGTTATTGGGCTTGCGCCGTTCGCTGTTATCGTCAAAACGTCCAAATTATTTTTAATCGCGGTTAGTTGGTCTTCGTCGCGGTCGATTACCGTAACTGACATGCCCTCGCTACTCAAAAGTTCCGCGATTGTATATCCGAGCTTACCAGCTCCAACTATAACAACTCTCATTCCTAACTCCTAACTGCTTTTTCAGTCTCTGCGCGTTGCCTTCATAGCCAACTTGTTTTTGTACATATCGGAATCGGCGCGTTTGAAAACTTCGTCGGCTGAATTGTCAACGCCCGCCTCGTAATACGCCACGCCGACTGCCGTCGAAACTTTTTCCCACGCCTCAAGCGATTCATCTGCGCGGAACTTTTCAATCGTCGCCCTAAGTCGCGCAACATTCTCCTCGCAAGTTGAAACTTTTTCACCGTCGAGAACTACGACAAATTCATCACCGCCGACCCTGTAAACATCTTCCTTGCCGAAAATGTCGCAGGCCAAATTGCAAGCGTTGATAAGATATTCGTTGCCGCGCTCGTGCCCGTAGGTATCGTTGATGCGCTTTAGGTAATTTATGTCAATCATGATTATGCAAAACTGCGCGTCGCCCGACAAAATTTTTCCGTCGAGTTTTGCAATCGTCTCGCCGTAGGAAGTTTTATTTTTTATGCCGGTCATAGCGTCCTTATGCGCGAGTTCCTCCATAACCGCAACTTCAATCTTTGCTTTGCGCAAATTGTTAAAGTGGTGCATACTGTCCGCCGTCATCTTCACGAATGCCGAGTATAAATTTTCTATCTCGTCATTAGTTTTTATGTCCAAACTTTTTATGCTCTCGATATTTTTTTCGCGATCCGCCTCGCTGTCGTAGGCAAAATTTCGGGCGCAAAATGCCATAGTATTCACCGGCAAAATTATATTGTTCTCAATGAACGTAAGCCCCAACACGAAAATAAAAATCAATGCCCCCGCGAAGACCGCGACGACTTTTGAAATAAAAGTTCTGCCGTAATCTGTAATCTTGTCCATAGAAAAATCAATTCCGGCGTAGCAAACGCATTTGCCGACGCTGTTGTAAACCGGCTTGTAAATCGTCAGCAAGTTGCCGTAAGTCTCGTTGCTCGGAATTGGCGGAATAGGTCTGCCGGCGAGCAAATCGGGAAGATATTTTAAAAATGCGTCGTCAAATTCTTCGACCGAACCAGGTTTTGAAGCGTCGACAGTTGCCGTATCCAAATCAAAAACGACGTGGCAACCGTCCTCCATAATCTTGTAAACGTAAATAAATTTTATGTCGGAATTGCTCGCGCGTATCCTGTAAAGATTGCGCTCAACCTCGTTATAACCTTCCGCCTTGTGTCCGAGCTCTAAAAATTCGTCGACGCGATTGGGATTTATTTCGCTAACGACCATTGAAATTATTCCGTCGGCAATGCGCGTTCTCTCCTCGACCGCCGACTTGTGATAAATCGCGTAGCTAATCGCCGAAATCGAAACGGCGACAATCAATGTTATCGCTATCAAATTGAAAATCATCTTCGTCCGTAGCGAATCAATAAATTTGCTCTCGGCTCTTAATTTGCGTTGCATTTCGGAGGGAATGGGAGCTTGTTTCCTGCCGAGCGCGGCGAATTCGTTTTTCAAATCGCTTGGGAAAATTTTCATCATGGCAAAGGTAAATAAAATCGCTAAACCTTTGTCGGGAAATTCGGTTAGAAAGTTGCCGTGATAGTGACTCCAAAATTTATTCAGAGACTCAAACGGCTCCGAAATAAATATCAATTCCTCAATGACCGTGCCAAGAAAAGTCGCTACAAAAACCGTAATCGCGATTGTCAAAAAAATTTTCGGGAGCGTCTTATAATAGCCGCGCTGATATAGAAATGTTGTAATCATTGCAAGCAAAATGCTCACCAAGCCAAAATACATATCCTCTTCTTCGTACCAGCTACCAATCAGATTCGTTAAAAATCCGACCGTTATGCCCGGCACATATCCGCCAAGTGCCGCGATAAAAAATGTGCCGTAAGTGTCTAGGAAAATCGGCAGATGAAGATATTTCGCCAAACTCGCGCCGGATATGTTTAAAATTATGCCCATTGCGCAAATCGGAATTATTTTGTAAGTCGAGCTGATTCTATTCATAAATCCTTTTGCCCTTCCAAAAAATATTTTGCAGATTATATCACGGACAAGGCGAAGGTTGCAAAAAATTTTCGCAGGTGCTATAACTGATTCAAAAACAAAGGAGATATACCTATGAAAAAAATTATCGCGGTCGACGGACCCGCCGGCGCAGGTAAAAGTACCGTCTCGAAACTCTGCGCGGCTCGGCTCGGCTATACTTACATCGATACCGGCGCAATGTACAGAGCCGTTGCGCTAAAAGTCATTCAAAGCGGCAAAAATCTCGACGAAAACTTGATAAAGGACATCGAAATCACTTTGGACGAGTCCGGAAAAGTTTTTCTCGACGGAATCGACGTTACAAAGGAAATTCGCACGCCCGAAGTCAGTCGCGGTGCCTCAAACGTCGCTAAATTCGGTTTCGTCAGGAAAAAATTGACCGAACTTCAACGCGAGATGGCTAAACGCGGAAAAGTTATAATGGACGGGCGCGACATAGGGACGCAAGTCCTACCAAACGCCGATTTGAAAATTTTTTTAACCGCTTCCGTCGATGAACGCGCTAAAAGACGTTTCGAGGAGCTTAAAGCTAAAAATTTCCCTGCAAACCTCGACCAAATCAAAAATGAAATCATTTTGCGCGATAAACAAGACTCCGAACGCGAAATTGCACCCCTAGCTCAAGCCGACGACGCAATTTTACTTGATTCAACCAATTTGACTGTCGAACAGGTCGTAAATAAAATTTTGGAGCTCGCACAATGACTTTTTATAAAATTTTTAAGGCTTTGTGCCGTTTTTGGTTCAGTATCGTCCTTAAAACTAAAGTTATCGGCGCGGAAAACATTCCAGAGCACGGCGCATTCATTCTGGCGGCTAATCACGTCAGCAACTGGGATCCGCCCTTTCTCGGTACCTTCATTGACCGCGAAATTTCCTACATGGGCAAGGAAGAACTCTTCAAAAACCCCATTATGGCTAAAATTTGCCGCGCTCTGCACGTTTTCCCGGTAAAAAGAGGTGCCGCTGATAAATCCGCTATCAAAACCGCCGTAAAAATCCTTAAAGACGGCAAATGTTTGGGAATTTTCCCCGAAGGTACCCGCTCAAAGACCGGTAAACTCGGAAAAGCTGAATCCGGCGTCAGTTTAATCGCCGCGATGACTAAATCTATAATTATCCCGGCCGCTATCGTGAATACCGAAAAAATTTTCTCCCGCGAAGTCAAATTCCCTAATCTCGCCGTAATTTACGGCTCGCCAATGAAATTTTCCGGCTCAACTAAGGATAAAGACGCTTTAAACGACTTCGCACAAAATATTATGCTGGAAATCGCTAAACTTAAAGCTAGCGTTTAATTTGGAGGTAATTTTATGACTCAACAAGAAGTAATTTATAATTTTATGCAAAGCCTCGACAATACCGAGCTAAGCGGACGCGCCGCACTCGATGAGGCTATCCAAGCAAGCTCCAATTTCCAAAATTTTGAGGAATTCAAAAGGAAATTCTTCGACGATTTGGCCGCCTCTAAGAATTGGCAGACTTTTTTAGTCGAAAAGTGCGGAATTATCCTCGATAACGACGATACAGGCGCAATTTCCGGTTCTGATGCCGGCGGCTCGACCTCAAAAGGCGCAGCGGATATTCTCCCTTCCGAAGGCGACGCAATTTATCCCGAAGGCTCGTCTTTTACTGTCAACGGCCTCACTATTTACGGCATTCCGCCTAAAGAAAACCTCACTGATGACCAACAAATCGTCGTGCAAGGGCTTTATAGCTGGTGGATTCGCGATTCGCTCGCTTTAATCGAAGAAAGTTACGGTTTTTCCTACACAAAAGCCGATACGACCAATAATCGCATGAAATTAAAGTTCGTCGATGACGAAAACGAAAATTTTCTCGCTTATGTCTCCTTCGACAGCTCTGACGGCAAGGAATTTGAGTCGCGTGTCCTTTGCGTGAATATGGCTTTCTTTAAAGATATGGACGCCACTAACCGCCACCCAAAGACCGATAAGGGGCAAGGTTTGGACAGAACGCTTGTTCATGAACTCGTTCACGGTCTTATGTCCTCAAACGTCAATTATTTCGGAGATTTGCCAGGATTTTTGGCTGAAGGCGGCTCTGCTGAACTAATTCACGGGCTTGACGACGAAAACCGCAATAGAATTATTTCCACCATTCAAAATACCGACGCTCTTAAAGAAATTTTTACGACTTTGGGTATTGAATCACGTAGTGAAGTTTACGACGGCGGATACATTATCATGCGTTATTTCGCTAAACAAGCCGCCTCTGATACTGTTTTCGATTACGATACCTATCAACCGACCGTTTTGGCCGATTCAAATGACTTCGCAATCAATTATTGGGACGAAGTAACCATGATTGGCGGTCAAAGCGCAACTACTATCGTAAATTCCGGCGAAAATGTCATTATCAACGCTCAAAATGACGACGACACCATTAAAAATTACTCGCAAGAAGTCGTAATCAATGCCGGCGGCGGTTCAAACGTAATTTCTAACAGCGGCAATAATGTTACCGCTAATGGCGGCGATTATTTGGACGATATTATCAACGAAGGCGCAAATGTTTTAGTAAATAGCGGCGATGATGACGATATTATCACTAATTATGGCGAAAAATCCGTAATCAAGGGCGAATTAGGCAACGATTTAATTAAAAATAACATTTTCGACTACGAAACTTTAAATTCGGATAATTTTTCAATCGAAGTCAGCGATAATAGTAATTTATACACTAGATCGAATGCCGCATTGCTCGGCAGTAACTATTCTACGATTGTCGGCGGTAAAGGCGATGATGATTTAATAAATCAGGCTAGCGAAGTCCAAATTTTTGGCGAATATGGCGCAGATTCTATCGAAAATTACGGTTTTAACTCCACAATCTACGGCGGCGACGGTCACGACACCATTTTAAACAATAAAGATGAAATCGAAGTCAATTCTAAGGCTGAAAAAGCTAAAAGCGGCGATAAAGATATTATTCTAGTCACAGGCCTTGAAACTAAGCTTTTCGGCAATAAAGGCAACGATTTATTCCTAAATCTCGTCGATTATGTAGAAATTTACGGGCAAAATGATAGAGATACGGTCAGAAATGCCGGAAAAGACGTTTCAATCAGCGGCGGCAGGGGAAATGACTACGTTTTTAACGGCGAAGTCGTAATTTCTGAGGGCGAAAGCTCTACAACGACGACGGGCGGCGCATATTCTCGAATTTTCCTCGATGCGGGCAATGATTCTTTAGAAAATGTCGCAAATTCGATTTCTGCTGAAGGCGGCGCGGGTAAAGACCAATTTATTAACTCTGGCGATAGTTCAACGCTGATTGGCGACGCCGGAAACGATAATTTCACAAATTACGGCGACTTAACATCAATCTCCGGCGGAAAAGGCAACGATTTTATTTACACAAGCGGCAATAAAGTCTCAATTTCGGGCGGAAATGGCAAAGATTCTATCGAAAATGAAGGTTCCGAAGTTTTTATGCTCGTCGGCAAGGGAAAAGATTCGATTAGCAATTTCGGCGACCGCGCAAGCATTTTGACTGACGCCGGTAACGATTTTATCAGCTCAAGCGGCAATAATTCTACGATTTTCGGCGGAAATGGCAGAGATTCTATCAAAAATAGCGGAAATAACGTCTCGATTTCGGGCGGAAAGGGTAATGATAAGCTTTGGGGCGGCGAAAATGCCGATATTTTCTTTTATTCGAGGGGCGACGGCAAAGATATTATTTACGGCTTCGATGACGCCGATATTTTACAAATTACGGGAAGTTTTTCCACGTCATACAGCGAAAATAAAGGCGAAATCGCTTTCAAAGTCGGCTCGACAAAGAACGCAATCAAATTAAAAGATTTTACCGCAACAAGTTTCAATATTAACGGAGAAACGTACAAAATCAGCGGAAGTTCGCTATTAAAATAAAATTTTCCGAGTAAAAAAATTTTTCCCGTCGAAAGGCGGGTTTTTTTATGTTAAAATCGGCTTGGAGGTGATTTTTTTGCTAAATATTAAAGTTTTCGGGATTGTTCAAGGCGTAGGCTTTCGACCATTCGTTAAAAATCTTGCTGACCTTCATAAAATCTTAGGAAATGTTGCCAATCGCGGTTCATACGTCGAAATTTTTGCTCAAGGCGCAGATTTTGACCTAAATAACTTCATTTCCGCGCTTAAAACTCAAAATCCGCCGCGTTCTACCATTTTGAAGGTCGATATTGCAACTTTTCCAGATAAAACCTTCTCTGACTTCCAAATTATCGAGAGCGTGCACGAAAAAGGCGATATTTTTGTCTCGCCGGACATTTCTATCTGCGAAAAGTGCGCAAAAGAGCTTTTTGACCCGAATAACCGCAGATATTTGCACCCGTTCATTAACTGCACGGCTTGCGGACCGCGTCTGACTATCCTAAAAAATATGCCATACGACCGCGAAAGGACTTCAATGGGCGATTTTCCTATGTGCGACGCTTGCAAAGCTGAATATTTCGATAAAAATTCGCGAAGATTCGACGCACAGCCTATTTGTTGCAACGATTGCGGTTGCGAAGTCTATATTTTAGGAAAAAATCTGCGCGGGCACGACGCAATTAAATTTTCTCGTAAAATTTTGGCGAATGGCGGAATTATCGCTATAAAAGGCATTGGAGGCTTTCATTTGGCTTGCGACGCGAGGAATTTTAATGCCGTTGAACGCCTTCGCAACTCAAAAACGCGTCCGACTAAGCCTTTTGCCGTCATGTTTAGGAATATTTCTGCCGTCGAGCGCGAATGTTACCTTTCCGACGTTGAAAAATCATTTTTAGACAGTCCGCAGAAACCAATCGTACTTTTGCGTAAAAAAATTGGCTCAATTGCTCAAAATGTCGCGCCGAACATAAATAAATTGGGCGTTTTGCTACCTTATACGCCTTTGCACATGCTAATTTTCGATTTTCCAGATGAAATTACCGATTTCCCGGAAGTTTTAGTTATGACGAGCGGAAATCCTTCCGGAGTGCCGATTACGATTGATGACGACGCCGCGATTAAAAATTTTGACTTCTGCGACGCGATTTTGAGCCATAATCGGCAAATTTTGCTCCGCGCAGATGATTCTGTCATGGATTTTATCGAAAATCGCCCGTCAATGATTCGTCGCAGTCGCGGATTTGCGCCTTTGCCGATTTTTTTTAAAAGGGAGAAGGGAGAAGGGAGAAGGGAGAAGGGATTTACTTTTCCCATTTCCCTTTTCCCATTTCCCTTAAAAAACGTGCTCGCAATCGGCGGCGAGTTGAAAAATACCTTTTGCCTGGCGAAAAATGACTTATTTTATGCGTCGCCGTATATTGGGGACGTTGGAAATTTGCAAACGATCGAAGTTTTGGAGCAATCTATCGCCCGAATGAGTGATTTATTGGAAATTGAGCCGGAAATTATAGCTTGCGACCTTCACCCGCGCTATCAGACGACGATTTTAGCCGAAAAACTTTCAAAAAGGCTCGAAATTCCGCTTATTAAGGTGCAACATCACTACGCGCACATTTTGAGTTGCATGACGGAGAATAATTTTGCCGGCGAGGTAATTGGAGTGGCATTTGACGGCACGGGCTACGGTTTAGACGGAAAAATTTGGGGCGGCGAGTTTTTTTTATGCGATACCAGGCATTTTGAGCGCGTGAAGTCGATAAAAAGCTTTAAACAGGCTGGCGGCGATAAAAGTTCGCGTGAAGGTTGGCGAATTGCGCTTTCATTTATAAAAAATTTGGACATTGCGCGGGAATTGGGGCTTGCGGACGAAAAAAATTTGCGCGGAGTGAAATTTTTACTGGACAACGGGATAAATTGTGTAGAATCGACGAGTGCTGGGAGAATTTTTGACGCGGCGGCGGCGATTTTAGGGATTTGCAATGTTTCGTGCTATGAAGGGGAAGCAGCAATGCGATTGCAAGCGATTGCGGAGCGTTCAGAGCGAAAATTTGCGGCAAAATTCATGAACACGGACGAAATTATAGCTGAGATGATAAAAATGCGGCTTGAGGGCGAAAATATTTGCGATTCGGCGAGATTATTTCACGATTTGCTTGCAGAAATGATTTTCGGGACGGTTTTGGAGTTAAGCGAGCATTCAAAAATAAAAAACGTCGCATTAAGCGGCGGTGTGTTTCAAAATTCGCTGTTGAGCGGGCTTGTAATGGAAAAATTGCGATTTGCGGGCTTGAAAGTGCTTCGACACGAGCTAATACCGGCGAATGACGGCGGAATTTGTATCGGACAAGCGATTTACGCGCAAAATTTATTTTAAAAATTTTTTAATCGAAGTCGATACGGCATTCAAACATGCGATGCCAAGGATTGGAGACGACAAAAGAATTCCACTGCGGAAAATGTTCAACGGCGAACTCGTGCATAAGAACATTTTCGCGCTTAAAAATTTCGGGTTCATGGTCGCCGAGATTTAAATAAATCGCCAAACCGTCGGGGCGTTTAGAAAGTTCATCAGCGATTTCTTGACGAACATTGGCTTGATAAGCCCAATCATCGAGATAACGAGTAGCAAGGAGCCTGTCAATCGAATGGCGGCTCATTTTTTTTGCCAAAATGCCAGTCGAGAGCGCGAAACCGCTAGTATTAGTCGCGGTATTCCAGCCGCCGTAACTTTGGAGCTTAAAAAGCAGATTTTTATCGTAAAGTTGCGCCATAAGGAAGTTATCTGCTCCGTTAGCGGAAATAATATCGGCGATACCGACGGGCAAATTGTTATTAACGGCGTTTTCGACCATCTCGGCGAAGTTTTTAGCGTTGCGAGCGAAATATTTCTGCTGTTTTTGGGTCAAAACTTGCGGCGGAACGGAATTATATAGCTCAAAAGTATTTCCTTTAGGGTCGGAATTGACGAAAAGTACAAAATCGGCGCGTTCAGGCTTAGGAACGAACATTGCGCCGGCGATAATGATTTCGTCGCGAATAGACTGCCCAATTTCCTCGTCGGAATAGTGCGGAATAGTTTTTGAGCCTTTTCCGCGATTAAATTGGACATTTACGAAGGGCAGAGAGCAGTTTAAATCATTTACGGCGCGAGTTAGAAGCAAAATAGCGAATTCATCAATTCCGGCGTGCGATTGGGCTTTAATTTTGGGAATATTTTCCATGTAGGCTAAAAGTTGGCGATTTTCGCGATGAGTTTGACAAAGTGGAGCGTTATCGTCGCGCCCGATGACGAAAAAGTTTATAATATCGTCGCGAGTTAAATCGAGTAGTTTTTTAGTGGTTGAGAGGTTTTTTTCGCGTCTGGAAAACCAATCATTTAAAATTTCGTCAGGAATTTCCTTTTGGAGGGTGTCGAGTTGCATTTTTTCCTTAGAATTGAGTTTAGAAGTCTCATTTTTGTCCAAAAGCGCGGTGAGTTGGAAGATTTGCGCGCCGTATTGCCCATAATAGGCGGGTTCTTCGCGATCGCCGGGCGTACCGAAAGACGGAGTGCGCATAAGCGAGCCGAAAGCGTATAAATTTAAGTTTGGATTGTTATCGCGGAGAATTTTAAAGTTTTGGACGCGATTAGATAAAATATCGGCGGAAATTTCATGCGAACGGGAAGGAATCAGCCCGCCGTAAAGTAAAGCGTCGGAAGAAACGACTGCGGCGTCAGCTAAGTGAGCATTTTCGTTAAACCAAGCCCAAAGTTGGTCGGGTTGAGTCAAAAATTCGGTTGGCGGGGAAATAATTTCGTAACCGAGCTGTGAAATCACGTCGGCGGGCTGTTGAGAGGAAACTGGGCGGTTGTCGTGGGGTATAAAGAGAATTTTTTCAGCGGACGCCTGCGCAAAGCTCGAAAAGACTAAAAGCAGTGCGATAAGGAAATTTTTCAGCATGAGGGCACCTCCTAAAAATTTTGTACAGCTTAGCATACCAAAAAAATTTTAACAAGCGCGGCAGGTAAAAATAGCGGTTGCATAGAATTTTATAACTAACTTTACACGGAAGGAGATAGATATGGTGGATGCAAAACTAGTCAACCCGATAATCGACGCATTCATGGAAGTAATGCCGCAAATGGGCTTCCCAATGCCGCAACGGCAGAGAATTTACTTACAAGACAGAAATGTAATAAGCAATGGCGTAACGATTAAGGTTGGTTTAACGAAACAACTGCGCGGCAACGTAATTTACAACATGACGGAAGACACGGCGAAATATATAGCGTCGACGATGCTTTTGGGCGTGCCGGTCACGAAATTTAATGATATGGCGCAGAGTGCGATACGCGAGATAGCGAACATGCTGACGGCACGAGCCGCGACGAATTTTACGCAAATGGGCTTTGAAGTGGACATAACGACGCCCGAATTGATAATTGAGGAAGATTACACAATAAAAATCAGCGACGCGCAATATCTGACGGTCGAAATGGCTTTAGGCGGCAATAGGATAGACGTTGCGCTTTTCGTAGACCGCGAATACTGAAATACTTTTGCAATAAAAAAACTCCCAATAAGGGAGCCAGACTGTAGACAAAAAGCACTTTTCAAGTAAAATGAGCTTGGGAGGTGCTTTTTCACGTATAGACCAACTATAAAAAAGATTGAGAGCGATGCGTGTTGCGCATTTTGTATTTATAATCGCTTCGGAGGCAATGGCAATGAAAAATTCTGTGGCAGAAGTTTTGAAAGTGGAAACAGCACGACTTGAAACGGCAAAAATAGAAAATTCGCGCCTCGACGCTGAAATTTTACTCGCGAACGTTCTAAATTGCCGCAGATTACAACTTTATATCGATTCTGATAAAATTTTGCCGCTCGAATCAATTTTGCGGTTCAATGAACTGATAAAACGGCGGCTCGAAGGCTCTCCGGTCGCGTATTTGACGGGCACAAAAGATTTTATGGGCTTAACGTTCGCCGTGAACGAAAATGTTCTGATTCCGCGACCAGAAACCGAAATTTTAACTGAATTAGTTGGAGAATACCTGCGCGGACTCTGTCGGGAAGTAATTTTCGCGGATTTGGGCACGGGTTCGGGTGCAATTCCAATTTCTATCCTAAAATTCGTCAAAAATGCTCGCGCAATCGCCGTGGACATATCGGAAAAGGCTTTGGAAGTCGCAAAATTCAATGCGATTAAATTCTACGTCGAAAACAGGATAGAATTTTTACTAGGCGATTTATTTTCGCCGCTGACAGGAAAATTTGATGCGATAGTTTCAAACCCGCCGTATATCCCGACAAAAGACTTGGAAACTTTGCAAACAGAAGTTCAACGCGAACCGAAATTAGCATTGGACGGCGGAAAAGACGGTTTAGCGTTTTATCGACGAATTTTGAACGACGCACCGCAATTTTTATCGGAAAATGGAATTTTGGCGGTCGAAATTGGAATAAATCAATCATCAGCAGTCAGAAATTTATTCGAGGCGGCAAATTTTGTCGACATAGAAATTTTTAAAGATTTGGCAGGTATTGAGCGCGTAATCATAGGTAAAAAATAAAATAGGAGGCTTCAATAAAAATCCCTTCAGCGAAATTTCAAGGGGATTTTTTATTTGCGGCGATTGACATAGGGCATTAACTGTAATAATATTTCCATAGTCAACTATAATCACGTGTTTAATTCAAGGAGCGTGAGACGAAAACTTTTCGCAAGACTTACCCAAAAATTTTACAGGAGGAAAAATTTATGAGCAATGCAGAACTTGACCTTCAGGCTCTGATTAAAAAGGCCGAAGCGCAAGAAAATTTCCCCGAAGTCCCGCTTGACGAATTCACCCCGCCCACTTACGACGAGTGGAAGCAGGCTTGCATCGAACTTTTGAAGGGCGCGCCGTTCGAGAAAAAACTTTTCACTAAAACTTACGAGGGCATAACCTTTAGCCCGATGTACTTCCATAACGACACTGAACCCATTCAGCCGACGAAATCATTTCCTGGCATGGGCGATTATCTGCGCGGCGTGACTGCAAATGGCTACGTCAACGCGCCATGGGGTATCGCTCAAGCTTGCGATGAAACTTTGCCCGAAGATAATAACGAACTCCTTAAGCACGAAATCGAAAAGGGTAGCACGATTTACAACGTCAAAGTCGATTGCGCGACCCGTAAGGGCAAAGATGCTCGCGAATGTGAACATATCGGCAAACACGGCTGTAGCATCACGACTCTTGCCGACGTTGAAACTTTGCTCAAAGGCTTGAAGCTCGATAAATATCCGCTGTACGTCTACGCCGGCGAAAGTGCTTTGCCTTTGCTTGGGCTGATTATTGCGGCTGTCAAGAAAAATGGCGGCGACGTTGCCAAATTGCGCGGCGTCATCGGTGCTAATCCCATAGCTGAATACGCTGGCAATGGCACTTTGAATCAATCGCTCGACAAACTCTTTGACGAGGCGGCGACTGCTGCGAAATGGACTATCAAGAACGCGCCCGAAGTCAAAACGATTTTTGTTAAGAGCAACGTTTTTTCAAACGGCGGCGCAAATGACATTCAGGAAGTCGCTTATACATTGTCGGCGGGCGTCGCGTATCTTCGCGCACTTTTGGAACGCGGCTTGACTATTGACGAGGCGGCAAGTCAAATTATGTTCGGTTTTTCAATGGGCGCAAATTTCTTCATGCAGATTGCTAAACTCCGCGCAGTCCGTCCGATTTGGGCGCAGATTGTCAAAGCTTTCGGTGGAAATGCTGAATCGCAGAAAATGCATATTCACGGCCGCCCCGCGAAATTCTTCAAGACCGTTTACGACCCCTACGTCAACATGCTCCGCGATACCACAGAACTTTTCAGCGGCGTAGTTGGTGGCGTCGATAGCTTCGAGAACTCGACTTTTGATGAACCCGTCCGCAAGGGCGATGAGTTCAGCCGCCGTATCGCTCGCAATATGCAAATCATTCTGCAAGAGGAATTCGGACTGCTTCAACCGATTGACCCGGCTGGCGGCTCGTGGGCTGTCGAAAATCTCACCAAAGAGATTAAAGAAAAAATTTGGGCGGAATTCCAAGTCATCGAGGGCAAAGGCGGAATCGTCGCCGCGCTCAAGGAAGGCTATCCGCAAGACCAAATTGCCGCAGTTCTTGCCGCTCGTTTCAAGGCGGCCGAGACTCGCAAAGACCGTATCGTCGGCAACAACATGTACCCCAACATGACCGAAGAACGCATTGACGCTCGCCCCGAAAATCAAGCCGAAAATATGAAGGCTCGCAAGGCGGCGATTGAAAATTATTTGAGCAGTGTTGATTCTGCCGCTGTCAAAGACGCGCTCGCCGATGTCAAGGACGGTTGCGCTAATTGCGTTATCGCGGCGGCCGAAAAGGGCGCGACTATCGCCGAAATCAGAAAAGCTCTGGGTACTGCCGAAGTCGAAGAGATTAAAGCAATCGAACCGCATCGTTGGAGCGAACGCTTTGAGGCTCTGCGCTATAAAACTGAGAAGTTCAAAGCCGAAAAGGGCGACAACGTCAAAATTTTCCTCGCTAACATGGGCCCGATACCTCAGCACAAAGCCCGCGCAGATTTCACTACCGGATTTTTGCAAGTCGGCGCGTTCCAAGTTTTGGGCAACAACGGCTTCCCGACCGTCGACGAGGCGGCCGCCGCTGCTAAAGAATCGGGCGCGGACGCTGTCGTCATTTGCTCGACCGACGTCACTTATCCCGAAATCGTCCCCGCGCTCGCTCCTAAACTTCATGAGGCTCTGCCCAACGCGATTGTTTATTTGGCGGGCACGGCTCCTGCTGAACTCGTCGAGCCATACAAGCAGGCGGGCATTGATGATTATATCAACGTCAGAGCGAATTGTTATAAAGTTATACAAAATCTTCAACAGAAAAAGGGGATGGCATAATGGCAGAGTATAAAAATCCGGACTTCACGCAGATGAGCCTGAACGATTCCCCGGCTTCTGACGCGGCGGAGTGGAAATCTAAATTTGAACAGGCCGCAAAGGCTGACTACGACAAATTGATTTATAAGACTATGGAGCATGTGCCGGTTAAGCCGCTGTACACGCACGACGAATACGCGCACATGAATCACTTGGACTTTGTCAGCGGCATTCCGCCATTCCTGCGCGGCCCCTACGCAACTATGTACGTCTTCCGCCCCTGGACTGTTCGTCAATACGCGGGCTTTTCGACGGCTGAAGAATCCAACGCATTTTATCGCCGCAATCTTGCCGCCGGTCAAAAAGGTTTGTCGATAGCATTTGACTTGCCGACGCATAGAGGCTACGACGCTGATAACCCGCGTGTTTTCGGCGATGTCGGCAAAGCGGGCGTTTCTGTCTGCTCAATGCTTGACATGAATATTTTGTTCAGCGGCATTCCCCTCGACCAAATGTCCGTATCAATGACCATGAACGGCGCAGTTCTTCCGATTCTGGCTTTCTTCATTCAGAGCGGCATTGAACAGGGCGTCGATAAGTCAATCCTCAACGGCACCATTCAAAACGACATCTTGAAAGAATTCATGGTGCGCAACACCTACATTTATCCGCCCGATATGTCAATGCGCATAATCGGCGACATTTTCGAGTACACTACTAAATACATGCCGAAGTTCAATTCGATTTCAATCAGCGGCTACCATATGCAAGAGGCAGGCGCACCGGCTGACATCGAACTTGGCTACACACTCGCGGACGGCCTCGAATACATTCGCACGGGTATCAATGCCGGCTTGAAGGTCGACGCCTTCGCGAAACGCTTAAGTTTCTTCTGGGCTATCGGCAAGAATTACTTTATGGAAGTCGCGAAGATGAGAGCGGCTCGCGTCTTGTGGGCTAAAATCGTCAAGCAAATGGGTGGCACTCAAGCTAAGTCAATGGCACTTCGCACGCATTGCCAGACGTCCGGTTGGTCGCTGACTGCTCAAGACCCATTCAACAATATTTCCCGCACGGTTATGGAGGCAATGGGCGCGGCTCTCGGTCATACTCAATCCTTGCATACAAACGCGCTCGACGAAGCGATTGCCTTGCCGACCGATTTTAGCGCACGCATTGCCCGCAATACCCAACTTTACATTCAGGACGAAACCAGCGTTTGCAAGATTATCGACCCGTGGGGCGGCTCCTACTACGTCGAGGCTCTCACGAACGAAATTATTCGCCGCGCATGGGCGCACATTCAGGAGATTGAACAGCTCGGCGGCATGGCTAAGGCTATCGCAACAGGCTTGCCGAAAATGCGCATTGAGGAAGCCGCCGCTCGTCGTCAAGCTCGTATCGATTCCAATAACGAAACGATTGTCGGCTTGAATAAGTTCCGCCTTGATAAGGAAGACCCGCTCGAAATTCTCGCCGTCGACAATACCGCCGTTAGAAATGCGCAGGTCGAACGCCTTAACAAACTCCGCGCAGAACGTAACGAAGACGATGTCCGCGCCGCCCTTGAGGCTATCACGAAAGCGGCTGAATCTCGCGACAACGGCAACTTGCTTGAATGTGCAGTCGAGGCGGCTCGCGTCCGTTGCTCGCTCGGTGAAATTTCTGATGCGGTCGAAAAAATCAGCGGCCGTTATCAGGCGACGATTCACACAATCAGCGGCGTTTACTCCAGCGAATTTGGCCAGCAGACTGAACTCGATAAAGTTCGCGCCCGCGCAGATGAATTCGAGAAACTCACCGGCCGTCGTCCCAGAATTTTTGTCGCCAAGATTGGTCAAGACGGTCACGACAGAGGCGCAAAAGTTATCGCGTCGAGTTTCGCCGATATGGGTTGGGATGTCGACGTAGGGCCGCTCTTCCAAACTCCTCAAGAGGCCGCGCAGGATGCCGTTGATAATGACGTTCACATTGTCGGATTTAGTTCGCTCGCGGCGGGGCACAATACCCTTTTGCCCGAACTCGTCGACGAACTCAAAAAGCTCGGCCGCGAAGATATTTTAGTTGCAATCGGCGGCGTTATCCCCGTCCAAGATTACGACCACCTTTACAAGAGCGGAGCCGTTGCGATTTTCGCGCCAGGCACTAACATCCCTGAAGCCGCTATGAAACTTCTTAACATTCTCGTCGACCGTGCTCAAGAAGAAGAAGACGCAGGCTGAACTGCAGTTAGGAGTTAGGAAGTAGGAGTTAGGAGTTAGAAATTAAAAAACCGACAGGGCGAAATGCCTTGCCGGTTTTTTTTTATTCATTTGGTCTTTAGGGTGAAGTAAGCGATTTCGGGCGGGCAACCTAGTCTGAACGGAAACCAACTGCCGTTACCGACGTGAACGTATCCGAAACTGTCGCCGATTTTCACGACGCCGCGAGTATACTTGAAGACGGGGAAGAGCGGCACGCCGAAAATCCCGAATTGCGAGCCGTGAGTATGACCCGTCAAAGTCAGTACGAAATTCCGTTCCGCGCCGTCGTCGATAAATTCGGGGTGATGCGCCAACAAAATTTTAATCGCGTCGTCGGGGACATTTTCGGAAGCTTTGTCAACGAAATTTTTCCGCGTTTCGGCGAAAATTTTCTCGCGTTCCTCATCTTTAGCACTGGTAATCGGTGCGCCGCGAGGATAATCAACACCCAAAACATAAAGCTTCGACGTGACATTTTCCGCGCTGTTCAAAAGGAAATGAATTTTCGTTTGCGCGAGCATTTGCTCAATCGAATGAATGTTGCGTAGGTATTCGTGGTTGCCGTGAATGTAAAAAATTCCGAACTTGAACTTGTCGCTAAAACTGTCGACGATTTTAACTGCGGCGGGATTCAAAGTCACGTCGTCGAAAATATCGCCGGTTATCGCCAAAAGGTCGGGTTTACTGTCGGCAATGCGTTGCAAAAGATTTTCTAGCCGCTCCAATGAAAAATACGCGCCTAAGTGCAAGTCGCTAATCTGCGCGAGCCTGAAACCTTCCAACTCCGGCGGCAGATTTTTAATCGGCACGTCGTAGAAATTTTCCACGTCGTAATTTTTTTCGATGCGGTTGCCGTAAAGCGAGATTGCCAACGACACTACCGGATAAAGCATTGCATAACCGAGCATTCGCCGCCGCGCAGGATTAAATCTTTTGGGCTTACCGAACTTGCGATAAAAAAATCTCGCCACAACCGCGCAGATTACTAACCCGCCGCAGATTAGTTGCGACATAAAAAAAATTGTTGCGATGTTGCCGAAGACGGATACAAAAGTTGAGGGCACGAGCGAGCGAATAGCCCAGCCGCCGACTATTACAGCGATAATCGCCAAATCCGCCGCCGCGAAGAGTTTATAAAATTTTTTTGCCAAATGGTCGCTGACTAAAAATCTTATCGAGATGAGCGCGAGAGCTAAAATTATTCCGAGAATCGCCGCGACGATTATTATAAACATTTTTCAAGCCTCAAGTTGGAGCCGCGCCGCTTTGACGACGTTTTTCATGAGCATTGCGACTGTCAAAAGCCCGACGCCGCCCGGTACCGGAGTTATCGCGCTGGCAATTTCCTTAGCCGCGTCAAAGTCAACATCGCCGACCAATTTTTTCGGCGCAATGCGATTTATCCCAACGTCAATGACGGTCGCGCCTGGTCGAATCATATCCGCTGTAACGAGTTTAGGTTTGCCCGACGCCGCAATCAAAATCTCACCTTCGCGAGCAACTTCCGGCAAATTTTTCGTGTGCGTGTGACAGACCGTAACCGTAGCATGACGCGCCATAAGTAAATGGAGTAGCGGCTTGCCGACAATGTTACTGCGCCCGATAATCACAGCACGTTTGCCGTCAATTTCGATTCCGGCGAGGTCAAGCATTTCAATGCAACCTGCGGGCGTACACGGGACAAGCGCGGGACTCCCGATAACGAGTTTGCCGACGTTGACGGGTTGGAAGCCGTCGACATCTTTGCGCGGGTCGATTCGATTCAAAATTTCTTCCGAGTGCGCTTTAATCGCGGCGGGCAATGGCAGTTGAACTAAAATCCCGTGAATATTTTTGTCAGCGTTTAGTTCGTCGATTTTGGCGAGCAAATTTTCCTTAGTCGTATCTTCGGGTAGCGCGATGACTTCAGAAATTATTCCGAGTTCCTCGCAAGTTTTATGTTTGTTGCGGACGTAGACTTGTGAGGCAGGATTTTCCCCGACGATTATGACTGCCAATCCTGGCGTCACGCCGAAATTTTTTTTGAGCTCTTCCACTCCCAGCCGCGCAGATTCTTTTATCTTGGCGGCGAATTCTTTTCCATACAAAATTCTTGCCGACATGCTCTCAACCTCCTCTTTCTTAATACCTAAAACGCAATGCGTTTGCCAAAATTATCGTGCTGAAAATCGCGACGCCTATTGCCGCCATTAAAGGATTGAAAGTTATTGGCAGTTTTTCGAGCGCAGATAAAATTGCGGGCGGCACCAAAATAATCCACGATAAAATTGCCAGCCCCCGATTGACTTTCAAAACCTTACCGACTTTTAGTGCAACTTCTCTGAGCGTCAGAAAATTTTCGAGCGTTGAAATTTCAAAATCTAATTTTTCTTCCGAAGTCTCAAGCGAACCGCCTACTAATAAAAATGATACGTCCGCCGTTTTGAGCGCGAGTAAATCTTGTATGTCATTCCCGATTGCCGCGATGATTTTTCCCTTCGCTCTAAAAACTTGAATTTCGCGTGCTTTACCTTCGGGCGTCAAATTTGTGCGTATGTGGTCGACTTCAAAATCTTTCGCGATTCGATACGCCATTTTTTTAGGTTGCGCCGTCAAGATGAGCGACTCAATTTTTTTCTGCCGTAGCGTCGACAGGAAAATTTTCGCGTCGCGGTTAATCTCGTCTTTTAGCGCGACAATCCCGCGAGCTAATCTGCCCGTACTTACAAGCAACGTCGTCTTGCCCTTGACGAGTAGCTGGTCAATTTTTGTTCGCAAATTTATGCTAATCGAAATGTTATGACTTGCAATCCAACCTGGACTTCCGACGCGCACGACAATTTTTTTTATAATTGACTCGACGCCGCGCCCTTGCAATTCTTCCGTCTCCGATAACTTTTGCAACTTCAAGCCGCGAACGACTGCCGCATCGTAAATCGTGCGCCCGATAATGTGTTGGGCATCGCGCTCGGCACTGGCCGCTATCGTCAGCAATTCCGATTGCTTAAGCCCTTCGGTCACCAAATCTGTTATGTAATACTCGTTGCAAGTCAAGACGCGATTATAAGGCATTGCCACAACATCTGCTTCCGCCAAAACTTTCAAGGCTTTTAGATTGTTAAACTTTACGTCGAGCGCGGCGAATTTTTTTCTCGCTAGGTAAAGCGTGAAACTTTCCGCTGAAACTAAACAAATCGGCGAAAACGCTATGAAAATCGCCAACCCCGCCGAAAGTGCCACGTCAATCCCCCGTGTTGAATAGAGCCATGCCGCAATCGCTCCGCTTATCAACAAATCAAATAGAAACAGGAAAATTATTCGGCGCATTTCACTTGTTGACGACGTTGACCGGCTTGCCAGCAAGATATGCTTTGAGATTCTCGACGGCAATATTCATGAGCCGCGCACGCGATTCTTTAGGAGCCCAAGAGATATGCGGCGTGATAAAACAATTCTTCGCGCCCAAAAGCGGATTGTCGCCCTTAATCGGTTCGGTCGAGACGACATCAAGCCCCGCCGCGAAAACTTTTCCGCTGTCGAGAGCCTCGCGCAAATCTTCTTCCACAACCAAGCCGCCGCGACTATTATTGAGAATTATAACGCCGTCTTTCATCTTGGCGATATTTTCTTTGCAGATAATGCCTTGCGTCGACGGGAATAGCGGACAATGTAGCGCGATAACGTCGGAAGTCCTGAACAGCTCGTCGAGTTCGACAAAGGAACAGTCACCAAGTTTCGTACCGACTTCGCGCATTGAGTCAAAAGCGATAACGTTCATACCAAATGCTTGAGCCAATTTGCCGGTCGCCTGCCCGATTCGCCCGTAACCAATAACGCCCATAGTTTTGCCCGCCAACTCAATCAGCGGATAATCCCAAAAGCAAAAGTCCGGACAATTTTCCCAACGCCCTTCGTGAACCGCTTGATTATGATGCGCCACGTGATGACAAATTTCGAGTAGCAAAGCAAAAGCGAATTGCGCAACAGATTGCGTGCCATAAGTCGGAATGTTCGTGACGGGAATATTTTTTTCCTTAGCGGCTTGAACGTCCACAACGTTATAACCCGTCGCCAACACGCCAATATATTTGATGTTAGTTGCGTCGATGATTTTTTTAGTGAGCGGCGTTTTGTTGGTGTAGACAATTTCCGCGTCGCCGATTCGAGAAATAATTTCGGCGTCATCAGTCAAGCTCGTGCGGTCGTAAACTTTGCAATCGCCCAGAGCCTCAAAGCCTTCCCAAGTCAAATCGCCGGGGTTTAGCGTGTAGCCGTCCAATATAACAATTTTCATGATAAAAACTCCTTCCAACCTTTAAATCAAACCAAGTTTCTTAAGATGTTCAACGACGCGCGTTTCCGTTTGAGCGAAATTATTTTGAGCAGTCGCGCCGCGAATCTCGAAGCCTTGAAGAATTTTTGCGTTCGGACAAGTCAGGGAAATAGTTTGGTCGGTGCTCGAAAGACCGCTACCGCCGTGCGTGCAGAACGGGACAATTTTTTTCCCGCTGAAGTCGGAGCCCTCAAGGAAGGTGTAGACGATTTGCGGGGCGTCGCCGTACCAAATGGGATAGCCGATAAAAATTGTGTCGTAGCCGGAAATGTCGACGCTACCGACGAAGGGCGGCCGAGCTTTAGTAGCTTTTTCGCGACTGGCGATTTTTTTGCATTCCTCGTAGCTGTCGGGGTAGGGCGTGACGGGTTTAATCTCAAACAGGTCGCCGCCGGTTTTCTGCGCGATAATCTCCGCGACGATAGCGGTATTGCCTTTAGTGATGTTGCCGAGACCATACTCCTCACCGGTGCGCGAGTAGTAGGCGATTAAAATTTTTTCATTCGACGCGGCTTGAACTTTCCCGAACGAAAATAAAAGCCCAGCCGTGCCCGCCAACTTTACAAATTTTCTGCGCGTAATATTCATGACGATTCCTCCCATACTTTTTGGATTGATTATAAGGTTTTGAGTCAACTTTATGCAAGGAAAAAATGCCGACGCAATCGTAGAAAATTTTTTATAATCGGGCAAGACATTAACGGAGCTTCTGTCAAAAAATATTTTTCCTTTAAGCTGGAAAAAACCTTGCGTAACTTTCGACAAAAAAAACTTGCAATGCCTTTGAATTTTGTTTAAAATATGACGCGAAGTCAATAAAAATTTTTGGAGGTCATTGCTTGCAAGATTTTTAAAGATCTCTTCGCGCAGGAGGAGGAAAATTTTTTTGGACATAGCTTAGTTGAAAGAGTGGGCACGCGTCCACTCTTTCACGTTGTAGGGAGAAATTTTTAGGGGGGAAACGATTGAGCAAAGTTGAATCGCAAGTGGAAAGTCTTATGGCGGAAATTCTGCAGGGCACCGACTACGAGCTTGTAGACGTGGAATACGTCAAGGAGCGCGATTGGTATCTGCGGGTGTTCGTCGACAAGGCGGGCGGCATCGACTTGGACGATTGCCAAAATATCAGCGAGAAACTCGGTGCGAAGTTGGACGAAATTTCCATAATCGATAGCGCGTACAATTTGGAAGTCTCGTCGCCAGGCATCGACCGCATTTTGAAAAAGGATAAAGATTTTATTCGCGAGGCGGGCAAGGTCGTTGACGTGACACTTTACGCGCCGCTCGACGGGAAAAAATTATTTGTCGGAGAATTGCAAGGGCGCGACGAAAAATTTTTGCGGCTCAAAGATATGGAACCTTTGCCGCTAGAAAAAGTCGCGCAAGTCAGATTGCATGTCGATTTTTAGGAGGAAGAATTTACTTGGCAAGAAGGAAGAAACCCGAATTAAGTTTGATTGACGCGATTAAGGACATCTGCACCGAAAAGGAAATTTCGCCCGACGTTATGTTCGACGCGGTCGAGTCTGCTCTGAAAGTCGCGTACAAAAAAAATTTTAATCAAGATGATAACGTCGAGGTCGTGATTGACCGCGAGGACGGTAGCTATCACGTCTACTCGCTCAAAAGCGTCGTCGAGGAAGTCAGCGACCCCGTTATCGAAATTTCTAAGGAAGACGCCGAACAAATTAGTCCCGGCTGCGAACTCGATGACGTTGTCGAAATCGAAGTCACGCCGAAAAATTTTGGACGCATTGCGGCTCAAGCGGCTAAGCAAAGTGTCGTTCAGAAATTGCGCGAGGCCGAACGCGGCGTTATCTACGACGAATTCACCAACCGCGAAAGCGATTTAGTTCGCGGGAAAATTATTCGCGTGGAGGACGGAAATTTTGTCGTCGAAGTCGGCAAGACCGAAGCAATTTTAGTTCCCAGCGAGCAGTCACCGGTCGACAACTACAGCGTCGGCGATACGGTTCGCGCTTACATCATCGAAGTCAAAAAGGGCGGCAAAGGTCCGCAAGTTTACCTTTCGCGCACTCATCCCAATTTCTTGCGCCGGCTCGTTGAACTCGAAATTCCCGAAATTCAAGAAGGCATTGTCGAGATAAAGGGCGTGGCTCGCGAGGCGGGCTCCAGAGCTAAAGTCGCTGTCAACTCCAAAGACCCTAACGTCGAGGCGGTCGGCTCTTGCATTGGTCAGCATGGCACCAGGATTCAACCCATACTTGACGAACTCGGCGAAGAAAAATTAGACCTCATCGAGTGGAGCCCAAAGGCCGGCGTCTACGTTGCTAATGCCCTAAGCCCGTCGAAAATTGTTAGCGTCGCGCTAAATGATGACGATAAAAATTGTCGCGTGGTCGTCCCAGATAATCAACTTAGTTTGGCAATCGGCAAGGAAGGTCAGAACGCTCGACTGGCCGCCCGCCTCACCGGTTGGAAAATTGATATTAAAAGCGTCAAGCAGGCGAAAAATGACGAACTCCCCTCCTACATGCACGAAGTCGATATTTCCGACGCTACATCATTCGTCAAGCCGCGCCAGAAAAAAGGCAAGAAAGGCAATGCGTAATGCGTAATGCGTAATGCGTAATGCGTAATGAAATCTTTCCAAAGAGGTATTACTCATGTCAAGAGGGAAAGCTGCTAAGGGCACCGCGATTAAACAAATCGAAATGCGCCGTTGCATCGCCTGCCGCCAAGCCCGTCACAAGTCCGAACTAATTCGCATTGTAAAAACTTCTTCGGGCGAAATCTCACTCGACGAGACTAAAAAAATTTTCGGGCGCGGAGCTTACGTCTGCAAGTCACCAATCTGCGCGGCATCACTCAAAAAACGCCGCAATCTCGATAAAATTTTCAAAACCAAACTGCCGAACGAACTCTACGACAAAATTATTTCGGCGGTAGACTTAAAGGAGATAATCCAAATGTAAACAAAATTCAAACGGGGGTGGATCTATGTCAAAACCGATTAAACATAGAATCTATGACATTGCAAACGAATTCGATCAAGAAGTGCAAGTCATTATCGACTTTCTTAACAAAAATAAGGTCAAAGCTAAAAATCGTTTCACGGGCATTGATGACGAAGCTTATGAGCTGATCAAAGCGAAATTCGCACGCCGTAAGCCCGTCGAGCCCGAACCTAAGCCCGAACAAAAACCTCAGCCGCAAAAGCAACAACCTAAGCAAGGGCAAAAGCCTCAGCAAAAGCAACAGCCTAAGCAAGAACAAAAATCTCAACAACAAAAACAACAACCTAAGCCCGAACAGAAACCTCAACAACAAAAACAACAGCCTAAGCAGGAACAAAAACCTCAACAAAAACAACAGCCTAAGCAAGAACAGAAACCTCAACAAAAACAGCAACCTAAGCAGGAACAAAAACCTCAGCAGAAACAACAGCCTAAGCAAGAACAGAAACCTCAACAAAAACAACAGCCTAAGCAAGAACAGAAACCTCAGCAGAAACAACAGCCTAAGCAAGAACAGAAACCTCAACAAAAACAACAGCCTAAGCAAGAACAAAAACCTCAACAGAAACCTCAACGCGATAATCGCGGCAAGCAGGAACGGCAAGAAGTTCGCGGGCAGGATAAGCAAGAGGCGGTAGCTCGTCCGCAGGAAAAACAAGACACTCGCGGCGAACGCGGCGACCGTCAATCCAAAAATCGTAACGAACGTCAGCGCGAAGACGGTGCAAGAAATAATCGTCAGCGCAATCGCAATCGTCAAGGCCCCGCTAACGCTAAGGAGGCCGCTAAAACTCAAAACGACGCTCAACAAGCCCAAAATAAAAATCGCGCCCCGCGTCCCGCTCGCAAAAAAAATCGCCCTGCGCCTCAACCCGTCCATAAAGTCGAAATCGCTCGCCCAACCCATATCAAAATCGGCGACAGCATAGCGGTTAAAGACTTGGCCAGCAAAATGAGTTGTACCGCCGTCGAAGTCATTAAGAAACTTTTGATGATGGGCGTTGTCGCGACAATCAACCAAATTATCGACTATGATACCGCCGCGCTCGTCGCCTCCGAATTCGGCGTGACTGCGGAAGAACTCCCGCCCGAAGTCGACCCAACCCTTATCCCCGAAATCGAAGACGACCCCGCCGCGCTTAAAATTCGTCCGCCCGTCGTTACCGTTATGGGGCACGTAGACCACGGTAAAACTTCGCTCCTCGACGTCATCAGGAAAACTCGCGTCACTTCGACCGAAGCCGGCGGAATCACTCAACATATCGGCGCGTATCAAGTCATTTGCAACGATAAAAAAATTGTCTTCCTCGATACGCCAGGCCACGAAGCTTTTACGGCTATGCGCGCGCGCGGTGCTCAAGTCACTGACATTGCAATTTTGGTCGTCGCCGCTGATGATGGCGTCATGCCCCAGACCATTGAGGCTATCAATCACGCTAAAGCCGCGCACGTCCCGATTATCGTCGCCATTAACAAAATCGATAAGCCCGGAGCAAATCCAATGCGCGTCAAACAGGAACTCCTTGAACACGGCTTAGTTTCTCGCGACTTTGGCGGCGATACTACTATGGTTGAAGTCTCCGCCAAAAAAAATCTCGGCATTAACGATTTGCTCGAAGAAATTCTTTTCGAATCCGAAGTTCAAGAATTCAAAGCTAATCCCAATCGCGATGCTCGCGGCGTCATCATTGAGGCGCAACTCGATAAGGGGCGCGGCCCTGTCGCTACGGTTTTGGTTCAGAACGGCACGTTGAGAATTGGCGATTATATTGTCGCGGGCACAACTTACGGCAGAGTTCGCGCAATGATGAATGAACGCGGCGATAATCTCAAAAAGGCAGGTCCCAGCGTTCCAGTCGAAGTCTTAGGGCTTAACGACATTCCGGCGGCGGGCGATATCCTCGCGGCTCTCGACGAAAAACTTGCCAAATCAATCGCTGAACACAGAATCGAACGCCAGCGCAATGAGCTTATCAAGTCAAAGAAAGTTTCGCTCGATGATTTGTTCACGCAGATTCAAGCCGGCTCGCTCAAAGATTTAAATATCGTCGTCAAAGCGGACGTTCAAGGCTCGGTCGAGGCTTTATCTAGTTCGCTCCTGTCGCTCAATAAAAATGACGAAGTCCGCGTTAATATCGTGCATTCGGGCGTTGGCGCGGTCACTGAAAATGACGTTATGCTTGCGTCGTCGTCTAACGCGCTGATTATCGGTTTCAACGTCCGCCCAGATAATAACGCTCGCAAGTCCGCCGTCACTGAAAATATCGATATTAGAACTTATCGCGTTATCTACGATGCGATTCACGACGTGCAAGACGCTATGAGCGGTTTACTTGCGCCTAAGTTTAAAGAAGTGATTCAAGGGCGCGTCGAGATTCGCAAAGTTATGAAGTTCAGCAAAGCTCTGGTCGCTGGCTCGTATGTTTTGGAAGGGAAAATTTTCAACAACTCCAAGATTCGTATCCTGCGCGATAATATTGAGATGTTCGACGGCGAAATTGATTCGTTGCGCCGCTTTAAGGACGAGGTTAAGGAAGTCGCGCAAGGTTATGAGTGCGGCATTTCTATCGTTGATTATCGCGACTTCAGAGAGGGCGACATTATCGAGGCGTACAAAATGGAAGAGATTGAAACTTCTATTGAGGACGTGAATCGTGATTAAGGAGCAAGGGAAAAGGGAAATGGGAAAAGTCTTATCCCTACTTCTCCCTTCTCCCATTCCCCTTCTCCCTTAAACGGAGGTCTCACCCTATGATTACATTTATAATCGGCTTAGTGATTCTGATTGTCGGAGGAGCAATTTACGGCGCGATTTGTGAAAAAATTATGAAGCCCAGCTCCTCCGCCCAAACCCCTGCAATAAAACTTCGCGATGGCGTAGACTTTGTGCCAATGGACAAATGGCGTAATGCCCTTATCGAACTTTTGAACATTGCGGGCACCGGTCCCGTCTTCGGACCTATTCAAGGCATTTTATTCGGCCCTATCGCCTTTATCACAATCCCAATCGGTTGCGTAATTAGCGGCGCGGTTCACGACTACATGGTCGCTATGATTTCTGTGCGCAACAAGGGTGAACAGACGCCCTTTCTTATGCGGCGTTTCTTAGGTGACAAGGTCTACGCCTTCTACAACATTTTCGTTTGCCTATTGCTTTTGCTACTCGGTACGGTTTTCATTTACACGCCGGGCGATTTATTCGTCGCGAAGGTTATCGGCGGCGATATTTCCACGCTTACTACGACGGTCGCCATTGTTTACGCTGTAATTTTTGCTTATTACCTCGCGGCTACGCTCTTCCCGATTGATAAAATTATCGGGCGCATATATCCGATTTTCGGCGCGATACTTTTGCTCAGTGCCGTCGGAATTTTTTTGGGACTGTTCATCAAAGGTTATCCGCTGACTGAAATTTGGGAGGCAAGCCTTTTCAACGCTCACCCCTTCGGCGAACACTTTATCCCGATGTTTTTTGTCACAGTCACTTGCGGCATAGCATCAGGCTTCCACGCGACACAAGCAACGTTAATTTCGCGCACCGTCACTAACGAACAACACGGACGCCTAGTTTTTTACAACACGATGATTGCGGAAGGTTTTATCGCGATGACTTGGTCGGCGGCGGCTATGGGCTTAGTCAATCTCGGACTCGCTACGAATGAAAACCTGCTTAAAATCCCCGCCGTCGTCGTCGGCAACATTGCAGGAGAAATGCTCGGTAGCGTTGGCGGTATGGTCGCAGTCTTAGGCGTCATGATTTTGGCGATTACTTCGGGCGATACGGCTTTAAGGTCTCTTAGAATCATTGTCGGCGAGGCAATCCACATCGATAACAAAAAGAAATCCAATACGCTTTTCCTGTCGCTGATTATCTTCGCAGTTGTGGCCGTCATACTCTACTACGCCAAAACTAATGCGAGCGGCTTTGCGATTTTGTGGCGGTACTTCTCTTGGGCTAATGAAAGCATTGTTGCGTTCTCCTTCGCCATGATTACCGTCTACATGATTAAAAATAAAATGCCCTACCTTATGGCGATTATCCCCGGCACTTTTTACACGTACATTGTCTCGACTTACATTTTACATGCGGAGATAGGTTTTGGATTCGGCTGGATATTGAGTTACATTTTGGCGGCAATCTGCGCGGCTCTATATGTCGTGTCGGTTATCAAACTCGGCAAAGGGTCTGCCCCGTCACGAAACTTGAGGTAAAAAATTTTTAGTTTGACTCCTCGTTAGGAGGTGGTAGTTTTGATTACATTTATAATCGGCTTGATAATTTTGATTGTGGGCGCGGCGATTTACGGCTCGTTTTGTGAACGCGTCATGAAGCCAAATGCCTCTGTGCAAACTCCCGCGATTAAGCAACGCGATAATGTCGACTTCGTGCCGATGAACAAATGGAAAAATTGTTTGATTGAACTGCTGAACATAGCCGGCACAGGTCCCGTACTCGGTCCGATTCAAGGCATTTTGTTTGGCCCGATTGCTTTTCTCACAATTCCAATCGGCTGCGTTATCGGCGGCGCGGTTCATGATTACATGAGCGGCATGATTTCCATTCGCAACAACGGCGAGCAAATGCCCTCGCTTGTCAGAAGATTTCTCGGCGGCAAAGTTTATGGCGTCTACAACGTTTTTGTTTGTTTCCTAATGCTTTTGGTTGGCACGGTTTTTATCTACACGCCAGGCGATTTATTTGTCGCGCACTTGCTCAAGGGTGACGCCTCAACCTTAAATTCGGAAGTTGTCATGGTTTACGGCGCGATTTTCCTTTATTATCTGATTGCGACTCTTCTGCCCATTGATAAAATTATTGGGCGCATCTATCCGATTTTCGGCTTTATACTTTTGCTGAGCGCGGTCGGCATTTTCTTCGGGCTATTCATTAACGGCTACCCGCTGACTGAAGTTTGGGAGGCGGGCATTGCTAACGTCCACCCATACGGCGAACACTTTATCCCGATATTTTTTATAACGGTTGCTTGCGGCATAACTTCGGGCTTTCACTCCACGCAGGCGACGTTGATTGCTCGCACCGTCACCAATGAAAAGCATGGGCGGCTAGTTTACTACAACACGATGATTGCCGAAGGTTTTATTGCGATGAGTTGGGCGGGCGCGGCTATGGGCGCAGTCAATGCGGGGCTCGCCACTGATGAAAATCTTTATAAGCAAGCGGCGGTTGTCGTCGGCGTTATCGCTGAAAATATGCTCGGCAGTGTCGGCGGCATGGTCGCGGTCTTAGGCGTCATAGTTCTGGCGATTACTTCAGGCGACACGGCTTTAAGGTCTCTTAGAATCATGCTCGGCGACGCGCTCCACATTGACCAAAAGAAAAAAGTTAATGCCTTTACGTTAGCGTTCATGTTGTTTGCTATCGTGGCTTGCGTCCTCTACTACGCTAAGACCGATAAGAGCGGCTTCGCGCTCCTCTGGAGATATTTTTCTTGGGCTAACGAAACTATTGCCGTTTTCGCCTTCGCAATGATTGCAGTCTACATGATTAAAAACAATATGCCGTATCTAATGGCGATTATTCCTGGCACGTTTTATATGTACATGGTCTCGACTTACATTTTGCATGCGCCGATTGGTTTCGGGCTAAGTTGGACATTGAGTTACATTTTAGCGGCGGTTTGCTCTGGTCTCTACGCCATATCAATTATCAAGTTCGGCAAAAGTTTAGTTACGTCACGAAACTTGCGCTGAACCCTTTGCAAAAAAATTAACCGCTCCTAAACTCGGAACGGTCAAATATATCCCTCTGACTGCGGAGGGATTTTTTATTGTGCATTAACCAAGTCGCTGACGGTTTGATTTGTGCCGTTGATATTTACGGAAGTCGAGCTATCAATGCCACTGAAGATAACTTGACCACCGCCGGTTATGTTAAGCGTTAAATTGCCGCCTTTGAAGGTTGCCTTTTTGAAATCGGCGTAACCTGTACCGCGCTTATTCATGATTTGGAGCATATCACCCGCCGAGTAGTCAGCGATAACATCTTTGCCATCGCCTGCGCGGAAAATAAATGTATCGTCACCCGCGCCGCCAATCAAAGTATCATTGCCCGCGCCGCCCCACAAAGTATCATTGCCCGCGCCGCCAATCAAACTGTCTTTACCTCTGCCGCCCGTTATCGAGTTCGCTGAATCGTCGCCGGTTATCGTGAGTTTCTTTTTAGCCTCAGAGCCGTCGAAAATTTTAACGTCGTAATCGGAAAGAGTGATTGTGCCGCTGAACGAGCCGTAAACCTTGGCGGTATCCTCTTCGACGAAAACGCCCGCGCTGAATTTTTTCTCCGCGCCGTCCTGCATGAAGGTAAATTCCGTAGTGTCCTTGACGGTCAGCGCGCCGCTGGAGATTTTTATAAACGCGTTGCCGCTTTTAATCTTAGCGTCTTTAATCTCCGCGCCGGTCAAGCTGATTAAATCTCCGTCGCTGAAATTTTCTATAACGTCTTTGCCGTCACCTTTCTTGTAGACGAAAACATCTGCGCCATTGCCGCCGACCAAACTATCTTTGCCCTTGCCGCCCGCAATCGTCGAACCATTTGCCCCTGCGTAAATCAAATTCTTTTTGTTGTTGCCAGTAATGGAGATTACTTTTTCAGCCGCCGAGCCGTCAATCGTCATAAGTTTTGAATCGGCGGTAAAGTTTTCGGTCGAGGCAAGTAGCATGATTGATTTCTTTTTCTTGTCAATGATTCCGTCCGACGTATAATAATTGACGGTAGAATTAATGTTAATGGCTTTGCCTTTGCCGTCTTCAATCGTCAAATTATTTGATTCGTCAAAGTTCAAAATGAGATCATCGCCATTGAATTCGTATCCCGCGAGACTGAGACTTTCAGCGAGAGCGATTTTGTCTTTCTTTTCGTAGTCGGTGATTGTTACGTCTCTACCGTTATTATAGGCGAAAACGTCATTGCCTTTGCCGCCGGTTATGACATCGTTAAAGCCGTTGATAGTGATAGTATCGTTACCCGCGCCGCCAAGTAATGTTCCCTCTGCTAAGCCCTCTATAAGGTCGTTACCGTCACCGCCGTCAATGTACATGTTATAACCGTTGTTGGTGCCGTGACTTATTGTGTCGTTGCCTGCGCCCGCGTTTATCGTTGTATCTTGTCCTTGATAATAAATGGAATCGTTACCCGCGCCAGCATTCACCAAAGAATTATAAATTATTGAACTGATAGTATCGTTACCTTTGCCGCTGTCGACAGTTATATAACTGCCGTTGTTAAAGCCGATGGTATCCATGCCCGCGCCGGTTGTTATTGATGTGTAGTGGCTATTTTCGTTGATAATCCAATTATCGCCGTTGCTACTGGCTATCGTCACGCTATCGCCGTAGTTATTTCTGATTGTGTCATTGCCCGCGCCCGTCACGATTAAAACTTTTGAGCCGTCGTTGATTGTGTCGAGAGCATCATTGCCGGTGTTATAAATGTAATTGTTGCCGTCGAGCGCGGTAATTGTGACGGAGCCGCCCGTGTTTGAAATGGAATCGTCGTAAGCCGTGCCGATTAGGTGAGTATTGCTGACAGTGTTATTTAGGCTAATGCCGACGCTTGAAGGTTGAGCGTAAGTGCCGACGATATTTAGCGCGTCCAAAGTCGCCGCGCCTTGCAAGGAAATTTTCCCGTCGCCGACAGTTAAAATAACATCATCGCCGCTGAATACGCTGGAATATTCGCCGCCGCCGATTGAAAGTGTGGAGGTCTCGTTGAAGAATTGGATAAGGTCGTCGTCGTCGCCCGCCGTGTAATTGATTAGGACGTTTTCGCTGCCGCTATCTTGTATGTTGTATCTTGAGTTATTGCGATAACCGCTAACAAGCCAAATGGTGTCGTTGCCCTCGCCTGCGGTGATTGTGACTTGGTTACCGATATTGTAAATTGAGTCGTCGCCCGCCCCGCCGCTAATTGTCGTGTTGGTGGCTAATTCGCGGTTAATGTTGGCTACGTTGGAAATGGTGTCGTTGCCGTCGCCGCCGAGAAGTAAAGCTCCGTCGACTGCGCCGCTACTCAAATAATCATCGCCCGCGCCGCCGTCTAGCGTGACGCTATCGCAAGAGTTTTCGAGAGTATCATTACCCGCGCCGCCTTCAACTAAATTATTTGCGCCGACAGTTGGATTGGTTCCGTAATCGCGCCCGTTATCGTGATTGTTTATCCAGTCGTCGCCGTCGCCGCCCTGTATGGTTGAATTTGCGCCGACGTGTTTAATTGAATCGTTGCCCGCGCCAGTAATAATCAAAAACTGTTTGCCGTAAGTTTCGACCGTATCTAAGCCCGCGCCCGTAGTGATTGTAACGTCTGCGTTAATTGAATTGCTCGTGTTGTAGTAAGAGGAAATGCTATTGTCGCCGTCGCCCGCGTCGATTGAAAGTTTAGTGCCGTCGTTGATTGAAATGGTATCGTTGCCGCCTTGCGCTTGAATCGTGACGTTGGTGTCGTCTCTACTGACGATAGAATTATTGCCCGCGCCAACGCTAATCAAAAGATTTTCGTTGCTACTGTCGCTATGAACGGTATTATCACCGTCGCCGCCGAGTACCGAACTGTTTTTGCTGTAGCTGATTCCAAAGTAATTGTTGCCGATAGTGTCATCGAGCAAAATTATCGGGCTAATGCTACTATCGGTATTGCCGCTACCGTAAAGAGAATCATCGCCTGCGCCGCCGTGAATCGTTATATTTGAGCCGTAAGCAGTGATTGAATCGTCGCCGGTGTTGCCTTCGAGCGTGGCGTTATCGCCGATATTCCAAATAGTATCATTATCTTCGCCGCCAGTGATTGTGGCATCGTCGCCGGAATTGCTTATGCTGTCGTTGCCGTTGTCGCCGGTGATAGTGGCATTGTCGCCGGTGCTGTCAATAGAATCGTTGCCGTTGCCCGCCGTGATTATGGGATTGTTTCCGTAACTTCTAATGATGTCGTCGCCGTCGCCGCCGTCGATTACGGGGTTATTAGAGTTGTGATTATATTCGCCGTTGTAAATAGAATCGTTGCCCGCGCCGCCGTCTAGCGTCACGCTATCGAGTGATTCATTGTGGCTGAGGGTGTCATTGCCGCCGAGTCCGCGCAGAGCACTATAAATTGTCGTCCGCCAAGTTTGCGTTGAATCAATAAATTCAGAATCCCTTCCAGAATGCGTGTCGTCGCCATCAGTGCCGACCCATTTGCTACTGTAAACCGTTACGTAATTCGCCATTGAGTGATCATCTCCCGATAAGGAATTATTTTATTCGTAGCTGAGCCACGTGAAAATAAAAATCGCGATAGAGACAATGCCGTTGCGCATGAAGTAAGCTTGAGTGACTTCGCGATAATCGCCCGCCCTGACGATTGAATGTTGATAGACCAGAGCCAAAGCCGCAATCGCCACGCCGACGAAATACAACTTGCCCAAGCCGAGCATAAGCCCGACGATTATAAAGCAAACAATCGATATGACGTGAAGACCGCGAGCAATTTGCAAAGCACCTGCCGCGCCGTATTTTGTCGCGAGGGAGTGCAGACGTTGTGACTTGTCGAATTGTTCATCTTGTGCGCCGTAAACTGCGTCGAATGCTCCAATCCATAGCGCGACCGCCACGCATAAAATTATCATCGGCAGGGAAATTTTTTCAGTAAGCGCGACCCACGCGCCCGCCGGAGCCATTGCAATTGCCAAACCTAAAAATAAATGACACCACGCGGTAAATCTTTTCGTGAACGGGTAGATTATGAATGGAATCGCGGCGACCGGCAAAAGTTTTAGGCAAAGCGGCGGGAGTTGCGCGACCGTCACGACTAAAACAATCATGCACAGCGCGATAAAAATTAACGCCTCGCCCTTTGAGATTTCGCCGCGCACCATTGCCCGATAAGATAATCTCGGCTGAAGTTTATCGTATTTCAAATCGGCGAGGTTGTCTATCGCGATTGCCGCCCACCGCGCAGACGTTATCGCCAACAAAATCAAAATGACTGTCCAGAAGTCAGGCTTGCCATTCGTCGCCATGAATGAACTTGCCAGCGCGAACGGCAAACTAAAAATCGTATGCGGCAACGCGACATTATTGGCGTGAGATTTTAATTTGCTCATTGCCGCTCAAAGTCACCGTCCGGAAGAAGTTTCCAAGTCTCGTCAGCCTGCGCGGAATTTTTCAAGACGCGCTCGATATTTTTGCTGTCGCTGAAGTTGTAAAAAGCTTCGGCCTCTTCGCGAGACTTGCCACCCGCAATTTTCCTGCTAATCAACCGTTCGCGCAAAAGTTCGGGGTCAGCGTCAATGAAAACGGAGTAATCGCCGAGCACGCGGACATTAGTCCAGCCCGCCTCTTTGAGCAGCAGATAATTCCCCTCGATAAGCAAAATATCTTCCTCGACGCTCCAATAATCCGGCAACACGTCATGAATTTTGCGGTCGTAAATGTTCCAGCTCGTGCCATCCTGCCGCGCCTCGCGAATCTTATCGACCAGTAAATCAATGTCAAAAGTTTCGGGCGCGCCTTTAATGTCGTTCATCAAAACTTTTTCGCCGTCGCGCTCGACCGTCGTAATTTTCATGTAAGCCGCTGTGTAGTGATAGCCGTCCATGCCCAAAGCGCGAATCGGTTCGACCTCGTTTGAACGCTCGCGGCTGAGTTGCTCCAAAAATTTCGCCAGCGTAGATTTACCTGCTCCGGGCGGCGCGACCAAGTACGCGATAACTTTTCTGTCCATTGTCATTTTTAAATCGGTCAGTTCGCGCAGGAACGGTATAAAAACATTTTCAATCGCCGTCTCGCTAAATTTGACTTCCTGCCACAGCCCGTTGACTTCCATGCTGTAAGTTAAAAATTTCTTATCCATTAGCCAAAATCACCTCGCTTGACTAACTCTCGCGCCGCCTTGCCCGTCAAATGTTCAATCGTCATAACGGGCACGACCAGCGCATTTAATCTGCCCAACTCTTTAGCGCGACGTTCGGGGCTTGCCGTCGAAGAATATTTATCGGCAAGAAGTTCGAGCCCGCGCAGTTTGTCGGGGTCGGCGTCGTCCTCAACGATTTTGATTCGCCCGAAAGCAATCGCGCTTGAAAAATACGTCGTGAACTCTTCGGCAACGACTTCATGTTTATCGACGACGCAAAATGAAACTTTCTCGTTATTCCTAATCGCGTCAAGTTTGTGACCGGTCTTCGCGCTATGGAAATAAATTTTGTTGCCCTCGACCGCGTAGTTAATCGGCACGGCGTAATTGTAACCGTCATCGCCCGACAAAGCTAAAACTCCGAAGTCGCCTTCGCGCAGAATTTTTTCGGCGACTTCTTTGGAGACAACGCAATTTTTCCGCCGCATTTCCCTAAACATAAAGCGACCTCCTCAACCTGCGCTGACTCCGACGCGAATAATTTTGGAAAGCCTATCGCATTCGCGCTCGACGCTATCGATTTTCATAACTTCGCGGCGGCAATCGGTGAGCATTTTTATCGCCGTATCGATTTTTTTGAGCGTGAAATTTTCTTCGTCCTCAGCGATTTTCTTGAGCGATTGACTGCAACTTTTCAACAACGTCGCCTTTAAGTCGGTGCGATATTTTTTTCGATTGGCGAACTCCGCTATCAAGGCTTCGAGTTGCGTCATAGAATTGATTGCCGCCAAGTAATCGTACTTCATTTGCGGGGAGAGCGGAGCTTCCATGTCGTCGGCGTCGATTATTACGCCGCTCTCGACCACTTCCTTAAATCTGTCAATCGTTGCCATTTCAAAACCCCCTTAGGTTGTTAGGTGGTTAGGTTGTTAGGTTATTAGACTATTCACCTATCCACCTACCCACCTATCCACCTTACCTATCTCTTCTGCGGCGACCGTCGCGATTATTTTTCAAGTCTCTAAAATCTTTAATCGCTCGCGACTCGCCACGCGACCTATCAGAATTTCTCGGCCTATCATTATTGCGCGGACGGTCGTAAGTCTTAGGCTTATCGTTACGCGGCGGGCGTGGCGAATCCCCTTCGAGCAACGCGCGATGACTGACATTTATTCTGCCCTTGTCGTCAATCTCGGTGATTTTGACTTTGAGTTTGTCGCCGACCTTAACCGCGTCTTCCACCGTCGGGATTCTCTTATCGGACAGCTGCGAAATATGGCACATGCCTTCCTTGCCGATTAAAATTTCAACAAATGCGCCCGTCGGCATAAGTCTGGTAACAGTGCCATCGAAGACTTCGCCGACCTTGACTTCGTGAATAATTTCCTCAATCATCTCAATAGCGCGGTCGATGCCCTCGACATTGCGCGACGTGACGAAAACATTTCCGTCGTCGTGAATATCAACCTCAACGCCTGTTTCCTCGATAATCCTGTTGACCATTTTGCCGCCCGTGCCGATAACTTCGCGAATTTTATCGACGGGAACTTTAATCGTGCGGACTCGCGGCGCGTAGGGTGACAAGTCGGCGGCCGGCTCGCTGATAACCTCAAGCATTTTCCCCAAAATAAAACTCCTGCCGCGCTTAGCCTGTGCCAATGCGTCGCTCAAAATTTCTCTGGAAATGCCCGCGACTTTTATATCCATTTGAATCGCCGTAACGCCTTCAGTAGTGCCCGCAACTTTGAAATCCATATCGCCGAGCGCGTCTTCCATGCCTTGAATGTCCGTCAAAATCGTATGGGCTTCGCCGTCCTTGACAAGCCCCATTGCTACGCCGCTGACAGGACGTTTAATCGGAACGCCGGCCTGCATAAGGCTCAAGGTACTCCCGCAAACGCTGCCCATTGAGCTTGAGCCGTTACTCTCCAAAACTTCCGAGACAAGGCGAATCGTGTAAGGGAAATCCTCAATCGACGGGATAACGGGAATCAGCGCGCGTTCAGCCAAAGCTCCGTGCCCAATTTCGCGACGACCAGGACTCCGCGCAGGACGAGCCTCGCCGACGCTGTAGCCGGGGAAATTGTAGTGGTGGATATAATGCTTAGTGTATTCGGGTTCGAGCCCGTCAATAATTTGTTCGTCGCCGATTGCGCCGAGTGTCGTTATCGTCAAGACTTGAGTTTGACCGCGCGTGAAAAGTCCTGAGCCGTGAGTACGCGCAAACAATCCGACCTCGCAACTTATCGGGCGAACTTCTTCTAGCTCGCGACCGTCGGGGCGAATTTTTTCATGGGTAATCATTTTGCGGACGACTTCTTTTTCGACCTTGTAGAAGACTGCGCCAATATCCTTTGCGGCATTGGGATAATCTTCGGCGGGGAATTTTTCGGCGAGAGCTTCGACGACTTCGGCTTTGACTTCTTCGAGAGCCGCCTCGCGAGCAAGTTTATCGGGGTTGCGGACGACCTTATCAATTTTTTCCGTAGCGAGTTCGCGAACTGCCGCGTCAATATTTTCGTCGGGCATGAAAAGCGTAACTTCCTTTTTCTCCTTGCCGACAGCGGCTTTAATCTCGTTTTGGAAGGCGACAATTTTTTTAATCTCCTCGTGCCCGAACAAAATCGCCTCAAGGACAATTTCTTCCGGCAGCTCCTTAACGCCCGCCTCAACCATCATGACCGCATCAGCCGAGCCTGCGACGATTAAATCCATTTCGGAGACTTCGAGCTGTTCCTTAGTGGGGTTGATGATGAATTCGCCGTCAATGCGTCCGACGTGAACACCGGCAATCGGACCGCCGAAAGGAATATCCGAGACGCTAAGCGCACAACTTGCACCAATCATGCCGGCGATTTCGGGGGCGTTATCCTCGTCGAAACAAATCACCGTCGCGATAATCTGAACGTCATTGCGAAAACCTTCGGGGAAAAGTGGTCGAATTGGTCTGTCAATCAAGCGGCTTTTCAAAATCGCTGAAGTTTGCGGACGACCTTCGCGCTTGATGAAGCCGCCCGGAATTTTCCCTGCCGAATACATTTTCTCTTCAAAGTCGACGGTCAGCGGGAAAAAGTCGACGCCTTCTCTTGGTTCAGCGGACATCGTCGCCGCGACCAAAACTGCCGTATCACCGTAGCGGACTAAGACTGCGCCGTTAGCCTGCTTAGCCATTTTGCCGTGCTCGACGATTAACTTGCGGCCGCCGAGTTCCATTTCAAATGTTTCCAATATTTTTTCCTCCTAATCATTTATCACGCGCTAAACTTTCGACATAAAAATATTTCTTCCTTCACGAAAAAAATCTGTTCCTCACATCAAAATAAAGATTTCTGCATGATAAATATCTCCTTTCAATATAAAAAGCCCGCCGAAGCGAGCCGCTATTCAGTTGTAAAGTTCCTTCTCGAACTTGCCAAGTATGATTATGGCGGGGCAACTCCTAATCAGTACAGGACATTTAATTCTTGCATTGGTGGTTCGCCTTTGTCACAACATTGGAATTTACAAAAAGTGCAAGCGTCCGAAACGCCACGCCCATACATCAAGGCTTGCAAGTGCCGCGCTACGCAATGAGCTTCCTGCTCGTTTAGTTCCATTTCACACCTCCGTAAAAATTCAACCATAAAACTCTATCTCCGTAGCCACGTCTCTTAGTGATTTCCCATTCAAAAATTTTAAATCCATGAGACCTTCAAACGTTGTTTCAAATTCTTTCCCATTGTAAAGGATGTAAACTTTTGGAAGATAGCATAAGCAAATTGTACCTGACTTCCTGTCAAATTCAAATTCAAAATCAAGTTCACCGTTGTTTATAAAATCCCATACTTCTTTTTCCGTCATAAAATATCACTGTTATCCTTTCGCATGGTTTCAATAAGTTCTTTACCGCCTGCCCATTTAATATTGCCCTTCTCCCAATCAACATCATGCGAATGTTCGCCATGTTCCCCAAAGGGATGTTTTTTAGGAAAATTATGATTTGTCGTATGGATTTCAAGATAAAGGTTGCCGTTTTCGTTATAAAAAGCTCGCTTGTCTATTTTACCAAATTTATCCTTATGGTCAATAATGCTTAAAGGCTCTGCGATTCTTGGCCTATCATGCCCTTCAACAACACTATCAGGTTTAATATTACCACTTCCACCATGACTTTGCACTTGGTCTTCATATGTTCCAAAACGTTGAACGTCAAATACAAAAGGTTTTTCAGGTTTAGGCTTGGCTCTCGGCTTTTCCACTTCGTCATAGATTATCGCACACCTACAACGCGGGTGCAAGGGCGGTATCGTCACGCCGCTCTCATCTGTGTAGCCGACTATCGTATCTTTCAGCGCGAGACAACGACTGCAGATAACTTTCAGCGTTGCAAAATATAATTGAAGTGAAAGGAGGTTAATCCTGTCGAAGGGAGGATGTTAATAATTTGTATACCAACGATTTGCCTATCAATGAATTAGCTTTGCTTTATCTCGAACATCATCACGATGATTTAACCACGCCCGAAGACTATATTAACGCGTTCAATTACGTTCATTCGGCGATGAGCAACCAATTAAAGCAAATGAGAAAAGAAAAAAATACAGTAGTGGACACGAAAGGAGTTAATTATATGCAAGCAAAGGAGTATGATGAGGACTTTAAAAAGTCGATCGTGACGTCGTGTGAGAACGGTAAACCCAATCTGAGCTTTCCAGAGGCGTCAATAAACTTACTGTCTTATTGCAACGTGAACCGTTCGATAATGCAGTCTTAGAGGCTTTCTTCAAATTCCTCAAAGCTGAAGAAACTAATCGCAAATCTTATTCTAATCTTGCCGATTTACAATTTTCCTTGTCCACTTTCTTGACTATTATCCACTCAAATTTTTTCTCAATATATCAGCCACTGCGCGAAAACGTAAATAAAAACTTGCGTAGGAAATATCGTGACGATGAGATTGTCCGAGATAAAAAAATTTGCCCGCTTACCTATCACGAGCAAAAATCTTTTGCAGAAAATATTTTCCATGTTCAGCCGAAGTTGATTCGCTGTAAAATTTCTGATGGCTGGTCGATGATAATTTGCGCGCCGCTCTCTACAAGTTCTTCACGCGAGCGAAAGCCCCAAGTCACTCCGATTGCCAAAAAGCCAGCGTTAATTGCGGTTTGCATATCGACTGCCGTGTCGCCGAAATAGGCAACGTCATCGGGCGCGACGTTGAAAAGTTTAGCTCCGGCTAATGCGCGAGTTGGGTCGGGTTTTCGAGGTTGTCCGGGTTCGTCGCCGCTCACGTAGCCAAATTTAATCGGCGCGAGAATTTTTTCAGCAATTTTGACTGCCGCGAAGTGTTGCTTATTCGTACAAATGCCGAGCGGAATTTTTTTCGCTTCAAGGGTCGTCAAAAGTTCCATAATCCCCGCGTAGGGCTTGACTTTGTTTAGACAGTTGCGGGCGTAGCAGTCGTTGTAAAATTTCAAGACTTCGTCGATTAAATTTTCCTTATCGGCGGGCAAACTTCTGCGCATTAAAATGCGTGCGCCATTTCCGACGAATTGTCTAACCTCGTCGAGGGTGCAGAGCGGGAAATTGTAATGCGCGAGCATTTCGTTGACGCTATCGAACAAATCGGCGAGGGTATCAGTCAAAGTGCCGTCCATATCGAAAATCGCCGCCTTGTAAGTTTTCATTTAATCGCCTCCATTTCGTTGAGCCGGTGTAAAAATTTCGCTAGCCGCGCTAATTCTCGCAAATCTGTTACGCGCCGCCCAGAATAGAAAAATTCTGTTCGCGGAAGATTTTTAGCCTGCGCGGGTTGCAAATTTGTTCGTCTGATGAGTTCGTTAATCGTGCCGGCGTTCCCGTCTAAAATTTTCACATGCGCCGGCAAAATTTCTCTCAACGTGTCCTTGAAATAATTAAAGTGTGTGCAACCCAAGACTACTGAAGAAAAATTTTCAAAGTCGTAATCTAATTCGCTACGCAGATATTCTTCGAGCGCCGCCGATTTAAATTCTTGTAGCTCCGCAAACTCGACAAGCTTTGGCAACGCTAGCAACTCCGCTAAATTTTGAGCGTGCAATTTTCCTATCAGACGCCGAATTTTTTCGCCGGTGATTGTTATAGCGGTTGCGGTCACTAAAACTTTTCGCTCTGGAAATAAATCCAAAGCCACTTTCAACGCCGGCTCCATTCCGATTATCGGCAAAGAATATTTTTCGCGCATGGCTTTGACTGCTACTGAAGTTGCCGTATTGCACGCCACGACGATTGCTCCGACGCCCTGCCCGATTAAAAATTTGAATGCCTCGTCGACGAAATGCAAAACTTCTTCGCGAGATTTCGTGCCGTAGGGGACATTGTCTTCGTCGGCGTAGAAAATGAATTGTTCTTGCGGCAAAATTTTTAGCGCGTGGTGCAAAACCGACAACCCGCCTATCCCCGAATCGAAAAATGCTATCTTCATACACTTAACCCCATAGCTTTTATCAAAATAAAAATTGCGAGCCCAACTACTGACCCGACGATTGAGCCGTTGAGCCGAATCCAAATGAAATCTTGCTCCGCCTTGTCGTAAACTAAATTATTCAGCTGTTCTTCGGTTAATTTGTCGAGTGCCGATTTTGCGACGGTGCCTACCAAAGGTTGCGCATGGAGTGCCGCTCTTGCAGTCAATTCGTCTACGAATTTTTCAAATGCTTGTCTTGCTGCGGTGTTTTCGCTGATGAGTTTTAAAAATCTGTCGTATTCCTCGTTGAAAATGCTCACGAGTAAGACGCCTAAACTTTTGCTCGGCAATTTTTTAGACGCGCGCGCCTTTGCAAGTGTTTCGTCTATGTCGACGGTTGTTATTTGGCTCTCGATGTGAATCAGTGCGAGTTCGATTGCCTCTTCGAGTGGGAGTTCGATTGCCGCGTCGATTTGTATTCGCTCGACTAAATCTTTGAATTCGGGCGTGTCGCTGAGTTCCGAAATTTTTACGCGGCATTCGTTGAGCGTGCGCCTATGGATTTGCGTATCGAGTGTCAATTCGTCGAGGAGTTTAAGCAGTTGCGTTTGCATGATTCGCGCGGCTTCCTCGAAGTTGACGAGGTCGAGCATTTGCGCCAACCCCGCCATTAAAATTGAGAATCCGCCCATATTTTTAGTCTTTTCGTTGGCGTATTCTTCCAGAACTGCTTGAAGTTTGTCGCAAGTTTCGGGCTTAGCCGCCGTGCGCCGCATCGCCTTGACTATGCTGATAAAAATTTCCTTATCCTTATCACCGCGCCGAAATTGCGCCCCGAAATCGTTAATCAGCCCTTGCGCGGGTATGTCTTGAATAACTCGGCGCAACTCGTTAGCGATTTCCTTTGCGCGTTTTTCTTTATCTTGAGCCGTGACGAATTTTTTAACGACGTTGAAAAGTTCTTTGATGAGCATTTCGCGCGTCGAATCCCTTGCTAAAAATTCTATGATACGCGGCAAAAGTTTGAAGTCGCCGAGCTTTTTAAAAATTGTGCGGCGCGAAAAAAATTCCTGCTGAACCATCGTTACTGACGCTTTGACGAAATCTTTTCTACGTCGCGGTAAAATCGCGGTATGGAACGGAAATCCGAGCGGCTTTTTGAAAAGCGCAGTCACCGCGAACCAGTCAGCGATTCCTCCGACTAATGCCGCCTCCGTCACGAATAAAAATCCTTCCGCGACGATATTTCCAGGAAAAGTTATTTTAATGCCGACCGCCGCTAAGAAAAAAAGCGCGGCGCAAAGTAAAGTTGTGTCCGCCGTGTTCCACCTGTTCAAAAGTTGCCACCTCTCCTAGCGCACTAAATTTTCTATGACTTGCGAGACGATGTACAAAAACATTCCGACCATCGCGCCGCAAACCGAACCGTTTATCCTTATCATTTGCAAATCGTCCGCCACGTGCCCCTCAACAAATTCTGTCAACTCGTCGTCGCTGAACTTGTCAAGCCGCTCGCGAATCATCTGCGGTATCTGCCCGCGATACTCTTCAAGCAAATTCTCTATGAAATCTTTTATCAGCGCGTCGAATTTCTTTTGCGCCTCGTCGCTCTTTTTGAACTCGTCAATTTTCGCATCAACCAAATAATCTGCCGCGTCTTTCCAAATAACCGGCTTGCGCTCCACTTCCACAATCCTTTTGACATTCGGATTAGCCGCTTGTTGTCGACGCAACTTTTCTAAAATTTTCGGGTCGGTCTCGCCCTTGACGTTGACATCAAGCCACGTCTTTATAAAATTCGCCGAATCGAAGCGTTGCAGGAAAAGATTTTTAATGTCGTCAAAAAACTTTTTGGTATTGAGACTACTCGCCGCATTTTTCACGAAGCCGCCGAACATTTTAATCATATCTTCCGCCGCTTTTGCCGTCTCGATATCGACCATGCCTTTAGCGTTGAGAATTTTTTCAGCGTCATTGATTTTCTTGTCGACCGTCTCGTTTAGGATGTCCAAAATTTTTTCATCGCTCAAGCCCATTGAACTAAGCACTAAAGCGCGTCCCGCCGAGTCGCCCTCGTAAGCCTCGCGCAATTCGGTTATCTTCTTGAGGATTTCGGCTTGCATGTGCGGGCTTTGCAAAATTTTATGTCCCGTGTCGAAGAGCGCGATTAAAATTCTGCGGCTATGCTTATCGCTGGTCACGACTTTGATTATTGCGTCGAAAAGTTTTTGCGCGTCGAGATTTTTGATTTCGGTTTCGAGAATCGGCGCGACGCCTGATGAAATTTTTTTCGTATCAAGCCCGCTGAAAAGTTCGGTCAAAACTTCGCGCACTAAAATTTTTGTTTTCGCCCGACCGTTATTCTGCTCGAAGTAGTCGATAAGGAGTTGCGCGGCATTTTCGTCGCGGACGGTCTCCATGATATTTTTCGTGCTCAAAAGGTCAGTGCCGACGAATTCGACAATCGCGTCCATGATTCGCGCCCGATTGCGTTTCAAAATTTCCGTATGAAAACCGATTCCGAGCGGCTTGCGGAAAAGAGCCGTTACGCCGAACCAATCCGCCATTCCGCCTATTGTCGCCGCTAAAAATCCGTGATTCAGCAGTCCGAGTGCAAATGAACCGCCCGCGCCCGTCAGAATAAATTTCAGCGGAGAAATTTCAGGCAAGGTCGAGACTGCAAAGACTGCACTTGCCGCCAAAGTCGCCGTCGCCTTCGTTTTGTTATCTGCCAAAAATTTTTCACCTCCAATTTTAAAACATTTTATCACGAAACTTCGCGTATGTCTTCAAAAATTTTTCACGTTCGCTTATAATAGCACACGAGAGAAGGGAAAATTTTGAGGTCAGAACATAGACAGGAAATGAAACTTCGTCGGCGCAATATCGCGTTGACAATCGCCTACGACGGCACGAATTACAACGGCTTTCAATGGCAGAGCCCGCCGCGAGTCGCCGTTCAAAATGTTTTGGAGGAGCGGCTAGAAAAAATTTTCGGCGACAAGATTGAGTTAGCGGCGGCCGGTCGAACTGATGCGGGAGTCCATGCTTTTGGTCAGGTCGTCAACTTTTTCACCGACGGCAGAATCCCACTTGAAAAAATTCCGCTCGCCGCAAGTACGATTTTGCCCGCAGATATTATCGTCCGCGAGGCGCGCGAGGTCGATAAAAATTTCAGCGCACTCCACAGCGCGAAAAGTAAAATTTATCTCTACAGAATTCTGCGCGGCGCGTCGTCGAATCCTTTTGTCAGTCGCTTTGCTTGGCATATCTTCCGCCCGCTCGAAGTCAATGCAATGCGCGAGACTCTGAACATTTTGGTTGGCACGCATGATTTTTCGAGTTTCAAAGCGGCGGGCGGTGCGCCAAATATGAATCCTGTTCGGACGATTTACGCGGCGGAAATTTTCAGCGAGAATATTTTCGGCGGCGATGTCTTGACGATTAAAATCCACGCGAGCGGCTTTTTATATCACATGGCGCGGAACATTACGGCGGGAGTTGTCGCGGTTGGGCGAGGTCGTTTGACTGTCGACGACTTCAAAAAAATTCTCGATGCTCGCGACAGAAGTTTATTGCCCGCGACCGCGCCCGCTCAAGGGCTTTGCTTGCAAGAAGTTTTTTATTGAGGTGGTCGAAATGATTGCGCGTCAATCGACAAAGGAATTGCTCGCCGAATCGCTCAAGGAGTTGTCGCAATTCAAAGCCGTCGACAAAATCACGATTAAGGAGCTGACTAAAAATTGCGGGCTCACGCCGCCGACGTTTTACAATCACTTCCGCGACAAGTACGAGCTAATGGCGTGGATTTACAATCAAAAGGTCGAGGCGGCGATGAAAAATTTCGGCGTCACGAATTCTTTCGAGGACGTTATTTGTAAGTGTATGGAAATTGTCCTTGAGGATGAAAATTTTTATACGAACCTGTTAAAAAATGCGGTCGGGCAAAATTCTTTTCGCTACGCCACTAACGATTACGCGATTAAATTGTTAGAGGATTGGATAAAGGCGAGGTATAATTTTGACGAACTCACGCCGGAAATTTACTTTTGCATAAAATTTTATATGCGTGCGGCTTCGGAGTTTATAAAAGATTGGGCACTTAGCAGGTGGGATTGTTCGCCGCGAGAAATGGCAAAATTTTTCGTCGAGGCGATGCCCGAACCGCTCAAGCCGTTGCTTTTACAAATCTGAATTTTCATAAAGCCGATTTATAAATTTGCCGCATTGAAAATTGAATTGACGCCGCCGCCCATGTAAAATTTTTGCAGAAATTTTTTGGGAGGCGATTTTTTATGCCAATGGTCAAAGACTATCTGCACAACAAATTTAAGCACGGCATCGAGGCGGGCAAACTTCAATACGGCGTCGGGCAGGAAACGACTTCGGCGGAGGTTGCTGAGATTTTAGCGACGAGCGATTTTGATTTTCTTTTTGTCGACGGCGAACACGGCGGGCATACCGTCACGACGATTTTGGACATTGCCAGAGCCATTGCCGCTTACGATATGACACCAGTTGTCAGAATTCCGCAGGCCGGCACCGGCATTATCAAACAACTGCTCGACGGCGGCATTCAAAATATTATTATCCCGAAAGTCGAGACCGGCGAGGAGACCGAAGACATTATGTATTGGGCGAGCTACGCGCCCAGAGGCAATCGCGGCTTTGGAGCGTCGGCAGTCCGCGCAGGTCGATTCAATCGCCACCCCGATTACCTCGAACGCAACGTCGATGAAATTTGCATTCTGCCGCAAATTGAAAGCGTGCGCGGTTGGGAAAATCTCGACGCCATAACCAATACGCCGGGCGTCGGAGCAGTTTTCTTGGGGCCGATTGATTTGGCGGTCGACATGGGGCACGGCATTAACATTTTCCACCCCGAAGTTGAAGCGGCTATGGACGACATGATTAAACGAATTCACGCATTGGGTAAACCCGTTGGCACAATCGCTTTGACCACCGAGCAGGCGAAACGCTTTGTCGATTTGGGCATTTCGTTTATCATCTTGGGCGGCGACACTGCCTTTTTGACGACGGCGACCGATAATACCTTGAAGACCTACAAGGAGGCTATCGGCAAATGAAAAACGTTGTGATTGTCTGCGGACACCCCGATTTGAAAACTTCCGTCGCAAACAAAACTATTCTGGACGAAATCGCCGCGAAATGTCCGCAAGTCGAAATCCGTAAGCTTTGCGAACTCTATCCCGATTATCAATTCGACATCAAAGCCGAACAAGCCGCACTCGAAAAGGCCGACGTCATTATCTTCCAATACCCAATGCATTGGTACGGCTTGCCCGGTCTGCTCAAACTCTACATTGATAAAGTTATGGAACACGGCTGGGCTTACGGCTCGAAGGGCACCGCGCTTGCCGGTAAAGCGTTAATTGCCTCGTTGACTATGGGCGCACCTGATGTCGCTTACTCGGCGGAAGGCGTTATGGGTCATACCGTCGAAGAGTTCAGTTATCAGATTAAAAATTTCGCCGCACTGTGTAAGCTCGATTTCAAAAAGTTATTTTATATCGGCGGCATGATGTGCGTTCCCGGCGTCACGACTGACGAGCAAAAGCAAGCCCTTATTGACAAAGCAAAGAAACACGCTGATAATATCGTCGAGTGCATAAAATCATTGTGAGGCGATAACGTGTTCCCTGACATCATAAAGAAAGTTCCAACACGCAATTACGGTCTTGACGGCTTGGAAGTCCATGTTGACCATACTTCTACCGGTACGGTATACTTTGTGAGCGCGGAAAAGGAAGTTGTTTTCCCAGAACACGCGCACGCCGCGCAGTGGACGATTGTCGTTACGGGTTCATGCACCTTCACTGCAAACGGCGAAAGCAAAGTTTACAGCGCGGGCGAGACGTATTTTATTCCGGCGGGCTTGCGTCATCAAATCACTTTGCACGCGGGCTATTCCGAAGTTGATTACGTCGACGACCCGAACGACTAAAAATTTTTAGGAGGAAATTGCATGGACAAAAAAGTTATCGAAGGGCTTCAAACTATCGTCACGGAGTTGGCTCAACAAGCCGACGGGCATATCATTCAGTCGCGGATTTTCGCTAGTCAAGGTTTTAGCAAACTCGCTAAGCAGTACGAGGAGCACGCCGCCGAAGAACGCGGTTACGTCGTCAAGTGCATCGACCGCCTTATCGATTTGGACGTTGAAGTCAAGCTTGAGGCTAAGAACGCCGCGCCTGTCAAATGGGACGTTGTCGAGTATCTCAAGCACGATTTGCAAGTTTCAAAGGACGGCTTAGCTTGGCTCAAAGAACTCGTCAAAGCCGCGCAGGACGACCCGACTACCTTTGGAATTTTGAGGGATTATTATCAGGACGAAGAAGGCGACATGTATTGGGCGGAACAACAGCTTGCATTGATTGAGCTTATCGGCAAGCAAAATTGGCTCGCTAAACAACTCTAATTTAAAATTTTTCTTGCCCGTTGCAGAAAATCTGCGCGGGTATTTTTTAAAGCGTTTCTGGGAGAGCTTTACATGAAAAAGAGCATTACGATTGATAAAAGTAAATGTATTCGTTGCGGGAAGTGCATTCGAGATTGCATTGTTGGCTGCATTCAATTCGACGCCGAAAAATTTCCCGCGTACATTGAGAACGGCGATAATTATTGCGTTGGTTGTCAACATTGCATGGCGATTTGCCCTGTTGGCGCGTTATCATTCGGCGGGAAAAATCCTGCAGACTCGGAGCCGGTCGGTAATTGGAATAGCGACGAGTTGTTGAGGCTGATAAAATCGCGCAGGAGTTTTCGTTTCTACAAGAAGCAAGACATTGCGCCGGAAATTATGACGAAATTAACCGAAATGCTGAATTACCCGCCGACGGGTGGCAATAAAGAAAATTTGCACTTCAGCATAATCGGCACGGCAGAAAAAATGCGGACTATCGAAAAAATTACTTACAAAGCAATGGCCGCAAGCGATAATCCCTCGCCGATTATGAAATTTTTCTTGGATAAACTTCAAAACGGCGTCGACTTTATTTATCGCGGGGCGTCGTCGCTTGTCGCGGTATCAATCGACCTGTCAAAAACAATTCCAGGTTGCGAAAATGCCGACCCAATAATCCCAATGGCATATTTGGAACTTTACGCGCAAAGTTTGGGCTTGGGCACGCTTTGGACGGACGCCGCCTTGACGATAGCGCGAGAAATCCCCGAAGTCATGGAGTTCTTAGAAATCCCCAACGGCTATTCGCTAGCGTATGTAATGTTGTTGGGCGTGCCGTCAATAAAATATCAGCGGACGGTTCAACGCGAGCCGGCGCATTTTAAAATCATTTGATATTCAAATCCAATATATTGGATTTTGTCTTTTGCCCTTTAAAATCGTACTTCAAAACCTCTTTTCAACGTTTAAATCGCCTTTCAAGTTGAATTTTTCCCGCTCAATCAATATAATTGCCTCCAAAGGAGGTTTTTTAGCTTTGAAACTGTTTTTTTCTGCCGGTGAGGCCTCCGGCGACGTTCACGGAGCTTCTTTGGCTCGCCAAATCAAAAAAATCGCACCTCAAACCGAAATTATCGGCTTCGGCGGCAATCTTATGCAAAATTCTGGCGTCAAACTCGTTCGCAACTACAAAAATTACAATATTATGGGCGTCGTCGAAGTTTTAATGAACATTCGCAGGATTTTTAAGCTCCTCGACGACTTAACCGAAATTATTCGCGCCGAAAAGCCCGATTTGCTCGTTTTAATCGATTATCCCGACTTTAATTGGCGTTTAGCTCGTCGCGTGAAGAAATTCGGCGTAAAAATCCTCTCTTATATCCCTCCATCGGCTTGGGCGTGGCGAAAAGGTCGCGCTAAAGCCTGCGCGGAAGTCGCTGACGCTTTTATTTCCATTTTTCCTTTTGAATTGCCTGTTTATCAAGCCGCCGGAGCTAAAATTTTCTTTTTAGGCAATCCGCTCGTCGATACCGTCAAAATTTCTATGTCAAATGCCGATTCACGCAAATTTTTCGACGTTAAGCCTTCCGATAAAGTTATTTTACTTATGCCCGGCTCGCGTAAACAGGAAATTAAACTTCTTTTGCCAGATATGCTCGCCACTACCAAACTTTTAGACAAAAATTTTAAATTTTTCCTTCCCGTCGCTGATAACGTCGAAAATTTGATAAATGTTAGCGGTTTCGACGTAAAATTAGTAAATTCCGCGCACAGATACGACCTAATGAGCATTGCTGACGCCGCTATCGCCACTTCAGGCACCGTAATTTTGGAATCTGCCCTTCTAAACCTGCCTTGTGTCGTTTTATACAAAATGGCTCCGCTAAATTTCCTCATCGGCAAGCTTTTAGTCGATATAAAATACTTCAGCCTGCCAAATATCCTCGCTAACGAAAAAATTCTGCCAGAACTCCTGCAAAATGACGTTACGCCACAAAAAATTTCAGCCGAAATCATTAAAATCCTTGACAATAGGGCGGATGTTGTGAAAAAATTGCAATCAGCTTGCGAAAAGCTCGGCGAACATGGAGCCGCTACTCGTATCGCTAAAAAAATCTTGGAAATAGCAGGTGACAAATCTTGAACTTTGATTTACAATTATTCGCGGAGAAAAATTTGCAAAATCAATCTTCAAATCAACTTCGCAAGGGAATTCGCTCATTTCAAAAGCAGATTATCGAACATCAGCAGAAAATTAAAGAACCGTGGAAGAGTTATTCCGATTGGTTTTCGGAACCAGACAGACAATCAGGAAGATTAGGACATTGGCAGAAAGAAATAGAAAATTTTAAGGAATCAATTCAAAATCGCATCGAAGAACTCGAAAAAAGAGGTGAAAAATCATGAATAAAAAGCTTAGTGCCGCCGAAATGAAATATATCATCTATAAAATTGTAAAAAACGGCTACGAATCATCTAAAAAAGAAAAAAATGAGCCTACAGACCTTAATAAAGGGCGTTCGTTAGCTTATTGGGAAATTTTAGACACGATTTATAGCAGATTGGAAATTTGCGAGCAAAATACTAGTAATTTCGGTTATCCTGACGACTGGGAAAGAAAATATTGGGCTAATTAGGAGAAAATCATGCGTAAAAAACTTAATATGGACGAAATGAAATATATAATTGGCAGTGTAATGAAATATGCTTATGAATCGGTTGATGACGAAAAAAGAGAGCCTTGTGAGTTTAATGAAGGGCGAAAATTAGCTTATCATGAAGTTTTGGACACAATTTATAATCAGTTGGGCATTTATAAACAAAATCAAAAGGAATTTGGCTATTCTGAAGACTGGGAAAAGCCTTTTTTTAGCAAATGAAGAATTATAAACGACTTTTAAAGTATATTAAGCCGTATTTAGGGCGATTTGGGCTTGCAATCATCTGCATAGTGGTAGCATCTGGCGCGAATTTGTATTTGCCGTGGATAATCAAAGATATGATAGACAAAGTGCTGGCCGAACGCGATATGGCGATGCTAAATTTTATTTCAGTGAGTATCGTTGTAGTTTTCGCGATTCGCGGCGTATTTTATTACGGACAATCGTATTTAGTGTCGTATATCGGGCAAAGAGTGGTCGTAGACGTGCGCGAAGTGATGTTTAGGAAATTTCAGCGCATGCCAATGGCGTATTTCGATAAACACCAGACCGGCGAGACGATGAGCTATTTAACAAACGATGTTGGAGCGATTCAAGCGGCATTAGTGGATAATTTAATAGAAATGTTCACGGAAGGCGCGATTTTAATTGGTTCAGTCGTGATGATGTTGTATTTGGACTGGAAATTGACGCTTTTGACGCTAATAACGGTGCCATTAGTGGGATTTGCGATGAAAATCTTTGGAAAAAAGATAAAATCGACGAGCCGAGTGATTCAAGAAAAATTAGCGGATATAACGTCGCTTTTGCAGGAAAGTATCTCGTCAATTCGAGTTGTGAAGTCATTTGTCCGCGAAAAATATGAAATAGAGCGATTCATAGTAGAAAACGAGCTAAATTTCCGTGCGACGATGAAAAATGTACAATTTACGAGCCTATTGACGCCGACAGTCGAATTTTTAGCGGCATTAGCGGTAACATTGATAGTATGGTTTGGCGGATATGAAGTTGTGAACGGAATGATAACTGCGGGGTCGTTAGTAGCGTTCCTAACTTATGCTGTAAACCTTGCGAACCCGATAAAAAGGCTTTCGAGGATATACGGACGGCTACAAAAGGCGATGGCGGCGGTCGACAGGATATTTTTTGTGCTAGATTTGCCCGAAACGGTGAATGACAAGCCGAATGCGATAGAATTACCGCAGATAAAAGGCAATGTTAGCGTTGAAAACGTAACTTTTAGCTATGACGGGGCACATAATGCGTTGGAAAAAGTAAATTTCGAGGTAAAATCGGGGCAAATGATAGCATTTGTGGGACCGAGTGGTGCTGGGAAGTCGACGATAGCGAATTTAATCCCGCGATTTTACGATGTGACGTCCGGAGCGATAAAAATTGACGGATATGACATACGAGACGTAAAAATAGACAGTTTGCGGGAGCAAATTGGGATAGTGCCGCAAGAAACGCTGTTATTTTCAACGACGGTAATGGAAAATATAAGATATGGGCGATTAAATGCGACAGATGAGGAAGTAATAGCTGCGGCGAGGGCGGCGAACGCTGAAAATTTTATTTTAGAGCTTCCGAACGGCTACGAAACGCAAATAGGGGAGCGGGGATTGAATTTGAGTGGCGGACAGCGACAAAGAATGGCGATAGCGCGAGCGATGCTAAAAAATCCGCAAATTTTGATACTGGACGAGGCAACGAGCGCACTTGATACGGAAAGTGAGAAAATAGTACAAGCGGCGTTAGATGAATTGATGAAAGGCCGGACAAGTTTTGTGATAGCGCACCGATTGAGCACGATATTTAGCGCGGACAAGATTTTTGTAATAGACAAGGGGAAAATTTGCGAATCTGGGACGCATAAGGAGCTTTTAGCGTTAAATGGGGTGTACAGGAACCTTTATAACATACAATTTAGCAATATTTAATCGAAAACCAATGACAAACTGATTTTTCGTGATATAATTGGTAAAAAAATGGGAGATGTTGTTATGAGGAAGATTTTGACTGGGATTTTGATAGGAGCGATAGTATTTGGGGCGAATTTAGCGGGAATGGAGCCTGTAAGCGCGTCATCGGCGAGTGATTACAAGATTGCGAAGCAAAAAATCGAGAAATCGAAGAAAAAAATTGAAAAAGAGCGCGAAAAGTTAGGGCAAAGTAAAAATAGCGACGAAAAACCGCCTGAACCGCCGAAAGATGAAAACGGAAGGCCATTACCGCCGCCCGATAAAAATAGCTAATCCGACCTTTCCAAATAAAAATTTCATACGTAAGCAAAAAAAATACCCTTCAGACAGTTTGAAGGGCGTTTTTTTATGTGCGAAGTCAAATTTTAGTCTTTGAAAAGGTCAGTTGATAAATATCTGTCGCCGGTATCGGGCAAAAGTACTACGAAAGTTTTTCCGGCGAAATTTTCACGTTTAGAGAGTTCAAAAGCCGCCGCAAGTGCCGCGCCCGATGAAATTCCGACTAAAATTCCTTCGGAACGCGCGAATTCTCTACCGAATTTGAAGGCATTTTCGTTAGCGACGGTAATAATTTCGTCGTAAATGGTAGTATCGAGAGTTTTTGGCACGAAACCTGCGCCGATACCTTGAATTTTATGAGCACCGGCAATACCTTTCGACAAAACGGGCGAAGTTTCCGGCTCGACGGCGATAATTTTAATATTTTGGTTCTTTGATTTAAGAAATTTGCCGACGCCGGATAAAGTTCCGCCAGTACCGACGCCCGCGACGAAAATATCAACTGCGCCGTCGGTATCGTTCCAAATTTCCGCGCCGGTAGCCATATGAGCGGCAGGGTTAGCGGGATTAGTGAATTGCGAGGGGATAAAAGCGTTAGAAATTTCGTTTGCAAGCTCTTCAGCCTTAGCAATCGCGCCTTTCATACCCTTTGCGCCTTCAGTCAAGACAATTTCCGCGCCGTAAGCCTTCAAAAGTTGCCTGCGTTCAACGCTCATAGTCTCCGGCATAGTCAAAATAGCGCGATAACCTCTGGCGGCGGCGAAACTTGCCAAACCGATGCCTGTATTGCCGCTTGTCGGCTCGATTATCACGGAATTTTTCTGGATTTTGCCTTCTTGCTCGGCTTTTTCAATCATAGCCTTAGCGATTCTGTCTTTTACGGAGCCTGCGGGGTTAAAATACTCCAATTTGACTAAAAGTTTGCCGTTGAAGCCGATTTTAGCCGAAAAATTGCTCGCCTCAAGCAATGGAGTATTCCCGATGAGTTCAGCGACGCTTTTATAAATTTTTCCCATAAAAATTCCTCCAAAAACATTTTTATACGGGAATTATATAGGATATAACGATTTAGTCAATCTTTATTAAAAAATGTTTTCGAGAACAATGGTTTGCTCGCGATTAGGACCGACCGAAACGATTCCGATTTTAATTCCGGTGACTTCGACCATGCGCTCAAGATATTTTTTAGCATTGGCGGGCAAATCATCGTAGCGGCGAATTTTGCTAATGTCAGTCTTCCAACCGGCAAAAGTTTCGTAGACCGGCTCGACCTTCGCCAAAACTTTCAGGCTCGCTGGGATTTCGTTAATAATTTTGCCGTCAAGTTTGTAAGCCGTGCACATTTTGATTTCGTCGAAGTCGTCGAGAATGTCGAGGCGGGTAATCGCCATGTAATCGGTGCCGCTGAGTTGTCCAGCGTACTTGACGACGCAAGCATCAAGCCAACCTGTTCTGCGCGGACGCCCCGTGACGGTTCCGAACTCGTGCCCTGCCTCGCGAAGTTTATCGCCGATGTCGTTAAGTTGTTCAGTCGGGAAGGGACCTTCGCCAACGCGCGTGCAGTAAGCTTTGACGACGCCGACAACTTTATCAATCTTCTTAGGCGCGACGCCCGCTCCAATGCCTACGCCGCCCGAAATGGGATGGCTCGACGTGACGTAGGGATAAGTGCCGTAATCAATGTCTAGCATAGTCGCCTGCGCGCCCTCGAATAAAATTTTCTTGCCGGCGTCAATCTCGGCGTTGAGCAAAGTTATCGTGTCGCAGACATACGGGCGAAGTTTTTCGGCGTAGCCTTCGTACTCGCGCAAAATTTCTTCGGCGTTGAGCGGCGCGTGATTGTAAACTTTTTCCAGAATCAAATTTTTAATCGGGAGGACTTGCGCGACCTTTGCGGCAAAATCTTCGCGGTCAATCAAATCGCAAATGCGAATGCCAATCCTGTCGTCCTTATCCATGTAGCAAGGACCTATGCCGCGTTTCGTCGTGCCGATTTTATTTGCGCCGCGCAGAGTTTCGCCGAGTTCGTCAAAAAGTTTGTGCCAGGGCATAACGACATGCGCCCGATTTGAAATTCTTATGCCCGAAGTGTCGACGCCGCGCCTTTGCATGTTGTCAATCTCCTCAAGCAAACATTGCGGGTCGACCACGACGCCATTGCCGATAACGCACAACGTCCCTTTGTACAAAATGCCCGACGGCAACAGGCGCAATTTATATTCCTCGCCGTTGACCGTGACTGTGTGACCGGCGTTCGAGCCGCCTTGAAATCTGACAACCGTGTCCGCTTGCGCCGCGAGGTAGTCGACGATTTTGCCTTTACCCTCGTCGCCCCATTGCGCGCCGCTTATAACCACCGTTGACACTTTTAAACCAACCTCCTAAAAACCATTACGCATTACGCATTACGCATTACGAATTGCTTTTCACCTGTTCTCGTTGACGTATTTGCGCATAAATTGAATGGTGTTATCGCTGATGACGTTGTCTTTCTTTTCGTAGTTGATGATGCGGAAGAGCATACCGACGCGCTCGATAATGGGTTTATTGCGCGTGCGGAAGGTCTCGCCGTTGATAGTGAGGTCGACGCTATCGACAGAGCGCATACGATACGAGACACCGAGCAAATCTTTTCCGACCGAGCCATCGGGCAATTTTTCTTTGATGATGTAGCGATATTCCATGTCGCCGACCGCCGTATCCCAAGTCAGCTCGCGATTGAGTGCCTGGTGAGTCAGCACGCCGATATACTCGCGAATAATTTCGTGTGTCCTAGTGTTCATAATAAAGCCCCCTTGTTTTTTAGGGAGAAGGGAAATGGGAGATGGGAGAAGTGCAAAACTCTTTTCCCATTTCCCTTTTCCCATTTCCCTTGCTTAAAAGAATTCTTTCTTGAGATTTTTATCCTTGAGTTCAATCGTCTCCGCCATTTGCTCGCGATAGGCGATTATTTTTTTGGCAAGCTCATCGTCTTGGAGCGCGAGAATTTCCACCGCAAAGAGCGCGGCATTTTTCGCGCCGTTAACAGCCATAGTCGCGACGGGTACGCCGCCGGGCATTTGCACAGTGCTCAAAAGGGAATCGAGACCCTTGAACGGCTCGGAGTTAATCGGGACGCCGATAACGGGACGAGTAGTCAAGCTCGCGACGACGCCCGCCAAATGAGCCGCCATACCCGCCGCCGCTATGAAAATTTGTGCGTCGGAATTTTTAACGAAGTCGTGAACTTTTTGTGGCGTGCGGTGAGCCGAAGCGACCGTGACTTCAAAGTCGACGGAAAAATTTTTCAGCGTCTCGACCGCCGCCCGCATAACTCCCCAATCGCTTGCACTGCCCATGATTATTGCAACTTTCATAAACGACCCTCCATGATAGCTTGCCGCGCCTCGTTCAGATTTGGGAAGATAGCCGCGCAAAGTTTTTTAATTTCGTCGGTCGGCTGAACGGTATCGGGAATCATAATCGCCTTGCCGCCCGCCGCCGCCCCACTCTTTATCCCGTTGAGGCTGTCCTCGAAGATATAGCAATCGCTCGGCGCAAGATTCAATTCCTTTGCGGCAAGCAGAAAAATATCGGGCGCGGGCTTACCGTTTTTAACTTTGTCGCCGCCGACCAAAGCTTTAAAGTAGCCGCGCAGATTTGCTCGCGATAAATTTTTTTCGATGACTTCGACCGGCGCAGAACTCGCAACCGCCATTGAAACTCCCGCACCGTGAAAAAATTTCAAAATCTCCTCGACGCCCGCCATTAGCTCAAGTTCCCTCTCCGAAGCTTTGCGCACTTCCACGAGCACTCGCGCAAGGTAAGCCGGTGCGTCAACGTTCGGATAAAATCGCCGTATGACTTTATAAGATTCCTCGCCAAGATTCGTGCCGCTTATCGCTGTCGGCAGCTCGTAATTTTTTTCCTCGCCGAACTCGCCGGCCACTTCCAACCACGCTTTACGATAAAGTTTTTCGGTGTCGAAAAGGGTTCCGTCCATGTCGAAAATCGCGCCTTTAAGCATTTGCAAAACCTCCTGTTAAGGGAGAAGGGGTAAGGGAAATGGGAAAAGTCTAAAACCTTACCTCTACTTTTCCCTTCTCCCATCTCCCTTTTCCCTAGAATAATATCAAATTAGTTTTTGCGCTGTCAATCGCGGAAAAATTTTTCTGTGTTGCAAGCCGCACAGATATTTGCAATTCAGAAAATTTGTGCTATCATTGCCAAGGAAAAATTTTCGGCGTCACGAACGTCGATTAGGGTATTTTGGCAGGAGGGGATTCGGTTATGCTAAAAAGTATTGCGGTAATGACTTCGGGCGGCGATAGTCCTGGCATGAACGCGGCGGTTCGCGCAGTTACGCGCACGGCACTTCATCACGGCGTAAGAGTTTGGGGTATTCGCGGCGGCTATCATGGTATGCTTGATGAGGAAATGTTCGAGATGCAATCCAAAGACGTCAGCGACATCATTCAACGCGGCGGCACTTTTTTGGGAACCGCTCGTTGCAGACGCTTCCAGACGCCTGAAGGTCGTGCACTCGGCTATAAAAATTTGGTCGACAGAGGCATTCAAGGTTTGGTCGTAGTGGGCGGCGATGGCTCATTGCGCGGCGCGTCGATTCTCAGTCAGGAAACGGGCATTCCGATTGTTGGACTTCCCGGCACGATTGATAACGACGTTTGGGGCTCGGAATATACAATCGGTTGCGACACCGCCGCCAACACGATTATTGACGCGATTAACAAATTGCGCGACACGGCGTCGGCTCACCGCAGGACGATTGTCCTTGAGGTTATGGGTCGTAATAGTGGTTGGCTCGCGATGGTTTCGGGCATATCGGGCGGCGCGGAATATATTCTCGTCCCCGAAGAAGAATACGACCTCGACGAAATTTGCGACGAAATGAAAGAGGCTTACGACGCTGGCAAACGTTATTGTTTAGTTGTCGTGGCTGAGGGCGCGGGCAAAGGTCACGAAATCGGCAAGATTATTGCTGAAAAGACCGGTCTTGATACTCGCGTTTCCAAACTTGGACACATTCAGCGCGGCGGCTCCCCGACTGTTATCGACCGCGTTAATGCAAGTCGTCTCGGCGAACATGCTGCCCTTGCAATCATCTCCGGCTTGAGCGATATTGTTTTCGGATTCAATCGCGGGCACGTCGTCTCGATTAACCTGCACGACGCCGTTAACAATAAAAAGCAACTCAATCCCGAATTTATGCGCCTGGCTCGTGTGCTTGCGTAAAATTTTATTCGGCAAATTAAAAATCCCCTTCCGACTTGGAGGGGGAATTTTTTACTCATTGCACAGGAACTTGGAGGCTTTTCCTTTGACGGAGCGAAAATTTTTTGCTAAAATTCATGCAAGATATAGATTTTTAAGGGAGGAATTTATATGGCGTTTCCGAAGAATTTTCTTTGGGGCGGAGCAGTTGCCGCGAATCAGTACGAAGGCGGCTACAAAGAGGGCGGCAAAGGTTTGAGCGTTCCGGATTTACTTCTTGGCGGCGACGTGAATACCCCGCGCACTTTCTGCCCAAAAATCGAAGACGGCGTTTTTTATCCGTCGCATACCGCCATTGATTTTTATCACCACTACAAAGAGGACATCGCGCTTTTCGCCGAAATGGGCTTTACCTGTTTTAGATTTTCTATCAGCTGGGCGCGAATCTTCCCGAATGGCGACGACGACATTCCGAACGAAGCCGGTTTGAAATTTTATGAAGACGTTATCGACGAGTGCAAAAAATACGGTATCGAACCGCTTATCACGCTGAATCATTACGAAATGCCCTTCGAGCTCGTCAAGAAATATCGCGGCTATTACAATCGCAAAACTATTGATTTGTTCGTCAAATACGCGACGACTTGCTTTGAACGTTTCAAAGACAAAGTTAAATATTGGCTCACGTTCAACGAAATTAATATGACGCTTATGTCGCCGACGGTCGGCAATCTTTACAGCGTCGGAATCATTCAGGACGAGGATTTGAATCGAACTGCGCCTTGCAAATTTGACGAACTTAAAGATGTTCCGCAGCAGAGAATCGAGGCTTTGCACAATCAATTTGTCGCTTCGGCAAAAGCCGTTATCGCGGGTCACAAAATCAATCCCGAATTTAAAATCGGCTGCATGTTGTGCCACGTGACGCGCTACCCCTTGACGCCCAATCCTAAAGATATGTTGGCAACGCAACGCACTGACCATTTGTGCAACGACCTTTGCGGCGATGTTCATGTTCGCGGGGCTTATCCCTACTTCGCCAAAAAATTTTATCAGGATATGGGAATTGATACGGCGTTCATGGATAATGAGGACGACAAAAAAATTCTGCGCGAAGGCGTCGTCGATTTCTACACGTTCAGCTATTACATGTCGAATTGCGTTACTGTCGATAAAAACGCCGACCAAATTAATGACAGTATGCTTGGCGGCGCGAAGAATCCATACCTCAAGGCGAGCGATTGGGGCTGGCAGATTGACCCCGACGGCTTGCGCTGGACGTTGAATAAATTGGCGTCGCGCTATCCCGATACGCCGATTATGATTGTGGAAAATGGTTTTGGCGCATTCGACAAGGTTGAGGCGGACGGCTCCATTCACGACGATTACAGAATCAGCTATTTCCGCGAACATATTCGGGCAATGGGCGAGGCTGTCAACGACGGCGTGCCGCTCATCGGCTACACAACTTGGGGTTGTATCGATTGTGTGAGCGCGGGCACCGGGCAATACGCTAAACGCTACGGCTTTATTTATGTTAATCGTCACGACGACGGCACCGGCGATTTTTCGCGCTCTCGCAAAGATTCGTTCTTCTGGTACAAAAAAGTTATAGCGAGCAACGGCGAAGTTTTGTAAATCTTGGCTTGAAAAAGAGATGCACCGTTTAGAGCGGTATTATTTTTTCGACTCATGTTAAATACTTGTTTGACAATCCAACAGAATTATCAAAAAATTTTTCGATTCGTTATTGCAAGTTCAATCGCAAATGTGTTAAAATGCAGGTTGTTTAGGAGGGGCGCAAGTCCCCACAAATTTGTGAGATATTTTTAGGAGGTCATGTACAATGCCGTTAATCACAACTAAAGCTATGTTCAAAAAAGCTTATGAGGGCGGTTTCGCTATCGGCGCGTTCAACGTCAACAATATGGAAATCGTTCAAGGCATCACCGGTGCCGCTGCCGAACTCCAAAGCCCTGTCGTCCTTCAATGCTCCGCCGGCGCAAGAAAGTATGCTAACCATCAATACCTCGTCCATCTCGTTCGTGCAGCTCTCGAAGTCAGCGACATTCCGATTGCTCTGCACCTCGATCACGGCCCCGATTTCGCAACTTGCAAATCCTGCATTGATGGCGGCTTTACTTCCGTTATGTTCGACGGCTCGCACTATTCCTTTGCTGAAAACATTGAGAAGACCAAAGAAGTTGTCGAATATGCCCATGCACACGGCGTAGTTGTTGAGGCCGAACTTGGTCAGCTCGCGGGCGTCGAAGATGATGTCAGCGTTGACGCCGACAAAGCTCACTACACCAAACCCGAAGAGGTTGAGGAATTCGTTGCAAAGACCGGTTGCGATTCTTTGGCAATCGCTATCGGCACCAGTCATGGCGCATTCAAATTTACGCCCGAACAATGCACCCGCAATCCCGAAACCGGCGTTCTTGAACCGCCCGAACTCCGCTTTGACATTCTCGCCGAAATCGAAAAGAGAATTCCTGGTTTCCCGATTGTCCTTCACGGCGCAAGCTCTGTTATCCCCAAATATGTCAAAATCATCAACGATAACGGCGGCCAACTCAAAGACGCTGTCGGCATTCCCGAAAACCAACTCCGCAAAGCTGCGAAATCCGCTGTCTGCAAAATCAATATCGACTCCGACCTGCGCCTTGCTCTGACTGCCGGTATCCGTGAACACTTCGTGCAACACCCCGACCACTTCGACCCGCGTCAATATCTCTCGCCCGGTCGCGCATACATCAAAGAACTCGTTGCGCACAAGATTAAAGATGTTCTCGGCTCCGACGGCTCCGCAGCTGCTATCATGGAACTTGCTAAAACTTTGAAGTAAATTTTTTCAGTCTCCAATAAAAAACCGCTCTCAAATTTTGGGGGCGGTTTTTGTTATTGCGCAATGAAGTGGTCTACCGCCGGAACTAATCGCGTATGCTCGCGTTGTCTTGCGCTGAAAGATACGATAGTCGGCTACACAGATGAGAGCGGCGTGACGATACCGCCCTTGCACCCGCGCTGTAGGTGTGCGATAATTTACGACGAAGTGGCCGCGCCGAGAGGTAAACCAAGTACCCCAACTGTATTTCCTTTTTTGGGTACACTTTTACATTATATATCCATACAGATTTTGTTATTGGTAAATCTTCAAACGGTCTTCAAGAGTGGAAAAATAAAAACGGCGTACCGCTTAGAAATTTTCAGGAGGGAAAATAATTTGGCTATCGAGAAGGTTAAAAAATATTTTGCGGAGATTGGCGAGCCCGAACGCGTGATTGAGTTCGAGCAATCGACCGCGACTAGCGAACTTGCCGCGCAGGCTCTTAATTGCGAAGTCGGGCGCATTGCTAAAACTATTTCCGTATTCGTCGACAAGAAACCCGTTTTAATTTTAATGTCGGGCGATATGAAAATCGATAACAAAAAGTTTAAAGCGCAATTCAACTGCCGCCCGCATATGATTCCCGTTGACCAGGTCGAAACTCTAATTGGACACGCGGTCGGCGGAGTTTGTCCGTTTGCGGTAAATGACGGCGTCCCAATTTATCTTGACGCTTCGTTGAAAAGATTCGACATAATTTACCCCGCCGCAGGTAACGATAAGAGTTGCGCCAAATTTCGGCTCGAAGAACTCGAACGCTACGTTAAGAGCGCGGGTTGGGTCGATGTTGCTAAAGAAATGCTTTCAAGCAAATCTGATTAAATGAGCTTTCATTTTGTTTTCAAAAATTTTATCGCTGCGCTTGCAATGAAAAACTCGATAAAGTATAATGCAACGCGGCGTATTATTTTTTCAGCGAAAGGATGTATTTGAAGTATGAAAAAAATTTTAATGGCGGCGTTGCTGCTCGTGACGATGATTTTCGCGGGTTGCGGTGGAAGTAATGAGCCTGCCAAAACCGACGGCGGCGCAAAGTCCGATACGAAAAAAATTGTCATCGGGCTAGACGACGAGTATAAGCCAATGGGCTTCAAAGACGAAAAGAACGAAATTATCGGCTTCGATGTCGACCTTGCTAAAGAGGCCGCTAAGCGTATCGGCTCCGAAGTCGAATTCAAAGCAATCGATTGGAACAGCAAAGAGGCTGAGCTCAAATCCGGACGCATTGACATAATCTGGAACGGATTGGACATAACGCCCGAACGTCAAGAAAATATGCTCTTCAGCAAACCCTACATGGACAATCGCCAAGTCGTCTTCGTGAAGAAGGGCAACGCTCAAGGCATCATGGCTGAAGCTGACCTTGCCGGAAAAAAAGTCGGCACGCAAGCCGGCTCCACTGCCGAAACTTATATTGACGCAACTCCCGATTTAAAGAGTAGCTTTGCTGAGTTCAAAACTTATGGCGATTACGTCAGCGCGTTCATGGATTTGGAGAACGGCAGAATCGACGCGCTTATCTGCGATGAAATTGTCGGACGTTACAACATAAAAGACCGCGCAAATGATTTCGATACGCTCAATGTGCAAGTCGGACCTATGACTGAATTTGGTATCGCCTTCCGCAAAGATGATACCGAATTGCGCGATAAAGTTCAGAAAGTTTTCGACGAGATGGTTAAGGACGGCACTGCAGGGAAAATTTCCGAGCAATGGTTCGGTGCTGACCTCATAAAGAAAAAATAATCGGCGATTGCTGATAAGGGAAAAGGGAAATGGGAAATGGGAAAAGTCTTTTCCCTACTTCTCCCTTCTCCCTTCTCCCTTACCCCTTGATAGGGAATATCTGTTATGGAAAAATTTTTTGATATGACGCTCCTTATCTTGCAGGGCGCAGAAGTCACGCTAGAAATTTTCTTCGTGACTTTAATTTTAAGCTTGCCGATAGGAGCGTTCGCGGCACTAGGAAGGATATCAAGTTTCGCGCCGATTCGCTACCTAATGGAATTCTACGTTTGGATAATGCGCGGGACGCCGTTAATGTTACAGCTATTGTTCGTGTACTTCGCGCTTCCAATGGTCGGAATAATGTTGCCGGACGTAGCGGCGGCGTTGCTGGCGTTCACGCTGAACTACGCGGCGTACTTTGCAGAAATTTTCCGCGCAGGCATTCAAGCGATACCAAAAGGACAATACGAGGCGGCAAAAGCTTTAGGTCTCAAGCACTGGCAGATGATGCGCTATATAATCTTCCCGCAAGTGTTGCGCGTCGTGTTGCCGCCAATCTCGAATGAGACGATAAATTTAGTTAAAGACACGTCGCTAATTTATATCTTGGCAATGAACGACTTGTTGAGAGTAGCGCGGACGATTGTCCAAAGGGAATTCGATATGACGCCGTTCGTAATCGCTGGCATTTTCTACCTTGCTATGACGGCGGTGCTCACGTGGGTTTTCAAAAAGCTCGAACAACGTTACGGCTCGTACGAAACTTAAATAATTACGAATTACGCATTACGCATTACGCATTGAAAAGAGGAGGCTTTAGGGTGATTAGAAAAATTTTGCTGGGTCTCCTCATTTTGATTGCGGCGACTACGGCAGCAGAGGCGGCTGAACAATCCGAACCGAACTTTAAAGAGCGCATGGCTAATCTTGCCGAATTGCAAGCGATAAGAGTTGGCTACGGCTCCGGCACAATACGAATCGTCGCCGATATGACAAAAAAAGTCGAGTTCAAAGAATCTTACGCCGAGAACCCGTCGCGAATCATCATCGATTTGAAAGACACTTGGCTCAATCCCAAAGTCCAAAAGGAAATGGAATTGAAATCGCTGGCGGCTAAAAAATTCCGCGTCGCGCAATTCGACCCTACAACAGTTAGAATAGTTATCGAGAGTATGGCCGATATTCGACCCTTTTTCGCAAGCGGCGGCGTGGCAGGTTGGCGATTCGTTATCGACATTGGCAACAGCGAATTCAAAGAAAATCCCGAACTAAATAAACCGGAGCCAACCAGGGAAAACCCTACTGAACCCGCTCCGCCAATTAAAGAAGTCCCGTCTAATGTCGAGATAGTCGACACCGATGACGAAAAGGAAAAGCAGGAGCGGGAAATTAGAGAGCAACGCGAACGCGAATTAGAATTGCAACGCCGCGAACAGGAACTTGCTAAACGCGAACAAGAACTTAAAGAGCAAGAAGAACAAGAGCTTAGGGAACAAAAAGAACGCGAACTCAGAGAAAAACGCGAACAAGAACTCAAAGAGCAAGAAGAACGCGAAAAAGAATTGAAACGCCGCGAAAAAGAACTCGAACAACGAGAAAAAGAGCTCAAAGAAAAACAACAGCGTGAACGCGAGAAGGAACTCAAGAAGGAACTCAAGAAGGAACAGGAACGCCGCGAAAAAGAATTAAAAAAAGAACAAGAACGCAAGATTAAGGAGCAGCGCGAACGCGAAAAGGAACTCAAGAAGGAACAGGAACGCCGCGAAAAGGAACTCAAGAAAAAGGGCAAAGATAAGGAAAAAGAGGAAGAGACCGTCGAGAAACCTTTCGAGGAGTTGCAAGACGATTTGAATACCCTAATGACGCTAAAGGGCAGGAAAATTGCAATCGACCCAGGACACGGCGGTAACGACGCAGGCGCAATCGGTCCGACAGGCGTAATGGAAAAAACAGTCACTTTGAAAGTCGCCCTCGAACTTCGGAGACTGCTTGAGGCTGAAGGCGCGGAAGTCATCATGACACGCGAGACAGATAGAACAGTTTCGGAAAAGGGTGCTAAGGCGTCCGACATTGAAGAGCTCGGCGCAAGGTGCGACGTAGGCAACAGAGCCGGCGCAGATATTTTCATCTCGATTCACGCCGACAGCTTCACGCGACCCGAAGCGCGCGGCACGACAGGTTATTACTACGGCAAAAGCACTTCCGGCAGAGGTCAAAAGCTCGCCGATTGCATTCGCCGCAATTTGGTCGAGCAACTCGGCACGCCTAGCCGCGGAACTCAACCTTGCAATTTCTACGTCGTCAAAAATACCGATATGCCCGCCACGCTCATTGAACTCGGTTTCATCTCGAACAAGGAAGAGGAACAACTCCTCGATTCAAAGGAAGGCGTCGAGAAAGCCGCGCAAGGTATCCTAGATGGCATCGAAGATTATTTCGGTTAAAAATTTTTCGCCCTGCTAATGACGCGGGGCTTTTTTTTTGCTATCATGACGGAAAACCTTTGGAGGGAACATTTAATGAAAATCATTGTGACGGGCGGCGCAGGTTTTATCGGCGGCAATTTTGTTTACTACGAGCTAAAGAATCACCCCGCCGACGAAATTATTTGCCTAGACAAACTAACCTACGCTGGCAACCTCGAAACTTTAGCCGACGCGCAGGGCAATCCGAATTTTAAATTTGTGCGCGGAGACATTGCTGACCGTGAAAATGTTTATAAACTTTTTGAGACCGAAAAGCCTAATATTGTTGTGAACTTCGCGGCGGAAAGTCACGTTGACCGCTCAATCGAAGACCCCGAACTTTTCTTGCGCACAAATATTATCGGGACTAGCGTTTTGCTCGACGCCTGTAAAAAATTCGGCATTCAACGTTTCCACCAAGTTTCGACTGACGAAGTTTATGGCGACTTGCCGCTAGACCGCCCCGACCTATTTTTCACCGAGACTACTAATCTGCACACCTCAAGCCCCTATTCCGCGAGTAAAGCCGCCGCCGATTTATTGGTTCAAGCTTATCAGCGCACGTACAAAATCCCCGCGACAATCAGCCGCTGCTCTAACAATTACGGTCCTTACCACTTCCCCGAAAAGCTAATTCCGCTGATGATTATAAACGCGCTCCACGATAAGAAATTGCCCGTCTACGGCAAGGGCATTAACGTCCGCGATTGGCTTTACGTCGAAGACCATTGCGCGGCGATTGATTTAATTATTCGGCGCGGCACTGTCGGCGAAGTCTACAATATCGGCGGGCACAATGAGCGCAAAAATATCGATGTCGTCAAGACGATTTTAAAAATTCTCGGCAAGGGCGAGGATTTGATTGAGTTCGTCACCGACCGCAAAGGGCACGACCAACGCTATGCCATCGACCCGACGAAAATTTCAAACGAACTCGGCTGGACGCCTCAAACCAATTTCGACGACGGCATTAAGAAAACTGTCGCGTGGTATTTGGATAATCGCGCTTGGTGGGAAAAAATTATCAGCGGCGAGTACAAAAATTATTATGCAAAGATGTACGATAACAGATAAAAAATTTTTGCAGAGCGGCTATACGACCGGAGCTTGTGCGGCGGCTGGCGTCAAAGCGTCTTTGATTTTTATAACGACGGGCGAAATTGTCTGCGAAGTCGAAATTACTGCTTTGGACGGCACGCCTTTAAAAATTCCGATTGCGAGCGTCGAAAAATTTTCTGACGGTTGCCGCGCAGAGGTCGTGAAATTTTCCGGCGATGACCCTGACATTACAAACGGCACGTCGGTTTTCACGACGGTAAAGCGCATTTCGGGCGACGAGATTATTTTCAAAGCGGGCTTGGGCGTCGGGCATATCACGAAAGCCGGACTTCAACTTCCAATCGGCGAACCGGCAATCAATCCTGGTCCGCGCAAGTTGATTCAAAATGTCGCGGCGGAATTTAATATCAGCGGGCTTGAAGTGGAAATTTCAATCCCTGCAGGCGTCGAGCTTGCGAAAAAAACTTTAAATCCAATTTTGGGCGTTGCGGGCGGCTTATCGGTAATCGGCACGACCGGAGTATTGCGCCCGATGTCGGAGGAAGCTTTTAAAAATTCTCTGGTGCCGCAAATCGACGTAGCAAAGGCGGCAGGTTTCAACACGTTAATTTTCGTGCCAGGCAAAATCGGTGAGACTATTGCAAAGCAACTCGGCTTTGATGACGGCGCGATAATTCAGACGAGTAATTTTCTCGGATTCATGTTGGAGGCGGCGGTCGAGCGGCAGATTAAAAAAATAATTTTGTGCGGGCACCTCGGCAAGCTGGCAAAAGTCGCGGCGGGAGTTTTTCACACACATAATCGCGTTGCAGACTGCAGACTTGAGACTTTGGCGGCATATTCGGCGGCGGAAGGTTTATCGGCAAACGAAGTTCAAAAAATCCTCGATGCTAACACTACCGAAGACGCCGCGCAAATTATATCAGCCAATCACCTTGAGCACGTTTATAAAAAAATCGCAGCGCGTGCAAGTCTTCGGGCTGAACGTTACGTTTTCGGCAAGTTGGAAGTCAAAACGATTCTTGTAGACTTCGCAGGAAATATTTTGGGCACAGATTGTTCCCTCTTAATTTAATTCCGATGGTTACACCGAATTTTAAGTTCGTTCATGACCACAGCAAATTTAGCGTCTTACTTTATTATCGCTTGCCGTGTGTTGGCGATTGTGCTATAATTTGTATAGTAATTGACATGATAGTTGTTTATAAATATTTGGACAAAAGCCCCTTTAGGAGGGCTAAATTTTTAAAGGAGCGAATTTTTAATGAGTACAATAGCTTTGATTCTCGCGTCTGGGAAAGGGCAACGCACTCGCCAAGACATTCCCAAGCAATTCATCAACGTTTACGACAAGCCGATAATTATTTACACGTTGGAAAATTTCCAAAAGCATCCCGAAATCGACAGTATTTTTGTCGTGTGCCTCGACGGCTGGCATGATATTCTGCGCGCCTATTCCCGCCAATACAATATCACGAAGTTGGAAGATATAGTCGAAGGCGGCGCGACCGTCCAAGAGTCTTCGCGCAACGGCGTTTTCGCGATAAAGGAAAAATACACCGACGATGATATTGTTGTCATTCACGACGGGATTCGCCCAATGGTCGACGAAGAAGTTCTTTCCGACGTTATCGCGACTTGCAGGAAGTACGGCAACGGCGTCACGAGCCTGCCCTACAACGAGCAGATTTTTAGAAAGCTCGACGACACCTGCACCAAAGAATATATCGTGCGCGAAACTTTGCGCCGCGTCCAAACTCCTCAAGCCTACAAGCTCGGTAAACTTCACTGGGCTTATAAAAAAGCGTTCGAGGAGGAGATTGGCATTTACGGTTCGTCCTACGTCAATACGATGATGGTTGATTTGGGTGAGACGCTGTACTTTGCAAGCGGCTCCGATAAAAATATCAAAATTACGACCGTCGACGACATTGAGATGTTCAAGACGCTGATTTCCGCTAAAAAAACTTCGTGGCTCAAATGAGGTGCTAAAATGTATATCAATCACAAAATTTACGCCGAAGATATAAAATCCGTCGCCGCTGAAAATTTGCCGTGGGAAAAACTCGCGGGGAAAAGTTTGCTTCTGACTGGCGCGAGCGGTCTTATCGGCACGGTGCTTGTCGATGTGCTCATGCAAAAAAATATCGGCGTGAAAATCTTCGCGGCGGGGCGCAATGAGAAAATCGCTAGGGAACGTTTCGCCGATTACCTCGACGATAAAAATTTCGAGTTCGTCAAGCTCAACGTCAACGAGCCAATCGAACTTGATTGCGACGTTGATTTCATAATTCACGCGGCGAGCAACACTCACCCCTACCTCTACGCCAATGACCCTGTCGGCACCGTCACGACGAATATTTTGGGTACGTATAATCTTTTGGAGTTCGGGCGCAGGAAAAATATTGAACGCTTTGTTTTCGTCTCGACCGTCGAAGTTTACGGCAAAGGGCTTGACCCTGCCGACCTGTTCGACGAAAAATATTGCGGCTACATTGATTGCAATACGCTCCGCGCAGGTTATCCCGAAAGCAAGCGAGCGGGCGAGGCTCTCTGCCAAGCTTATATCAGTCAGCACAAAATGGATATTGTTATTCCGCGCCTGTCGAGGATTTACGGCGCGACGATGCGGCTTGACGATTCAAAGGCGATGAGCGAATTTATTATGAATGGCGTTCGCGGCGAGGATATTGTTTTGAAAAGTCAGGGCGTGCCGAGATTTTCTTACTGCTACGCGACCGACGCTGTCAGCGGAATTTTATACTGCATGTTGAAGGGCGATTGCGGCGAGGCTTACAACGTCGCCGACTCTAGCGATATTTTATCTTTGCGCGAGATTGCCGAATATATCAGCGGGCTTGCCGGTAAAAAAGTTGTCTTCGAGATTCCCGACGCTACGCAGGCTAAAGGCTTTTCAAAGGCGGTCAATGCAATCATGCCGAATGAAAAACTGCGCGGCTTAGGTTGGTCGCCCAAAGACGATACGCGCTCCGGCGTCAAGAAAACCGTTGAGATTTTGAGAGACAAATTGCAGGTGCTGTGAATGTTTATCTATCGCAAGCCGACTTTTGCAGACGTGGACGAAATTTATAATTTAATCGCGGGCTACGCGGCGCAAGGCTTCATGCTTCCCAAGCCCTACAATGTCCTTTACGAGACGCTTAGAGAATTCGTCGTGGCAGAGTTGGACGGGAAAATAGTCGGAGTGGGCGCATTGCACTTGACGTGGAACGAATTGGCGGAAGTGCGCTCGATGGCGGTTCACCCGGATTTTTCGCGACATGGAATCGGTTCAGCTATCGTGAAAAAACTTTTGGAGGAAGGGCGCACCGTCGGAGTCAAAAAATTTTTCACGCTGACTTATAAACCAGAGTTTTTCAAATCGCTGGGCTTTGAGCTGACAACTAAAGAATCACTGCCGCATAAAATTTGGAAGGAATGCATTGACTGCCCAAAATTTGCGAATTGCGACGAAATAGCCTTGACACTCGAATAGAAAATTTTTCCCTTCTGCTAGCAGGGGGGAAATTTTTTTTGTTGAACTTTAAGAACAGGTGTTCATAAAGGGTAAAAAGTGATATAATAAGTGTATTATGAG
>CAMZHX010000006.1 GCA_947307055.1 uncultured Selenomonadales bacterium | reverse complement strand
GAAAATGCCGACCGCGATTTAATTTTGGGCAAGATGAATAAAAAAATGTACAACGCGGTTAAAAATCCGGTTTACGCCGGCGACCTTCCTTTGAATGACCCGCGCCTGTCGCCGATTTACGCCGACCTAAAAAATTTGCCGCCGACGCTGATTCAAATTGGCGGCTATGAACTTTTCGTCGATGACGGCATCGAGCTAATCAAAAAGGCGACGGCGGACGAACTCAACGTAACTTTGTCGGTTTACGCGGGCATGTCGCACGATTTCTCGGTATTGCTGCCCGACCTCGACGACAGCGTTAAATCTTTTATCGAGATAAGAAATTTCGTCAATCTTCACATGACGCCGCAAAAATCTAAAAAGTGATGGCTAATGGCGATTTTATAATGCGGCTGAAAAAATTTTAAAGGCGGTGGCTGAATTGAAACTTGTTAAAATTATTGCGGCGGTCGTATTGAGCTTGAGCTTGCTGACCGGTACGACTTTTGCGGCTCCGGCATGGCAACTCCCTAAGTCCGGAAAAATTTTTAGTAGCAACGACGCTAAGCAAGCTTACGTTGCCGACTACATGGGAAAATTTTTCGCCGACAAAATTCCGATGACTTTTGAAGTGCCTGACAAGTGGACTTACGAAAAACTTTCAATTAACGGCGTCAAAGTCGAGCGGCTCGCGAATCCTAAGCAAAAAAAATCTGCGCGGGTCGCGTTGCAACTTCATGGCGGCGGCTATATCGGCGCGTTGAGTGATTGGTATCGCGAACTTGCAATCAAGCAAGCCGTCCTGACTGATGCGCGAGAAATTTTCATGGTTGATTATCGCATTGCGCCCGAATATCTTTATCCTTCCGCGCTCGAAGACGCCGCGCAGGTTTATGAGGAGCTTTTAAATCGCGGCATTGACCCGAAAAATATTATTGTCTTCGGCGACTCGGCGGGCGGCAATTTGGCTTTGGAACTCGCGCTTTATCTCAAAGAAAATAATTTGCCGCAACCGGCGATGTTGATTCTTATTTCGCCGTGGACGACTTTTGAAACAGATTTGCCTTCGCGCATTGAAAACGCCGACCGCGATTTAGTTTTGGGCAAAATAAATTCTGTGATGTATAATTCAGTTGGCAATCCGGAATATGGCGGCGATATTTCTTGGAAAGACCCGCGCCTTTCGCCGATTTACGCCGACCTAAAAAATTTGCCGCCCATGCTTATTCAAGTTGGCGGCTATGAACTTTTCACTGATGAGGGAATTAAACTGCTCAAAAAGGCGACGGCGGACGAACTCAACGTAACGTTATCGGTTTACGCGGGTATGCCTCACGATTTCGCAATGCTGATACCAGACCTCGACGACACAATAAAATCCTTCGCCGAGATAAGAAATTTTGTCAACCTCTACATGACGCCGCGAAAATAATGACCGCGAGTGAAATTTTCAATCTCCGCGCCGCCGACTTTGTAAGCGCGAACAATCTGCGCTGTCTCCTGCAAAGTCAAAGCGCGGCAGTCAACGCGAATTCTTGCGACGCCGTCAAAATCGTTGCGGTGTTCAATCATGGAAAGGGTTTTAGCGTTGAGGATATGCATTCGGCAAAATTGGTCAGTCACGACGGGGAAAAGTTCGTTCTTCCTGTCGCGCAAGTAAAAATGATTTGTCCTGCAAACATGCGGGCAATTTTTTTTATCCAAGTCGCCTAAGAAACCTCCTAGCACGCAATAGGCCGAAATCATGAGTTCCTGCCGCCCGTGTACAATGCATTCGACAGGCAACGGCGATTTTTTAGCGAGCGTCTTAATTTGGTTCAAGTTCAATTCGGGCGAGAGGGTCACTCCTTCGACGCCGAGATTTTTGAGGAAGTTTATCGTGGCGCAGTTGAAGACGTGCAGGGAAAAATCAGTGCGGACGGCCGAAAATTTTTTAGCGAGGTCGAGCGCGGCGAGGTTGTGAATATAAATCGCGTCGACTTCGGCGGACAAAGTTTTTTCGAGCGCGGCGAATTCATTTTCGCGAACAAGACGCGGAGTCGCCAAAGAAATTTTCTTCCCGCGCTTATGAACAAATTCAATCATATCATTACGCATTACGCATTGCGCATTAAGCATTGCATTAAAGTTTTCGCCGCCGAAAAGAATTTCATCTGCTCCTGCGTCGAGCGCAACTTTTAATTTCTCCAGCGTGTCAACATGAGCGATTATGAAAGGGAAATGGGAAATGGGAAATGGGAAATGGGGTTTAGGGGGTGGACTGGAAATTTTTTCACGGTCGAACTTTTTGAGGCGCAGGGTTTCTAACTCTTCAACAACGCGGCGGCGCACGTCGTTTAGCTCGCTGATTGGAATCATTAAATTTTCGTCGAGGTCGGCAGAAATTTTTCCTAGCGCGAAAATCGAATTGCCAAGCCGCCCGATTTGCTTTTCGAGCGTCTCCAAAGTCAGCGGGCGATTCAAAGCGCGTTCGGCAATAAATTTTGTCTGTGCGGTCGCGACGTTGCAATCAGAATCGGTCAGCGTCAAAGTCAGCGGCTCGCCGATTTTAGCTTTGACTTCCGCCGCGACAAGAATTTTGCGGACGGGTGCGCCGGTGAAAAATTTCCGCGCCTCTGCAGTCAATTCCGCGTCGAAAATCTTAAACGCTCTGTCGTGGACGCGCACGCCCTTAGTCGGAGTCTTAATCGTGCAGAGGTCGCCGCGCAAGTCAAAATTCTCAACAGTGAACGTCACGCGCCCGCCGACTTTTATCCAAATCTCTATCTGGTCGCCTACGTGAATTTTTTCGGCGAGCTTCAAAACAATTTTATCGCGCCCGACTTCGACGACTCGACCAATCAACACGCCGCGATTATTCGGCTTCATGTCGCTGATTAAATTTCTGCCCGGATTCTTTTCAAGATAAGCCGTCGTGAAGTCGCGATTAAAAATTTGCGCGAGTTTGCGTCTATCTTCGGGCGTAGAAAATTTTTTGTCCAAAGCGTCGCGATAAACTTTGACGACCGTCGCGACATATTCCGGACGTTTCATGCGCCCTTCAATTTTCAAACTGGTTACGCCCGTCTCAACGAGTTGCGGCAAAAGTTCCAGCGTATTCAAATCCTTTGGGCTGAGAAGATATTTCCCCGCGTTCAGAAGATTTTTGCCGTGCTCGTCAACAAGTTCGTAAGGTAAGCGGCAAGGTTGCGCACAACGTCCGCGATTGCCACTGCGCCCGCCGATTAGTGAACTCATCAGGCATTGCCCCGACCAGCAGACGCATAACGCGCCGTGAATAAAAATTTCTGTCTCAATCGGCGACTCGCGACAAATTTTCCTAATCTCGTTCAAAGTCAGCTCGCGACTTAGAACCACGCGAGAAAATCCCAACTCGGCCAGAGCTTTGACGCCTTCCAAGTTGTGAATTGACATTTGGGTCGAGGCGTGCAATGGGATTTCGGGCGCGATTTGTTTAGCGATTGATGCCGCGCCCAAGTCTTGAACTAAAAGCGCGTCGACATTCGCCCGCCGTAAAAATTTTATGTACTCGGCGAACTCGTCAAGCTCCTCGTCGGCAATCAGCGTGTTTACCGTGACATGAATCGCTACGCCGCGCAGATGAGCAAACTTTACGGCTTGAATCAAGTTGTCGCCCGAAAAATTTTCAGCGTAGGCTCGCGCCCCAAATTTTTCGCCCGCTAAATAAACAGCATTGGCTCCCGCTTCGACCGACGCCCTTAACGCCTCGAAATTTCCGGCCGGTGCTAAAAGTTCTATCAAATTAAAACCTCCTGTTAAGGGAAAAGGGAGATGGGAGAAGGGAAAAGGGTAGGGAGAAGATTTTAAACTTTTCCCATTTCCCTTACCCCCTTTTCCCTTAAAATATTTTCAAAAGGGTAGGGAGAAGATTTTAAACTTTTCCCATTTCCCTTACCCCTTTTCCCTTAAAATATTTTCAAAACGCGGCAGGATAAATTGCCGGCTTGCAGAATTCTTACAAAAATTCGTTGAAGTTTTCATTTGAATATGGGAGGGCTCTCAATGGCGAAAAAATATTATAGCACGAAGGTCGTAGGCATAGGCGGCGAGGCTGAAAAATTTAGTCGCCTTGCCAAAATGGTCGTTATCTTCGATGATTCTATGGTTCTGCCGGAGTTGCGCGAATTTTCCGTTCTGCACAGCGGCAATAAACTCACCGACTACATCAAAGCCGGCGACGTTCTCAAGATTGCCGATTCCGAATTCAAAATCCTCAAGGTCGGCGGCGAAGTCAATAATAATATCAAAAATCTCGGCCACATCGTCATAAAGTTCAACGACGATAAGGACGACCTGCTCGAAGGCTCCATTCACGTCGAGGATAAACCCATTCCGAAAATTCGTATCGGCGACTCGATTGAGATTATCGAAGAAAATCCGTCGGCACTCAGCGGCAAGAAGGCAATGATTGTTGGCGAAGATAAAACTGTTTGCGCAACAATCGCGCTGATTCTCAGTGACAACGGCGCAACTATCGTTGAAAGCGATGACCAGGCGGACATTGTCGTTGATGTCAAGTAAATTCTTTCAAGCGTGATAAAAATCCTTTCGACTGTCGGTCAAAATCGGCAGTCTTTTTTTAGGGAAATGGGATAAGGGAGACGGGAAAAGGGTTTTAGACTTTTCCCATTTCCCATTTCCCTTTCCCCTTACCTGGAAACGGGAGGCGGGAAAAGGGTAGGGATAAGGGTTTTGAACTTTTCCCATTTCCCTTTCCCCTTACCTGGAAACGGGAGACGGGAAAAGGGTAGGGATAAGGTTTTAGACTTTTCCCATTTCCCATTTCCCTTTCCCCTTACAAAGGAGCGATTAAAATTAAAAAGACAACGGCTAAGAAAATCGAAGAAGTAATTAAACGCTATCCCGCGCTGGAAGTTTGTCGGTCTAGTTTGTTTATGGCGGTCGAGAAAATTTGCAATGGCTTTCGCGGCGGCGGGAAGTTGATAACTTGCGGCAATGGCGGGAGTGCGGCCGATGCTATGCACATAGTCGGCGAGATGATGAAAGGCTTTCTCCTGCCGCGCAAAATCGAGGAATTCAATCCGGAGTTCGTCAAGCGAGCGCAAGAGCTTTTCCCTTCCGACGTGGAATTTTTCAAAGCGAATTTGCAAAGCGCATTGCCCGCAGTGAGTTTAGTCGGCGAAACGTCGCTGATAACCGCCTTTTCAAATGACGTATCGCCCAATTTAATTTTCGCGCAACAAATTTTCGGACTCGGCAGGCGCGGCGACGTTCTGCTAGCGATTTCGACTTCGGGCAATTCGGACAACGTTTTATTCGGCGTGGAAGTCGCAAAAATCATGGGGATAACGGTCGTAGCGATGACGGGTCGGCGCGGCGGAAGACTTCGCCATTTGTCGGACGTTGCAATTTGCGTACCGGCGGATTCGTCGCACACAATCCAGGAATTTCACTTGCCGATTTATCACATGCTTTGCCTTGCGGCGGAAAATGAATTTTTCGGGGCGTAGCCATGCACGAGGCGACGCTTGCAGAAAATATTTTAGAGATTGCGCTTGAGGCGGCCGAACAAAACCGCGCTACGAAAATTTTTGCGGTCGGCTTGACGTTAGGTGAGATGGCTGGCGTTGAGGTCGAGGCTTTGACGTTATCTTTTGACGTACTCAAAAAAAATACACCGGCTGACAATGCGGAATTGAAAATTAAGCGCGTGCCGATTCAAGCGACGTGCAGTAAGTGCGGCAAAAGTTTTCGGCTCGCCAATTACAATTTCTTTTGTCCGGAGTGCGACGGCATTTTGATTTTGGAGAGCGGGCGCGAACTTCTGGTTGATTTCGTAGATTGCGAGTGATTGATTTTGGAAATTAAACTTATGCGGAACATTTTGGGCGCGAACGATGAGATTGCCGCGCAGAACAGGAAAATTTTTTCGAAGCGCGGCGTTGTCGTGATGAATTTAATGGGCTCGCCTGGTTCTGGCAAAACGACGCTCCTTGAAAAAACTTTGGCGCGGCTCGCTGACAAAATTAAAATCGCGGTGATTGAGGGCGACCTTTTCACCGCCAAAGATGCTGAACGAATCGAGCGGGCGGGCGTCGAAGTGATTCAGATTAACACGGCGGGCGGCTGTCATCTCGATGCACCCATGATTCAAAAGGCGTGCGCGTCGCTCAATCTCGCCGAAATCGATTTGCTTATCGTCGAGAACGTCGGCAATTTAGTTTGCCCTGCCGAGTTCGACATTGGCGAAAACTTTAAAGCGGTCGTGCTTTCGATAACAGAGGGCGACGACAAACCACTAAAATACCCGCTGATTTTCAAAGAGTCGGCAGTCACGCTGCTCAACAAAATTGACTTGCTGCCGTTCACGAACTTTGACTTGCAAGCGGCGCGGGAAGATTTGACGACGCTCCACCCAACGACAAAAATTTTTGAAACGAGTTGCACGACGGGCGTAGGGCTCGACGAATGGTGCGCGTGGCTGCTCGGAAAGGTGGCGCGTTAATGGAAAGTTTATTCACGGCAGAAAATACGGTGCTTGGAATCGGCAATATCATTTTGAGCGACGAGGGCTTTGGCGTGCGCGTCGTCGAGTATCTTCAGAAAAATTTTGCCTTCCCCGATAACGTCAGCTTGATTGACGGCGGGACGCTCGGCGTTGAACTTACACATTTCGTGACGGGGACGCGGCGTCTGCTGATAATCGATTCGATAAACGGCGGTGCGGAGTCCGGACAAATTTTCCACCTGCGCGGCGACGAAATTAAAAATCACTTCGCGCAAAAAATTTCGGCGCATGAAGTCGGGATTCAAGACGTGCTGACCATGTTGGAGCTGAGCGGCAAAAAAATTCCACACGTTGAACTAATCGGCGCGCAACCCTTCAGCTTGGAGGCCGGCACCGAACTAACAGAGCCAATGCAAAAACTTCTGCCGGTCTTCGCCGATAAAGCCGTTGAAATTTTGCGAAGTTGGGGACTAAAAGCAATCGGCATTTGATGATATAATGGCGGCGAGGTGATTGACATGCAACAGCAGACAAAGGAAAAGACAATTCCACTTACACGCGACGATTTTATCTTTCTTCAGCTACGCGAGTTAAAGGATAGTATGCGTGATTTGAACGTCGAGATACGCGAGACACGCAAGGAAATAAATGCTCGCATGGACAAACTGGAAAATCGCATGGACAGGTTGGAAAATGAAATGCGTTCGACGGCGCGTCATAGCCAAATCATGGCGGGTAGCGTTGTAGCAATCGCGCTGGGCGTCCTCTATTTTGTGTTTACTCATTGAACTGCCAATTAAGGAGGTTACGAGATGATAATTTTTCCTGCGATAGATTTGCGCGGCGGCAAGTGCGTTCGACTAATTCAAGGCGACTTCGACAAGGAAACCGTTTATTCCGACGACCCGCAAGCTACCGCTCTAAAGTGGCAATCTATGGGCGCGAAGTTCTTACACGTCGTCGACTTGGACGGTGCAAGGAAAGGTTCGCCGCAAAATATCCCCGCTATTAAAAAAATCCTAGACGCTGTCAACATTCCGATTGAGGTCGGCGGCGGGATTCGGACTCTCGATGACGTTGAGGAAATTTTATCGCTCGAAGTTCGCCGCGTGATTTTGGGTAGCGTCGCCGTCGAAAATATTTCGCTGGTCGAGGACGCCGCTAAAAAGTTCGGCGATAAAATTGTCGTCGGTATTGATGCGCGTAATGGATTCGTAGCGGTTCACGGCTGGGAAAAATCAAGCGCGGTCAAGGCTGACGAACTCTCTAAAAAAATTGTCGCGGCGGGCGTCAAAACGATTATATACACCGACATTTCCAAAGACGGCATGTTGAGCGGCGTCAACGCAGAAATTTTCGCCGAGCTTGCTAAAAGTTCTGGCGCGAAAATTATCGCTTCGGGCGGCGTCAAGTCGCTTGATGACATTCGCGCTTTGAAGGCGGCAGGGATTGCGGGCGTGATTGTCGGCAAGGCGATTTATACCGGCGCGCTCGATTTAAAAGTTGCGATTGATGAGGCTGAAAATAATGCTTACTAAAAGGATAATTCCTTGCCTTGACGTTAAAGCCGGTCGAGTTGTCAAGGGCACAAATTTTGTCGGACTGCGCGACGCCGGCGACCCTGTCGAGCTTGCAAAACGTTACGACTTGGAACGCGCTGACGAATTAGTTTTTCTTGACATCACGGCATCGCACGAGGGGCGCGGCACTATGGTCGAAGTCGCTAAGAGTTGCGCCGCGCAAGTTTTTATTCCGTTCACGGTGGGTGGCGGCATTCGCACTGTCGAGGATATGCGCGTCATGTTGGCGGCGGGCGCGGATAAAATTTCCGTCAATAGCGCGGCGGTTAAAAATCCTCAGCTAATCGAGGACGGTGCAAAAAAATTCGGCAGTCAATGCATAGTGCTGGCGGTCGACGCGAAACGCTCGGATAACGGTTGGGAAATTTACGTAAACGGCGGGCGCACTCCGACTGGGCTTGATTGCCTTGAGTGGGTGAGGCGCGGCGTTGAACTCGGCGCGGGCGAAATTCTCCTAACGAGCATGGACGCCGACGGCACTAAGGACGGCTACGATATTGAATTGACCCGCGCAGTCAGCGAGGCGGTTAATGTTCCGGTGATTGCGTCGGGCGGCGCGGGCGAGCTTCAACATTTTTACGACGTGCTTGTTGACGGCAAGGCGGACGCAGTTTTAGCGGCGTCGGTCTTCCACTACGGCAAATATACCATTCGCCAAGTCAAAGAGTATTTGCAAGGGCGTGGCGTCGAAGTCAGGTTTTAATATCTCCTGCAAAAAATTTTGTTTTGACGTATTGACTTTTTGATTATTTGCGTTTATCATTGGCGGCGTCGAAAAGAATTCAACCTTTTAGGAGTGATAAATCATGGCAGGAGAAAAATATACAACCAAAGCTCAACAAGCAATGCAGGCAGCGCAACAGCTCGCCGCAATGAAGTATCATCAAGAGTTCAACTCGTTGCATTTAATGCTCGCGCTCGCCAAAGAGCCTGAAGGTTTGCTCGCAACAATCTTCCAAGAATGTCAAACCGATTTGCCAATGTTGAAAGTCAAACTCGAAGCGGAACTCAATAAAATTCCGCAAGTCAAAGGTCAAGAAAGACTTTCAATGGGTGTCGACCTCGCAAGGGTTATCGGCAAGGCGCGTGAGTATTCCGCGTCAATGAGAGATGAATTTATCAGCACTGAACATTTGCTCCTTGCGCTGGTCACCGACGGCAAAAAGGAACTTCAAGACATCGCCAAAGAATTTAACCTTTCCAAAAGCAAAATCGATGACGCAATCAAAAAGAATCGCAAGCAAAACGTCACGAGCGAAAATCCTGAGGAAACTTATCAAAGCCTAGCGAAGTTCGGACGCGATTTAACGCAGATGGCTCGCGCAGGTAAGCTCGACCCTGTAATCGGGCGTGACGAAGAAATCAGACGCACCATTGAGATTTTGAGCCGCAGAACTAAAAATAATCCGGTTTTAATCGGCGAACCGGGCGTAGGCAAAACTGCAATCGTCGAAGGGCTCGCAAGAAGAATCGTTGCCGGCGACGTTCCAGAATCGCTCAAAAATAAAACGCTTTACGCGCTCGATATGGGCTCGCTGATTGCCGGTGCGAAATTCCGCGGCGAATTTGAGGAGCGTTTAAAGTCCGTGCTCAATGAGATTACCAAATCCGACGGGCAGATTTTGCTGTTCATCGACGAAGTGCATACGGTGGTAGGCGCGGGCAAGGCTGAAGGGGCTATGGACGCCGGAAATATTTTAAAGCCGATGCTGGCTCGCGGCGAATTGCGTTGCATAGGCGCGACGACCCTAAACGAGTACCGCAAGTACATCGAAAAAGATACCGCGCTTGAACGCCGTTTCCAACCGGTTATGGTCGGCGAACCCAGCGTCGAGGATACGATTACAATCCTGCGCGGCATTAAGGAGCGTTACGAAGTTCATCACGGCGTGAGAATTCGCGACGCGGCATTAGTCAGCGCGGCGACTCTCTCCGACCGCTACATTTCCGATAGATTTTTGCCCGATAAGGCGATTGACCTTGTCGACGAGGCCGCCGCTAAACTCCGCACCGAAATTGAGTCGTTGCCCGCGCCTATCGACGAGACCCGCCGCAAAATTATGCAACTCGAAATCGAAGAGCAAGCTTTAAAGAAAGAATCCGATAACGCCTCGAAAGAAAAGCTCAAATCTATCGCCGAAGAAATTTCACAGCTCAAAGCTAAGGAAAAAGTTCTGCGCGATAAGTGGGAGGCCGAAAAGCAATCAATCCTGCGCGTGCGTGCTATCAAAAAGGAAATCGACGCCGTTAATAACGAAATCGAGGAGGCTCAACGCGCTTACAACCTCCAAAAGGCGTCCGAGCTCAAATACGGCAAACTTCCGCAGCTCATGAATAATCTAAAGAAGTTTGAAGAGGAAATCGCCGCGCAGAATAAGGACGACAAACTTTTAAAGGAAGAAGTCGGCGAGGAAGATATTGCAAAGGTCGTGAGCAGGTGGACGGGCATTCCGCTTGCTAAAATGTTGACTGGCGAGCGCGAAAAACTTCTGCACCTCGAAGATACTTTGCATGAACGCGTTGTCGGTCAAGATGAGGCCGTCAAGGTCGTCAGCGAGGCAATCCTCCGCGCCCGCGCAGGTATCAAAGATCCTAACCGCCCAATCGGCTCGTTTATCTTCTTGGGTCCGACCGGCGTAGGAAAAACCGAACTCGCTAAAACTCTCGCCGAAGCCCTTTTCGATGACGAGCGCAGTATAATTCGCGTCGATATGTCCGAATACATGGAAAAGCATACAGTCGCAAGGTTAATCGGCGCGCCTCCTGGTTATGTCGGCTACGATGAGGGCGGGCAACTTACTGAGGCCGTCCGCCGCCGCCCCTACAGCGTCATTTTGCTCGACGAAATCGAAAAGGCTCACAGAGATATTTTTAACGTCCTGTTGCAGATTCTCGACGACGGCAGGTTGACTGACGGCAAAGGGCGCGTCGTGAACTTCAAAAACACCGTGATTATCATGACGAGCAATCTCGGTTCGCAGGAAATTCTTCAACGCGCTAAAATCGGATTCATCACTAACAAAGATTTCGCCGAAGCCGAGAACATTATCAAAGAATTGCTCAAAAGTCACTTCCGCCCCGAATTTTTAAACCGCATTGATGATATTGTCGTCTTCAAGTCGCTGGCTAAGGAGCAAGTCAAAGCTATCGCGGAAATTTTGCTCAAGAACTTAAGCGAGCGTCTCGAAAAGCAAATCAATATTCAACTCGCATGGACGCCCGAAGCTGTCGAAGCTCTCTCGACCAAAGGTTTCGACGCAAACTTCGGAGCGCGGCCGCTCAAACGCCTTTTAACTCACACGGTCGAGACCGAACTAAGCAAGAAAATTATTTCGGGCGCGGTCAAAGAGGGCGACACCGTCGAAATCGGTTTTGACGGTACAAATTTCACCTTCGCCGCTAAAAGTCCAGTCAAGCTCGAAAAGTAAATCTCCTCTGATAAAAAATTATCCCTGCAGAATTTCTTCCGCAGGGATTTTTCTTGCGCAATTAGATTACTTTTTCTTAACCAAGTCGGCTTTAGATTGTCCGGTCTTGTACTCAACCTTTTTAACTCTGCGCTTAGCCGCTTTAGCTTCGCGCTTAGCCTGCATGTTCTTCTTATCTTCCTTGCTCAAATTTTTCTCGGAAGTCTGGTCGAATTGCTTGTAAAAACCTTCGGCGGCCTTGCGATAATCTTTAGCGTTCTTGCCGATAGAATTCGATTGCACGCTGTAAGTGTAGAGAAGTTTTGAGTCGGCGGCGTTGTAGACGTAGAAGAAAAGCCAGGGCTTGCCGGAATTGTTCGCGACGGTCGTAATCATGTAGGTATCGGCGTATTTGGCGATGTTCGCGTTGAAAATTCTTTCCGCGTCCAAAGCCTCAAGTCCGTAAATGTCAATGCCCGTATCGCGGCGAATCGAGGCGGCTACGTCCTCATAGGAAATTATGTCGTGGGAAGAATAATCTCTGCCGGTCGCGTAAATCATTTTCGTTAACTCTTCTATAGTCGGCTCGGTCTCCTCCATTTTGAAGTAATCGGGCATCCCGACCGCCATTGTCTTTATCGTCCTAAGGTCGGCGTCCTCCTCTATAGCCTCCTCGTAAGCCGCCATTGCTACCGACGACGTTAAGAAGGTCGCCAGCAAAGCCAACGCGACTAGAAATTTTTTCATGAGCAATTCTCCTTTCCTTATAAGAGGTTGTGAGCTTTGAGCGCGGCTTTGAGTTGTTCGAGGTGCGCGGGTTCCATTTCGCTCAGCGGCATACGCAACTTGCCGACGTTCCAGCCCATAAGCCTCATAGCGGTTTTGGCGGGAATCGGATTGACTTCGCAAAACAGCGCGTCGATTAGGTCGCAGTAATCGATTTGCATACGCGCCGCCTCGTCAACCTTGCCGTCGAAATAATTTTGACAAATCATGTGGGTATCATAGGGCGCGACGTTCGACAGGACAGAGATAACGCCACTGCCGCCCAAAGATAAAATCGGGATAATTTGGTCGTCGTTGCCGGAGTAAATCGCCAAGTCATCGCCGCAAAGTTTACGCGTCTTAAGAATCGAGCTCAAATCGCCGTTAGCCTCTTTGGTCGCAACTATGCGCGGGTGCTTGCAAAGTTTCGCGTAAGTTTCGGGCTTAATGTCGACGCCCGTCCGACCAGGCACATTGTAGAGGATTGCGGGAATATTGATGTTGTCGACGATTTTGAGATAGTGCGCGACGAGTCCGTTTTGCGTGCACTTGTTGTAATATGGCGTGACCAAAAGGACGGCATCGACGCCGATTTTCTCCGCGTATTGAGAAAGCTCGACGGCATAGGCGGTATCGTTGGAGCCGGTGCCCGCGATGACTGGCACGCGCCCTTTGACGTGCTCAACCGCAAATTTCATCGCGGCTTTATGCTCTTCGTTATCGAGCGTAGCAGTTTCGCCGGTCGTGCCCGTGATACAAATCGCGTCCGTGTGATTCTCAATCTGATTGTCAATCATGCGTCCGAGTTCAGCGAAATTTATGCTCGTCTCGTCAAATGGCGTGACTATCGCGACACACGAACCGATAAATGGTAACTTCTTCATTTAAAAACCTCCAATTCAATGCTTAATGAAAAGCTTAGCCATTAGCTAAATAAAATTCCAAAGATTACGCCGATAAGCCCGCCGATTAGCAATGCTGACATCGTAGCGACAAAATCCGGTAGCGCGGCGAAATTTATCCCCATAGCTTGAAACGTCCCAATAAATATATTCATCGAGTCCCAAAACCATTCGGTTGAGCCGCCGCCTATCGCCCGCAAAATTCCCATCGTTGCCGAATCGCCGGAGCCAAAAATTTTTTCTCCAATGCCCGTGAGCCCGATAAAATATCCGACTATGAATATTATAATCGTGTCGCGAATAATATCGGCAATCGCCACGCTGAATCGAATAATGCCGCGCAGTACTCTGACGAAATATTTGCCGACGCTGAAGCCAAAGCCGTAAACGACGAGCGTTTTGGCGAAAGGCGCGCCCATATCGTGCATATCATAAAGAGTTGTGATAAATTCTTCGCTCATCAATAACGCCCCGAATCAGTCGTCAAAGAAAAGTGAGAACAATCCACCGATAACAGCTCCGACAGCTACGACGGGAGCCGCCGCTATTGCCGCCGCGCCGATTGCCGCACCTGCCGCCGTCGCACCCGCGACGCCCGTAGCAACTGCGCCGCCTATCGCGGTACCTGCTGTCGCCGCCGTTAAAGCTCCGCCAACTGCCGCGCCCGCCGTACCAACCGCCCCGACTGCGCCAGCCGTTGCCGTTGTAGCAAGCCCGCCTATAGCCGCCGTCGCAGAACCAACAGCACCCGTCACAGCTCCGCCGACCGCTGTACCCGATATTGCCGTTGTCGCCGAGCCTAATGCAGATGCCGCCGCCCTTCCAACTGCCGTCCGAGCAACCGCGCTACCAACCGCGCCCATAGCATAGCCGACGCCACCAGAAACTGCCGTATCAATGACGACATTGGCAACTGCCTCGCCCGCGCTGACATCGCCGCGCATCATACCGACGATATTTTTGCCTATGCTGAAGCCCGCGCCGTATAACGCGCCCGACTTGCCGACTTGCTTGCCCGCCTCGTGCATTGCGGAAAGATTATTTGCCGCCCATTGCACTTTAGGGACAATGACGGAAGTTTTGCCGCCGGTTATCTTTGTTTCGAGTTGCATGGCGTCCGCCCACCATTTAGCCTCCGCCTCAGTGACGGTGCCTTCAATGACTTTGACGCCGTGCCGCGCGCCTTCCGCTTGAAGTTCGCGCAGATAAGGATTGCCTTTGTCGACGATAACCTTTTGCCCCTTGTACTTGGCGAAATCAATTTGTCCGGGCTTGTAGCCGATTTTGAGTTGTTGCGGATATTTATGACCGTTCTTGCCGTCGAAGATTAAATCAATGGGGCCGTTGTTGTTGACGACGCGAGTAGCTCTTCCGGCGGCGGTAGCATTAGCGGCTTGCATTTGTTCGCCGACAAAACCTTTGAAGCCTTTGACGCCGCCGCGCATCGTGTTGAGTTGAGATAAATTTTCGCAAAGCGTATCGTAAGCCGCCATTTTTTGCGCCGCGTCGACAAATGGTCTGCTGTCTGACAAAACATTTACGGCACTTATTAAAGCTTGACGGCGTTGCGGTTCGAGGTCGCGAGTTTCGCGAAAAATTTTACTACTCATTTCGGGATTGATACCGTTTTTTATAAAAGTGTCAACCATGCTGAAATTTTCGGGTTCGGATTCTTCCGCCATTATAGCGTGACCATTTTCAAAGACAATGCGATTATCTTTAATCAAGTAGCTCATTAAAATCACCTACTCTGTTGCCGCTTTGATTTCGCCGAAAAGTTTAGCGTTCTCCTTAATGACTGCCTCGTTGCCGAAGACGCAAAGATAATTTTGCTTCATGCAGTCGGCGATAATTTTCGATAAGGCGCAAATATCTTCCTGCTGCGCCGTTAGAATTTCGTTGCGAGATTTTTGGCGGTCGGCGTAAGTGATATTCCTAAGGCATAAATCAGCGGCGACTTGCCCTTTAAGCGACGGCGTCAACGGCTTATCAGATTTGCTCAACGTGCCGATTATGTACTTATCCATTTCGCGGTCAGAGACGTTGAAATTTTTCAGGAAATCGGCTGTGCCGTCGAAGGTCTCCAAAGTTTTGGCGAGGTTCGGGTCGCGGTACGAGCTGAAAACTAAATTGCCGTTGCGAGCAAAATGCGCAAAGGCTCCATACGCGCCGCCCTGCACGCGGATTTTCGTCCAAAGATATTCGTAGCGCAAAATCGTTTCAAGAATACTCATCGCGCCGGTGTATTTGTAGCCGAGCTCGATAAAGTTCGCGCCCTTGCCGACGTATTGCACGCGGCTTTGACTGTAAATGCCTTCGTTCTTTGGCTTGCACGGGAAGGAATAATTTTCGCGCTGGTATTCGTCGACAGTCAAGCTCCTCAAAAGTTTGTAGAGGTGCGGCGAGAATTTTTTATAAAGTTCTTCGGGCGCGGTGATGCTGATAATCAAGCCGTTGCGATTGACAAGGCGATTGAACACGTCTTTTAAATCGGCGACGAGCTCATCAAAATTATTATCGAAATCGGCGAGCAAATTTTTCAGGAACTTGTTATAGGGCAGGAGGGCGGCGGCATTATAAGCACCGGCTTTGTTCTGGTAGGCGGCGAGTTGCGCGGAAACAATTTGCAATGCCATATTTTGAAGATTGAGTTCAAAAGTTAACTGTTCCTGTTCGACGAGTTCGCGCAGGCGTTTTTTGTTATCAAAAACTGTGTCGTTGAAAATTTCGGCGAGAATGTCGGTCATCTCTTCGAGCTTGGAGCCTAACGCCTTGACGATAACTTTCATGCGCGGCGCGAAGGAATTCGGCAAATCTTTTTCGGAATCTGCGCGGAGATTCGTACTAAAGCCGCCAATATTCAAGTTTGTAAGGATTGCAAGTTCTTCATAGGAATGCTTTTTAGTGTCGACGTTGCCGAGAAGTTCGGTCAGTAAGTAGGCATGACAAAGTTTATCCTGCGGAACTTTTAGCGCGTCAAAGTAGAAGGTTAGGTAAATTATCCCGTGCGTGTCGATGTTGCTGAAAAGAATTCGCGTGCCGCTCATGTCGCGGAATTGCAACGGCAAATGTTCGGGCTCCTTCTTGAGGTCTTCGCGCTTGAGGATTGGAATTGTCTTGAGGGCTTCGGGTGAATCGGGCGTTTGCTGGCGGATTTTTAATTTCTGCGTCGTGTCGATAATGTCTTGAATCTGCGCGGGGGTCAACTGCGCTTTAATCTCGGCGAGCTTTTGAGCTTGCGCGGCATCGCGTTGCTTAGCGAAATTTTTATCGGGCGCGAGCGTCATCAAAACTTTGTGCGGATTGTCAAGGAAATATTTCTGAATCAGCCCTTCAAAATAATTTTCATCAAGCCCACGCTTAATTTTTGCGAGGTCGTCTTCGTAGCGCAGATAAGCATTGGGGTCGCCGCCGTAAAGCCACGTTTTGAAAAGCCGCAAGCCGTAAATCAAACCCTTTGGCGCAAGTCCGAAGTCAGCCTCGCGCAATCTGAACTCCATTAAATTTATCGACGCCTGTAGCAAAGTTTTATCAATGCCATTGTCAACGAGCTTTTGAAGTTCAGCGTTGAGGAGGTCGTAAAATTTATCGACGCGATTTTTTTCAGAGCCGTTGAGCGTGATAGTAAAAGTCGGCTGGCGCAAATCGTCTTCCAAGCTAACGTCAACATCTTTGCCCAAGCCCGAATCAATCAGAGCTTTGCGGACGGGCGCGGCAGGACTGCTAAACAGCGCGTGACTTAAAATCCCTAAGCCCAAATTGTTCAGCGTGTCATCGACGTTGCCAACAACAAAATTTATTGCAAGGAAAGTTTTTTCGCTGTCGGATTCCTCCTCGCCAACCGGATAAACTTCATCAACGCGCTTCATCTCGGCGAAGGTCGGTTGCAATGAAATTTCCGAATCAACTTTGATTTTGTCGAAGGCAGAAAGATATTCGCGGTCGAGATATTCCAACTGCTCGGCAATGTCCACGTCGCCATAAAGATATATGAAACTATTCGACGGGTGATAAAATTTTTGGTGGAAGGCGATAAACATTTCCTGCGTAAGGTTGGGAATGGCTTCGGGGTCGCCGCCCGATTCAAAGCTGTAGCAATTTTGCGGGAAAGTTTCGTGTTGAAGGTTGCGAGTTAAAATGTCGTCGGGCGAAGACAACGCGCCTTTCATCTCGTTATAGACGACGCCGCTGTATTGCAATTCGTAATTCGCAGTGCGTAATTCGTAATTATTACTTTCATCTTTCTTTTCATTACGCATTACGCATTGCGCATTCCTAATTACTTCGTAGTGCCAGCCCTCTTGCATTAAAATTTCAGGCGTAGTGAGCATCGACGGATTAAAAACCGCGTCAAGGTAAACGTCCTGCAAGTTGCGGAAATCTTTAGCGTTACGGCTCGCGACGGGGTAAACGGTTTTATCGGGATAAGTCATCGCGTTCAGAAAGGTATTCAGCGAACCCTTGACGAGTTCGACGAACGGCTCCTTGAGCGGATATTTTTTCGAGCCGCATAAAACCGAGTGTTCAACGATATGAGCGACGCCCGTATCATCTTTAGGCGGCGTGCGGAATCCGATATAAAAAACTTTGTTGTCGTCATCTGCCGCGACGTAGAAAAGTTTCGCGCCGGTCTTTATGTGTTCAAATTCGTAAGTGTTCGCGCCCAGCTCCGCGACTTCGGAGGAATTTTTCAAGCGGAAACCGTTAAGTTCTTCGCCGATTTTCAAATTCATATAATCGCTCCTTTCCATAATAAAACCATTTTATTCGGTAAAGCGCGAACCGTCAAGACTTTAAAAGGAACAACCTTAGCCTTCCTTGACAGCAAAGCGCAGGCGTTGTAGGATTAAAAACACTATCATTTCTGAGGTGAAATTTTGGATTCGATAAAAATTCGCGGCGCACGCGTTCACAATTTGAAAAATATCAGCGTCGAGATTCCGCGCGATAAATTCGTTGTGATAACGGGCGTATCTGGTAGCGGTAAAAGTTCGCTCGCCTTCGATACCATTTACGCCGAAGGGCAACGCCGTTATATGGAATCGCTGTCGAGTTACGCCCGACAATTTCTCGGACTGCCAGATAAGCCCGACGTTGAATTGATTGAGGGTTTGAGTCCGGCAATAGCTATCAATCAGAAGACGACAAATAATAATCCGCGCTCGACCGTCGGCACCGTCACAGAGATTTATGACTACTTGCGGCTTTTGTTTGCGCGAATTGGGAAGCCTCATTGTCCGAAATGCGGCAAGCCCGTCCAAAGTCAGAGCGTCGACCAAATCTTAGCGCAGATTTTGAGCTTGCCCGAAGGTACGCGCTTTAGTCTGCTCGCGCCGATTGTCAATCAGAAAAAAGGCACTCACAAAGATATTTTCGAGAAACTTAGCGCGGCAGGTTTTGTGCGCGTCAAGGTCGACGGAATAATTCGCGAGCTAGACGAAGAAATTTCCCTCGCCAAAACTAAAAAACATTCCATTGATTTGATTGTCGACAGGTTGGTTAATCGCGGCGATATAAGGTCGCGCCTAGCCGATTCTTTGGAGACGGCGTTGAGATTCGGCAACGGGATTGTCTTTGTAGAGACCGACGAAAAAACTTTGACGTTCAGCGAGAAAAATGCTTGCGTCGATTGCGGGATAAGTCTGCCTGATATTACGCCGCAACTTTTTTCATTCAACAGTCCGAAGGGTGCTTGCAAAACTTGCAATGGGCTCGGCAAAGTTTTCGACGTGCGCGACTGGTCGACGATGTACGAATGGATGCTGGCCGTCCACGAGTTCAAAAATACCGATTTGCCCGAAGACGTTTGTCCTGCCTGTCACGGTCACAGATTAAATCCCGAAGCTTTGAGCGTGACGGTTGGCGAAAAAAATATCGCGCAGGTCGTTGATATGTCGGTCGACGCTTGCAAAGAATTTTTCGCCGCGCTCGAACTCGATGACACTGATAAAAAAATTTCCGCGCAGGTTCTCAAGGAAATCAATGCGCGGCTTAAATTTTTATGCGACGTCGGTTTGGATTATTTGAGTTTGTCGAGGAAATCCGCGACGCTTTCTGGCGGCGAGTCTCAAAGAATCAGATTGGCAACGCAAATCGGCTCGGCTCTTACCGGCGTCCTCTACGTCCTCGACGAACCCTCAATCGGACTTCACCAGCACGATAATCAAAAACTTTTGGCGACCTTGAAAAATCTACGCGACTTGGGCAATACGCTAATCGTTGTCGAGCACGACGAAGAAACTATCCGCGCCGCTGATGAAATTGTCGACATGGGACGCGGCGCAGGTAAGGAGGGCGGCGAAGTCATCGCGCAAGGCACTGCTGACGAAATCGCCTCCGAAAAAAATTCTCTGACCGGCGACTACTTGAGCGGCAGAAAAATTATCCCCGTGCCCGAAACTCGTAGGGAAGCTTGGCACACGATAGAAATTATCTGCCCGCCCGTCAACAATTTGAAAATCCCGTCCGTCAAGATTCACACCGAAATTTTGACGGTGATAACGGGCGTATCGGGTTCGGGCAAGTCTACGCTCGTCGAGGAAGTCATTTACCCTTGCTTCAAAAATCTCAAGAGCAACGGCAACTTGGCGGAGTTGGCGATTGATAAAGTCACGATGATTGACCAGGATCCGATTGGCAGGACGCCGCGTTCAAACATTGCGACTTATACGGGCGTCGCCGACCATATCCGGAAACTTTTCGCCGAGACAACCGGCGCGAAAATGCGCGGCTACAAGGCGGGGCGATTCAGTTTCAATGTCAAGGGCGGGCGTTGCGAAAGTTGCGGCGGTAATGGCGTTTTGAAAATCCCGATGAATTTCCTGCCCGATGTCTACGTTACTTGCGACGTGTGCAAGGGGACGCGCTTTAACGCCGAGACTTTGGAAGTCAAATACAAGGGCAAAAATATTTCCGACGTGTTGAACATGCCGGTCGACGAGGCTTTGGAATTTTTCGAGAACGTGCCGGCGATTAAGCGCATGTTGCAAGTCCTGCACGATGTCGGCTTAGGTTATATCGAACTCGGACAGAGCGCGAATACTTTTAGCGGCGGCGAGGCTCAACGCGTCAAACTTGCCTACGAATTGGCGCGACCTTTGGGCAGGGCGGCGAATATTTATATTATGGACGAGCCGACGACCGGTTTGCACTTCGACGACGTGAAAAAATTAATTGAAGTGATTCAGCGACTTGTCGGGCGCGGCGATACCGTCATTATCATTGAACACAATCTCGACGTGATAAAGTGCGCCGATTACATTATCGACTTGGGACCCGACGGCGGCGATAAGGGCGGAGAAATTGTCGCATGCGGCACGCCTGAAGAAGTCGCTTGCGTCGAAAATTCCTACACCGGTCAAGCGTTGAAAAAGCAATTAGGAATTAGGAGTTAGGAATGATAGGAAGGATTTTTATGACGCTTAAATTTTTGAACGCGGACATCACGACTTTGAAAGTCGATGCGATAGTCAACGCGGCGAACACTCAACTTTTAGCGGGCGGCGGCGTGTGCGGCGCAATCTTCCGTGCGGCAGGTTATCGCGAACTTCAAGCGGCTTGCAATAAACTTGCGCCGATTCAAACGGGCGAGGCCGTCATAACGCCCGGCTTCAATTTGCCCGCGAAATTTATTATCCATACGGCAGGACCAATTTATCAGGGCGGGCAGTTCGGCGAAGAAAATCTCCTGCGCAACTGCTACATAAACAGCTTGAAACTTGCCGCCGAAAATAATTTGAAAAGTATCGCCTTCCCGCTCATTTCAAGCGGCATTTACGGCTATCCTCCTAGCGACGCGCTTAAAGTTGCCGTCCGCGCCATTAAAGATTTTCAAAGCGACCTAGACGTTACCTTGACCCTTATGAATAAATCGCTCCTTGACATGGCGGCGGCGATTGTGTAAAATTTTCGGCGTCGGGGCATAGCGCAGGCCGGTAGCGCACCTCGCTTGGGACGAGGGGGTCGCAGGTTCAAATCCTGTTGCTCCGACCAAAACCGATAACAGATTCATAAATAAATAAAAAAGCCTCGGCATTTGTCGGGGCTAAAATTTTTTTATAGGACGGCGGCGAAGTCTTCAGCAATTTTTTCGAGGTAATCGCGCCGCTTCAAAGTCGCGAGCCATTCAGTCGGGATTGATTCCGCGCCGTAGTAAATTCCAGCAAGTCCACCCGCCACCGCGCCAACCGTATCAGTATCGCCGCCCAAATTTACGGCCTTTAGCGCGAGCGATTTATAATTGTCAGTATTGAGTAGACACCACAGAGCCGCCTCTAAAGTGTCGAGGACGTAGCCTGAACTTAAAATTTTTTCTTCGGGGAGCGCGGCAAAATTTTCGTCGCACAGCCGCGAGAACTTTTTAAATGTATCGTCGTTGCCGTAAAATTTTTGCGCGTCGACCATGCCAAGCGCGAAAGCTTCAGATAAATTTTTCCTGTTGAGAATCTGCGCGGCAATCAGCGAATAAATCCCGCAAGCCATTTGACTGACAATATGCCCGTGAGTCAGCGCGGAGAACTCGTGAATAATTTTGAGCGCGTCGGCATTGAGTTGCCCACCGCCCGTCGCGTAAAGATAAAACGTCGCGGGCAAAATCCTCATCAAGGAGCCGTTTCCATTGGAATTTTCTTCGGTCGCACCGCATTTGACCGGCGGCAAAAGTTTCCTAGAAAATCGGACGATAGCCGCGCGGGTCGTGTTGCCAATGTCGAAGCGTTCGCCCGTCGCGGTGAAGGCGTCGCGCTCGTACCACTTCAAAAAATTTTCCATAACGTCGCGATAGTCAATCACCTTGCGCCGCGAAATACTTTCCATAGCCGCAATCGTCAAGCTCGTATCGTCCGACCAAGTGCCGGCCTCTTGTCCCCACGAGCCGCCACTGCGCATATTTATAACGGGCTCGCTTCTCAAAGTCATGCGCGATTCAAATTCGACCGGCACTCCCAACGCATCAGCCGTCGCTAAGCCCAAAAGCATTCCCTGTATGATTTTTGCTTCCACTCAATTACGCTCCTTTGTCAAAAATTTTCGGTCGAGGAAAACATTGACCACTGCGAAAAACGCTATGCCCCCAACTATCAGCAACATAAAAATTGCGGCGGGTAAATCAGTCGCGGGCGTCGAGAAAATGTGTTTCATCGTGAGCCGCGCCGCTAGCCGATTCAGAAAAAATCCCGCAACGCCGATTAGCGATAAGATTGCCGCCGCTGTGTAGAAAAATTCCTTGCGCCGCTGATAAAATTCCGTCAGCCCGAATAAGTTTAAGAATCTCTGCCAGAACTCGCGCCAATGAAAGCCCAAATGCATTCCGATTAAAATCATCATGGCGTAGGGCGCGGAGACGTGTAATTGATGAAGCGTCATACTGTGGCGCAATGCCGAGCTTGCGACGTTCGGGAAAAGATGATTCGACATGCAGACGCCCGTCACGAAGATTAACGCCGCTATCAATAATAAAGCCACGTCCACTTCCAAGAAGAAAAATTTTCGCGGGGTGATTTTTTTTGCGAGCGATATGCCCCGCCGGAAATTTATCGCGACGTGGAAAATTATCAGCGCAAACATCGCCAAGCCTAAAATTTCGTGCAAAACTTTCGGCAGATGATGAAAACTCAACTCCGCTACGAACAACACAATTAAAATTACGTCGACCAAAAAATTTCTCATAGTTTAAGGGAATCAAGCCAGGCTTTAACTTCGTCCTTTGAAATAATTCCGAGCCGCTTGCCGTCTCTAACGTCGGCACCTTTGCACATGTCGCGCAAATTTATCACGCTAGCTTCAATCTCGCTGCCGCCCGAAGTGCATACGGGAACAATAACTTTGCCCGCGAAGTCGTAGCTCTCAATGAACGTGTCAATAATGCGTGGCTCGGCTCCCCACCAAATCGGATAAGCTATCACAATCGTTTTATACTGCGCGAAATTCTCAATTTTGTTTTTAATGGCGGGTCGAGCGGCTGAATCTTTTTGTTCAAGATTGGCGCGGCAGTCCTCGACGTTGTAATCCAAATCGGCGGTCGTGTAGGGTTGAGTCGGCACAATTTCAAAAGTTTCCGCGTTGAGAAGCTCGGCGACTTCCATAGCGGCGTTTTTGGTATTGCCGGTGCAGGAGAAGTAGGCGACCAAAATTTTATCGGCGGGCATTGCGCATTGCTCGGAAGATTTTTCGGGCGCGGGCGGAGTTTTCTCTGCAGAACTGCCACATGAAAGGGACAAGGGACAAAGGATAAGGGAAAAGATGATTATCGCCAAAAATTTTTTCATGACACCCGCTCCTTAGTCCAAGAGTTTATCAAGACCAATCGTCAAGCCGCGCAGGTTGCGAACTTTTTTGCAAGCCAACACCACGCCAGGCATAAAAGAATCTCTGCCCGTCGAGTCGTGACGAATCGTCAAAGTCTGACCTAGCCCGCCAAAAATAACTTCCTGATGAGCGACGTAACCAGGCAATCTGACGCTGTGAATTTTTATGCCGTCGAAATCTGCGCCGCGAACGTGCGGAAGGTTTTCGACTTCTTCGGGGTGCCCTTGCTTGTGAGACGGGCGAACTTCAGCAATCATTTTGGCAGTCAGCTCGGCGGTACCGGACGGCGCGTCTAATTTTTTATCGTGGTGCAGTTCGATTATCTCAACGTCGGGCATGTACTTTGCAATTTTCTGCGCGGTCAACATCATGAGCACCGCTCCCAATGCAAAATTCGGCGCGATAAATGCGGGCGTCTGATTTTTTTCTGCGGCCTCGCGAATTTTTTCCTTAGCGTCGTCGCTCAAACCCGTCGTGCCCACGACCGGCGAAACTTTATTTGCCAACGCGGTCAGCACATTTTGGAAAACGACATCGGGGCGCGTGAAGTCAACCATAACTTCTGGCGAAAATTTTTTCAACGCGGCATCAAGATTCGTTTCGACCTTCATGCCGTCGACTTCGCCCGCAAAAGCGTCGACCATTCCGACCAATTCCAAATCAGCATCGGCTTTGACTGCTGCTACGACTGTGCGACCCATTCTGCCGAGCGCGCCGTTCACTAAAACTTTTATCATTGCTTAAACCTCCTACTTAGTCTTGATATAATTTATGAGCCCGCCGGCGTTGGCGATTTCCTGAACAAAACCTGGCAGCGGGTGCGCGTGGAAAATATCGCCCGTCGTCAAATTCTCAATAGTGCCGGTCGACGTGTCGATTTTCAAAACGTCGTCGGCGTGAATCTTTTCTACGTCGTCGCCAATCTCAAGGAGCGGTAAGCCAATATTGATTCCGTTGCGATAAAAAATTCTCGCGAAACTCGCCGCGATTACGACCGGAATCCCCGACGCTTTGATTGCAACCGGAGCATGTTCGCGGCTCGAACCGCAACCGAAATTTTTCCCGCCAACCATAATGTCGCCTGCCTTGACATTCGCGGCAAAAGTTTCGTCAATATCAACCATGCAATGTTTAGCCAACTCGGTCGGGTCGAACGTGTTGAGATAGCGCGCGGGGATTATAACGTCGGTGTCGATGTTGTCGCCGTAACGCCAAACTTTGCCTTCTATTTCCATTTCCAATTCCTCATTTCATTACGCATTACGCATTATCAATAACTTCTTCCGGAGTAGAAATTTTCCCAGTGATAGCGGACGCCGCCGCGACAAATGGACTTGCCAAATAAACTTCGCTGTCGACGTGACCCATGCGCCCGCGGAAATTCCTGTTGGTCGTCGAGACGCAACGTTCGCCCGCGCTCAAAATGCCCATGTAACCTCCCAAGCACGGCCCGCAAGTCGGACAACTCACTACGCAGCCCGCGTCGATGAAAATGTCAATCCAATGGCAATGCATCGCCTCTTTGTAAATTTCCTGACTGCCCGGAATGATTATGCAACGAACATCGGGATGAACTTTTTTCCCGCGCAGAATCCCCGCCGCAATTCCCAAATCCTCAAGGCGGCCATTTGTACACGAGCCGATAACAACTTGATTGATTTTGATTTCGCCGAGCTCCTCGACGGTCTTGACATTTTCGGGCAAATGCGGCAGGGCGACGACCGGTTTAAGCTCGCTAAGATTTATTTCGACGGTCGCGCAGTATTTAGCGTCGCTATCTGGCGTGACGGGCTCGAATAATTTTTTGACGCGGCGCGAGACATAAAGTTGGGTGACCTCGTCGAACGGGAAGACGCCCGCCTTTGCACCCGCCTCAATCGCCATGTTTGAAATCGTCAAGCGGTCAGTCATAGAAAGTTCCGCGACGCCCTCGCCCGTGAACTCCAACGCTTTGTAAAGTGCGCCGTCCACACCGATTTTCCCAATTAGCGTCAAGATAACATCTTTGCCGCAAATGTTCTTAGGCTTCTTGCCGGTCAAGTGGACGTTAATCGTTTCGGGGACTTTGAACCACGCCTTGCCGGTCGCAAGCCCGACGGCTAAATCTGTTGTGCCGACGCCCGTCGAAAAAGCATTGACTGCGCCATAAGTGCAAGTGTGACTGTCCGCGCCGATTATCAACATGCCAGGCGCGACGATTCCGAATTCCGGCAAGATGACATGTTCAATGCCGACGCGCCCTTGTTCGTAGTAGTGCACGATTTTATTTTTGCGGGCGAAGTCGCGCATAATCTTAGCCAAGTCTGCGCTTTTGATGTCCTTTGCGGGTTGGAAGTGGTCTGGAATCAGCGCAATTTTTTCCGGATTGAAAACAGGTCGCCCAATTTTTTCAAACTCCTTGATTGACGGCGGCCCCGTCACGTCGTTTGCCATTACTAAATCCAAGTCGCAGATGACTAGTTGTCCCGCCTCGACGCTCTCAAGCCCTGCGTGACGGGCGAGAATTTTTTCGCTCATTGTCATTGCCATTCGTATCACTCTCCTAAAATTTTTATGCGTAACGCCTCAAAATTTCTCTGATAACCGAGCTTTTCGGCGTCATTTCGGGATTGTCTCTCCAATTCAATTTGTGCAGAAAAGTATCGCCTAAAATTTTGTCGAAAGGGAATTCCGAGTAATTATCGGTCAGATGATTTAGCAAAGTCCAGACTTCGACGTTGTTAATCGGTACGTCGTCAAAAATTTTCTTCACGCTTGGAATATTTTCGTAAGCGATATTCATCATAAAATCCATAAGGTTATAATCAATCACGCTGTCGAAGTCGCGCCAGTACTCGTTATAAAAATCTTTCTCGAAGGCGAACAGCGGATTATGAATAATCGCCGTGCCCTGAATAAAGGTCGCCCAACGAGCATAGGAAACGCACCAGTTAAGCATTTTGTTGTAGGCGTTAGGATAATCGACCGCGTGCAAAAATTTCTGCGTGAAATACGGCAACTGCCAAAAATTTCTGTGATTCTCCAAAGACACCGTGACTAAAATTGTCGAGTCGAGCCACAAGCCGCCGTAACGTTCCAAAAGATTTACGCGCAAGATGTCAGAGAAGTGCGCGGGAGAAATTTTGCCAGCTCGGAACTTATCCCAAATGTGCGGCGCAATGTCGACGTAGTTTGAAAAATTTCGTCCGTCAATGAAAACGATTTTATAACGTCCGGCGTTTTGCTTGAGAGAATTATAACAGCAACGGACAATCGGCGGCAAATTTTTTTCGCCCTGCAGCCAGCAATAATAAATTTTATAATCCGAAACCTGCGGACAAGATTTTTTGTTTATGACGGCTTGCGAATGTTTTTTTATCAGCGCGGAATATTTTTCTTGCAACAATGCCGAAATTTCCTTATTGTACAAAATAATTTTCCGCGCCTCCGAAGTCAGAGAGCTATTTATAATCGAATCCCATTTTACGAACGCCGCGAAATCTTTTTTCAGCTGAGCCGACCAAAAGCTTTGATTGACAAGCTTGGAGAACTCTTGAAACTTGCCGAACAAAAGAAATATCAGCGCGAAATATTGTCGGCGGATTTGATTTTTTTCACTGCTTGCCACGTCGAGAATTCGCTGACAAATATCTTTTTCCTCCGCAGAAAATTTTGTCTTGTGATAATGCAAGCCGACCAGTTTCCAAAAATCGGGATACCACTCCGCCAAATCAATATCTGCCATAAATTCGGGCGGTAGCTTTAAAAAGGTATCCGCCATATTCATTCGCCGATAAAATAAGTTATCATCGCTCATAAAAAAATTTCTCCCGATATAACAGCAAAGAGCCGAGAGCAAAAAATTTTACTCCCGACTCCCAAAGTATTTACCGTAATAAAATTAGTCTTTCGAGAGGTCAGAGCCGTCTTTAAGCCAGCTCATCATGCCGCGCAGTTTTTTGCCGACGACTTCGATTTGATGTTCGGCGTGGATTCTGCGTTGTGCAAGGAAATTGGCGCGACCCGCCGCTCTGTTTTCGACGAGCCAGTTGCGAGCAAAGCTACCGTCTTGAATCTCCGCCAATGCCTTTTCCATAGCCTTGCGGACTTCCGGCGTAATGATTTTCGGACCGGTCGTGTAGTCGCCATATTCGGCGGTGTCGCTAATGGACTTGCGCATTTTCGCCATGCCGCCCTCGTACATAAGGTCGACGATAAGTTTCATCTCGTGGAAGGTCTCGAAGTAAGCGATTTCGGGCTGATAACCTGCCGCGACCAAAACTTCAAAGCCGTTTTGAATCAAATGAGTGACGCCGCCGCAAAGGACGCACTGTTCGCCGAAAAGGTCTGTCTCGGTCTCTTCCTTGAACGTGGTTTGAAGGACGCCTGCGCGGGTGCCGCCGATACCGCGAGCATAAGCAAGGGCAATGTCGAAGCAATGACCCGAAGCGTCCTGCTCAACCGCGAAGACATCGGGGACGCCGCCGCCCTCAACAAAAATTCTGCGTACCAAATGACCCGGACCTTTGGGAGCAACCATGAAAACATCAATATCAGCTGCCGGAACGATTTGTTTAAAGTGAATGTTGAAGCCGTGCGCAAATGCCAATGCGGAGCCGCTCTTGAGATTGGGCGCGATTTCGTTTTTGTAAACGTCGGCCTGTTTCTCGTCAGGGATAAGCACCATCGTAATATCAGCGATTTTAACTGCGTCGGCGACGTTGAGAACTTTCAAGCCGGCTTTTTCAGCGACAGCTTTGGACTTCGAGCCCTCATACAAACCGACAACGACATTAACGCCGCTTTCTTTAAGGTTAAGCGCGTGTGCGTGTCCTTGCGAGCCGTAACCGATAATCGCGACGGTCTTACCATTAAGAATTTCCCAGTTGACATCTTGGTCGTAATAAGTCTTTGCCAAAATAAACTACCTCCAAAAAATAATTCAGAAATAAAACCAGCGATAGTTTATCACTTATTGTTGCCGTTTTCAAGTTTTTTCCGTACCAAAGCCGCGTAGAATTACAATACATATGTGACAAAGCTTGATTGACAATCCAATAAAAGGAAATTTTTTAAAATCCTAGACTTAGTGCCGCCATTTATGCTATCATAGCACGGATTGATTATGTCGCCAATTTTTGTTGACAAAGCGACACAAATATTTGACATTCCTTTTACGTTAAATTACAATCGATTTGTTTAAAAAATAACGCGGAAAGGAACGCTTTCGGGAGGGGGCGGAAAACGATTAAATAAAAAATAAAAGCCTTATAAAGTTATAAGGTGGTGCGACGAGGGACGTAACTGCCGAAGCTGAGACTACCAAATGTAGCACGAGCCGGGACCGGCACCTGTAACCCCGCACAAACCTAGCGAGAACCAAGCGATGATGGAATGTGCATTGGACAGACAGACTTTTTGCTGAATATTACGAAAGGACAAAAGTTGCTGGTATTGCAAGGTAGTCACCAACACGACACTTGCAATATGTACCCGTTCGTTAGCGGGGAATTCACGCCTGTGGAGAGTTACAGCAAACGTGAGTAGCGAAGGCGAAAGCGGACTCTAAGAAGCAGGAATGGGACTTAAAAGCTTATCGCTTTTTATAAGTTCTCAGTAACGGAATAGTTTTTATGTCTTGGTTGAACAACATGCGCGTTGCCTACAAACTATTATTGCTGAACGTTATCGCGCTAATTGGTATGATTGTCATCGGGCTTGTCGGATATTTCGCTGTAATGACGGCTCAAAGCGATTTGGACAAAATCAGTCAGACCTACTTAAAAGGCATTTTTGAAATTGGTCGTTGCCGTCACGCCGTCCGCTATGCTCAAGTTCAAGCGGTCTTGGCTCCTTTGACGGTCGACCCTGCACTTTATCAATCCCGCCTCGATAAGTACAACGGCGGCGTTAAAGAGTTGGAAGAGTCCTTGAAACTCTACGAAGAAATTGTTAAGGACGACCCGCAAGCTCGTGCGCAGGTCGACGCGGCCGAACGTGAATGGACTAAATTCAAAACCGGCGCGGATAAAATGTTCCAAATGAAATCTCCTGTGGGCGACACCTCAGCTATTGCCGCGCATAGAAATGCTTCGCTTGAATTCTATCAAAATGAAGTTATGCCCTATGCAGTTTCTTGCGGCGATGCTATCTTAGTCATTCAACAAAAGGCCTATGAAGATTCCGACAAGACAATCGAAGCCAGTAACGAAGGCATTGCGGCTTCCGTTCGCAATTTGTTTATCGCGCTCGGCGGCACTTTCGTTATCTTGATTCTTATGAGCGTTTCAATCACCAAAGCTGTTACCAATCCGCTTAGCAATATGGTTCAAGCTCTGCACCTGCTCAAAGATGGCGACTTCCGCCGCACCGATTTGCTTGACGCTGACCGCGGCGACGAGTTCGGAGCTATGGCTCTTGCTGTTCGCGAAATGCGCCAGGCTATCAGCAAATTGATTCACCAGACCAGCGACTCTTCAAGCCAATTCGCGGCGTCCTCTCAAGAGCTTACTGCTAGTGCTCATCAATCCGCGCAGGCTTCCGAGCAGGTCGCGCAATCCGTTACCAATTCGGCGGGCGCAGTCGTCGAGCAGCAAACCTACGTTAATGACGCTATGGACGCTATCAACAACGCGCTCAATTCTATCGACCACTTGACCAAGACCGCTGATAAAGTTTCCGCGCACGTTGCCGACGCTAACAACGAGGCGACTGCCGGTACTGAAGCTGTCGAGACTGCAGTTAATCAGATTATCAGCGTTGAGAAAATCGTTAATGATTCGGCTTTGACTGTCGACAAGCTCGGCAAACGCTCGCAAGAAATCGGGCAAATTGTCGAGGCTATCAGCGGCATTGCTGAACAAACTAACTTGCTTGCATTGAACGCGGCTATTGAGGCGGCTCGCGCTGGTGAACATGGTCGCGGATTCGCGGTCGTTTCCGAAGAAGTCCGCAAGCTCGCCGAAGAATCGCAAGAGGCCGCGCAGAAGATTGGCACGCTAATTGGCGACATTCAATCCGATACAACTGACGCGGTCGACTCCATGCAAAAAGGTAACGCCGCTGTCCGTACAGGTACTCAATCGGTCGAAAGACTGCGCTCCACCTTCGACAGCATCAGCACTGCTTCCCAGAACGTCGAAAAGGAAGCAAAGAACATGGTCAACGAACTCAAGGAAGTCGAAAAACTTACCTACGTTATCCGCGACCGTTCCGAGAAGATTTTGGACAAAGGCATTGGCGTTTCAAAAGAAATGGAAAGTGTTTCTGCGGCGGCTCAACAGCAATCGGCATCTGCTGAAGAAATTTCCTCTGCGGCTGATGAACTTGCTCGCCTCGCTCAAGACCTCCAGAACTCTCTGCAGAAATTCCAGTATTAAAATTTGCTCTTACATAGAAATTTTGCCTCGACTTTGGTCGGGGCTTTTTTGATTCCACATTACTAATTGATTTTGTCTTTATGCTGTGATAGAATGACGGAAAATTTTTTGGAGCGGGTGAGATGATTGAATTTCGTAGCGGCATTGAACGACGTAGCGGCAAAAAATTTGCTGACATTGGAAGAGCAAATAAGACAGGCAATCGGCGAAGACCCGTTCATATTTCAGGCTTGCGAGCCTCTGTTCAAAGGCGGAAAGAGATTGCGCCCGATGCTTTTCCTGCTGTGCGCCAATTCCAAAAGTAATTTCCCGCCCGAAAAATCTATGCCGCTTGCTGTGACTTTGGAATTGATTCATACGGCAAGCCTTGTTCACGACGATATTATTGACACGTCAAAAAAGCGGCGCGGCGTCGAAACAACCAATTCCAAATACGGCGCGCAAATTGCGGTTTTAGTCGGCGATTATCTTTTCGCTAAAGCCTTCCAACTCGTCGCGGAAAATGATTACGGCGCGGAAGTCTCAACCACTTTGTCTAAGCTCGTTAAAAATCTCTGCGTCGGCGAAATTATGCAAGACCGCTCGCTTTACGAGGTGCCGACCCTTAGCGAGTACTACACGCGGATAAATCTCAAGACGGCAATTTTTTTGTCGACGTGTTGCAAGCTCGGCGCGATTGTTTCCGATATGGACAGGCGCGAAGTCGAAAACCTCACGGCTTACGGTTCGAGCTTAGGACTTGCCTTCCAGATTATCGATGACTTGTTAGACTTTTTCGGCGACGAGAAAATTACGGGCAAACCTCGCGGCGGCGACCTCAAAAGCGGCGTGATAACTCTTCCGGTTCTTCGAGCTTTGGAAGTCAGCAACGAGGCGGCAAAGCTTAGGGAAATCGTCACGAGCGGACAGGACGTTGACGCCGCGATAAAAATTATTCAAGCTACGGATGCGGTTGACTACTGCAGGACGCGAGCGGAAGCGCATATCGAATCGGCGCGAGTGAATTTGCCGCTGACGCTAAAACCTTCGGTCGCGCGAGCCCTTGAGCAAGTTGCAGATTTTATCGTCGACCGCACAAGATAAATTTAGGGACTAGGAACTAGGAACTAGGAACTAGGGATTAGTTCTTGAGGAGGAATTTTATATGAAACACATCAAGACAATCAACAAACCGACTCTCCAAGCCACGCTCAAAAAGGGCGGTTGCGGCGAGTGCCAAGCCTCATGCCAATCGGCCTGCAAGACTAGTTGCACCGTCGGCAATCAAGTTTGCGAACGTCAGAAAAAGTAATTTGTAATCAGCAAAAAATCAGGCGCGAGGTTCCCCCCCGCGCTTTCTTATTCGGCTAGAGAGGAGCACATCATGAAAAAATTTTTACGACGACTCGGCAGGACGCGCTTTATGATTTTATTTTTCTCGTTACTCATCTTAGTTAATTATTGGTATAGCGGCTGGCTGGGCGTACTCGCGGCGATAATCGGCTGGTGCATTGGCGGTCTTATCTATAATTGGAAGGAATACAAGCCGCGCATTATAAATTTCTTCCGACATAACACGAATCTCAAAGTCAAGACGATAATTTTCGTTCCGGTCGTGACGTGGTGCATTTGGTGCGACGGTTGGCGCGGACTTGTCGCGGCGATAGCTGGTTGGTGTATCGGCGAGCTTATTTGCAGACGTTTCCTTAAATGAAAAAATTTTCCCTTGCAAAGCGCAGGGGATTTTTTATTGTCAGAAAATTTTTCCCAAAATGGTTGACCAAAGTTCAAATGTGCGATAGAATCTTACATAAAAATTTCAGGAGAAATTTAACGAGGGTGAGCAGTATGGAAAAGGCAACGGTCGTTGTAATCGGCGGCGGAGCTACTGGGCTTGGAATCCTGCGCGATTTATCTATGCGCGGCGTCAAGGCTCTGCTGGTCGAGAAAAATGACTTGGTCAACGGTGCAAGCTCGCGCTATCACGGACTCCTGCACAGCGGCGGACGTTATGCCGTCAAAGACCAGGAGGCGGCGCGGGAATGCATTATCGAAAATCAAATCATGCGCAAAATCGGCAAGTCGTGCGTTGAACCTTGCGGCGGTATGTTCACGCGGCTCGACATTGACGACCCTGCTTACGAGGAACTTTGGGTCAAAGGCTGCGCGGATAGCGGAATCGAGGCAACTCCCATAACTCTTGAGGAAGCTTTCAGATTGGAGCCGCGACTTTCTCGCAAGCACGTTAAAAGCGCGTACCTTGTGCCCGATGCGGCAGTTGACGGTTTCCGTATGGCGTGGCAACTCGTCGATTCGTCGAAACGTTACGGCGGGCAGGTTAAGACTTACACAGAGGTTATCGGCTTTGATACCGTCAATGGCGAATTGCGCGGCGTCAAAGTTCGCGACCAATTCACCGGCGAGACTTACGAAATTGCTTGCGATATTGCGGTCAATGCGTCGGGCGGTTGGGCAGGTTTTGTCGGAAAACTCGCCGGCGTTGAAATCGGCGTTCAGCCCGACAAAGGAACTTTGATTGCGTTCAATCAGCGCATCGTCAATCACGTCGTCAATCGGTTGCATAAGTCTTCCGACGGCGATATTTTTGTTCCACACGGCTCGATTACAATTCTCGGCACGTCGTCAGTGAGCGTCCCGAATCCCGAAGACACGAGCACTAGTCGCGAAGAGGTCGAGAGCCTTTTGAAAATCGGTGAGCAAACTTTTGAGGACTTGCGCGACTTTAGGATTTTGCGCACCTTCGCGGGTTCCAGACCGCTTTACATTCCGCCGGGAGGCGCAGTTGGTCGTAGCGCGTCGAGAGGTTTTGCAATCGTCGACCATGAGCAGGACGGTTTAAAGGGCTTGTTTACGATTGTCGGCGGCAAGTTCACGACGTACAGACTTATGGCGGAGAAAATGTGCAATCAAATCTGCGCCAAGCTCGGCAACAACACGCCTTGCCGAACTGCTGAGGAACCACTTGTCGAAGAAGTTCTGCAAGCCGATATTGACCGCGCTAGAAAATTTTTCCCGTCTTATGGCGTCAACCTTGCGGCAACTCGTTTAGGTGTTGACCGGTTCAAAAAAGTTGTTGAGCGTCTGGAAGCTGACCCCGAAAGCCGCGAATTGGTTTGCGAATGTGAAAATGTTACCCGCGCAGAGGTCGAGGAAATTTGCAAAGACGACACAAGCTTTATTGTCAACGACGTTAGACGCAGAACTCGTATTGGCATGGGTACTTGTCAAGGCAACTTCTGCGCTTTGAGGGCGGCGGCAGTCTTCGCTGATATGGGCGTCGAGTCGACCGCGAAAGATTCACTAACCCGCATGAAAGAATTTTTGCAAGGGCGTTGGAAAGGAATTAGACCGGTGCTTTTGGGCAGGACGCTCCGTGAAACCGAAATGACACGCTCAATTTACGAACTGTCAATGGCAATGCGAAATGCGCAATGCGTAATGCGTAATGAAACTTCAGGGGGTGAGGCGCAATGAAAACTTCTGACGTTATCGTTATTGGCGGCGGGCTTGCGGGATTTATGGCGGCGGCGGTCGCGGCAAATCGCGGGCAAAAAGTTGCTGTGCTGACTTACGGGTCGGGCTCGTTGCCATTGGCGAGCGGCGCGATTGACTTTGGCTCGTTTGAAAATCTTCCCGCGCATCACCCCTATCAGAAAATCGGTTTAAAGAATTGCGACACGGCGGCTAAATTTTTCTGCGACATTGCCGCCCAAGCCGACCTCCCCTATAACGGCAGACTTAGTGCGCAAATCCCGATTGTGACGGCGGTTGGAACTTTGAAATATTCCGCGCTGGTGCCCGAAAGTATGGACGCCTCGCGCCTTGCCGATAAGAAGAAAATTTTTGTCGTGAACATTACGGGCTTGAAGGATTTTTACGCCGCGATGCTCGCTGACAATCTCAAAAAATATTTCCCCGATAAAACTTTTGAAGTCGCTAAGCTCGACGTTGAACTTTTAGGCGGGCGCGACATTACTTGCATGGACGCCGCGCAAATTTTGACGGAAGAAATTTTAGCCGACGCCTTGAAGACTTTACCTGCAAGCGATGACGACGTGATTATCATTCCGCCGATTTTGGGCTTGGAAGGAAATTCATTACGCGCCGCAATCAAATCGCAACTCCGCGCAGAACTTATCGAGACGACTTGCTTGCCGCCATCGCCGCCCGGTATCAAACTTCAACGCGCCTTTGTAAAATATCTGCAGAAATCGGGCGTCAAGATTTTCGAGAACTCCAAAGTTATTCGCGGCGTCGTCGACGGCAAAACGGTTCAGGGTGTCGTTGTTGAAAATGCCGTTCGCGAAAAAATTTTCCCTGCGCGGAAAGTAATTTTAGCGACGGGCGGCTTTTATAGCGGCGGAATTGTTATGCGCGACTTCGACAACCCACGCGAGCCGATTTTTGATTTGCCGGTCTTCTTCCCGACGGGCGCGGATAATTGGAGCAACGTGCAACTTTTCAGCGATAAGCCGCAAGGTTTTTCCATGACGGGCATTTTGACCGACGCTAACTTGAATCCGATTGATGAGAACGGTGCAGTTCTCTACGAAAATCTGCACGTGGTCGGCGCGAATCTCGGCGGCGTCGATAAAATTTTCGAACGTTCAATGGGCGGCATAGCGATTGCATCGGCTTACAAGGGGGCGATTTTATGAGCGACACCAAAGCAATTTTCACCGGCGACCGTTGCCTGTCGTGCACGAGTTGCATGGCGAATTGTCCCGTTATGGCGGCTATCAAAGACTATCGCGGCCCAAAGCTCGTCGGCCCCGCGCATGGTCGTATGCACTTTTCGCAAGAGGACATCGAAACCAGTTTAGAATTCTGCTCCAACTGCAAGAGTTGCGATAGGGCTTGTCCTTCGGGCGTGGCCGTCTCGACTCTCAACATGCTCCGCCGCGCAGATTATTACAAAACTCACCCGCACACGCAAGTTGAAGATATGATAGCTCACGGCGAGCGCATGGCCAATTTGATTCGCAAAATTCCTTTCGGCGCGACCTTCTCGAATGTCGGAATGAGTTTCGGCAAAGCTCTGGGCATTTTCAACAAGCTCGGACTCGCCGGCGAACGCAATATGCCCGCCTACGCTACGACAGCTTTTAAAGATAAATTCAATCACATCAAGCAGACTGCGACCGGCAAAAAAATTGTAATGTTCACGGGCTGTTTTGTAAACGACAATGAACCGCAAGTCGGCGAGGCTTTTATAAAAGTCATGAACGCCAACGGCTACGAAGTTTTGATTGATAAGGGCTTTAATTGTTGTGGGTCGCCGCTAGTCGTGACGGGCTATTTGGACGAGGCTCGGCAACATGCTGATAACAACGTCGCGAGAATTCTCGATTGGAAAAAGAAAGGGATTCCTGTCGTGACGCCTTGCACAAGTTGTTCGCTCATGCTCAAGGAAGAGTATCACGAACTTTTTGGCGAAGATAAATTTCACGAGGCCGCGCAGAATGTTTACGACGCGTTTGAATTCTTAGAAATATTGCAGGAGCGCGGCGAGTTCAATGAAAATTTAAAGCCACTTAATCAAAAGTGTTTATATCACGTGCCATGTCATTTGAAGTCGCAAGCTATCGGACTTCCCGCCGTTGATATTTTGGAAGAAGCTGGCGTTAAAGTTCAGACGGCGGACGCGGGTTGTTGCGGCATTTCGGGCAATTACGGTTTTCGCAAAGATAAATACGAAATCTCCATGAAGATTGGCGCGAAACTTTTCGAGCGCGTTAAGCAGAAGGATTTTGATAAAGTCATTTCAGATTGCGGGACTTGTCGAATGCAGATTCATCACGGCACCGACATTAAGCCCTGCCACCCGATTGAGATTTTAGCTTTGGCTTATGCTTAAGGAGGCGATAGTAAAAAACTAACCACCTAACCACCTATCCACCTAACAACCTAACAACTAAACGGAGGGATTTTTGTATGGCAAAAAATTATGTAATGGCACTCGACGCCGGCACCACAAGCAATCGCGCTATTATCTTCGACAAAAATTCTAAGATAATCGGCGTGGCGCAACGCGAATTCACACAGCATTTCCCTAAACCCGGTTGGGTCGAACACGACGCCGACGAAATTTACAGCACTATGGTTGCGGTCATGAAAGAGGCTCTCGAACATTCTGGACTGGCCGCCAGCGACATTGCGGCTATCGGCATTACTAATCAGCGCGAAACGACCGTCATTTGGGATAAGAAGACCGGTCGCCCGATTTATAACGCTATCGTTTGGCAATCGCGGCAAACTGCGCCTATCGCTGAAGCTCTCAAAGCTCAACACGCTGAAGAATTCAAAGATAAGACCGGACTTGAAATCGACGCTTACTTTTCCGGCACCAAAATTAAATGGTTGCTCGATAATGTCGAAGGTGCTCGCGAAAAGGCTGAGGCGGGCGAACTCCTTTTCGGCACGATTGATACCTGGCTTATTTGGAAACTCACTGCCGGCAAAGTTCACGTCACTGACTATTCCAACGCCTCGCGCACGATGATTTACAACATCAACACGCTTGAATGGGACGAACAACTTTTGAAATATCTCGACGTGCCCAAAGCGATTCTGCCCGAAGTCAAGCCGTCGTCCTATGTTTACGGCGAAACTTCTCCGCTGATTTTGGGAGCGGCGATTCCTGTAGCGGGCGCGGCCGGTGACCAACAGTCGGCATTGTTTGGACAAAATTGTTTCGAGCCAGGCACCGCGAAAAATACTTATGGCACGGGCTGCTTCATGCTCATGAACACCGGCACCGAGATTCACAAATCTAAAAATGGGCTTGTCACGACGATTGCTTGGGGTCTCGACGGCAAAGTCGAATACGCGCTTGAAGGTTCGATTTTCGTAGCGGGTTCGGCGATTCAATGGTTGCGCGACGGCGTCCGCATGGTCGACAGTGCTCCCGATTCCGAATGGGTTGCTAAGAAAGTCAAGGATACGGGCGGCGTTTACTTTGTGCCGGCATTTGTCGGATTGGGTGCGCCGTATTGGGATATGAATGCTCGCGGAATGATTATCGGGCTTACTCGCGGCACGACGAAGGCTCATATTGTCCGCGCAACGCTCGATTCGCTTGCCTATCAAACGCGCGACGTTTTAGAGGCTATGGAGGCCGACAGCGGCAATAAACTTTCCGCGCTCAAGGTCGACGGCGGAGCTTCCGCGAATAATTTGTTAATGCAATTTCAAGCTGACTTGCTGGGCGTACCGGTTGACCGTCCGCAGATTGTCGAGACGACGGCACTTGGCGCGGCGTACCTTGCGGGGTTAGCGGTTGGCGTTTGGAAGGATAAGGAAGAACTTAAATCGGCGTGGCAACTCGAAACGCGCTTTGAACCCGAAATGAAACGCTATGAAGCCGACGCGTTTTATAAAGGTTGGCGCAAGGCGGTCAAGCACGCTATGAATTGGCTGGCTGAAGATTAAGGGGTAAGGGAAATGGGAGAAGGGAGAAGTAGGGATAAGACTTTTCCCTTTTCCCATCTCCCTTTTCCCTTAACAAGGAGGAATTATTCATGGATAATTTATTTGGCGAATTTATGGGAACAATGGTTCTGATTGTCTTTGGTTGCGGCGTTTGCGCGAACATGACTTTAACGAACTCGAAAGGACAAGGCGGCGGCTGGGTCTGCATAGCTCTCGGCTGGGGATTCGCAGTTACATTGGGCGTCTTCACCGCTACGACGCTCGGTGCTCCTCAAGGCGATTTGAATCCCGCCGTCACGCTCGCCAAAACTATGGTCGGCATTTACACGCCCGCGCAATTCTTAGCGACTTCCGCCGCGCAACTTGTCGGCGCGATTTTAGGCGCGGCTATCGTCTGGCTTGCATACCTGCCGCACTGGGAGAAAACTGAAGACCCTGCCGCTAAACTCGGCGTCTTTGCAACGGGTCCCGCTATCCGCAGTCCCGGCGCGAACTTCATCTGCGAAACTATCGCGACATTCTTCCTTATGTTCGTTATCTGGATGATTTTCGGCGAACCGGTCGGTCAACTCGTTCCGGGCTATGGTCCTTACATGGTCGGCATTTTGATTATCGCTCTGGGCTTATCGCTCGGTGGCCCCACCGGCTACGCTATGAATCCGGCTCGTGACTTGGGTCCGCGCATTGCTCATTTCATTCTGCCCATTGCTGGCAAAGGCGGCTCCGATTGGGGCTATGCTTGGGTACCGATTGCTGGTCCTCTTTGCGGCGGCGCGTTAGCTTACTTTGTCGCTAAATGTTCTGGTCTCTTCTAAAATCATTTTCTAAGCAAAAAAAGAAGTCGGGAGCTTAAACGCTCTCGGCTTTTTGATTCGCACGGAAAAATTTTTTGCTTAACAAATGATAAAGAACAGTACGTCGCCGAGCCACAAAAAGATTTTACCCGCAAGCGCAAAGTGAGCTTGCAAAAGCTTTGAAAGCTTAATGAGTTCGCTTGAGATATTGCAAATCGCCGAACCAATAAGAAGCGGTAGTACCGCCGTCGATTAGGAAATCTGCGCCGCTGATAAATCGTCCGCGACTGCTCATTAAAAATTCTGCAAGGTCGCCGACTTCATCGGGGGTACCGGCTCTTTTTGCGGGCGACGCCTCCAACATTTTGCGATAACCTTCGCCACGAGGTCCTTTGAGTTCGTCGGCAGCAAGTGGCGTAATGATTATGCCCGGACTGATTGAGTTAATCGTCGCGCCGCGTTTACCCCACGACGTCGCTTGACCGGCTACGCGCAAAACATTGCACCGCTTGGAATATTGGTAAGCCTTGAGAGTGTCGGTTATCGCCTTGAGGAACGGCAAGTTCAAAAGTTCTTCGGTCGGCGTTGTTGCCAACTGAAAATTTTGTTCCTCCGTCAAGGCTCCTAGTCTGTGCCCGCTTTGCGAAGAAATTATTACGCCCGAACCGCCTTGTGCAATTATTTTGCCGAATTCTTCAAGCAAAACCGCTGTGCCGTACAAGTCGACTTGCAAAATTTTTTCGACTGGTGCTTGAGAGGGACTTACTCCCGCCGCGCAAATTAAATTTTTCACCGCGCCGAATTTTTGAGCGTGAAGGGCAAGTTTCAAAATTGATTCGCGGTTTGAAATGTCAACGGCGATTGCCGAAGTCTCAAATCCTGCGCCTTCAAAAATTTTTGCCGCCACCTGTGCCGCCTCAATTTTCAAATCGCCAAGCACGACGTGTTTGCCCGCGCCGACTCTGCGAGCGATTGCTTGACCGATTGAACCAGTGCCGACCAATACTACAACTTCCTTCATGAGATGACCTCCTTTTGTTCTTCGGGAAAAAGCGGACGTAAAATTTGAGCGAACTCCTCGATATAATTCTTGAGGGTATCGGCGCGCCAAAATGCGTAATACTTCCTGTAAAGCTGCTTGCCCTCGCGCATGAGCGGAAGATATTTCACGCCGAAAGAAATTTTTGGCGGGTTCTTTAGTCAATCTCCGCCATGACGTTTTTGCGGGAAGTACCGCCGCCGTTCGGACGACCGGGACGCATTTCAAAGTTGACCTTCGTCGCCACGACAATTTCATCGCGGTCAAGCCCAAAGTCCTTGATGTAGCGACCGGTGATTTCCTCGCTCGTGCCCATTTGATAGACGTTTGCCGTGTCGAAGTAGTTAATACCCAGTTCAATCGCACGCTTGAAAATTTCTTTGCCGTCCTCGTACGTCTTCGCCCACAGAAAAACGCCGTTTTCTTTGCCAGGCTTGCCGAAACTCATCATGCTAAATGCCTCCCTTTTTCCAATCATGCTTATTCTAAGAGACTTCGCAAATTGAATCAATTCGTTTTTTGGAGCTATTCAATAAGTTTTCAATCATGGGATTTAAGCCGACCTGTTGTGGAGCCGGTAAAAAAAGAGCGGCTCACTTACAAGGCGAGCCGATTTTAAATATTTGTTGGATTAGGGTCTTTGGTTGCGAATCATTTGTAGAAGTCGGGACGATCTTTCATTGTGATGGGAACGACTTCGCCGGTCTCTTGAGCTTTGACGAGAGCATCGGCAGTTATCGCGGCAAGGTAGCCGTCCCAAGCATTTGGACCGCTGACTACGCCTTTGGCAGCCTCATTAACCCAGTCTTGAACTTCCTCGTCATAAGCGTCGTGGAAGCGGACAAAGCAATCAGTGTCAATGGTCGTGGCGACCTGCGCGCCTTTGCGATAGCTCGGATACAAAGGTTGCGGCATTTTAATCGCGCCGTCTTCGCAGACAACTTCGCAGTTAATGTCGTAGCCAAATTTGCAGTTGACAAAAACTTCGTCGTCGACGCAAATGCCGTTCTTCGTGCGCAGTAACATAATTTGCGGGTCGTAGAGGTGGTCTGCGGCGTATTTGGTCTTGCGCGGGAAAAGAACTTGTGCGCTGACAAAATCGTCGTTAACGAGCCAGTGAATAACGTCAATCTCGTGAATTGCGGTATCATCTACTGCCATGCGAGTGGTGTAGCTGTCGGGCACGACGGGATTTCTATGCGTGCAATGAACCATGAGCGGTTCGCCATATTCGCCCGATTGAATAGCTGCTTTAACTTGGCGATAACCTTTGTCGTAGCGGCGCATGAAACCGAGCTGAATCAAATGTTTGCCGGATTTAATTTCGGCGTCGATAACTTCCAAACAATCCGCCGCAGTGGTGCAAAGCGGTTTCTCGCAGAAGATACGCTTGCCGGCCTTAATGGCTTCGAGCAAGCTTTCTTTATGTGCAAAGCCGGGGCTAACGATGAAAATCGCCTCGACGTTGGGATCATTAATTAAGTCTTTGCCGTCGCTGTAAATTTTGCAACCTTCGCCGGCGATGGCTTGACCTTTTTGCGCCAGAGCTTCGACCATATCGGCAACCGCGACGACCTGTGCGCCCTGAGTGCGTTCGGTGATTCTTTTGATGTGGTCGCGACCCATACCGCCGCAACCAATTACTCCTACGTTAAGCATAATTTTGCCTCCTGACTTCAATTAACCGAAATTCCTTTTGATAACGGCGTCGGCGTGCTCTTTGCCGATTCTGTAAACGTCGTTGGGGTTCATGCGATAATATTCGGGGCGGAAAAGTTCCAGCGAAACAACGTCCTGCGCCCAGCCGATTTTCTTGAGCGTCTGGAAAATTTCGTCAAGGTTAATGCAACCGGTGCCCGGCCAAAGTCTATCTTCGTCGAGCAATGCGCCAATCGGAAAATCTTCCGTGTCGTTAAGGTGCACTATGAAAATTTTCTTGCCGTCAGCTTGTGCTAAGTCGCTGATTTTCGAGTCCATGCCGTGGAAATGGAAACAGTCAAGCGTTATGCCGACGTTATCCATGTCGACAGCCTGAATAATCTCGTAAGCCTCGCCGAAAGTGTTAATCGACGCGGCGGGGTGTCCACTAATATACGTCTTTTTTTGTGTCCACTTTTTCATTATATATCCACTTTATCACTTCACGGTTGAGGAATACAAGAAAGCTCTTTTGGCCTATCAAAAATTATTCCTTGAACTCGGCATAACTGCGACTTTCGACCCTATGGTGAACTATGATTACGGCTCGGAAAACGTAATGGAAGCTTATCATCAGCTTGACGCCGAAAATAAATTGAAACTTCGCGTGCACGGCGGTTATCAAGTGTTTGTCGATAAAAATCCGCTCGCGGACGTGGAAAATGCGATAAAGTGCCGTGAAAAGTTCAAAGGCGACCGTTTCGCTGTGGATAATATAAAAATTTTGCTTGACGGCGTTATCGAAAGCAGGACGGCGTATCTTATCGAGCCATACAGCGACAGCAACGACGGTTATCGCGGAATGTTGCGCTTTGACTTGGAAACTTTGAGCGCCACAATAAAAAAATCCAACGAAATGGATATTCTCATGCACATTCACACAATCGGCGACGGCGCAATCAATTTTGCGTTGAATGCAATGGAAAAAGCGCATACAAAACCCGAAAATCGCGCCGCACTAACTCATTTGCAGATTGTGAAGCCGTCTGACATTGAGCGCATGGCGAAATTAGGCGTTGTGGCAGTGGCAAATCCCTATTGGTTCTTGAAAGAGGACGCAACCTATACTATGACTGCCTCATTTGTCGGCGAGGAACGCGCTGCAAAGCAATACCCGCTGAAAAGTTTCTTTGACAAGGGCGTTGTCGTCACTCAAGCGAGCGATTATCCCGTCACACAGATTCCAAATCCGCTTGAGAGCATTCAATTTGCGGTTCTGCGTCAGATTCCAGGCGAACCGGAGACTTTGTTGTATCCGTCGGAGCGCGTTACGGTCGAGCAGATGATTAAAGCGGCGACTTTGAACGGCGCGTACCAATTTAAATGCGAAAACATGCTAGGAAGCATAACCGTCGGCAAAAAAGCTGATATTGTCGTTCTTGATTCGGATATAACAGCTTGCGAGCCTGAAAAAATCACCGACGCGAAAGTTTTGCGCACAATGATTGGCGGCGAATGGGTTTACACCCGCAAAATATAACAGGATGATTAAATTATGGAAAAAAGCTTAGCAGACCTTGTTGTTTACGGAAAAATTTTTACTTCCGAAGGCAATAACGAAATTGTCGAGGCGTTCGCGGTTAAGGACGGCAAATTTATTTATGTCGGCGACAAAAAAGGCGTCGAAGCCTTTATCGACAAGGGCAAAACTGAAATTATCGATTACAGCGGCAAAGGGCTTGTAATGCCCACTTGCGGCAATGGTCACGCGCATTATTCAATCGGTCACGGCATTCCGAAAGTTGGAATGGCGATTGACAGAGAAATCACTCCGGAAAAATTTTTGGCGGAAACGGTGCCCGCTACGGTTAAAAAGGCAAAGGAAACCGGCGCAACGGCTATTTTCGGTTTCGGCTGGGAAGTCCTGCTCTTTGAAAAAAATATGCCTACTCGTCAAGATTTGGATAAAATTTGTAGCGATATTCCCATGTACTTTGCCGACGAGGAAGGTCACAAAGGCTTGACGAACACTCTTGCGCTTGTCAAAGCGGGCATTATGGCGGCGGACGGCACTGTTCTCAAAAAAGGCAACGACATTCGCGGCGGCGAAATCGTCATGGGCGACGACGGCACCCCGACCGGTTTTCTTAAGGAACAGGCAGGCACTTACACGCGCTCTTTCTTGGATAATGACAACCTCTTTTCCGTCAATTTAGCCGAAAAAACTCTGCTCGACATTGAAAATCATCTGTTATCGGAAGGCTACACGATGTACATTGACGGCTGGGGCAATTATTTCTTCAACGAAAGCTATTTTAAAGCCGCGCAACAAAGAGATAAGGCTGGAGACCTGCATTTCGTCTTGGGCTTGAGTTATGAGCTTGAAAGTTGGATGGATATTGATAAAAACTTGGAAAAAGCACTTGACGTTCAAAAATATTCTTCCGAGCACGTGAAAACCAACTGGGTTAAACTTTTCATGGACGGAACTGTTGAGAGCGGCACCGGATTTGTTGAACCGCTGTATCCCGGCGGCAAGCAAGGAATCGCTAACTGGTCGGAAGATGAAGTCACCTACATCACGCGAAAATCTAACGAAAAAGGCTTGAGCATGCATATTCACACGATGGGCAACAAAGCGGTCAATCGTGCCGTCAATGCATATGTCAACGGCGGAAAAAATGAACTTCGCAACACTCTTGTGCATGTTCACCAAGTTTTTCAGCCGGATTATAAGCGAATGGCGGACCATAATATTTACGTGACCGAAGGAATGCTTTGGCATCATCAAGACGACGAAGTTCAAAAAGTTTTGCCCGAAATGGTTCCCGAAGGCATGGGCGACAAAAGTTATCCTATGAAATCGTTCTTCGATAACGGCGTTAATGTGACTTCGCACTCGGATTTCCCCGCATTGAGCGGCAGTCCCGACGACCCGTTCGGCATTATTGAAATTGCAGTTACCGGGCAATGTTACATGGAAATCGGAAAAGCTTGGTGGCCTGAAGAGCTGATTACTCGCGAACAGGCTATCACAGCCCTTACAATCAACGTCGCAAAGCAAATGTTCCTTGAAAACGAACGCGGCAGTATCAAAACCGGCAAATATGCCGACTTCCTGCTTGTGACAAAAGATATTTTGACTTGTCCGGTTACAGAAATTCATACTGCAAAACCTGCGGCGACTTACTTTGAAGGCAAAAAAGTTTATGGAGTATGAGGTATTATGGACGTAAAAGCACTACTGAGAGCGCAATACGGCGAAAATCACAAGATTACCGACGGCAATTTTGACAAGTCGCTGGCGGTCAAATGCGTAAACGGCACCTTTGTCGGCAAGAAGACGGAAAATATCATTGCTTACAGGGGCATTCCGTTTGTCGGCAAACAACCCGTCGGAAATTTGCGCTGGAAAGCTCCGGTGGATGTTATTCCCGATGACGGCGTTTATGAGGCGTATCACAACGCGAAAAGTGCCTACGGGAACGAAGACTTCGAGATTGGCTCCCTTTTCTATCAAGATGAAAATTGTTTGTATCTGAACGTATGGAAGGCGGACGATACGCCTGCGCAACCAAAACCCGTTATGGTGTGGATTCACGGCGGAGCATTTGAAGCGGGCGGAACGGTCGACCCGATGTTCGATTGTCACAATTTCGTTAAAGAAAATCCTGATGTTATCGTCGTTACAATCGCGTACAGGCTCGGCGTCTTCGGATTTTTACACCTGTCGCACCTGTCGGACGGCAAAGACTATCCCGACGCGCAGAATTTAGGCTTGCTCGACCAAATTGCGGCTTTGAAATGGGTTCACGAGAACATTACCAATTTCGGCGGCGACCCTGACAATGTGACAATCTTCGGCGAATCGGCAGGCGCGGGAAGTTGTACCCTGTTGCCGTTAATCAAAGGCTCGCAAAAATATTTTAAACGCGTCATTGCTCAAAGCGGCGCGCCCAATCAAACGAGGTCTTCGGAACAATGTATCGCTTGCACGAATGAATTGTTGGGAGTGCTTGGTTGCAAGACCGTCGCCGATTTGCTCAAGGTCGACGCTCAAAAAGTTTTTGAAGCATCATCAGTACTCTTCATGCGCCAATTTCCTGAACGTGACGGAAAATATTTGCCGTTGGATACTTTCGAGGCTTATGCAAACGGCGCGGCGAAGGACATTGATTTTCTTATCGGTTGCAACAAAGACGAAATGAATTTCTTCGTGTACAGTTTCGGTTTGGAAGGTTGGAATACGTGGGCGGCTGACCGCAAGGCGAAAAAATTTGCCCAATTCACCGACGCGGAGAAAAAACTTGCCGAAAGTTTCTGGAACGACATGGAATGCGAAGATTGGGAACGCGACAGCCGTCTGTTTAGTCAGATTTGGTTTAATGGGCCGGTTATCAAATTGGCGGAGAGTCTGACTAAGGGCGGCGGCAAATCTTACGCCTATTACTTCACGCCCGAATCCTCGTTGCCGATTATGAAATGCGGACACGCGATAGAACTTGCGGTTGTTTTCAATCATTCGGATATGAGCGGCGACACGGGCAGAGAATTCGACGCGACCTTCTGCAAGACCATGCGCAAAATGTGGATTCAGTTCGCCAAGACCGGCAATCCGTCACTTAGCGCGAACATTTCCCCCGACGGCAAGGAAAAAAATTGGCCGCTCTACGACACCGAGAACAAGCAAGTTATGGTTTTAGACGAATTCGACATTCACCCCGAAAAAGAATCCGCCAGAAAAATCGTCGATTGGGACAGAACATACTCACTTACAAAATATTACATGCTTTAAGCCGTAAGCAAGTTGCGGGCAGGGAGTTGAGGCTCTCTGCCTTTCACTTGCGGCGAAATGAGGAGCAATATGAAGAAACGCAATTTTATTCGATTATTTGAGCGAAAAAGAAGCCGGATAGATTCGCGCATAAAACGTGATTATATTGAGAACGGAATTGCAACGGTACATTGTTGTATTTCCAATTACAACGACATAATCAACACATACAGCGCAAAGGACCAAGAAAGTTTGAATCCGGACTTTGTAGATTTTCTCCAAGACGCCGCCGGACCAATTCCCGATGAATGTCCTCTCGTTTTGAATATCATTGGGGATTGCTTATCGGCAGACGAGAAAAAAATTATCAAGGAAATTATTCGTGATGATTTTTTTTACAGGCTCGGTCTTGTCGAAAAGGAACAGGATCAAGAATTCAAAATGTTTATTTTTATGCTCATCGGGGTAATCATTAGCGGATTACTTTTGTGGTTGACAGTTTCTCTTGACGAAGTACCGCGCGAAATTTTTATTGTATTCTTTTGGTTTTTCGGTGACAGAATGTTTGAATATCTGTTCATTACGGGACGCGAGCTTCGGAAAGAACAGCGTCTTGCGGGGCGTTTGGCAAGTATCAAAGTTATTTTTTCGGACACCTATGAAAAAATACATTACACGGAAGAGCAAATCAGTCAGTTGTACGCCGAACTTGATCTGGAACAATGAAATTGAGGTGAAGAATGAGGAAATTACTTACGATTGACGATTTTATAGTTGCTGGCATTTCGGGAATTGGCTATGGATTGGGCTTTAAAATTCCGACAATGCTTGGCTACGCGGAATGGCAAAGCGGTTTAATCTGTCTAATTGTCGGTGTCGCGCTGGACAAAATTGCGAAAACCGTTGTTTTCAGCAAAACAGTGCAAAGCAGTACGACTAACAGGATTTTGCTTTTTTCGGCGTATATCCTCTTTTGTATTGCGATTCAATACGCCTTTTTGTCATGGAAAGAAATATCCGTTAACGATTACGCGCTGGAAGGTTATGCGTATCTGGTCGTTCCGGCGATTTTGGGATTTGCATTCAATATGGCACTTCGCTGGTATCGTATCAAAAAAATCCGCGAACGTTACGGCGACGGGAGCGACGGCTTTGTTTTTGACGGGCAACTGAAAAAAAGCGACCTTGATGAACTGAATCGACAGAATCAGCAAATTCACGGCGCATTTGATGAGGGTTGTGCGGTAAAAACAAAAACGGGCGTTTTCGTCGGGCAAAAAGCAAAGGATACAATTTTTTTCTCCGGCATTCCCTACGCCAAGCCCCCTGTCAGCGAACTTCGCTGGAAAGCTCCTGAACCGTTGCCAGAATCAAATGATGTGTTCGAGGCGAAAAATTTTGGCGCGTCCGCGATTCAGGTCGATTACGACGGTTCATTCTTGAAGCTCCATAGACAAAGCGAAGATTGTTTGACGCTGAATATTTGCATTGGGAGCAAAAGCAAGGAGCAGAAAAAGCCGGTCATCGTATTTTTTCATCACGGCGATTTTACATACGGCGGCTCAGCCGACCCGCTGTTGCACGGCGACGACTTTATAAAAATTTATCCGGACAGCGTTGGCGTCACCTTCAATTATCGTTTGGGCATCTTCGGCTTCATTGATTTTTCCGAAATTCCAGGCGGCGCGGATTATCCCGACGCGCTCAATCTCGGCTTACTCGACCAAATCGCGGCACTTCGCTGGATTAAAGAAAATATTTCCGCTTTTGGCGGCGACCCCGAACGAATTACCGTTATGGGCTTTGAGTCGGGAGCATTAAGCCTAAGTTTACTTGCGGCGTGCGAGCAGGCGAAGGGATTATTCCAAAAAGCGTTCATATTTTACGGCGACCCAATGTTCACTTATTCTACGCCGGAAACATCTCGAAATTTGGCGAAAAAACTTCTGCAAGAGACTTCGACAACGAATATGGAAGAACTTATGCAACTTTCGACGCAAAAATTGAAAGAAGCGCAACAAAAGCTTGCATTAGACTTGGCGTCCGGTCCGACACGCGACGGGAAATTGATTCCGTTGGACATGCACGCCGCATATCGTGACGGAATGGCTTCCGGAATAGAATTTATAATCGGAATTCCGAGCAATGAGCGACAAATTTATAAATCTGTTGTCGGTGAGAAAAAATACGAAGATTTTATATCCAAAGAGCTGAAAGATATTCTGGATTACCTTGACGACAACTATCCCGCCGAAGCAAACGAAGTAAGAGCTTATATCGACGAAAAAAAAGCTACGATGCCCGAATTGGAAGTAAACGCGAAGGTGTACGAGCAATTTTACACGTTGGATACCTATTATTGCGCAAAAAAATTGACAGAAGGCGGGAATAAAGTTCATCTACTGTATTGGAACGTAAAGCCGTTGATTGAAAATCTAGGTTCCGGTACCGTGGACGTTGCAGCGGCATTTTTGGAAAGTCGCAAGGCGGTTCAGCTGTACGGGAACGTGCAAAATCACGATATAGCCGAGACACTGCAGAAATTGTTCCGGAAATTTGGAAGCGGGGACGAACTGCAACTTTTCAATAACGAAATCAAAGGAATCGGAGCCATATACTGGAAAGATTTTCCTTGTGCGCTCATTGTGTCAGAGAAAGCCTTTAAATGCGAGCCGATTGCGGACAAACTGACAGAGGTCAAAGGTTTAGTGGAGCTTTTCACAGAATAACCCCTTGCCGCCTGCCATAAAACTTCCTTTTAAAATGCACCAGAAAAACCAAGACAAGCTAAAGGGCACAAGTGATATACGATTTTAGAATGTTGAGTTTCATTAGCTTTTAAAATTGGCGTATCGAAGGCGAGCAAATTTATAGCGTTGGGATAAAATTGAGCTTCGAGGGCAAAGCCAGTTCGTTTACCAAATTTTTTATCGTCAAGCCAATTTCCCGTGTAAAATTGAAGACCAGGTTGCGTCGTGAAAACTTCCAAAGCTATTTTTGAATTGGAAGATTCCGCCCGCGCAACTTTTTTCATCTCGCCGAGCTTGCCAACGCAAAAATTATGGTCGTAGCCATGTCCAAAATTTAGCTGATCAAAGTTGTCGTCGATATGTTCGCCAATCGCTTGCAATTTTCTCAAATCCATTGGCGTATTCTCAACAGGTAAAATTCTGCCGTCGGGAACGGATTCAGCATTTGCCCAAGTGTATGCGTCCGCGAAGATTTGAATTTTCTGCTGAAGGATATCGCCGCCGCCGTCCAGGTTAAAATAAGTATGGTTAGTCAGATTGCAGAGGGTGTCCGCATCGGAAGTCGCCGCGTAAGAAATTTCAAGCGCGTTATCGTCCGTCAAAGTGTAAATCACGGACGCTTTGAAATTTCCGGGGTAGCCGCCTTCGCCGTCGGGACTATCGAGCGAAAGTTTCAAGCCGTCGGAAGTAATTTCAGTCGACCAAATTTTTTTCTCGAAACCGTTAAAGCCACCGTGCAGATGATTTTTCCCGCCGTCATTCTTATCAAGTTTGTAAATTTTTCCGTTCAGCGCGAAAGTTGCATTGCCAATTCTGTTGGCGCACCGTCCGACAATCGCGCCCTTGTAACTCGTGTCCTTTTCGTAATCGGCAATGTTATCGTAGCCCAAAACGACTTCAACGCCGTTAAAAATCCAGCTCGTAAGTCTTGCGCCGTAAGTGATAATTTTCGCCGTCGTGCCGCTCGAATTTTTCAATTTAAAGCCGTCGACCGCTCGCCCGCCAGACGTTTTGCCGAAGTTAAATTTTTGAATATCCATTACCGAACCTCTAAATTCATGTGTCAAATTACTTTTAAGCAAAACTCGAAATGCTTATCCGAATTTTTAATCTTGTACTCCTCCAAAACGGGCGCACCCCATGAATCATCGCCGCCGATGCCGCATTGCCCCGAAGAAATTTTTATGAAAGTATAACTTTGCTTAGGCAACTCCTCTTGATGACGCGCAAGTTCCAATTCGTGCGGGCTATAGGGCAGTGCTTGCGCCTCAAAAGGATTCTCGGCAAAAATTTTCAAGCCGCGTGCGCGATTGTCCAGCACTTCAAACCAACGCAATCCGCAATGATTCCCACACTCTTGCGGCAACAAATACGGCTCGACTTCCTCAAAAATTGTCGATTCAAAAATACCAAGCCGCGCACCTTCAAGCCGGTCGCGATAATTATCGAGCGGTCCTAAGCCGTAAAACTTTATGCGATTAAATTTCTTCGGCACAGTGAACAGCATAGAGAAATCCGGCAAAGCTCCAAGCCCTTCAACCTTCTTGTAATCTTGCGAAATTTTCAAGGAGCCGTCGCGATTAACTTTGTAAGTCACGGCGCAAAAACTTTTCGGCGTAGTAAAAAGTTCGTAAGTAAATCTGACTTCGACAAAATCCGCCGCGAACTCGCCGGTAAATTTTTCGCCAAAAAACCTTTCCACAGCGACAAAATCTTTTTCGGCAGTGCGGTATTCAATCTTCGCGCACTTTTTGTAGAGGCTGGCAAGTTTCCATTGCGCCGCGTCGAGATTTTGCCCGTTCCCGTAGTCGTTATCAATCGGAGCGCGCCAGAAATTAGGCGTCGGCAAGCACGAAATAAATTCTTCGCCGTTAAACTTGTAGCTAGTCAAATTTCCCGCCGCGCTCGAAAACATAAAGGCAAAGCCTTCGCCCTGCACACCTAAATTTATATCGCTTTGCACCACGCGCACAGGACGAATATTTTTCAGCGACGCAACCGGCACATAAATATTTTTCTTGTTCAGCCAAGCCGCAACGTCTGAAATTGAATTGGATTTTTTGAAAACTCCTTGACCGAATGCAACTTCAAAGCCGCGCTCGGCAAAAAGATTCTCCGACTTCAGACAAAGCGACGCCGTCAAAACGTATTCGCCCGCGCCGTAATTCGGCAAATCAATCTTGACGTCTGCATTTTCGCCCGGCAAAATATTTGGCGCGTCTAAAATTTTCGTCCAGACTTCAACGCCGTCACGAAGAAGTTTCAACTTCAAATCGAAGTCCGCCGCATTCGTGAACAAACTTTTGTTGATGATTTTGACCGCGCTTTCACTCGGCAGGATTTCAAAGTTTTGATAGCAGAATTTAACTTCCTGCAACTTAGTCGTTGGCGTGTGGTCGGCGAAGAATAATCCGTTGCCGCTGAAATTGTAATCGCTCGGTCTGTCGCCGAAGTCGCCGCCGTATTTCAAGCCGCCATTGCTCGCAATCGCTTGGTCAGCAAAATCCCAGATAAAGCCGCCCTGATAAAGTTTTTCCTCGTCAGCAAGTTTAGTGTATTTGCTCAAGCCGCCGCAAGAATTGCCCATCGCGTGAGAGTATTCGCAACAGATAAAAGGCTTGTCGCGCTTTTCGGCGAGAAATTTTTTGATATTCGCGACGGTCGGATACATTTGGCTTTCAAAGTCGGAAGTCGCATTGAATCTTCTGTCCCAGAAAATACCTTCATAGTGGACAAGGCGATTTGGGTCGCGCCGCCTAAAGAATTCGTGCATTTCAAAGATATTTTGCCCGCCGCAAGATTCATTGCCGCAACTCCAAATTAAAATTGATGGGTGATTTTTATCGCGCTCAAGCATCGACTTTGCTCTGTCGAGGACTGCCGCGAACCATTTTGGATTGCCGTCGGGAATGGTATTTTCATCGCGATAACAGCCGCCATTTTTCATCCACGAGCCGTGCGTTTCCAAATTAGTTTCGTCAATCATGTACAAGCCGTAAATGTCGCAAAGTTCGTAAAGGCGCGAGGGATTGGGATAATGGGAAGTGCGCAGGGCGTTTATGTTATTCCTCTTCAGTGCGATAATATCTTTTTCAATATCGGCGGGAGAAACTGCGCGACCGTTAAAGCAATCGAACTCGTGACGGTTTACGCCCTTGAAGACAATTCGCTTGCCGTTAATTTTAATCAGCGTGTCCTCAAGTTTGATTTCGCGGAAGCCGATATTTTGCGCAATGACTTCGACGACTTCGCCCGCAGAATTTTTCACAACGAACAAGGCACGATAAAGATTGGGTTTTTCAGCACTCCACAGCGAAATATTTTTCAGCTCGTACGCAAAAGTAAATTCCCTGCCGCTGAAAGTTTTTGTGTCGTCAAGAACGCAGGAGTTATTTTGGTCGAAAATTTTCAGCTCAACAACTTTTTCCACGTCGGAGTTCCAAAGCGTTTCGATTTTCAAATTGCCGTCGGTGTAGTTGTTAATGGGCGCGGCGTGAATGAAAATATCTTCGGCGTGTAGGGCGGGTTTGCTATATAAAATCACGTCGCGAAAAATTCCGCTGAATCGCCAAAAATCCTGGTCTTCAAGCCAAGAACCGCTCGTATATCTGAAGACGGCAACCGCCAATTTATTTTCGCCCTGCTTGATAAACGGCGTCAAATCAAAATCGCTCGGCGTGAATGAGTCTTCGCTGTAGCCGACAAAATTTCCGTTAAGCCAAATCGCAATTCCGGACTCCGCACCTTGAAAGCTCACGAAGAAATTTTTCCAATCGGGCGCGTTGAAGTATTTCACATAACAAGCGACGGGATTATCACGCGCAGGAATTTCGCCGGGCTTAATGACTTCGTGCCCGTCCCAAGGGTAAGTCGTGTTCGTGTAATGAGGCTTGCCGAAATTTTCCATTTGAATATGCGCGGGAACTCGGATTGTTTGCCAGTCGTGGCAGTCAACTTGTTCGCTATAAAAATCGGGCGGAATGAAATTTAAATTTGGCGCGTAGGCAAAATGCCACAGACCGCTAAGCGAGAGGAAAAATCTCGACTGCCCACTTGCGAGTTCCGCCACGCTACCAAAATATTTGTGGTCGGAATGCGCCGGCAATCTGTTTTCTTGAAAGTATTCGGGATTCGGCAAATTTTTAAGGTTGAACGCCAAAGAAATCTCCTCCTCTGCAAAGCTCAATAAATTTATCGAACGCCGCCAAACCCTTTTCATTGCGCTTGAATACGCCCGCATGTGCTAAAACTTCGCTGAACACGTGACCAATTTCCGCCCGAATAATTTCGTCAACGTTTTTCTCTGAAATCTTTTTGTACTTAGAGCGAATTTTCTTGTACCAAGCGGCGTGTTTTTCAATGTCGGCAATGCCGGAAATGTCTTCGGCACCGCTTAGGAAATTTTCTTTGACTTGCGTCATTTCGCTTTTCAGCCGCGCAGGAAGAACCGCTAAGCCCATAACCTCAATCAAGCCGATATTTTCTTTCTTGATGTGGTGAACTTCGTCATGCGGGTGGAAAATGCCGAGCGGATGCTTTTCACTCGTGCGATTGTTTCTGAAAACTAAATCCAATTCGTAAGCCTTGCCGCGCCTCCTACCAATCGGAGTTATCGTATTATGCGGCGCGTCAGTTTGTGCTAAAATTTCTACAGATTCATCGCTGTAGCCTCGCCAAATTTGCAAAACTTTTTCGGCAAGGTCAATTAGTTGCTTGCGATTTTCCGACCGCAAACGCAAAGTTGACATAGGCCACTTAACGCGCCCCGCTTCGACTTCGGGGAAATCTGCAAAGCTGTAAGTTTCCTCAATCGGAGCGAGTTCCATTGGGAAAGTATAATGCCCGCCTTGATAGTGGTCGTGCGAGAGAATTGAGCCGCCGACAATCGGCAAATCCGCATTCGAGCCAACAAAGTAATGCGGGAATTCCGTTATGAAGTCGCAGATATTTTCAAAGGTATCGCGATTGATTTTCATCGGGACGTGCAGAGTATTCAAAACAATGCAATGTTCGTTATAGTAGGTGTAGGGCGAATACTGCAGGAACCATTCGTGACCATGAAAGTTAAGTGGAATAATCCTATGAGTTTGGCGGGCGGGGTGCCCTGCATGACCGGCAAAGCCTTCATTTTCACGGCAAAGCAAACATTTCGGATAACCCGTCGCCTTGACGCTTTTAGCCTTTGCAATGTCGCGAGGGTCTTTTTCGGGCTTGGAAAGGTTAATCGTCAAATCAAGTGCGCCGTATTCGGTCTCGGACTTCCAGAAAATATTTTTATCAATGCGCGCCTTGCGAATGTAATTCGAGGCGATGCTGAACTTGTAATAATTATCCGTCGCGAGTTCGGGCGATTTTTCGTAATCGCTCCTGAAATTGCGTATAACTTCGCTGGGACGCGGCATAACGCAATCCATAATCCGCGTGTCGAAAAGGTCGCGCTCGTTAATCGTGTCGTCGATAATTTTTTCCGCAACCGCGTAGTCGAGTATATTTTCAAGAATCGGCGTAGCGGTCTCCAAAGTCTCCGTGATTTTTTCGGGAACGAATTCGGGCACGCCAAGCAAATCAATTAACTTGTTAGCGGCGTAATAATCATCACTTTGCGCCATAAGATTTTGTTGCTTAGCAAAATTCAACAGGCGATTTATTTCGGTGTTAATCATAATCTTTTCCTTTCAATCCCCGTAGCCGTTCGGGTGATTTTTATGCCACGTCCAAGCGGTCTCGATAATTTTTTCCACGTCGGTAAATTGCGGCGTCCAACCTAAAATTTTTCTAGCCTTATCACTGGAGGCGATGAGTTGAGCGGGGTCACCTGCGCGACGCGTGCCCATTTCCGTTTTAATTTTTTGTCCGGTAACTTTTTCAGCCGCGATAATCATTTCCTTGACGGAAAAGCCCTGCCCGTTGCCGAGATTGAAAACATTTGACGCGCCGCCCTTACGCAGATAATTTAACGCTAAAATATGCGCGTCGGCAAGGTCGATAACGTGAATATAATCGCGTAGGCAAGTTCCGTCGGGCGTGGGGTAGTCGTCGCCGAAAATCGTAATGTGGTCGCGTTTACCGAGCGGCACTTGCAAAATCAGCGGGATTAAATGCGTTTCGGGGTGATGGTCTTCGCCGATTGAGCCGTCCTCGACCGCGCCCGCCGCATTGAAATAGCGCAAACTTACAAAGCGGATACCATTGGCGCGGCTAACCCACTTCATCATTTTTTCCATAATCAATTTCGATTCGCCGTAAGGGTTAATCGGTTGCTTTCTGTCGTTTTCTTCGATTGGGAATTTTTCAGGCTCGCCGTAAGTCGCCGCCGTAGAACTGAAAACAATCTTATCAACGCCATTTCTCACCATTGATTCCAGCAAGATTTGCATTCCGTAAACGTTGTTATTGAAATATTTTAGCGGCTTTTCGACGCTTTCTCCCGCCTCTATGTAGGCAGCAAAATGAATCACGGCTTCGATTTTATTCTCTGTAAAAATTTTATCGAGAATGTTGGCGTCGCGAATATCGCCTTGATAAAATTTTGCGGCAGGATTGATTGCGCCGCGATGACCGTTCTGGAGATTATCGACGATAACAACATCTTCGCCGGCTTTCACCAGCTGATAAACTGCGTGCGAACCGATATAGCCCGCGCCGCCGCATACTAAAATTGCCATTAAAATCACCTCTTAAATTTTGTGCGTGCCTTGCGAAATACTCGCAACGTAAAAGCTCGGCGCGTAGCCAATTTTTTTCTTGTAGCCCGTTTCGAGCTTAGTTTTGAACTCGTCAATCGCAGAATTTTTTACAATGCTGACGGTCGAACCGCCAAAGCCCGCACCCGTCATTCTCGAACCTATGCAACCCTCGACGCCCCAAGCAAGCTCGGCCAAAGTGTCAAGCTCAATTCCTGTTACGTCGTAATCGTCGCGAAGAGAAACGTGCGAATCGTGCATAAGTTGCCCGAACTTTTCCAAATCATTATTTTCAAGCGCGGAGACTGCCTCAAGTGTTCGCTGATTTTCGCGAACTGCATGACGCGCACGAAGTCTTTCAATCGGCGAACTGATATACTCCGCCAATTTGTCGAACTCTTCGTTAGTCAATTCGCCCCAAGCTTTTAATTCAGGCTTTACGGCTTGAACTTCTTTCAACGCGTGTTCGCATTGTTGGCGGCGTTCATTGTAAGCGGAAGTAACTAGCGAATGGGGCTTATTTGTATTCGTTATGACAATCGCGCAATCGTCGAGCTTAACCGAGCTGTAGCGATATTTTAGCGTGTTGCAGTCGAGGAGGATAGCGCAATCTTTCTTGCCCATGCCGACCGCGAATTGATCCATAATGCCGCAATTCATGCCGACGAATTCATTTTCCGCCTTCTGCGAGAGCTTAACCATTTCGACCATATCAAGCCCGAAATTAAAATTTTCGTTCAAAATGACGGCGGTTAAAACTTCCAGAGACGCCGACGAACTGAGACCGGCTCCCGCAGGTAACGTGCCATAAATTACAATGTCAAAGCCATTAGTCGTCTTATGCCCTGCCTGTTCAAACGTGGCAATCGTGCCCGCAACGTAATTTGCCCAGTCGTAAGCGCGATTGTACTTTAAGCCGTTCATTTCAAATTCAATAACGCCTTTGTCCGCCATGTTCATGGAATAAATTCTAGTCATGTTATCCTTGCGAGGCGCGACCAAAGCATAAGTGCCCAGCGAAATTGCGCAGGGAAAGACATTGCCGCCGTTGTAGTCGGTATGCTCGCCGATTAAATTCACTCGACCAGGCGAAAAATATTTTTGAGTATCCGCCGCGCCGAATGTCTCTTCAAACGCTTCCTTGATAACATCAAAAACTTCCATAACAAAACCTCCTCAAAATTACTTGTTCATATCCGCCCATTTCGATTCAAGCTCTTTAACAATGCGCTCGTGCTCTCCTTCAGTAAGTTTCACTTTAGCGCGATAGAAAAGCCCCGCAATAACTATCAAGATAACCGGCGCGGCGAACATTATCAACTTAAAATGTAAAACGCCGTCAGCAGAAATCGAATCGGCAGTTGCGCCTGAAACCATGCCGACCCAAACCGCCGTATAACCAACCATCGCGCTTGTAATTGCTCCGGAAAGTTTATCAATCAGCGGACGCACGCAAAGTACAAGTGCCTCGTCGCGGTGACCGAGCTTTAATTGCCCATATTCAACGGTGTCAGTAATCGTCATCAAGACGACTAAGAAAATAAGCGGTTGCGGGAGCGCGAAAAGTCCTGCCGCAAACAATGTCATCATTACGCTTTTACCCGCGAAGGCGTAAAAAATTAGGGCGATAATCATAATGCTAATTGATACGAAGAATAAACCTCTGCGGCTGAATTTTTTAGTCAAAGTCGGGAAGAGCGCAACGGCTGCAAGCCCAATAACAACGTTTATTATGCCGAGAAAAGAAAATTGCGTTGAGTCCCCCAGAATGTAAATGAAATAATACAAGTTGAAATTGTTGACAATATTTGCGCCCAAGCCGTAAATCAAATATGTAAAAGCAATCCACATAAGCTGGTCATTTTGAGAAAGCACCTTGAAAACATCACTGAAGCCGGTTTCTTCCTTATTTTCGCGCAGAGCTGATTGTTCTTCTTTCGTGCCGATACCGAGAATGATTGCGCCGATAACAGATATTGCGCCGCCAATGCAGGCAAATGCAAACCAGCCGTGAGGGTCGCCCGCGCCGCCATTTTGATTTATCGAGAAGAAAAGCACCAGCGGCATAACCATAACCGTTACCAACTGCGCCCCGAAAACTGAACCGATACGAGCATAAGTTGCAGTAACTTCGCGCTCGCGGCTGTCGAAACTTAGAGCCGGAATCATTGACCAAATCGCAACGTCTTTAGCCGAGTAGAAAACGTCCATAATCAGATAAACTATCGCGAATCCGATTAGGTAAGTCATGGGATTTGTTATAGCCGCCCCGCCAAAGTCCGTGAACAAAATCGCTAAGCAGACCGCTCCGACGACGCCGCCGACTAAAACCCACGGCTTAAATTTCCCCCAACGAGTTTTAGTCTTGTCAATCATATTCCCGATAAACGGGTCGATTAAAAGTTCGCCGACGCGCAAAACTAAAATAATCGTCGTGACAACGCCAATCATGTAAGCATCTTGCAATTTGCCTTCGGCATCGGTCGAGTTGAAAAGATTACTGGTAACAAAAATCATAAAATAGCTACCCAGCATCATATAAAAAACATCGTGCCCGAAAGTGCCGCAAGCATAAGCGACGCGCTGAATAAATTTACTGCTCATACAAATAAACCTCCTCTGCTTTTTTTGTTGTTTTTAAATCCTCTTCAAATGTTTTCAAAACATGGCATTTCTCCTTCCTTGCACACAAGCCAGAAACAAATTATCATTGTCCGAAGAAAAATACTTTTGGGAGTGAGCTAAATGGAAAATCGGCAAGCAGTAAATATGCCTCTATACAATGAAGATGAATTTTGCCTCGTGAAATTTGGGCATTCGTTTACTTATCCTGGTCACACCTACGGTCCTGCCGTGCGCCCTTATTATTTAATACATTATATCCTTTCCGGCAAGGGAATTTTTAAAATCAATCAGCATACCTATCGCCTTCGCGAGGGACAAGGCTTTTTAATTGTGCCGAATCTGCAGACCGTCTACACCAGCGACATTGACGAGCCTTGGCAATATATTTGGGTCGGTTTCAACGGGCATGTAGCAAAAACTGTCGTCGATTCCCTTGGGCTATCGAAAGACAACCCTATTTTCTCCTGCAATCCTGAAGGCGGCGAAAAGTTGAAAAATTTTGTTCTCGAAATGCTCAAGAAGAATGACTTTATGCTTTCGGATATTTATTATCGCTGGGGATTGTTTTTTCAATTCATATCGATTCTTGCTGATGCTCAAAAGGAATTCATGCCCAAAACTGACGTTAATACTTACGTTTCGCACATGATGAACTATATTAACCACCACATTGAAGAAAATATTTCCGTACAAGATGTAGCCGATTATGTCAAGCTTGCGCGAAGTTACGCTACAACGATATTTACAAAACAAGTTGGCATGTCTCCTAAAAGTTACATTCAAAATTGCCGTTTGACTAAGGCTCGCGCTCTTTTGGAGTCTTCTACTTTGACAATAGCGGAAATCGCTTACTCTTGCGGCTATGCTAAAAGTGAATCACTTATCAAAGCGTTCAGCAAAAGATATGACATAAGTCCCGGCGATTACCGAAAAAAACTAAAAGCAAAGGGGCGACATCTTAGCGGCGTCAACGGTTGGTAATTTCTCTAACTAAAATCCCTCCAAAATCCTTCGTTACGAGCAAAGTATAAAATTTCCCAAAAATTTTACATAGCCGTAAATGTTTGTTATTACTTCTACTTTGTTATGTCTTTATTAAATAAAAAAAGCCGCAGGAAATTCTTCATTACGGCGTTGATAAAGTTTACAATAGTCAATAAAGTGGTAATGGTCATGGGAATACAAAATTATTACCGAATCGCAACTCACATTAACCTTGCTGAGCGTGGCAACTGCATTGCAGGAAGAAATTTTCAACGAAAAAACCCTCCGACAAGACGCCGAAGGGTTTTTAGTTTTTACATTGATTTTAAGCTTAAGTATGAGCTGTTATAAAAAATTTCACAAATTCTGTTGAGTCATCGCGTGGAAAATTTAAGTCGATATATCTTTTAGATTTTGTGCACCAAACAGAGAAAGTTTTAGGATAATTACTATCATATTCGTTATGTTTTTGTTTAGCTAATTTAGGATTATTTTTATCTAAAGCTTGTTTAGCTTCAGAAAGTATTCTACTATTATTTTCATGCCAATTCTTATAATTGTCAATAAGATTTCTAACTTCGTTCTCATTCAATTCAACTGTAATCAGTATTGAACTAAGCAATAATCCTGAAATCTCTGAGCCTTGTTGATTATATTCTCCTGACATAGTATTCATAGGAGCAATAATCCAAGCAGAAGATACCGCACCATTATTGTTGACTTGAAAGACGAGACGATTTTTGTCGCTGTCACCGAAATAAGATTCACAATACCTGAAACCGTCTGTTCCAGTGTAGTAATGAGTTCCACGTATTGAAAAATTATAATTTTTGCCAACTTCTCTTATTGTATTTAGAATATCGTTTACATTACCGTCGTAAATTTGAACTATTTCGGCATTTGCTACGTTGTTTAACCCGTTCGCGAAGAAAATGGCGGCTACGACAAGAAAAATCGCTAAAACTCTCTGAAAAACTTTCGTCGTCATCATAACAATCACCTCGTAGCAATTCTACTTGATTTTTTAGTAGCGGTCAAGTAAATTGAATGGCGAGAAATAAAAAAATTCCCTGCTCGAAGGAAATCGGGCGGAGAGTTTTAGTTTTTACTTTCAAGGATAGAAATCATTTGCGCTAGCGTAACGATAAAATCTTGATTTGGCGCGAACGGCTGAAATTTCTGCGTTAATTTCGTCAAGAGACATTTCAGGATGCCGCTTAATTATTCGTCAATGTATCGGAGCAAGTCACCCGATAATGAGTATTAAGTTTATTACGGGCGACTCGTTTTTCCAATGCGTTCATTTATGCGTGTCAACTCTGTTGCTATTGATTTTTGCCATATAATCATTTACACTACGAATACTGTAGAAAATATGCGAAAAAAATTTGTAAAGAAAAATGCAAATGAGATTCAATCAAGATAAACTTCCGCCATTTTTTGAAATAGCGAAAATCGCTGTGCCGGCAATGCTGGAAAGTTTGGTGATAGTGGCTGTAGCCGTTATTGATACCAAGATGATTGCCGTATTGGGAGATAAGGCTATTTCTGCCGTTTCTCTCACTGCTCAGCCGAAAGTGTTTGTTCTGTCCGTTTTCTTCGCGTTGGGAACGGCACTTTCGTTCTTTATCGCTCGGGCGTACGGTAAAAACGATAGGGAGGAGGCTAAAGAATACCTCTTTTCTGTGCTGAAGATAGGAATAACCGGTGCTGTCGTTTTTGGTACACTACTTTTTGTCTTTGCTCGTCCGGTAATGGAGCTGTGTAGCAGACAAGAAGAGACGATAGAACTTTCTGCCGAATTTTTCAGCATCATCATGGGTTTTATGATTTTTCAGGTTAGTTCGATTATCTTGAACGGTGCTTTGCGTGGTTTGGGAAAGACGCATGTTACTCTGATAGCCAGTCTTACCTTGGGCTTGGTGGATATTTTGTTTAACTATCTTTTGATAGAAGGTCATTGCGGTTTTCCACGTCTTGAAGTAACGGGTAACGCTATAGCTACAGTGCTGGGCAGTGTGGCATCTTTGGCTGTAAGTTTCATGGCGATAACTCGTCAAGAAGAATTTTTGAGCTTTAAAAATTTTTTTGCTCATAGCTTCAAAAAATCGGAAATTCTCGCTGACATCAAATCTAAAGCCGGAAATATAGTTCTGGAAAATCTCGCCATGCGTCTCGGCTTCCTAATCTGCGGAGTCATTGTGTCCCTGTTCCCGTCAAAAGATACAGCCGTGTATTTCGTCGGAATGTTGCTGATGAATTTTTCCTTTGCTTGCGGCGACGGATTGCAAAGCGCGGCAGTAGCGATTTTGGGTAAAAACGCGGGAATGGGAAATATGACAGTCGTAAAAGCCCGTCTGCGGCTGTTTCTTAAGACGGGATTGGTAGTGTCTTTAATCCTTAGCGCAATTTACGTCTCAATGTCCGATTTATTTTTCGGCGCATACTTCACCGACGAAACTTACATAATCCAAGGTCGTACAGCGGTTTACTTCATAGCAAGCATCACTTGTTTTCAAATCGAGCGAATAATCATGATTGCGGCAATGCGTGCAGTTGGGGAAATGACAATACCTCGACAAATTGCTTCCGTTTGCGTGACGATTGTAAACCCGTTAGCGAGTTTTCTGCTTGCGTATGTATTGGACTTTGGGATAACAGGCGTTTGGCAGGGAATCTTAATCACACAGATTTTTTGGGGGCTTATGGCTTTCGTAAAAGGCAGGCAATGCATATGGCAACACTGTTAAACATCAAGGAGTTTACACTATGCTGATAAATTTCTCAAATCATCCCTATGAAATATGGATAGAAAAGCAAAAGGAAGCGGCAAAACAATATGGCGAGGTAGTGGATTTTCCGTTTCCTCAAATTACTCCCGATATGGATACGGAAGATCTGAGGAAAATCGTACAGGAGTGCGTGGAAAAAATAGAGGCAATGAAACCCACAGCAGTTATGGCAGCAGGAGAGTTTACTTTTATTTTTATGTTGGTGGACAAACTGTTGCAAGACGGAATCAAGGTTATGTGCACTTGTTCCCAGCGTCGGACGATCGAAAGAAAGCTTCCCGACGGCTCAAACGAAAAGACATCTATTTTTGTTTTTGAGCGTTTTAGAGACTATGATTATTTCACAAAAAGAGGCGAGGCATAATGAATCTAAGTCTCATGGATAAGGAAGTTCTATGCGCTTTGACCACTCGGCAAATACAGAACTATATTTTTTTTAACAATTCCTTTGTTGATACTTGTGGGGGCAGTATGCTCGTTAGTCGTATACTCAAAGACGGGATTCGGTTTGCTCTCAGTCATATTGATACGCCCTTACAACCGGAAGAATATGACCTCTCAAACAATCCCGACGCACCCATTCCTTATTTTGACGATAAGAATATAAAAGTTCAACAAATACTCTGCAGTGCCGGAAAGGCTCTCTTGATTATACGCACTGGGGCATTAGCGCAAAAAATTATCCGCAAGGTCTCGCGTTATTATTTGAATCACGCCTATTCTCTAAACATGATAGCGGCTGTTGTGGAAAAGACAAATCACATGGGAAATGATGTCTTACGTTTATATCAAAAGTTAGATCAAATCAAAGCTACAGCTCATACTTTGGAGCCGATGGACGCGTTGCCAGTGATAATGCGCGAAGAAAAAACTGGTATGCCGGTTATTACCTTTGATCAAGAACGAGGGGACTATATCTCAAGGGCATCGCAACTGCGCAGATTGGAGAGTCGTAATCATGGAGACACGACAAAACTGACAAAAATTCCCGTGACCAAACACCGTGATAAAAAGGAATATTGGGCGGTTATGCATTTAGACGGGAATAATTTCGGCGTTACCATAAACCGTATTCTTCAAGGCACTTTCAAATATGGAGAGGGTATTCGCGCCAGACGCCAAATAAATTTCCATATCGAATCCGGCTATAAACGCCTCGTAAGCCGCACAATGACGGATCTTGAAAATTTCTATGTTGCCAATATTGGACGAGTGGAAAATTTCCCTCGTGAATTTCAGCTACTGCACCAAGGCGGTGACGATTTAAACTACATGGGAAGCGTCAGGTTGATGTTCCCCTTTTTGGAGTTTTTTTATAAAAATCTAGAAGGAGAATTTATCTGGAATACGCCGCAGCTTAAAATTCCGTTTTATATCTCTGCGGGGCTGGCTTTCGTGACGACAGATTATGATTTTCATTCAGCCTACCGACTGGCGGAAGAATGTTGCAAGAGTGCCAAAAATGAGGCGAAAAAATCACATAATCTGCGGAACGGTTTGGCCGGAAACTGGATAGACTATCAGATTTCCGAAAATCCCTACGCGCAAAGGCTCTCCCTGCTCAGAGATAAAGTCTATACCACAAACGCGGGTATTCATCTGGGATTGCGTCCTTACTGCCTGGACAAAGAGAGCGAGGGCACCGCCCGTTCGTATCGAAAACTTTTGCAAAGGGTGAAAAATATTCGGGAACTTCCTTCTGTCATTCGGAAAGTTAATATTATGCGGCAACTTTATGAGATGAATAAGCAGGAATTTTCCCAATGGCTCCAGCTCCAAAAAGAAAGAGGCGTCGATTTCAAAGCATGGCTGGGAGAGCCACTGTATCGGGACATAGACGGCACGCAATACGCTTTTTGGTTTGACGCAGCAGAATTGGCAGATTTTCTTCCGGCAGAACTGGGGGATTGATTTCAATGTTCATGGTTCGCATAAAACTTTTGGGGAAAGTGTCTTTTGCTTATCCAACTACAGCCGCACGGGGTTATTCCTGTGATGTGCCTAAGGATCGGGCAGGTATGCCGTATATCTCGCCTTTGGAAATATTAGGCGACAGAAAGTGGCCGTTTGCGGGAGTAAAAATGAAACGCGCTCATCCCGAAGGCTATTTGGGACTCATACAAGCAACTCGTGATTTGCAAAGCGCAAATAAAGACAGTACATTGCATATCAATTCTTTCTTTATGGAAGATCGCTTCGACAAAAAGAGTATGAGCAGAATTTGTTCTTTGAAGGCTGGACAAACTTTTTTCGCCTCCGTCGAGTTCGATAAGGATAAATATGAGGAAATGGAAGCTTTTCTGCGGAATATTAAACGCATAGGGATCGAATATGACGACATCTCTGGCGAGGTGGAATGCTCTTTAGAAACGAGGTCGCAGGATAACAATGCGGCAAATTTGTCAACGTCATCTGAGTATTATGCCCTTGATTATTCTATGCAACTTATTTCTCCCGTGTGTTTTCTCGCGCCTTACAATTCGGAGCAAGTTACTTATTTATATGCCCCTGGTGCGGTTGTCAGAAAAAATTTGTGTGAAAAAATTTTGCCGAACGCCGCAGAAAAATTGACAGCTACCAACGCTTACATCATGAATGAGGGTGAACGCCTCTTTCCAATGCCACTTTGTATGTCAGTGGTGAAACTTGACCACGAGCAACTGAGATACAAGCTCGCCGCCGAAAAAAATCTCAAAGTGCCAGAACAGGTTGTAAACGTGAGAAACGCTTACACCAGAGATTTTGAAACGAAATTGGTGCGTTATGTCTGTCCAGAAATTGTGCGTATAACATCTGGCGCAGGGAAAATGTATGATGCACTGGCAGAGGGACAAACCTTAACGGGAACGATATACGGTTCCGATGAAGAATTACGGAAACTAGCGACTTTTTTTGACAAGAACGGTTTCTTTTCTATCGGTCTGCTCACAGAGGAAGGATACGGCGAAATATACTTGCAGACAATCAGGTTGCGCGAAAAAAATCCTCAATGCGAGGTATTGTCGCGGCGGTTTGATGTAGCTTGTCTTTCCGACGGACTCATAATAAATGATGAGGGAATGCCCAGTTACAGCACGGAAGATCTTTTGACACAGATAGAACGTTTGCTCGGTGTATCAGGTAAGCTTATAGTGGAAGGTGAATGTACGGATATACAAAAAGATTTCAAATTAAATGAAGAATGGGAACGAGAAGGTGCTGTCGTACGTTGTCTTAAGGCTGGTTCTGTGGTACGTTTCTGCACCAAAGACAATGAGCCGATAGACATTGCCCCCATACTTCACGCTTTTTTTGGAGAATGGACAAGAAATGGTTATGGAGAAATAGCCGCCTATCCCGCACGAGATGGATATTATCGGTTAGCAAAAAACCTAGAACCCGCCAAATTTGCCACGGAATATCGTTTATCCACTCGCGATATTAATTTGGGAGCTGAACTGATTCATTATGTCTTGCTAAGCCTCCTAAAGAAGCAAATAAAATTTCTGGCTTTTATCGACAAAAGTGACTATCAAGCAGGTGTTCCCGTAGAGGAATTGTTGCCGACACCTATCTTCGATTATTTGCGTAATACATATTATCCCGCGTTGCCAATGGAAATTATGTCAAATTGGTATCGTGAAAATCTGGAGGAGAATGATGATGTGGGAGATTTCGCTTGAAAAGTTGCCGCCAAAAGGAATAATGCTTTTGTATTTTAAGAAACAACTGGTATTTAAACGCTATGAAATAAAAAACGGTGAATTGGTATATGACGGCGAAGAAAACCTGTCGGGAGAAACTCCGATTGAATGCCATTTTTTTGACGATCAAACCGAGTATCGTTTGATAAAGCGTGACGCGCAAGGAGATGTCATTGAAATTGTTCTTTCCGCTACAGAGGAAGCGTATATGGATCCTGACCTCATCTATGTGGAAGAACTCTTAATAAAGGACGAGTATCGAATAAACGTTAATATTCCAGAAAAACTCAGCATAGTAAGCCGTTATCGCTATTCGGATAATGATACTCTTGAGCTTAAAAATTATCGCATTGCAATTCCCTAAGAGTTATGAGTTAAATAGAATCTTCGTAGAGAGTATTTATGCAATCGTCTTAAAGCATTTTGCCCGTCTATTAAAAAAAACAACTTTGTCAAGCACTTTTAAAAAAAATTTCCCTCCGTCACTACGCCGAAGGGATTTTTTTACTAAGTGGGTAAATTTTTTATGCTATTCGGGCAAAATTTCCAACCAATAACCGTCGGGGTCTTCAATAAAATAAATGCCCATTTCTTTGTTCTCGTAACAAATACAGCCCATTTTCTCGTGCCGAGCGTGCGCCGCATCAAAATTTTTCGTCGTGAACGCCAAATGTACTTCATTATCGCCTAATTCATAGGGCGTTTTCTTTTTAGCGAGCCATGTAAGCTCCAATTTGTGATGACTGCCGAAATTGTCGCCGAGATAAACTATTTTGAAGTCTTCGCCACCGTCAATCCCGCCAACTTCGTGCAAATCCAACGCGTCTGCATAAAATTTCTTGCTCCGCTCCAAATCCAACACGTTCAAGTTGTTGTGAGCAAATCGAAACATAAAAATCACTCCGTCCGCTTGACGTTGTCGCCGTAAATCGTCTTGAAGTCGTTTTTCATCGAAATTTTTATCCAGCCGTTCTTTTCGGCAAGCGCAACGCAACCGTCAGCCTTTTTCTGATTGCCCAATCCGCGCTCCAAATCGTCGCAAATGACAAAGAAGCTCAAGCTCTTATATTTATTGCCCGTTATCGCGTAATTTAGCATGGAAGTATCGCCGCCGCTGTTCCCGAACGCTAAAACCGGTTGCTTGCCTATTTCATGCTCAATCGCGACGACTTTATTCATTTTCAAGTTCTTTTTCGTCAGCCCGCCACGAATCAGATAATCATCGTGCTTGTAAGCGTAATCATCGGCCGAAATGTCGCCCTGATTCGACGCTATTATCTCCGGATTCGTCCCGATTATTTGATTGTAAGGGATTTTCAGCACTTCCGAACCCATTACGCGCATTGCCGGGCGGTCTGAACCCGTCACAACGTACACCGTGAATTGATTCGCCTGCAAATATTTGATTACTTCGACCATCGGCAGGAAAAATGCTTCGCCCCACTTTAAATTCGTGAGACCTTCCACCGGTTTTTCCATAAATTTGCGCACGTATGCTTCATAATCTTTAGGCGTCATGCCCGCGAAGACCGATTCTTGCGATTTCGCCTCGCCTAAGTCAATTCCTTTAGGAAATTTCCCCGTCATGAAGTGCCCTGCGCGAATTTCGGCGTCTACCATGCGCGCATACTCCAAATCTTCCGCTGACGGCGTATAATTTTCGTCGTGAAGGGCGCGTTCAAGGTAAAGCATCCACTCGAAATAGCACGGCATACTCTCCCCGATAAATGTCCCGTCCATATCGAACACCGCGAGCCTGTCCTCGACCGGAATATAATTTTTGCTCTTCTTGTTCGTCACGTCGGTTACATACTCAACCAATTTTTGATTCGCGACTGAATTTTTCGTCCAATACTTGAAATCGGACGCCTTTTTGACCTGGATTTTGGCAATTTGGTCGCGCGGCATCGCGTCAACCACTCCGAACGAGCCAAATGCTATCAATCCCGCAGTTATCGCCGCTAAAATCTTTTTACGCATATTTTTATCGCCTCCGAACACACTTTAGCAAAAATTTTCCGCGCCGTCAACGAAAAAACCCTCCGACATGTGCCGAAGGGCTTTTCATCATAGATTGCGACCGTGACACCGCATTTTAGCTGTCGATACTGTGTTTAGCTTACCAATCCCAATCCTTTACGTCCATGACCTTGCCGACGACTTCCATTGCGTGCCTGCGTGCTTCGCTTTGGGTGATTTTCTTGCCGTCTAGGTAGTATTCATTGCCGGTTATTGCTCCGTTGTGCGCGGTAAACGTGATTCCGACCTTTGCCCAACCGGCCTTAATTTCGTCTTGGATTTTGTTGCCGGGAGTAAACGCAATTCTGAGTGCGCCGTAGCGGTCGGTTGAGCCGTTCAAGCTGTTTAGGAAGCGACTGTCCGCCGCCGTTTCCGCCCAAGTGCCGCCTGCGACCTGGTCGAGTTCCTCATCGCTCATTGCTTCGAGCACCGCGTCGATTTTTTTGATGTTTTCTTCTCTGTTTGCCATTTTTATCAGTCTCCTTTTGATTTTTGATTGTGTTTTTTCTTTCTGTCCCTTATACGTTTGAAATCCCATTTCGTTACACACTTTAGCAAAAAATTTTCTGCAGTCTGCTCCGAAAAATGAATGCCTTTCAAAACCCATTTTCACGTGTTATAATCGAAAAAATCGCTCTCGGAGGTGAAATTTTATGATTTTCGACGACGAACGCACTCTTCGTATCATTAACAACGCTCCTAACGCTTATATCATCAAAATTTTCTTCTATCTCGCTGATGAGTGGAAACGCCTTTTAGACTTAGAAACCGAAAAAATTAGGAAGAATCGCGAACTTAAACGCCGTCGCGAACTAAAAAAACTTAATAAGCAATAAAAAATGGGCTTAAACTCCATTTTCGGAGCTTAGCCCTAATTTTTTTTTGCGAATTTTATCTCGAAAGCCTTACATTGTCGCCGTAAATCGTCTTGAAGTCGTTTTTCATCGAAATTTTTATCCAACCGTTGTCGTCAGCAAGCTTTACGCATTTATTCGCCTTGTCAAGGTTGCCGAATTCGCGCTCCAAGTCGTCGCAGATTACAAAAAATGCCGCAGTCCGATATTTATTGCCGCGCATTGAAAAATTTATCATCGAACTATCTCCACTCGAATTTCCGAACGCTAAAACCGGTTTTTTGCCAATTTCACGCGCCATATTGCTGACTTTGTTCATATTTATGTCCTTGCTGACGAATTCGCCGCGAATAACTTTATCTTCGGGCTTCAAAGTATAGTCCATGCCGTCAATTTCGCCCTGATTCGTCGCCACGTATTTATAATCCGTGCCAATCATGCCGTCAACGGGCAAAATTTCCGCCGAAGTTCTCATATAATCCCTATCCGCGCCGCTCACAAGGAAAATTTTAAAATCATTCGCCTTTAAATACGAAATTACTTCAATCATCGGCAAATAAAACGCCTCGCCGACTTTTAAGTTGTCAAAGCCTTCGACTGGCGTTTTTAAATAATTTCTGGTGTAATCGGCGAACTCTTCAGCCGTCATGCCCGCGAAAACGTTTGCATTCGACTCGCAATGCTTGCGGCGAACGTCATTTGTCATTTTTTTAGCGTAAATCGCCGCTTTGACAAGTTCGCCATTGGCTTTGTCCTGCGCGGAAGCAATATAATTCGGATCGTCGAGCGCACGATATACGAACATCATAAAATCAAAGCAAAATGGCGCAGTTTCGCAAGCAATCGTGCCGTCAACGTCGAAAACCGCGATTCTATCTTCCACCGGAATATAATTTTTGCTCTTCTTATTCGTCACGTCCGTCACATATTCGACCAATTTTTGATTCGCGACCGAATTTTTCGCCCAATATTTAAAATCCTTAGCCTTTTTGACTTGAATTTTGGAAATTTCGTCGCGCGGCATGGCGTCAACCGCTCCGAATGAGCTAAACGCTATCAATCCCGCTGTTATCGCCGCTAAAATCTTCTTACGCATATTTTTTTCGCCTCCGAATACACTTTAGCAAAAAAAATTATAGTAGTCAATGAAAAAACCCTCCGACAACCGCCGAAGGGCTTTTTATTATTTGTCGCCGTAATGTGTGCCACATTGATATATTTCTATAATTTCGTTCTCGATTTTGAATATCAAGCGGTTCTTTTCATCAATTCGGACGCTCCACCAACCAGAATAATTATCTTTCAGTGGTTCCGGCTTGCCTATGCAATTATATCCGTTCCTGTCTATGTCTTGCAACAGATTATTTATTCGTTTCAATGTCTTTTTGTCTTCACGTTGCCATTTTACGTAACTCGCCCAAGCTATATCGTGCCACAGAAATTTCATTATTCCACCTCAATCAAGTCGTGTTCATGCATATTACGCCCGTGTTTTGCATCTTCAGCTATCTTTTTAAGTTCCGCCATGTTCTCATCGCTCCAGAACGGGTCGAATTCCAATTTCCCGCCGTATTTTACGCTGTTCACTAATATTTTAATGCAATCGCCTATGCTCATTCCGGTTGTTTCCTTAAATTCCTTCAAATCCTCGCTGTCAACTGTTATATTTATCGTTTCTGTCATTTTTATCGCCTCCGAATACACTTTAGCAAAAAAAATTCCCTCCGTCAACGAAAAAACCCTCCGACACTCCGCCGAAGGGCTTTTTATTGCTAAAAAATATTTACTGAATGTCAGGATCTACCTTTATATTATCAAAATTGCAGTTGATGTTGAATCCGTCGTCATATCTCTTGTATTCTGGATTTTCTATCACGAAAAGTTGATAAATTTCCGTATTTTGCGGAAGACTTACCGAAATATTATCGTAATGTATTGTGCCATTCGTAATTTCTTTTCCGTTTGAATCATTTGCTACAAAAGTTAGCGACATTTCCCTTAAAGTAGTGTCGCGATTGCCGTTATTCGTTATGCTTGTGTAAATTTCAACTTTTCCGTCGAGAATATTCGCGTCATTTATTTTAAATGTGAAAGGTTCGCTCGCAGAAGATTTAGTTTCGCTGTAGCTCGAAGAAAAATTTATGCCCGATGACGTGCTTACTTCTACCGACGATTTCTCCTCAAAGCTCACATTGCCTTCCGAACAGCCATTCGCAATTAAAACTACGCTCATAATGCAGCAAATAACCGCAAATTTATTTATAAAACTCATAAAAAACAACCTCCTAATTTATTTTTTGATAATGTGAACGATATTATCGTGATAATACGGGTCAGTTACGTCGATTTCGCTTGGTTTGTCGATTTCAGAGGGAATTAACGTGCTATCTTTCGGCACTGCTACCCAAAATACAACGTCCGCGCCCTTTGAAGTCAAAATAGATGCCCTCGCGCCGCTGTCTATGCTAATTATCTCGATATTTTTCCCGATTCGCTTTGAAATTTCTTCCAAAACCGCTGTACTAAAACCTGTCGGCGTCCCGTCCGCTGAAATCATATCGAAAGGTGGCAAATCGCCAGTGACAGCAATTTTTATCGTCTCCGCGCCCTCAATTTTGGCAATTTTAACTGCGGGCGGCTCATAACCATTTTTAATTTCGATTATATATTCTTTTGAAAGCCTACTCAACGTGCCGTCGGCTGACATTTCCTTAATCGCCTTGTTCAGGTCGTTTTTCAACGCAGTATCGCCCTTGCGCAGTGCAAAACAAAAAGAATCGCTCAAATTTTTATTTGTCGGCAAAATTTCTTTGTCGGAAGAATTTTGCAGCATGTAATCAGCGACGCTTTGATAAGTTGAGAGAATATCAATCTTCTCAGATTCAAGCGCGAGTTGCATTTCGCTCATTCTGTCGAAATATTTGTAAGTCGCGTCGAGACTTACCTTCGATGGGCGATAACTTTTCTCCAATTTGCTCATAATATCGTTGTATTCAGTTTCGCTGGCGGTCAAATGCGTTATAACGCCGATTTTAGCATTTTCTTTGGGCTTAGGCGCATTTTCTCCGCCGCCGCAACCCGTTATCAGCAAACAAGCCGCGCAGATTGCCGCCAAAATCGATTTCTTCAAGATAAATCAACTCCTATGAATTATTTTGCCCATTATAACACATATGCAAAAAAAAATCTGCCATTAGGCAGTAAAAATATTAAAAATTTTATTTTGCGCGTTTAACATTGTAGCCGTAAATCGTTTTGAAGTCGTTTTTCATAGAAATTGGATTCCAACCGCGTTTTTCAGCTAATTTCCTGTCATTTTTAGCGCGTTCAAGGTTACCGAGTTCGCGTTCAACGTCATCGCAGATTACGAAAAACGATTCAGAGCGATATTTATTATCCTGCAATGTAAATTCGAGCATTCCGCTATCACCGCTTGAATTTCCGAATGCCAGCACGGGTTTTTTGCCGATTTGATTCAGAATGGAAAAGATTTTTCGAGTTTTAGCGTTATCTTTGAGCGGCTTGCCGGAAATTACGATTTTTTCCTTGAATCTGTCGTAAAAATGGTCGTGAGGATCCTCTTTGCCCATATTTGTTGACGTTAAACCGAAATCAGAACCTAAAATTCGGTCAGATTGAATCGGAATGACGCCTTCGACCAGTTCGCGCGTCGTGTAGTAACTGCAAGCCGAATCAATGTAGACGTTGAAGCCGTTATTGGTCAGATAGGAAATAATTTCGACCATAGGCAGGTAAAAAGCTTCGCCGCGCTTCAAATTTGTTAATCCGGTCTCGTTATCTTGCATAAAATTGCGGACATAGGCGCGATATTCATCGATAGTCATGCCTTCATAGACTGCAGTAAGCCCTTCAAAGTACATTTTGCTTTCGGAGGGCGTCAATTTTTCTTTCGCGAGGACTTTTGGACGAATTTTTTTAGCGAGATTGAGATATTTTTTGGGCGCGACGTAATTTTTATCGTCTAAGACGCGGTGCAGGAACATAGTTTCTTGAAAATAAAGCGGTGCGGTTTCGCAATAAAAAGTTCCGTCCATATCGAAGGTCGCAATTCTATCTTCGGGCGGAATGTAGTTTTGGCTAAAAGGATTTGTGGTATCTTCGACAAAATCGACGATTTTAGCTAGAATGGGCGAATTTTCGTTCCAAAATTGGAAATCGGACGCGGTTTGAACGTTAATCGCGGCAATTTCCTCGCGAGATGCGGCATTTGTGGCACTAAACGAGCTTAAAGCGATTAAACCCGCCGCGATAGCCGCTAAAATTTTTTTCTTCATGATAAAACCTCCAGAAATTTATTTAGAAAGTGTGACGTTATCGCCATAAATGGTTTTGAACTCATTTTTCATAGAAATTGGATTCCAACCGCGTTTAAGGGCGTAATTTTTATCTTTTTCGGCGCGTTTAGCGTTTCCGAGTTCGCGTTCGGTATCATCGCACAGGACAAAGAACGATTCGGCGCGATATTTATTATTTTGGAGCGTGAATTCGAGCATAGCGTAATCGCCGCTGGAATTTCCGAATGCGAGCACAGGTTTTTTCCCGATTTCGTAGAGAATGGAGAAAACCTTATTATTTTTCTCATTTTTGTAGGGATAACCGGTAGAGCGGACGATTTTTTCTTTATATTTGTCGAAATTATAGTTTTCGCCGCGATTTTTATCCTGTTTAGTGGAAATATATTCGATATTGGAGCCTAAAAGGCGGTCGGAAGGGATATTTATTGCGCCTTCGATGAGGCAACGAACGATTTCGCGTTCACCGGCGGAATTCATATAAACTTTGAAGCCGTTGTTAGTCAAATAGGAAATAATTTCGACCATAGGGAGATAAAAAGCCTCGCCGCGCTTTAAATTGGTGAGTCCGACCTCGTTAGTGTCCATAAATTCGCGAACATAGGCGCAATATTCGTCGTAAGTCATATTTTCGTAAGCTTTTCGGGTACCGTAGCTCAATTTTGATTTAAGTTTGTCTGGAACGTGCTTTTTTTCCATGATAAGCGGCTTAACATCGGTAGCAATCTTGATTAATTCCTTTGAGGGGTGAAAATTTTTATCTTCGAGGACGCGATGCAGAAACATCATCTGTTTAAAGTAGTAAGGAGCGGTTTCGCAGTAAATAGTGCCGTCCAAATCGAAAGTTGCGACCCTATCTTCAGGCGGAATGTAATTTTCGCTGTTCGGATTGGAAATATCTTCGACGAAATCGACAATTTTGGCTAGAGTAGGTGAATTTTCGTTCCAATATTTAAAATCGGAAGCATATTGAACTTGAATAGCAGAAATTTCTGCGCGGGAAGCGGCGTTTAGGTGATTTATTGGAAAGATAGCGATAAAAACGGCGATAAGAGCGTTGAAAAAGATTTTTTTCATGATTTAGCCTCCTTTGTAAGGGAAAAGTTTTGTCCTATTCATGTAAAGAAATTTTTAATCTTATTTAAAATCAGCCGGAAGAAAGATTTCTGCTCAACGTCCGCCGTCGTGACGACATCAACCGACGCCGCCTCCCGACCGTCCGGCAATACAATCCGAATTTTCCCAATCGCCTCGCCGCTCGTTATCGGTGCCGTCAAACTTTCCGGCAAATCGTAAACAATATTGTAGGCGTTATCGTCGCCCGAAAAGACCGGCATAATTATTTCGCCCGCCGTCTTGACTGGCATTGACTTGCGCCGCCCCGAAGTTATCGGCAAAGTTTTGACGACCTCGCCCGATTTAATCACAGTCTGCGACGAGACCCGACCAAAGCCGTAATCGAGCAGGAAAATTGAATCGTTCCAAATATAGAGGCTGTCGAGCACGACCGCGATTAGTTGAACGCCGTTTTGCTTAGCCGCCGTCACGAGGCAACGTCCTGCCGCGTCGGTGTAGCCCGTCTTGATTCCATTCGCGCCGCGATACAGCCACAGCATTTGATTTTCATTGCGCAAAAGTTTTGTGTCGTCGTGAATCCACGGAAACGAAATTTCCTTTGTCGAGCAAATTTCCTCGAAGTGCGGGAGCGAAAATCCATGCTTAGCCATAATCGCCAAGTCGCGAGCGGTCGTGTAGTGATTGGGGTCGGGCAAGCCGTTGGCGTTGATGAAATTTGTATTGACCGCGCCTAAGTCGTGAGCGCGTTGGGTCATGCGCGCCGCGAAGTCAGGAACATTCCCGCCGCAATGTTCGGCAATCGCAATTGCGCCGTCGTTACCCGAAATCAACATCATGCCGTAAAGCAAATCGCCCAACGGAATTTTTTCGCCAACGTCAAGCCAAAGCGTTGAACCCTCCGCGTTGTAAGCACCAGGTCCGACCGTGACAATTTCGTCAAGCTTGTTGCCTTCGAGCGCGGTTATCAACGTCATCATTTTAGTCGTGCTGGCCGGGAACATTCTTTGGTCGGGATTGCGCTCGTAGAGAACGTGCCCTGTTGACGCTTCGATAACGATAGCCGCCGCCGCCGTCACGTTAGGCAAAACGTCATCGGGCGCGACGGGTCTACTGTTTTGAATCGGCGTGACTGAGTAGCCTGGATTAAGTCCGGAATTTTCGGAAGTCAAAGTTTGTTGCATAGGGTGGGCGATTTCTCCTCGCGGAGCCTCGTCTAACCGCATGAGTTCCGAAGCCGGCATTCCTACCGCACCGACCTTCGCGCCCAAAATTATTAGTGATATTGAAATTGCTGTCGCCAAAAATTTTTTCCAGTTCAAGAGCATCTCTCCTTAGCAAAAGTCTTTCTGATTATAAATTCGCCGCGCCGCCTTGTCAAAAAATTTGCCGTCGAAACAGATAAAATTTCGGGCGATTTTGTGTTAGAATAGGCGAAAACCATTCAAGAGGAAAGAACTATGACTGCTGAAAAAAATTCGACGACCCTAAGTTCCGTTGCGCCGCCGATTTTATTTTTACTGTTCGATTATGTTGGCGTCGTGCTTAGCGAACATTTAGCCTTTGCCCTGCGCGATTACCTCGACACTTGGAACCGCGTCACCTATCTTTATGCCGACGCTTATATTTATGGTTGGGTGCCGCTGTTGTTTTTAATTTTCTTGGGGCAGTCGCGAACGTATCGGCAAATGAAACCGGTCGTCGACACCATGCGCGACATTTTTAAATCGGTGTTCGCGGGCTGGATTTCGTCGATAATTATAATTTACTTCCTCAAGGCGAGCAATTTATCGTCGCGGCTGTTCATAATTTTATTCGGGCTGTTCGTGCTGATAAATGTCTGCGTGATTCGCTACGTCGTGTTGAAATTCCTAAAGCGGCGGAATATTTTCTACGAGCCGATAATTTTAATTGGCGCGGGGCTGACGGCCGAGAAGTTGATAAAATTTTGGCAAGAGGATTTGGGCTATCGTTATAAAATTGTCGGGCTGATTGATGATTGTCCGGTCTCGAAGGAGTTGCCGAAAATTTTCCCGATACTAGGCGGCTTCGACGAGGCGCGAAGTATCATTCGTTCGGCGAAAATAAAAACGGTCGTGATAGCCGCGCCAGGTCTTGGCAAGGAGCGATTGCAGGAACTAATCAATAAGATTCAACCGCACGTCAAAAATATTTCGTTTGTCCCCGACCTGATTGGGACGCCAATGTCGAGCGCGGACATTTCGATTTTGTTCAGCGAAAAAATTTTGATGCTCAACCTGCGGAACAATTTGGCGAGCCCTTACAATCGACTTGTCAAAAGAATTTTCGACTTGACGCTGACGATTTTGGGCGGGCTGATAATTTCGCCGATTTTGTTAGTGATTGCGATAATGGTTGGCGTGGACAATCGCGGACGAATAATTTTTGCGCATAAACGAGTAGGCGCGGCCGGGAAAAAATTTCCGTGCTACAAGTTTCAAACAATGGTACCCGACGCCGAAGAGAAGTTGAAAAAGTATTTGGCGGAGAATCCTGAAGCGCGTCGCGAATGGGAAGAGAGTTTCAAGCTGACCGACGACCCGCGAGTTACGAAATTAGGCGGCTGGTTGCGCAAGACTAGCCTTGACGAATTGCCGCAACTTTGGAATGTTATTCGCGGGGAGATGAGCCTTGTGGGGCCGCGACCGATTGTTCAAGCCGAAATTGAACGCTATGGCAAAAATATTCGCGAATATTATATGGTGTTGCCCGGCATAACGGGTATGTGGCAAGTCAGCGGCAGGAGCGATACGACCTACCCTGAGCGCGTCGCGATGGATACTTGGTACGTGCGCAACTGGTCGGTCTGGATTGATATTATGTACCTGTTCAAGACGGTCAAGGCCGTCCTGCAAGGCAAAGGAGCTTACTAATCAGGAAGGAGGAATTTTTATGAAACTTATAATTGGAATGACGGGTGCAAGCGGCGTCGTGATTGCCGTAGAACTTCTGCGCCGCCTCAAGGAAATTGAATCGGTCGAAACTCACCTAATCATAACCGACGGCGCACAACTCACAATCCGCGACGAAACTAATTTTGACATTTTCGAGATTCGCCGCCTCGCCGATTTTGTCTACGACGTGAACCAAATGGACGCCTCGATAGCCAGCGGGAGTTTTCTTGTCGACGGCATGATTATCGTTCCGTGCACCATGAAAACTTTAGCGGGGATTGCGTCGGGCTATTGCGAAAATCTTTTGCTACGCGCCGCCGATGTCTGTATCAAAGAAGGGCGAAAACTTTTGCTCGTGCCGCGTGAAATGCCCTTCAGCCGAATTCACTTGCGCAACATGAAAGAACTTGCCGACTGCGGCGCGATAATTATGCCGCCCGTCATGACTTTCTATAACACGCCGTCAAATTTGGAGGCGCAAATAAATCACGTCGTCAACAAAATCTTGCGCCTATTCAACCTGCCGGATAATATGGTCGAATGGCGCAACCCTTAAAAAATACTTGCGCGGCGAAAGTTCTTGTGCTAAAATGCGCCTGTCTTTTTCAGAGAAGAGGTGATTTTTTATGTCAGCTTACTGCGAAGTTTGTCAGAAGGGCGCGATGTCGGGCATGAACGTCAGCCACTCGCACCTCAAAACTAAACGCAAATGGAAACCGAACATTCAACGCGTGCGCGCTATCGTCGACGGCAAAATCCAGCGCGTCAACGTCTGCACACGTTGCCTTCGTTCCGGCAAAATTCAGCGTGCTATCTAACTTGAGCAAAATAAAACTCCTCGACAGCAATTCCGTTGAGGAGTTTTCAATTTACACGGAAAAATTTCTCCGCTCGGTCAATCTCAATCCAACTATGCAAATCCCGAACACCAGCCAATAAACCCTCATCGCGCTGAAACTCGCAATCGTGTAATCTGTCAGCCCGAAAAGCATTAGCGCGAGCGTCGCCGAAAAAATTATCAGCCCGTAAAAATTCTTCGCCCGTCGCCACGACCAGTACAAAATATATCCGAACAGCCCGCAGAATAAAATCAGACCAGGCAAACCCGTCTCCGCCCAAAATTGCAAGTAGACATTGTGCGTGTGCCCTTGAAAACGTTCCTTAGCTTCGGCGAGAATGTATTTGTTTTGATACTCCGCCTCGTAGTTGCCAAAGCCGACGCCCATCAGCGGATTGTCGCCGATTGCATTAGCCGCGCTCCGCCACATCAAAAATCTTTCCGAAACCGATTGCTCCGAAGTCGGATTAAATAAAGTTGTCAGGCGATTGAAAGTCTTCGGCGACGCGATTAAAAACATTCCGCCCAATACCGCGCAAATTACTGCCGCCGCTAAAATTTTTTTCGGGCTCCTCAGCCGGTAGACGATGATAAATGCTAGGACGATTGCTAAGGCGAGCCATGCCCCCCGCGTGTTAATCATTATGAATGCCGCCAGCGATACCAGGAAAATTAGCCCGTAGAAAATTTTCGCGCCGAAATTCTCATCGGCTTTGAGCGTCATAATTAAAAACGTCGGCAGGAGAATCAGATATAACATTGCGCTTTGCATGAATGAGCCGTGTAGAAAAGCAGTCGGGCGGTCGACGCCCTGCGCGGCTTGGTAGAAAATATAAACGTCGTCAATCACCAGCGATAACCCCAGCGCAATCAAAATGCCCGTCAAAAATTTTTCCTCGCGAATCATCACGCCGACCAGCAGAAATATAAACATGTAGTGATTGTAAATGACCCACTCGATAGCGTCGTCGCTCAACGGGATTTTCATGCCGCCCCAAATGTAGGAGATTATCAGCCACGCCATAAACCCCGCCATTAACAGCAAAATTTTTTTGTAGGGCGTCAGGTCGCGCAATGAAAATTTTTTATACCAGAGCATGGCGAAAAAGATTAGGAAGAGAACTCGAACGCAATTACGCGCAAAAGGTTCGGAGATGCACGCGCCCAATCCGAATAGCAAAAAGATTATGGGCGTTGCCTTTAAAATTTTGTCCATGACTAACCTCGTTTAGATTTTTTCTCGACGCGCCGCCGCTTTAAGTAACTCCAATACCACTTGAGAGCCTCAAGCCATTTGCCCTCGCGCCTGCAGGCCCGTCCCATTAACCTATGCTCCTGATAATTTCGCGGCTGATAAATGAAGTCGTGCCACGGCGAAATTTCTTTGTAGGAGTCGTAAATTTTCTTCAAAGGGCTTTCGCACCACGGGAACCACGGCTTGAGTTGCCCCGTAAAATGCTGGATAACAACATCATCGCGCATAGGCTGTTCCACTCCGTCGACGCGGAAAAAATGATTGAACTTGTCCGGCAAATATTTTACAGGATAATCGTTGAGGTCGGCGACAAGATTTATCGCGTCCTGGTCGGGGAAGGGATATTCCCTAATCGACATAATGTTTAGCATTTGCGCCGAAACTTTTTCCTCGCGCCACCAATCCAAATTCAAATACATAAGCCCGCTATTGAAATAGAGATACTCTTTGCTGAAGCCGAAATTTTTCTTATGAATCTGTCGATTGACGACGCCTGGGTCAGCAATCGCCGCAACGAAAATTTCTTTGACGGACAAGTTAATCAGCTCGTCCATAGGCTTTAGGCAAATCATATCCGAATCCATGTAAAGTATTTTGTCGAGGCTCTGCGCGAGGTAATCCGCCGCGAGTATACGATAAAAAATCGCTTTGGTGTAATCGCCTTCCAGATAAAGTTCGTTATAGATGTCGGGCGGCAGGAAGTACAAAATTATTTGGAGGTCGGGCGATTGCTTGCAGAGTTCGGCAATTTTCATTTCGTCGGGCGGCGTGATTGCGTCTAGGAAGACGTGGAAAGTAAATTTCTGCGCGGGATTATTTTTGAGAATGGAAGTCATACAGACACCCATAATCGGCACAAAGGGCGCGTCAACGCCGAAAACGATATTTGCCGCGCTAGGCTCGTGAGCTTTGCGCCCGAAAATTTTTTGTCGTTCAATCTTCATTGCGAGACCTCAAAACTTTTTCTGCGACGTTCCAAACCTCGTCGACCGAAATACTTTTTATGCAGCGATTATCATTGCAAAGTGGCTTGCCCTCGATGTTGTAGCAGGGCGAGCAGGGCAGGCGATGAGTTATGACGGCGCAATTTTTTTTCGGAGCCCATTGCTCAGGAATCGTCGGACCGTAAAGGGCAATGGCGGGCGTGTCGGTCGTCGAGCAGATATGGAGCATAGCCGTACAGCCGCTTATTTGCAAATCGGCGCGGGAAATCAATTCGGCCGACTCGCGCAAGTTCAAAGTTCCTGCCAAGTTGACGGCGGTTGGGAATTCTTTAGCGGCGCGTTCAGCCTCCGACTTGCCGCCGATAATCGCCACCACATGCCCCAAAGTTTTGATGCGGGAAATAATTTCGCGATACTTCGCCGGCTCCCAATCCTTAATCGCCGCTAGCGAGAACGGCACCAGCAAAATCAATTTCTGCGCGGGAGATTTTATTTCGGCTAAAAGTTTCGTCACGCGAAGTTTTTCCTGTTCGGTCGCGACGGGGCGAGTTAATGTCAAATTGTCCGTGTGAATGCCAAGTTGCTTGACCGCCGCCAAATATTTCAGCGGCTCGTACATCTCAAGCGGCTCGTCATAGAGTTTGACGTTGATAAAGTCTTTGCCGTAGCCGATTCTTTTCGGAATGAGCGCGAGGAATGAGTACAGCGCGTTCCGGTAGTGGTAGTCGAAGATAACAGAGGCATCGGCGCGCCAAATATTTTTTATGACGGGGAAAACGGGGTCGCCCTTCTCGTAGCGCAAAAGCGTATCGATATGGGGATTGCCGCGCAGGAGTTCGTAGCCCGCATGACCCGTAACGACGACTTGTCGGCAATCGGGGTAACATTCTTTTAAGGCGCGATAAACCGGCGTGACCATAAGCGTATCGCCTATGCTGGCCTGGTGCATAAAACAAATCTTTTTAAGCTTCAATCTCAAAATCACTCCGCAATTTAATAGCTTCGGAAATGTGGCGCGCAGTAATTAACGACTTGCCGCCGTCCAAATCGGCAATGGTTCGCCCGACCTTGATAATCCTGTCGTAGGAGCGGGCGGATAATTTTTTAGTCTCGAAAACTTCCTTCAAGAGAGCTTCGGCGGCGGGTTCCAATGTGCAAAGTTTTTGAATCAGCGCGTGGGTCATTTGGGCGTTGCAGAAGAGATGATATTTTTCAAGGCGCGCTGTCTGAATTTTTCTAGCGGCCGAAACTCGTTCGCGAATCACGGCGGACAATTCATTTCTGCGCTTTGAGCTTAAGTCATCGTACTTGACGCGCGGCACGCGAATTTGAATGTCGATTCGGTCGAGCAGTGGTCCCGACAAGCGGCGCATATATCTTTTAATGTCGACGGTCGAGCAGCGGCAAAAGTGGTCGTTATCGCCGCTCCAACCGCACGGACAAGGATTCATTGCGCAAATCAAAATCATGCTCGACGGGAAAGTTAAGGTGCCATTGACGCGGCTGATTGTAACTTGTCTTTCTTCGAGCGGCTCGCGCAAAGCCTCCAGCGTATTTTTTTTGAATTCAGGTAGCTCGTCGAGGAAAAGCACGCCGTTATGCGCGAGAGTGACTTGACCTGGAGTGGGATTGGTGCCGCCACCGATAATCGCTGCGGTTGAGGCGTCGTGATTGGGATTTTGAAAAGGACGCTTTGTCACGAGCCCGCTACCTTGCGGTAACTTCCCGGCTATGCTGTAAATCTTAGTGACCTCTAAAGCTTCTTCGCGAGTCATTTCGGGCAAAATGGAACTCATTCTTTTAGCGAGCATAGTTTTGCCGGAGCCTGGCACGCCGACCATTAGAACATTATGCCCGCCCGCCGCCGCAATCTCCAAAGCGCGTTTCGCCATGAATTGTCCTTGCACGTCCGCGAAGTCGTCGACCAATTCCACAAAACCTTCCGGCTCGTCGACCGGTTGAGGCGGCGCAGGTTTTAGTTCTATTTCGCCGTCGAGGAAGTCCACCAGCTCCATTAAATTTTTCGGCGCGTAAACTTCTATCCCGTCGACCAATAACGCCTCGTTGACATTTTCTGGAGCGACGATTATTTTCTTGAATCCTTCAGCCCGCGCAGTTATCGCAATCGGCAGGACGCCCGCCACGCTCCGCAAAAGCCCTTCAAGCGACAACTCCGCCACGAATAAAAATTCCTCGCAAGTCGACGGACGCAACCTGCCCTGCGCCGCCAAAAGTCCAATCGCTATCGGAAGGTCTAGCCCTGCGCTTTCCTTTTTGACACTGGCGGGCGCGAGGTTGATTGTAATTTTTTCGGCGCGCATTCTCAACGACGAATTTTTTATTGCGGTTCGGACTCGTTCTTTTGATTCGCGGACGGAAGTCGACGGCAAGCCGACAATGTCGAAGGCGGGCATACCGTTTGCGCTGTCGACCTCGACGGAAATTATCAGCCCGTCTACGCCCTGCGTCGCCGCACCAAATGTTCTCGCGTACAAAGTTCAGACCTCCTGCATAACTTCAAAAGCGTTTTCAATGTGATTGATTTCCCTGACGTGCTCGCCGCTCAAATAAACTTCCACAACGTCAAAGCGACAGGCGCAGTCGCTGAAATTTTCGTCCTGCAAGAATACGCCTGCCGCCTCGATGATTTTTTTCTGCTTGCGGAAGTTAACCGCCTCGCTCGGCAAACCGTGACGAATACTCGACCGCGCTTTGACTTCCACGAAAATTATCACGTTGTCGAGTTGCGCGATTATGTCAATTTCCGCCGACCGAATCCGAAAATTTCTAGCGACGATTGTGTAACCGTTATCTTCAAGAAATTTCGCCGCGCAGTCCTCGCCGAACTTGCCTAAATTTTTTTTGCTCACAGCTCAACGACTACTTCCGACATTGGGCGGCGGTCTTCGTGACGCTGATGAGGTTTAGCATCTTCAGCGGGGTAGCCGACAGGGAAAATCGCGACCAGCTCATAACCTTGCATTTCGGGGAAAAGTTCTTGCAATTTTGGAGCGTCGAACCAACCGACCCAAGTTGTGCCTAAGCCCTCGTCTTGAATCGCTAACATTAAATGCGTCGCGACGATTGCCGCATCAATCTCTGAAAAATTTTTGTTATCGAATGGGCGGTCAAATGCGCCTTCCTTTTTCGCGCCGATGACGAATGCCAATGCCGAGCCGAAAGTGTAAGGCGTGACTTGTTTGATTTTGTCGAAGGCTTCGGGCGATTGCACTTTCCAGATAGTGTAACACTGGGAATTTTTCGCAGTCGGAGCAGCTATCGCCGCTTGCAAAATGCGGTTGATTTTTTCCGGCTCAATAGCCGCGTCCGTCAACTTCCGGCACGAATAACGCGCCTTTGCCAATTCATAAAAACTCATTGTAAAAACTCCTTTCAAGGGTTAAGGGAGAAGGGAAAAGGGAAAAGTCTAAAACCTTATCCCTACCCTTTTCCCTTTTCCCTTCTCCCTTATTTCACATAATCTCCGCGAATGTCTTCAGTCGGCGGGGCAATCGGGTAATCGCCGCTGAAACACGCCGTGCAAATCGGTCGCCCGCCCGTCATCTCGTGCAGACAACCTATCGGCAAATAGCCAAGTGAATCCGCGCCGATAATTTTGCAAATCTCCTCGACCGAGCGATTATGCGCAATCAACTGCTCGCGATTGGGAATGTCAATACCGAAATAGCACGGGTGACGAAATGGCGGACTAGAAACGCGCACATGAACTTCAGCCGCGCCGCCCTCCCGAAGCATAGAAACAATTTGCCCGCTCGTCGTGCCGCGAACTATCGAATCATCAATCATGACAATGCGCTTGCCCTTAACCACGTCGCGCAAAACATTGAGCTTGACTTTGACGCTTTTAAGACGGCTCGATTGTTGCGGCTTGATAAAAGTTCTGCCGACGTAAGTATTTTTAGTAAAGGCAATGCCGTAGGGTATGCCCGATTCCATAGAGTAGCCGACCGCCGCCATATTGCCCGATTCGGGAACGCCGACGACTAAATCAGCCTCGATAGGGTGAACGCGCGCCAAAAGTTTCCCCGCGATAATCCGCGAGCGCGTGACGCCCATTCCGTCAAAAGTCGTATCGGGGCGGCAAAAATAAATATACTCGAAGACACACCGCGCAGTTTTTTCCTTGGGCAGGGCGAGTTCCATATTGGATTCAATCCTGCCGTTTTGGAAAATCGTCACGACTTCGCCGGGCTTTACGTCGCGAATAAATTCCGCGTCGATAGTCTCAAGCGCACAAGTCTCCGAAGTTATTATGTAAGCGTTGCCGAGCCTACCGAGAACTAGCGGACGAAATCCCCATGGGTCGCGAGCCCCGATTAACTTCTGCGGACTGGCAACAACTAACGAGTACGAGCCCTGAACTTTTTTCAGAGCGCGGACGGTCGCCTCTTGAACCGAACGGGATTTGACGCGCTCGCGGGCAATGTGATAGGCAATGGTCTCGGTGTCTATAGTCGTTTGGAAAATCGCGCCGCCCGCGGCAAGTTCCCTGCGAAGTTTGGGAGCGTTGACTAAATTTCCGTTGTGAGCGAGCATGAGCGTCCCTTTGATGTAGGCCAGGACGAGCGGTTGGGAATTCTCGTGAGTGGAAGCTCCCGCCGTCGAGTAGCGCACATGACCGACGCCTAAGTTGCCGTCTAGCGCGGCGATATTTTCTGCGTTGAAAACTTCGTTGACGCGCCCCAATCCCTTGTGACAAAAAACTTTGTCGCGCCGAGTTGCCGTATCTGTTACTGCAATGCCTGCGCTTTCCTGCCCGCGATGTTGCAAGGCATAAAGTCCGTAGTAAATTGTCGTCGCTACGTCGTCGCCGTCGAGGTCGTAAATGCCGAACACCCCGCACGATTCTCCCGCTGAAGTCATTCCGAAATCCAAAGCCAACACCCCTTTGCAAAGTTGTTAGGTCTCAGTGCTGAAAATTTGCAAAGTTATTATATTCAAGCGGCTTGCCTTTGTCAAAGAAAAGGGAAAAGGGAGATGGGAAAAGGGAAAAGTTTTTTCAATGTAAATCTTTATAACGGGTCATAACTTTTTCAAGTGACGTGACGCCCGCAACCGCTCCAACTTCCTCAACAGAACAACTCGCGACCGCGCAGGCAAATCGCCCGCAATTTTCCAAACTCCAACCCTCCGACAACGCCCATAAAAACCCCGCCGCAAAACAATCGCCTGCGCCTGTTGTGTCAATCACTTTTTCAACGCGACAAGCAGGAATTTCGTAGCGTTCAGACTTCGTAGCGATAATGCAACCTTTGCCGCCGCGCTTGACGACTGCACATTTCAAGCCGTGATTCAACAACGCCGCGATATTTTTATCAACGTCGCTGTCGCCAGTCAAAGTCGCGAGTTCCTCTTCATTCGGGAAGAAATAATCCGCATTGGACAACATGCCCGCCATATCTGGTAAGGTCTCGCCGTAATGCGGGAACTTCATATCGAACGCTAAAATTTTCCCGCTCGACTTTATCGCCTTGAAAATTTTCTCCATTGCTGCAATGTCCAAAGTCGTCGATATAAACGCGCTCGCGAATGAAACTATCTGCGCCATTTCGCCGACGTAGGGGAGAATATCTTGAGACGCCAATTTCCTCATGCTTGCCTGCGGATTCGTCAAGAAAAATCGCTCGCCGGACTTTTTAACCAAAACAATAGTTATACTCGTCGCCAAGCCCGCTTCAACTTTCAAGTGCTCGACCGATATTTTATTCCCCGCCGCATAGTTCAAAATCTTTTGCCCTGCGTCGTCGTCGCCGATTTTGCTAATCCATTCAACATTTTTGCCGAGCCGCGAAAGGACAATCGCTTCGTTGAGCGCGTCGCCGCCAAAGGACATTTCTATAAAATCCATTGGCGAGGAACTGCTCGTAAAAATTTTCTCGTCGACCGCGCCGACCAGAACATCTACAACGCCCGCGCCGATTATCGTAATTTCTTTGCTGTCCATAAAAATTTTCACCTCGCGAAGAGTTTAGCAGAATAAGGGACAAGGGACAAGTTTTTTCATTCCTATTTCCTAATTCATAATTGCAGTTGTGACATTTATAACAGTGTGATAAAATTCTGCGTGATATAATCGGAAAAATTTTTATAGGAGGTGAGCGGCGTTGACCGGTGCAGAATTGCAAGGCGTCCCGCTCTTTAAAGATTTATTGCCGGACGAGATTGAAATTTTTGTAAAGTTCACGGGCACGACGGTTAAACGTTATCCGCGCGGAGAGAGGATTTTGGAGGCGTTCGCGCCAAATGCCAATATTGGAATCATCGTTAGAGGCGAGGCGCAACTTTTAGCACTCGACAGGCTCGGCAATGAATCGGTCGGGCACTCACTCGAAAGCGGCGCAATGTTCGGAACGATCTCGGCGATACTCGGCGAAGATTTAGTAGCAACGAGTGTTCAACTCACAACCGACGCCGTTATAATGTGGTTGCCGTATCGTTCGCTACTGATTGCGGGGCCAAAACTCGGACGAATACACGGAATAGTTATGAAAAATCTTCTGGAGACGTTCAGCCGCAAAAATGTTTTGATGATGCAAAAGGTCGAATTGCTCAGCCAAAAAACTCTGCGCGAACGAATGATTTTATACTTGCTGCAGCGCGAACGTCGGCAACAATCAGAACGAGTTCGGGTACCTGGTCGCGTACAACTGGCTAAGGAATTGGAATGCAATCGCTCGGCTTTGACGCGAGAAATTTCGCAAATGCAGGCGGCAGGAATCGTAGAATGCGGTGAGCGTTGGATGCGGCTCAACAAGGAAAAAATTTAGTGATTACCTTCGACGACGTGAGCTTGAGTTTTGGGCGGCGCGAACTTTTTAAAAATATTTCGTTGAAACTTTGCGGCGGGAAAATTATCGGCGTGACGGGTGCAAATGGCGCGGGCAAGTCGACTTTCCTAAAGCTCGCCGGAAAAATCATTCAACCTGACAGCGGCTCGGTAAATTTTCCTGCCGATAAAAAAATCGCGGCGGTTACTCCCGAAATGAAAATCTACGACAACTTGACCGCGCTTGAAAATTTGAAATTTTTCTCCGAACTGCGCGGGAAGAATTTATCTGCGGAAAAGATTTTGGAACTCGGCGAGCGTGTCGGGCTAGACCTTGAAACTTTTGGGAATGTCCGCGTAGAAAATTTTTCGACGGGTATGCGGCAACGTCTGAAGTTCGCGATTCTGTTGAGCGTCGACGCGGATATTTGGTTACTCGACGAACCGACCGCAAATCTTGACGACGCCGGGCGCGATAAAATTTTCAACGAGATTCGAGCCGCTAAGTCTGGGAAAATTATTTTGTTGGCGACTAACGATAAATTGGAAGAAAATATCTGTGATGAAATTATTCGACTACCGCTTTAAATCCGTCGTAGCGATTTTGCGGAAAGATTTTCTAATCGGCATGAGGCGACGGGCGACTTTCGCGGCGATGATGATGTTTGCGTTGACGGCGGTCGCGAGCTTAAGTTTGTCGACGAGCGGAGCCTTTGTCGAGCCGAAATTTTTAGCGGCGTTGCTATGGGTCGTGATATTCTTCGCGGCGAGCGCGGGCATATCAGGCACCTTCGACGACGAGGCAACCGCAGGAACTCTCCCAACGCTCAAACTTTACGCACCCGCGCAGGCAATTCTATTCGGCAAAATGATTTACGTTTTCCTGTCGCTGGTCGCGCTGACAATTTTTATCTTGCCGATATTTTTGATCTTGTTCGACGCGCCGATAGAAAATTTCTTATTGCTGGTCGCGACGATTTTTTTAGGGCTAATTGGCGTGGCGGCGGCTGGCACTTTGACGGCGGCTCTTACGACTTCGGCGACGGTCAAAGGCGGCTTGTTCCCGATTTTGCTTTTCCCTGTAACCTTGCCGATTTTCCTGCCCGCAATCGCGCTGACAGAATTATCATTTACGGGCGCGGCGTTCGAGGCGAGTTCGCTAATCGTCATGGCGGTTTTCGATTTGATTTTGATAACGGCGTCTTCGATTTTGTACGACTACCTGTGAGGCTTTTCGATGAACAAAATTTTAATCTTACTGACTGCCGCAATCTGCGCGGCGATTATTTTTTTAGTTCCGCCGATAAAAGGTTTGGGCGAGGTGGCTAAAATAATTTTCTTCCACGTGCCGACGGCTTGGGTCTCGGTCGTAGCGTTTTTTGCCAGCGCGTTTTATGCCGCGAAATTTTTACGCTCATCTAATTTTGCATTCGATAGACTAAGTGAGCGAGCGGCGCGGTTGGGATTTATATTCGTGCTACTCTCGACGATAAGCGGCGCGATTTTCAGCAAATTGACTTGGGGCGCGTACTGGAATTGGGACCCGCGCCAAACAACAATTTTTATACTGATTCTAATCTACGGCGCGTATCTGACATTGCGGGCGGCGGTCTCTGATGAAAAAGTCCGCGCTAAAGTCTCGGCAATCTATTCACTGCTCAGCGTCTTGACGGTTCCATTTTTAGTATTCATCTTGCCGCGCATGTATTTTTCATTGCACCCGTCGCCGGTTCTGAATTCGTCGGGGAAAATCGAAATGGATTCAATCGTGCTGACAGTTTTAATCGCGGCGGTCGTCGACGCAACTTTAATTTTTGTTCAACTTATGCGGAGGGATTTAAAATGAGGGCTTTAAAAATTTTCGCGCTGACCTTGATGATGATTTTGCTTGCGCAGGGCAGAACTTTCGCTGAAGCTCCTGACATATCGGCGGGCGAAACTTACTTTGACATTTTCAAGGGCGTTTACGTTCTGAAAAACAACGTTAAAGTCACGATAAACAATCACGGCTTTAAGGCGAAGATTACTGCCGACGAGGCGCAAGTTAGCGTTATCAATCAAAAGTGTTGGACGCAAGGCAACGTTAAATTTGAACAGGAAGATATAATTTTCAGTTGCGACCGCGCTTACCTCGAATGGGCGACGCGCACCGTCAATGTCGTGGGCAACGTAAACTTTGAAAATAAAAAAGGTGTCGCGATAACTTCGGACACGGCGGTTTTCAACTGGGAGGAAAAAATTGTCGACTTCTACGGCAAAGTTACTTACAACGGGCAAGAATATCAGCACATTAAATATAACGTCGTCGAGAATGAAATTTTGGAGCAAGATGAAACTTTCGACGCGCCCGAAATAAATATCCCTGAAGTCGCGCAGTAATCAGCGGATAAATTGTTCGATAGCTTTGTTGAGGCGTTCAATCGCGGCGTTATCGCCAGTCTTGACCGCGTCAACTATGCAATGTTCGATATGGTCTTTCAAAATGATTCGCCCGACAGCTTTTATCGCGGCATCGACCGCCGACAGTTGAATCAAAACTTCGCTGCAGTCGCGCCCGTCCTCAATCATTCTCTTTGTCGATTCGAGGTGCCCGACAAGTCGCGCCATGCGATTCAATACGGCTTTAGTCTGGGTGTGGGTGTGGCTGTGGCGAATAGTGGTTCCGTCTTCGAGTTTATGTTCGTGCATGAGTTCCCTCCGAAAGTTTTTGGAAAATTTTATTGTATGTGATTGACGGCGTCAAGGAAATTTGCTACATTTGCGGCGAGGTGATTGAAATGGCAAAACCAAACATTGCGGGCAAGCTCAAGGAGTTAGCTCGCGACCTGAAGGACGATAAAAATTCTGGCGTCAAGAAACTCGGCGACGCGGTGAAAAATGCCGAAACTAAGAAAAAACCCGTCAGCAACGAAAAAGCTTCGGGGCGTAAAGATTAAAAAAATTGGCGACGAACTTTTGAAAAGCTCGCCGCTTTTTTGTTTATATAGGAAATTATTTCTCGCTGTTGAGCGCGGTACTGAGTGGCACCATAATTTTTTCGTCGTAGCACGTGAAAGCATCGTCGACTAATTTTTTATCGGGCTTTGGAGTTATCGCGCTGACAATCGGGACGATAATTAGCCCCGCAAGCATAGCGATTGCCCCAGAATTAATCGGCGACTGCAAAATTGTAGGGAACTCCGGACGAATCAGCATGTTAGCCGACATCAAGACGCTCGCGAAGATAAAGCAAGTCCAACAAGCCGCCGTTGAAACCTTTTTTGAGTAAAGCGAATACATGAACGGCGCGAGGAATGCGCCCGCCATTGCGCCCCAAGATATGCCCATAAGTTGCGCGATGAAGTTCACTGAGCTTTTGTACTGAATCAGCGCGAGCACCGCCGAAATTGCGATAAACACCACGATTAACGCCCGAATCAATAAAACTTGTCGCGGCTCGCTCATATCCTTATAAAAATTGTCGCGGATTAAGTCAAGCGTTAAAGTCGACGCCGAGACGATGACCAGCGACGACAGCGTTGACATTGACGCCGATAAAACTAAAATGACGACAAGCGCAATCATTCCGTCCGATAGCCCGCTTAACATTGTCGGGATAATCGAGTCGAAGCCGTTCGCTTTGATGTCGATTTGGTCGGAAAATAATCTGCCGAAGCCGCCTAAGAGATAGCAACCGCCCGCCACGACAAACGCAAACAAAGTCGAAATGACGGTGCCCTTTTGAATAGCCTGTTCGCTTTTTATCGCGTAGAACTTCTGAACCATTTGCGGCAAGCCCCACGTCCCAAGCGATGTCAGAATCACGACGAATAATAAATTTAGCGGGTCAGTGCCGAAGAACGACGCGAAAATTCCGGGCGTCGCAGAAACTTTGTCGTCAGTAACTCTCGCTAGTCCGTCGAGCGCGGCAACAAATCCGCCCTTACTCTCAAGCACCGCGTAGATAACAGCCGAAATGCCCACGAGCATGACGACGCCTTGAATAAAATCGTTGATAGCGGTTGCCATGTAGCCGCCCGCGATAACATAAATCGCCGTCAAGACCGCCATTAGCAAAATACAAACGGAATAGTCAATACTGAACGCCATTCCGAAAAGTCGCGAAAGGCCGTTGTAAAGCGAGGCGGTATAGGGTATCATGAAAATAAAAATGATGATGGCCGCGCCGATTTTCAGCGACGGTGAACCAAATCTTTTCTCGAAAAATTGCGGCATAGTGGCGGTATCAAGGTGGCGCGTCATAATTCTAGTCCGACGCCCCAAAATAAACCACGCCATCAACGAGCCGATTAGCGCGTTGCCAATGCCAGCCCACGTCGCGGCAAGTCCGTACTTCCAACCGAATTGCCCCGCGTAACCGACAAATACGACTGCGGAAAAATAACTCGTGCCGTAAGCAAAAGCCGTAAGCCAAGGCCCGACATTGCGCCCGCCCAAAACAAAGCCGTCAACATCGGTGGCGTGCTTGCGACAGTAAAGCCCAATCCCAATCAGCACGGCAAAATACAAAACGAGTAAAGCAACTTTCATTAAAACAACCTCCAAAAAGTTTCAAAGGAGCAATCTGCAATGATAATCGACATGCACACGCACATTTTCCCGGAAAAAATTTCTGCTGACGTGATAGAAAAGCTCAGCCGAATCAGTCGGACGCCCGCCTTTAGCGACGGCACTTTGACCGGCTTAAAAAAATCTATGGACGCCGCGCAGATAAGTTATTCGGTGATTCTGCCGGTCGCGACGACTACAAAGCAAGTCGAGAAAATAAATTCTTCTGCCGCCGCGCTCAATGAAAAATTTTCAGGCGACGGGATAATTTCATTCGGCTGCATTCACCCCGATTATACGAATTATCGCGAGGAACTCGGCCGCGTGAAAAATTTCGGGCTAAAGGGTATCAAAATTCACCCCGTTTATCAAGATATAAATCTCGACGACAAAAAATATTTGCGGATAATATATCGCGCTACCGAATTGGATTTAATCGTCGTGACGCACGCCGGACTTGACATAGGTTTTCCGGGCGTCGTGAGGTGTTCGCCTGAAATGGCGCGTCATGTTGTCGAGGAGGTCGGCGAGTTCAAATTTATTTTAGCGCATATGGGCGGCTGGAAAAATTGGTCGGACGTTCTGAAAGTTTTGGGCGGCACGAAAATTTTTATTGACACGTCGTTTTCGACCGGCAAAATTATTCCGCGCAAAGATTTTCATTGGCAAGAAGATGACTTGAAACTTTTGACGCCCGCGCAGTTCATGGACTTTGTAAAAATATTCGGCACGGAAAGAATTTTATTCGGGACGGATAGCCCGTGGACATCTGCGCGGACTTCGATTGAGTTCATAAAAAATTTGCCGCTCGCCGCCGACGACAAAAATAAAATACTCGGCTTGAATGCTCAAAAACTTTTGGAACTTTGAACCGTGAAATTATTTTTTAAGATTTTTCTTGCGACCGATTTAGTAGCGCGGAGAAAATCGGCTCGCCGCCGCACAAGTCCGAAATCAAAAACGCCGCGCCACTTACGACTATCAACCCGACTAAATGCGAAAATTGACCCGTCAACTCCAAAAGTAAAATGCTACCCGTCACTGGAGCTTTCACGACCGCCGCGAAAAATGCCGCCATTCCGAAAATTATAAATAGCGTCGTCCAATCCGCCGTGAATAAATGCAGTGTATTGCCCAGTCGCGCAAAAATATTCCCTGCCAACGCGCCTATCACTAACACCGGCAAAAATAATCCGCCCGGCGCATTCGTCCCGAAACTTATCAGCGTAAACAAAATTTTCGCCGCCAACAAAATTATCAGCAAACTCGCCGCCAAATGCGTAACTAAAATCTCGTCGACTAAGACGTTGCCACAACCCAAAACTTGCGGGATTTCTAAGCCCAACGGTATCGCCAACAGCAACGGGATTGCAAATCTTTTCCAGCCGAAAATTTTAAGTTGGTCGTAGGCGTCGAGCGAAAATATTAACGCCTTAGAGAAAAACGCGCCCACTACGCCGCAAATCACGCCGAGCAAGACAAACAGCGCGGCAAATTTCAACGGCGCGGCACTCAACGCGGCTACCATTTCCAAATTCGGCGTCGTCATAACCGTAGGCATTGAAAGCGATGTCGCCGTTATCGTCTCGAAGACCGGCCGCACTCCGAAAACCATTTTCACGACAAACGACGCCATAACCGCCGCAGTCACCGCCGCGATTAAAATTTCCGGCGAAAACCTCTTGCGCAACTCCTCTATGCAAAAAATTACTCCCGCAAGCGGCGCGTTGAAAATTGCGGCTAAACCTGCGCCCGCGCCCGCCGTCAGTAAAAAATTCCCTTCAATCGTCTCGTGATGTTTGTTGTCCGCGTAGATTACTTTGCTGAAAAAATTTCCGACCGCCGCGCCGAATTGTACGCTGATTCCAGCTCGACCTAACGACAATCCCGCGCCGATTCCTAAAACCGTCGCGAAAAATTTCACCGCTAACAGTCTGAACGGCTTGACCATTTGCGCCCGCCCTTGCAAAATTTTTTTTATTTGCGGGATGCCGCTCCCCGCGACTTGCGCATCAAATTTGATTGCCCGCGCTAAAATCGCCGCAATTAAAATCATCACGCCCGCCGCTAGCAAGATTTTCCCTAAGCTGTCGACGTGCGCAAAAATTATCGGGCGATATATGTCCGCCTCGTCGAGCAAAAATCTCAACGCCGCTACAACTACTCCAGTAAATATTCCGACGAGCGCGCCTTCAAAAAATAATCGCACTCGCAATAGTCGCCGTGTCGTAAACAAATTTCCCACTCCCAATCAAAATCATTGCGCCCATTATACGCGAGCTTTCTGAAAATTTATCGGCTTGCCAAAAATTTTTTATCTGCTACAATATAAATAGCTAAGGAGGCGAATTATTATGGCAGGGTTCAACGAGCAAGACGCGATTATGGAGATTCGCGAGGCTGTCGAGCATTTTTTTGAGGTCGACAAAATTAAGCATGACCCGTTCGACGATCATAACATTGCGCACGCAAGTTTTGGCGTCAAGTCGCGCTTCGGTCACGTCGATGTATTTTTCCGCGTTCAGAAAGATAAACTTATACTCCGCACCTATCTTCCGCTCAAAGCCGGTCAGGAAGAACGCAGTAAGGTCGGAGAATTTTTATTAAGGGCTAATTACGGCTTGAAGGTCGGCGGCTTCGATTTCGATTTCGATGACGGGGAAATTTCTTATCGCACGACGATTTATTGCGGCGATGATGAGTTCGAGCCTCCGACTTACGAGCAAATTGATTTCGCGCTGATGGTCAGCATATTGACGGTCGACAAATACGGCGACGCGCTCGCCAAAGTTATTTTCGGCTTAGTCGAGCCAGAAGACGCTATCGAATCTATCGAAGAGTAAATCAATCTAAGACATAAAAATTTCAGCCCCGACAACGGTCGAGGCTTTTTCAATTTCGGTAGGTTCGTTTTTTAACAAAATCATCGTAACTCATGGAGCGCGTATGTTGAGTGTGCGCCCATTCGTGCTCGTTGCGGTGTATAAAGCCCAAAAAAATTATCGGTATCCACGAATAAATGAACAGCGGGTAGAGTAGCAGGTAAAACCACGACTTCAACTTTGCGCGGACTTTGATTAGGATAATCATCGGCAGGACGTATTGCGCGACCATGATGACCATTAAAATTTGCGACGGCAGGACGGCATAAATATTTGTGTAGAGCGTGCCGACCGCCAGTTGAATATAACTCATCAGAAAGAAGAACGACGACAGCATTAAAAAATGCGGTTGCAAAAGATATAGGCACCCGTCCCAAAGCCGAATATCTTTTCTGCGCCAACCTTCGCGGAGCATTTTAGGAATAAAGCGGTGCGCAACATCGAATTGCCCTTGCGCCCAACGTTTTCGCTGCGTCCACGATTGCGCAAAAGTCAGCGGCTTTTCGTCGTAAACAATCGCATCATGAGCCCAAGTCGTCTTCAAACCTTCGGCCAGCGATTTCATAGTAAATTCCATATCTTCAGTCAGGCAAGTCGCGCGCCAACCGTATTTCTTGAGGACATCAATCGTAATGCACATGCCCGTTCCGCCTAAGACCGCCGACAAGCCAAGATTCGTTTTGGCGAGGTGGCTGACGTAATCGATGACCCAAAAGGCAATCGCGAACGTGCCGCTAACCCACGTATCGTAAGGGTTTTTGGCGTCGAGGAAGCCTTGGATAATTTTGTCGCCCTTGCAAAGTCGATTGTTCATCTCCATTAGGAAATTCGGGTGGACGAGGTTATCAGCGTCGAAAATCGCGACCGCGTCATAAATTTGCCCGCGCTTTTCCATGTCGAAAAGTTTTTCAAACATCCATTCAAGCGCAAAACCTTTGGACTTCTTAGACTCGTCGACGCGCTTGCAAACGATTGCGCCTTTTTGCTCGGCAATTTCGGCGGTGTTATCGGAGCAATTATCGGCGATAACGAAAATGTCGTAGAGCTCGTCGGGATATTCGAGCGACTTTAAATTTTCAATGAGCGGCGCAATAACTGCGCTTTCGTTGTGAGCGGCGACTATCACAGCGAATTTTTTTTGCGGCGTCGTGATTTTGATTTCCTTGCGACGCCACATGCCGAAAAATCCTATCAAGCAAAGGTAAAACGTAAACACGAACAGGACAGCTTGAATCGGAACCATTACTACATCAAGCGGATAATTAAACATTCTCAAACCTAATTTCAGAAATTTTTTCAATACTACACTGCCCGCGCCGCGCTGTCAATAAAAATTTGTTGCGGTCTTCAAGCAAACTTCAATCAACTGTGATAAACTTCCTTATCAAAAATTTTATGTTGGAAGGAGTTTTCTTCATGCGAAAGTTTTTATCCAAGACGAAGAAAATTTTTATGTCTGCAATATTGGCGGCGGGAATTCTTTTCTGTAACAACGTTACCGACGCGGCGAGCGCAAAGGATTTCCGTGATGCCGAATATTTCGGGAGCGACGGGCTTGACCTCGTTAATGCCGCCGATGCTTATGCCAAAGGGTTCACCGGCAAGGGCGTTACAATAGGCGTGCTCGACCAGCCAATAAATTTTCTGCACCCGAAATTTTCTTCTAAAACTGCTTCAGCCGCTATACGCGAAGCCCGCATGAAAGACGGCGCACTTGGCGTCTACGACTGGAAAAATATTTTTCACGGCACGCACGTCGCAGCGATTGCGGCAGGTTCTCGCAACGGACAAGTCATGCACGGCGTCGCCTTTGATGCGGATATTTTCGGCGCGTCGTTCAAAGACGATTACAGCGGCGAGGGCGGCGACGATAGCCCATTGAATCGCGACATGTTCTCTCCGTATTTCAATCGCGCTGAAGTCAAAGTCATAAACAATTCGTGGGGTTCAAGTCATTACCTTGACGAAATTCTTTCTGACGACAAAATCAAACAGGCTCTCATTGATAACGGCGAGGATTGGACAAAGCTCATGAACGATTTGGAAGACGCCCTCGTCAAAGGAAGCGAGGAAATTAAAAAAAGTTTTCTGGACATCGAAAAAGCATTTAACGCCCGCCAGCTCACGATATTTTCAGTGGGCAACGGCGGTCATTCGGGTCCCAGTCTGACTGCTCAAGCGAATTGGTTTAATGACAAAGCGGAATTTTATTTGCTCGGCGTGTCGAATATCTATAACAAGTTCGGCAAAAAGGGCGGTCTCGTCAGAAAAACCGATGGCAAAATTTCGGGCGATTGGCTCATGAATTACTCCTCCGACGGCACAAAATATTTGGAAGACGCTTCAGTTGGTGCGCCTGGTAGCGAAATTCTTTCTGCCTATTCGGACTTCGAGCAAAGCGGCATTGATTACGTTCGCGCCACTGGCACATCAATGTCGGCTCCATACGTGACGGGCACGGCGGCTCTCGTTCAACAGGCCTTCCCCTACATGGACGGTAAACAAATCGCTGACGTGATTTTGAGCACCGCCAACAGCAATATTGACTTGCGCGAAAAATTCCGCGTGGCGTACAGAAGGGACACCGCTTACGACGAGGCTGGCAATCCAATCGAAGGAATTTTTCTAGGCGTTTACTATTTCGACGGCAGGGAAGTTACGGAGGATGAAGTTATTGCCGATTTGAATCACTACGCCAACACGGCAAATTTTGCCGCCGACCCCGAAGCTAATGCCGAGTTAAGAAAAAATTTGAAAGAAATCATTAAAGTTGCGCTTGAAAAATCCGCAGTCAAAGTTTATTTCCAAACGCCGCTTCAAGCTCTGATAGGTCAAGGGATAGTCGACGCGGGCAAAGCTGTTGACGGACTTGCCGCGCTAAATGCCCGCCGCCTCGACATCAACGACCTCAGCACAGATTTTGGCGAAAAGATTGCGCTTTACACGATTGACACGAAAGGTTTTGATTCGACGTGGAAAAATGACATTCGCGAGATTCGCGAGGGCAAATTGGCTCCCGAAGGCACCGAGCCTGACCTCATCGAGCGATATAATTATTACTACGTTAATTGGCTCTCGAAAAATTTGGACGATTACAATAAGGCTTACTGGTCTGACCTTCTGACGGAAAAATATGTCAACGCCTTCAATGCCGATGTTGATAAGGACGGCTTAGAGGGTTTGCACGTCGGGTTGAAAAAAATTGGCGAAGGCCGCTTGAGTTTGGCGGGCAATAATACTTATGCGGGCGCGAGCGTCGTCGAGCAGGGCACGTTGTCGATTGATGGTTCGGTTGCGGGCGATGCTTACAGTTTAGGCGCGGGCACGATTGCCGGACGTGGCGTAATCAATGGGACGCTTTACAATCGCGGCGCGGCTGAAGCGGGTTTGACTGTCGGTAATTTGATTTCGAGCGGCAATTTGATTGTCAACGTGTCGAGCGCGGGCAATTCAAAATTCACCGTCAACGGCACGGCCAATCTTGACGGCACGACTTTTGTTGTCAATGGCGAAAATCTTTCGGGCAAAGAAATCGTCGCACTCACCGCGAAAGAAATTACAGGCAATATTAAAACTGCGAGCTCAAATTATCGTGCCGAGATTCGCGGCAATTCGGTCGTTCTGATTTTTAAATAACATTCATTGCGCGTTCAAACTTGGCGAGCATGTCCGATGTTCCTATCACAAAAATTTTATCTTGCGCGACAAATTTTCTGCGCGGCGGCGGCGGGATTATCAATTCCTCGCCGTTTTTTATTGCGATTACATTTACGTTGAACTTCGCGCGCAGATTCGTTTCGATTAAATCTTTCCCGACCAATTCCGGCGGCGCGTTCATGCTCAAAATGCCCATGTCCTTATCTATTTCCATTAAGTCCGCCGCTTTGCCTAAAACTAAACTCCGCGCCAATCGCCGCGCCGTATCGCGTTCCGAAAAGATAATCCTTGACGCGCCCAATTTCTCAGCCATTATCGCGTGTCGTTCGTCAATCGCCTTCACTACGATTTCATTCACGCCGAATTCTTTGCAGAGCATTGTCGCCATCAAACTTGCCTCTAAACTCTTCGACGCTATAACGACTACATCAAAATTCGCTATGTCGACTTCCCTGAGCGAGTGCGCGTCCCTTATGTCGAAGCTCACGACCTCTGTAAGACTTTCCGCCATTTCCGCCGCGATTGCCTCATCTTTATCGACGCCCAGCACGTTATATCCCATTTGCTCAAGCGTCAACGCCACATTTCGCCCGAACCTGCCTAAACCCAATACCGCAAAATTCTTTTTCTCCATATTCCACTCAACCTATCATTATGTCTTCTTTGGGATATTTTATCGCCGATTTCTTTTGCGTTATCAGCGACAGCATAAAAGTCATTATGCCGACCCTGCCGACCAACATTGTCAACGTCAAAACTAATTTCCCCCACATGCTCCACTCCGAAGTTATCCCGATTCCCATGCCGACCGTCCCGAAGCCCGATACCGTCTCGAAAATTACAACTTCCAGGTCGTGAACTTCTTCGTCAATCGCCGACAAAATTATCCCGGCCAGCACTACCCAAATCGTACCCATTGTGAAAATCGCGTATGCTTGGTCGCGCAGGTCTTGACTTATTTGCCGCCCGAAAATTGTAAGTTCGCGTTTGCCTCTGAAGACCGCCCACATTGATTGCAGGATTATAAAAAACGTCGTACTTTTTATGCCGCCGCCCGTCGATAGCGGACTTGCCCCGATGAACATCAAAATTATCATCGTCAGCAATGTAATTTGTTCTGCCTGCGCCAAGTCGAATGTATTAAAGCCGGCCGTCCTGCACGAAATCGACGTAAAGCAAGCGTTAGCCAACTGCGCGGGTATGCTCAAATTGCCGACCGTATCGGGATTGTAATACTCCACCCAGAAAATTAACAGCGTCCCGAAGAGAATCAGCGCGGCATTCATCACGATAACAATTTTGGTGTGCAGGGAATACTTGCGCCAAAATTTTTTATGCAACACGTCCGAGATAACCGTAAACCCTATGCCGCCCAAAATTATCAGCAGGCCTATGCACGTCATCAGAAAATAATCATCGTTGCGCTTGCAGAGGCTATCGTAATTGCCAAACAAATCAAAGCCCGCATTGCAAAACGCCGATACCGAATGAAAAATCCCGTAGCCGATACATTTCGCGCCGAACTCCGGATAAAAATGAATCGCCAGCACAATCGCGAAGAAACTTTCTATCGCGAACGTGTATTTAATCATGCGGCTAATCAATTCGAATAAGCCCGCTTGCCCGCCCTGATTCAGCGACTCTTTCAAAACAATATTTTCTTTGAGCCGAAATCTGTAGCCGAGCGTGTGTACTGCCAACGTTGCCAAAGTCATTATCCCTAAGCCGCCGATTTGTATTAGGAAGAGCATTACAATCGTCCCGAAAATCGTTAAGTCGTTGTGAAGGTCTACTACCGTCAAGCCCACTACGCATGACGCCGACGTCGCGACAAAAAGTGCGTCTATCGGGTGCAAGCCCGCATTGTTCGTCGTGCTTATCGGCAACATCAATAAAAGCGTCCCCAACATTATCATAAATATAAAACTCATTATGATAAGTTGAGTCGGCTTGAATCGCAGGAGGATATGTTTTAACTTGTCCATGATTTAATCCAGTAAATATTCTTCGCAAATGCCGCGCAGTTCGGCTAAGTTGTCGTTGTTCAAATCCTTATGGCAAGTCCACGCCGCAGAATTTATTTCCATAGTCTGACGATTGCCGACGCTGTAAGAATTCCATTGCGGAATCAAAGAGTTATTAGGATTGCCGGTCGCCGCGAAGGAATACCACGCCGCTTGCACTTCCTTAATCAATTTCGGGTCGGGGTTTTCCTCAATGTCATCATTTGGATTGCCGAAAACGAATACCAAGTCAATCGAATGGCACGAGCCTAAAAGTTCATTGGGCGACTTTTGACTGAACAAATAAAAATACGTGTCGTCGAAAGCCGATTGATATTCCGCCGTAAGCTCCTGCGCGACGCGAAAGTCTAACTGATTAGCAAACTCTAAATAGCTGTCGTTATCGGCGTGATTTTTCTTCCACGCTTCGTAAACTTCATGCGGATTTGTAAATTTGCTCTCGTAAAGAGTCGGAATAATGGCGTCATGGAAATCGGCAAGTTTGTCGGTGAAGTCTTCCGCGTACAAATTCCAGTAGCGATATTCATCAGCCACAGTGCCCGTCATGAATTTGATACCTCGCGCCGCGCCGTTCTTGAGTTCTCGAATAGGGTGGAGCGGTAAAAATTTTCCGTCGCATGTCGGGAAGTAATCAGCTTCCGTTTCATAAGGACGACTGCGGAAAAATCGGTCATAAGCCTCATAAAGTTCGTTGCTCGATTTGCTCATAAGTTCGCGCATATTTTTGTAGCCGTTAAACGTCATGAACTTTTCGGCGAGTTTAGCGGATTGTTCGGGCGTATGGTACATACCTAAATTGCCCGACTGCGCGATAGCTTTTTTGAAAAGACCTTTAGCGGCGGGCAAAATCATCAAAAGCATAACGGAAGTTGCGCCGGCACTCTCGCCGAAAATCGTAATGTTATCGGGGTCGCCGCCGAATTGCGAAATATTTTCCTTAACCCACGTCAACGCCGCGACTTGGTCTTTGATACCCAAATAGCCTGTGTCGACGAAATTGGAATCAAGCGCGGAAAAGTTCATGAATCCGAAAATATTCAGGCGGTAGTTAATCGTGACGATAACAACGTCGTGAGTCGCCGCGAAGTTCGAGCCGTAATAGAGCGGGTCGCTGCCGCCGCCGTTTACGAAGCCGCCGCCAGGTATGAAAAACATTACGGGCAAATTTTTCTTCGCGCCGCGCCTCCAAATGTTAAGCGTCAAACAATCCTCGCTCTTAGGAGTTTGGGAGGCGTCCTCAGTCTTGTCGACATCTTGCATGGGCGCAAAACCGAATTTTTTTGCGTCGAAAGTTTTATTAGACGGCTTCAAAGGTTGCGGAGCTTGCCAACGAAGTTTTCCGACAGGCGGCTGAGCGTATGGAATACCTAGCCACGTCTTGACGCCTTTATCATCGACAAAGCCATTATAAATTCCCTGACGCGTTTTTATCTTGCAAGGCTCGGCGGCTTGAGCCATAGGAAAATTTGTCATCGCTAAAGCTCCGGTCATAATAACAGCTCCTTTTATAAAATCTCTGCGCGAAAATTTTTTAGTCAAATCGAATCACCCTTGCTGAAATTTTTAGACAAAGTTTAAACCAAAAATGCCGAAGTCGCAAGATAACCTTGGCGATTGCAGAAAATTATTTTATAATCCTTGTGCAATGAAAGGATTTGTTGAGCATGGAAACCGTACGCAAGGAAATAAATTTGTTCTGCTCCAAGTTCATATTATATCGAACAAAAATTTTTCGGCGCATGTTGCACAGGCACTTGACAAATCAAAATTTTATCTGATTATAAAATTGGAATAGTGTTTAAAGTCACAGGGGGTTAGGACATGGAGAGGAGGACTTTTGTAAAAACGATGTTTGGCGGCGGGATATTGGGATTACTCTTCGGCGCGGGCAAGGGCGAGGCTGAAAAATTACTTCGACCGCCCGGAGCCGTCTCGGAAGAAGAATTTTTAGCGACTTGTGCGCGTTGTGGTAAGTGCGCTGAAGTTTGTCCGACTGGTTGCATAAAAATTGCTCACGGCGAAAAGGGGTTGGCAATCGGCACGCCATATATTGTTCCCGTCGAGGCGGCTTGCAATCTCTGCATGAAATGCGCTCACGTCTGCGCGACAGGTGCCCTTAAGCCCGTCAAGAAATCGGAAGTGCGCATGGGTTTGGCAGAAATTGATACGAGTTTATGCCTTGCGCGTCAAGAACATGACTGCCGCGTCTGTCACACCAGTTGCCCGCAGTATAACAAGGCGATTTGGCTGGAGAAAAATAAATATCCGACCGTCAACAAAGATTTTTGTACGGGTTGCGGCATGTGCGAATACGTTTGCATTGCTAGCCCAAAAAAAGCAATTCATGTAAGACCGAGAGGGGGCGAAGAATGAAAATAAAATGGTTACGAAAGCTGATTCAGATAGCCGCGCTGATAATTTTGCTCCTGCCGATTTGGTTCACGGATTTAATTTGGTATGGAACGTACATTTCGGCGGAACTTGTCGGCGTCGATTTAACTGACCCGCTCACGACGCTTGAAATAACTTTGGCGAGCAAAACAATTTGGACGCCGCTAATAATTTCCGCGTTGCCGCTGACAATCGCCGCGATTTTGCTCGGAAGAATTTTCTGCAGTTACATTTGCCCGCTAAATTTCCTGCTAGAACTCATTCCGCTCAAGAAAAAGAAAACTTTGCAGACAAAATTACTTCCGGCAGTCGCACTGGCAATCGTACTAATTTTATCAGCGATTTTAGCCGTGCCGGTCTTCAACGTCGCGTCGCCGGTCTTCGCGCTCATGCGAGTTTTAATTTTCGGCGTCGGAGTAGAAATCATTTTGTTTGCAATGGTAATCGGAGCGGCGTTCATATGGGGACAAAAGATTTGGTGCAGAACACTTTGCCCGCTCGGCGCGATTTACGGTTTATTGGGAGCTAAACGGCGGCTCGCTATCAAGGTCGACAAAGATAATTGCATTAACTGCGGGCGTTGCGAAAAAGTCTGCTCAATGGGAACGTCGCCGCTTAAAAATTCTTTCGCGGACGCTTGCACTTGTACAAATTGCGGCGATTGCGTCGACGCTTGTCCGAAAAAAGCCTTGAGCTATACTTTTAACGGTTTAAAGAGGTGAATTGAAATGGGATTGTTCGATAGAAAATTTAACTTGAAACAAATCGCGGCGGCGGGCTTCGCTTGCATAGGTCTGTTCGCGATTTCTTACGGCGTCATTGAGGCGACTAATCAAACGTCGTTTTGCGGAACGACTTGCCACGAAATGGATCCTATGTATAAAACGTGGCAGAATTCCAATCATAAAGTTGTTGAATGCGCCGATTGTCACGAAAAGCCCGGTTTGCAAGGAACTATTGAGAGCAAATGGAAGGGCACTAAGGAACTTATTATCCACGTCAGCGGCAATATCCCCGACCCGATTAAGTTGCAGAACACCAACGAGGTTAATTGCTACGTCTGCCACCAAGACAAGATTAAGGAACGCGAACTTGCGCTTTCACGTAAAGACCCGCACACCGAGCGACATTTTCAAGAGGGCATGAATTGCGTAAGCTGTCACAGCGGGATTGTTCACGACGACATGAAAAATAAAGTTTTGCCGAGCCGCGACCGTTGCTATACTTGCCACTTAGACGCGATGAGCTCGCTTGTCAGGAGGGATTAAAATGAAATTTTCAAGGCGCGACTTTTTAAAATCAATAGCGGTGGCGGCGGCTATGCTGACTGCGGGCTGTTCTCCAAAGCGCGACACCCAACAAGGTCCCGTCGACCAAGTCGAGGCTGAAAAATGGGTTAAGGGCGTCTGCAGATATTGCGGGACGGGCTGCGGAGTTTTGGCGGGCGTCAAGGGCAATAAAATCGTCGCGGTCAAGGGCGACCCCGATTGTCCTGTCAATCGCGGGCGTTTATGCGTCAAAGGAATTCTTCTGGCTAAAATCATCGACACGCCCGACCGAGTTTTACACCCGCTCATAAAGAAGGACGGCGAATTTGTTCAAGCGACTTGGGACGAAGCCCTTGATTTAATCGTCAGCAAATACAAAGAGGCTATCGAGCAATATGGCCCCGATTCGGTCGGCTTCTACGGTTCAGGACAGACGCTTGCTGAAGAGACTTACGTTATGCAAAAAATTATGCGGGCGGGCATTGGCACGAACAATATCGACGGCAACCCGCGAACTTGTATGGCGAGCGCGGTCGCGGGCTACATTACGACTTTCGGCGAAGATGAGCCTATGGGAACTTATGCCGACATTGAGGCCGCCGACACGTTTTTCCTAATCGGCTCGAATATGGCGGAGGCGCACCCCGTTTTATTCTCGCGGCTAATCGACAGGAAAAATTCAAATCCGAACGTCAAAATTATCGTCGCCGACCCGCGCAAAACTCGCACTTGCGACATTGCCGATTATCATCTGCCTTTTGTGCCGAGCCGCGATTTGGCATTGATGAACGCAATGGCTTATACGATTATTGAGGAGAAGCGCACCGACGAAAAATTTATCGCCGAGCACACCGAATTTGTCAAGGGCACGGACGAGAAATTGACTTACGAGCAGTTCAAAGCGTTTCTGCAGGACTACACGCCCGAAAAGGTTGCAGACGCTTGCGGGATTCCTGCCGCGACGATTCGCGAAGTTGCAAGATTATTTTCCGCGCCCGATAGAAATACTATGTCGATGTGGTGCATGGGCTTGAATCAGAGGACGCGCGGCGTTTGGGTGAATAATTTGGTTCACAACCTGCACTTGTTAACGGGGAAAATTTGTCGTCCAGGCAACACGCCATTTTCCTTGACGGGTCAGCCGAGTGCTTGCGGATCTGTTCGCGAGACGGGCGGTCTATCGCACTTACTGCCCGCGCATCATATGGTTGCCAACGAAAAACACCGCGAAAAGCTCGCAAAGCTTTGGGGCGTCGAGAGTTTACCGGCGAAACCTGGCTATCATACGTTGGAAATGTTTAAGGCGGCGGTCACGGGCGATTTGAAATGCTTATGGGTGATGACGACCAATCCGGGACAATCGCTGCCGAATTTGAATTACTATCGGCCGGGCATGGAGAAAACTTTCTTGGTCGTGTCCGAAGCCTATCACCCGACGCGAACTTCAGAACTTGCCGACGTAGTTTTACCAGCGGCGTTGTGGATGGAAAAGGAAGGCGTCTACGGCAACGGCGAGCGGCGCACTCAACACATTGCGCAGGCGATAAATCCTCCAGGCGAGGCGAAGCCGGATTTATGGGCGATTATCGAATTTGCAAAGCGCATGGGCTATGAAAAGCTTGTGCCGTTCAACACGCCCGAAGAGGTTTGGAAGGAGTATCAGGAATGTCAGAAGGGCACGGCGATGATGTTGGCGTCGTATAAGCGACTGCGCGAGGGTCACGGCTTTACATGGCCAGTTCCTGATGACAATTCGCCCGAAACTTACATTCGCTACGCTGAGGGCTACGACCCCTACGTCAAAGCGGGCGAAGGCATTAAATTTTACGGCAAGCCTTCCGGACGTGCAATTATCTTTGCAAGACCGCAACAGGACGCGCAAGAGATGCCCGACGCGGAATATCCGTTCTTTTTGACGACGGGCAGAATTTTGGAGCATTGGCACACGGGCACGATGACTTTCAATGTCAAGGAGTTGAAAGCGGCGGTTCCCGAAATGTACGTTGAGATTCACCCCGACGACGCCGCGAAATTTGGCATTGCGGACGGCGATTTAGTTGATGTGACTTCGCGCCGCGCCACCTGCAAACTTAAAGCCAAAATCAACGGGCGCGGGCAACCTCGTCAAGGTTTGCTTTACGTTCCGTTCCATGATCAAGTTATGGAGCGAATGATAAATTTCGTTTTGCTCGACGCCTTCGATCCTGGCTCCAAGCAACCCGAATATAAAGTTTGCGCCGTCAAAATCGCTAAAGCTTAAAAATTTAGGACTGCAAGCGAATAACCTGCAGTCCTTTTTTATTGCTCGTCCTGTGTCGTCACGTAAGCGGGAAAAATTCCTAAAACGCCGCTGATTTTCTCTGCTTGCGTACATTTTTTATGCAATGCGCCGAGATTTTCCGCCTCAATTAGCAAAATCAATTCGCCAGTCGGACTTTTTCCTTCCAAAGTTATTCCGGATATTTTTTCCAATTCTTGAGTGATTTTTTCTTCCATATCGGTTTTAATTTTAATTACTGCGCCCGAAATTGCCATAAATTATCCTCTCCTTTACTTTAATTCTTGAGTTGAGCGACTAATTCTGGCGGAATTATTTCGGGATAATTTTGCGCCAACCAATCGACAATTTTATTCCAATAACGTTTAGCTTTCCAAGCGGCGGCGAAATCGAACCAATAAACGAGCGGAATTAGCACCGGAGTGCCGATATTATCAACAATTCTGACGCGAAATGAACCTTTTGTAGATTCTTGAACCATAAAATTTGTAATATCGGTATCGACGATAGCAATATTTTCGCGCAGGAAATCGGATTTAAAATTTAACAATACCGTCCAAATTCGTTGCAACGTTTGAGTATCGGGCTTATTTTTGGGCAAAAAATCTCTTAAATCTTTACTTGTTTGCCCGTTATAATCTAAAACGCGTTCAAAAACATAGCCTAGCCCTAAATTTGTCTCGATAGTGCCGAAAAATTCGGTGACAAGTCGAGATTTTGCCAATTTTTTTGCGCACATTTTGCGATAACGCATTTCCTTTTTTACGTCGCCGTCATTGGGGTCGTGAGGAATTTTAATGCATTTAGTCTTGTCAATCGGGTGAATATAAGTCGCATTATGCCCGCCCGCGCCGATAAAAAGTTCTTTTTTTATTTCTAAAATGCTCATAATTTTTTACCTGTCCATTTTCCTAATTTTATGCACGCGCAATTTATCCAACCATTGCCAAATTTTTAATTGAATCTGGGCAAAATCGCCGACTCTGCGAATAATTATGCGGTCATAAATGCTTAAATCGCCTAAAACTTCAGCTGTAACGACAATTTCATTTTCCTTGCCGAAATTTAAAATCAGTTCGTCATCGTTGAGAATTTCGGATAAAATCGTCTCATCGTGGGCGGTTGCGGTGATTTTTACGGGATTTTCGACGTGAAAACGATAAATTCCAAGCGAAATTTTATCTATTTCGTAAGGTACGACGTATCGATAAATAAAATTATCTTTGGAAGTGATTTTGATAAAAGGCGGAATTTTCCTAAGCGGCTCGACGTTTGCGAAGAATTCAACTTCAGCAAGTCCGAAATTATTTTTGGGATTTATGGCGGTAATTTCGGCGCGTTTTACGTAAAATTTTTCGGTATTGAGTATAAAAGGACACCCACGAGCAGGAATTTCAACGTCAAAAATTTTAAAATCCTCGAAATTAACGGTCGGCTTATCAAAAACGAATTTGAGAGAAATTTTTTCGGTAAAATCATCAAGCGGATTGCCGTAAATAACGATTTTTTGAACTTGAATAGGCTCATTCCACTCGAAAAATAATTTTTTCTGCAAATCATAGGCGGCAGGTTGCCATAAATCATTTTCAATCTGTGGAGGACAAATATCGACATTTTGAGTATCGATAATTTTAAAATCGCAAACTTTAGAGGCATCGCCGGAAGTTGCAGTAATTTTTGCGGAAAAAGTTTGGTTGTCAGTACGTCGCTCGAAAAAAACTTCGTCGGAATTTAAAATTCTTAGCGCATTCCACTCATTTTTTTGAGATTTATGAGCAAAAATCGCCTCTGCAAGCGGATTATCTTTCAAAATAGTTTGTCGGCAAACTTCAGCTACGGGAAATCTTACTCGATTTTCCCAAACATAATTTGCACGGTCTATAAAATCAAAATCGTAAGTATCAGTCTCGCCGAGTTTAGGTTTGGGCGTTGCGCGTAAATTTGTCGCGTAAAAATCGGGCGCGGCAGTAAAAGCAGTCGAATAAGCGAATTTTTTATAAACTTCAGGGTGATAATTGCTGTTTTCGGATAAAATTTCGCCTAAAACCTCCTCGAAAAGCACGGAAAGTGTCCTGTGGTCGGCATGTGAATCAAAGTCGACGCAGAAAATAATATTCGCTCGAAGTTCCAAAATTAAGCTTTTCAAGTCACGTTTAAAACTTTTTCTGGTATAAAAACTGTGTTTCCCGAAAGTTTTTTTGGAATAATCAACGAAATTTTTAGGAGCATAAGTCTTTTTGTGACCTGCAGGCGAAGTTGTAGGATTTTCTGCCGAAAAAATATGCGGATTGCCTTTTCCGTTAAAAGTATCGCCGTAGCCAAGAAAAATGATTTTTTCCGACGGAACACCCAGAATTTTGAGCGAATTTATTGCCTCTTGAGCGCGAATATCGGCAGAAATTTCAAAATCGCCGTTAGTCGAGTAGGCAACGAAAATTTCCGCCTTCGCCGCCGTTAAATTCAAAATCATATTCCCCGCAACGTTAATTTCGTCGTCGGGGTGCGGCGCAAGTATCAAAATTCGCGTCCCAAAATAATTCCTGTCGAAAAAAGAATTGCCCGCCGTCAAAATCTCTTCCGCTTGAACCTCCGCACCGACAAGTTCAAAAACTCCGCACGCCTCCGACTCAAATATCTTTTTGTCGTCCAAATTATCACCTCCCCTGCAAAAAATTCGATAGCCTCGCGAACTCCTCCAAGCTTAAAGTTTCGGCGCGCCGCTTGCTGTCAATGCCCGACGCTAAAATCTTTTCCTTGTCGAAACCCGCGCCCGTCAACGAATTTAGCAAAGTTTTCCGCCGCTGTGCAAATGCCGCTCGCACTACCCTAGTAAAAAATTCCTCGTCGACCTCAAAGGACGGCTTGCGCACGTCGCACACTACAACCGCGCTTGTAACTTCGGGCGGCGGTAAAAAATTTTCGGGCGGCACTTCAAAGGCTACTCGCGGCTCCGAACGAAATTGCACCGCCACCGATAACGCCCCGTAAATTTTCGAGCCTGGCGCGGCCGTCATTCGCTCGGCGACTTCACGCTGTACCATCGTTACGATTTTTGTCACCGGCAAATTTTTTTCAAGCAATGTCAATAAAATTTGCGTCGTGATGTAGTAGGGCAGATTCGCTACGACTTTGAACTTTCGCGGCATGAGCTCCGCTAAATTTATTTTTAATACGTCGCCCTCAATCAGTCTGAAATTTCCGTAGCCCGCGAGCGTCTCTTTGAGTACCGCAGGCAATTTTTTATCGACCTCAACCGCCGTAACTTTCGCGCCCGTTTCGAGTAGCTCCTGCGTCAAAGTCCCTATGCCCGCGCCGATTTCTAAAACTTCGTCGCCCGAACCGACTTCCGCCGCCTCAACTATCCTGCGTACTGCGCCCGCGTCGATTAAAAAATTTTGTCCCAAGCCTTTGACCGCTCGCAATTTGAATTTCTTCAAAATGTGGCGCGTCCATGTCAAAAGTTCATTCCCCATTTCAACAGCTCCCAATTTTTATCTCTGCAATTTTATCAAGTATTGCCGTCATTGTCTACGAAATAAAAAACCTCTCACGACAATCGCGAGAGGTGTGTTACTTTTAAAAAGTAACCAAACCGTGTTTTGCATTATTTCTTGACGAGCTTTGTACCGCTAATTTTGTAATTGGTGCTGTTAACGTTGAAAGTTGTCGCGCTGAAGTCCTTAAGCGTGATAGCGTTGGAAGTCGAGCCGACTTTGAAATAAACTTCCTTCTTGGATTTGTTGTAAGTGCCGGAGAATGTGCCGGTAATTTTCAGCAGGTCGTCGTTGGCAAAGCCGCAGATTGTATCTTTGCCGTCGCCGTTGGAGTAGAGGAAGGTATCCTTTCCGGCGTCGCCCCAGAGACTGTCATTACCTTTGCCGCCGCTAAGGGTGTCATTGCCCTTGCCGCCCCAGAGACTGTCATTGCCCGCGCCGCCAAGAATGGAATCGTTATCCGCGTCGCCGTAGAGTTTATCATTGCCGCTACCGCCGCTTAAGCTGTCCTTACCTGCTCCGCCGTAGAGAATATCAGCACCCGTGCCGCCGTAAAGTTTATCGTTACCGGAGCCGCCCGTGATTGACGAGCCGTTATTGCCCACTATGAAGTAGTTAGCCTTAGCGTTGCCCTTGATTGTTACCTTAGCACTTGCGGCCGAGCCGTCGACAGTCACCAACTTAGAATATTTAGTTGCGTCGAAAGATTTAGTTGCAGCGGGCAAGGTGACTGATGTACTGTCGGAGTTGAAGATACCTGTTGTCTTGTAGGTCGCGGTCGTGCCGTTGAACGTGATTTTTTTGTTCAAACCATTGGTGATTGTGAGGACGTTTGAGCCGTAAGTCATGACGACATTCTTGCCGCTGACGGAGAATTTGCCCTTGCCGAGACTGCTCGCTACACTGACTTTATCATCGCCTGCAGTGTAATCGGCGATTGTATCGTTGCCGCCGCTGAAGATGAATACGTCTTTACCAGTTCCTCCATTCAAGCTGTCATTACCTGTTCCGCCGTTGAGGGTGTCATTACCAGTTCCGCCCGACAAAGTATCTGCACCGGAGCCGCTGACTAAGGAATCATTGCCCGCGCCGCCTAAGAGTTTGTTATTGCCCGTGCCGCCGCTGAGAGTATCATTGCCTGCGCCGCCGGTGAGGGTGTCATTGCCCGCGTCGCCGTAAAGTTTATCATTGCCCGCGTTGCCGACGAAGCTATCATTGCCGTTGCCACCGTAGAAGATGTCGGCTCCACTTCCGCCGTAAAGTTTATCGTTGCCATTAGCACCCGTGACCGACGAACCATTATTGCCCGCGATAAAGTAGTTAGCCTTAGCATTGCCCTTGATTGTTATTGTGGAACTTGCCGCCGAGCTGTCGACCGTCACGAGGTTGGAATATTTCGTTGCGTCGAAAGTTTTAGTCGCGGCGGGCAACGTTACTGCTGTGTTGTCTTTGTTGAAAATGCCAGCCGTCTTGTATGTGCCGGTCGCGCCGTTGATGAATGTTATTTCTTTATTCAAGCCGTTGGTGATTGTCAGAACGTTGGAGCCATAAGTCATGACGACATTCTTGCCGCTGACAGAGAATTTGCCTTTGCCGAGGCTGCTCGCCACGCTGACTTTATCTCCCGCCGCATAGTCAGTAATCGTATCTTTGCCGCTACTGAAGACGAAAGTATCGTTGCCTTTGCCGCCGGTCAACGTGTCATTGCCCGCATCGCCCGACAAAGTATCCGCTCCGTCTCCGCCGTTCAAGCTATCGTTACCCGCGCCGCCGTAAAGTTTATCATTGCCCGCGCCGCCAGATAAAGTGTCATTTCCTGCGCCACCATTAAGCGTATCATTGCCAGCATTGCCGAGAAGTTTATCATTATCTGCGCCGCCGTCGAGGGAATCTTTACCTGCGCCGCCGTTAAGGGTATCCTTGCCTTTGCCGCCGCTGAGCGTCGAGCCATTCGCGCCCGCAGTCAGGACATTTGCCTTGTCGTTGCCCGTGATTTTTATCGTAGAATTTGCCTCCGAGCTGTCGACCGTCACAATAGCGGAATAAGCTTTTGCGCTTGCGTCGAAAGTTTTGGTCGCGGCGGGCAAGGTGACTGCCGTGCTGTCGGCGTTGAAAATGCCAGCCGTCTTGTATGTGCCGGTCGCGCCGTTGATGAATGTTATTTCTTTATTCAAGCCGTTGGTGATTGTCAGAACGTTGGAGCCGTAAGTCATAATGACATTCTTGCCGCTGACGGAGAATTTGCCCTTGCCGAGACTGCTCGCCACGCTGATTTTATCATCGCCCGCAGTGTAGTCGCTGATTGTATCGTTGCCGCCGCTGAAGATGAATACGTCTTTACCAGTTCCGCCGTTCAAGCTGTCATTACCAGTTCCGCCGTTGAGGGTATCGTTACCCGTGCCGCCAGACAAAGTATCTGCACCGGAGCCGCTGACTAAGGAATCGTTGCCCGCGTCGCCGTAAAGTTTGTTATTGCCTGCACCGCCGCTTAAGGTGTCGTTGCCTGCGCCGCCGTTGAGGGTGTCATTGCCCGCATCGCCAGATAAGGTGTCCGCGCCATCTCCGCCAACTAAGCTATCGTTACCTGCGCCACCGAGTAGTTTATCATTGCCCGCGTTGCCGTAAAGTTTGTCGTTAGCCTTGCCGCCTGTTATGGAATCATTTCCGGAACCGCCCGTCAAAGTGCTCGCCGAAGCACCGCCAGTTATTTTAATCGCATTCGTCACTGCCGAGCCGTCAACATTCGTAAAGTCCTTAGCGTTGAACGTGCCGCTGAACGCAGAAGTCAAACTAATAGATTTGCCATCAACAATCCTGTCGGTCGAGTAGGTGTAAGCCGAAATGATGCTATCTTTATCGTTGACGATAGTAACAACATTGCCTTGCGCCGCGTCTTTGACGGTAATTTTCCCGCCGTCGGTCGTGATGATTACATCTTTGCCGCTTACCGAAGTAACTGCCTTAGTCGTGCCGGTCAGCTTAATCTTGTCATCGTTGCCAAAGCTGTAGAGAACATCATTGCCGTCGCCCTTTGCGTAGAGGAAAGTATTGTTAGTTCCGAGCGTGGCAGAATCATTGCCCGTGCCGCCGCTTATCACGAGATTTGAGCCGCTACTGTTAATTTTATCTGCTCCGGTTGTGCCGGTGAAGGTTTTGTTCTTGAAGTCGCCGCTAAGAGCTAAGGTGTAGCCGCCCGCATTGCTCACGATTTTAACGTTGCTGTTGAAGTTGCTGGCAGTGAGTTTAACGGTAGAGCCGCTCAAGGTCGGAGTGCCTTTGACGCCGCTTAGTTCAATCTTATTCGTAGCGGGCGCAACTGACGCGGTGTAAGTGACGGCGGTTTTTGCTTTATTCAGTGCGTAGTAGGAACCGGTGCCGCCTGTAAGGTAAGCGACGTTACCACTCGAAAGGGTTGTCCACTTGGAAATATTTTCTTTAGTTGTGTCGACATCAGAGCCGAGAGCGAGCGTATAGCCGTCGCTGATTGATACCGTGGATTGATTCAGAGCCGAGTTGGAGACCGTCACGACTTTGCCGTTCAAGTTAACGCCGTCGAGGGACTTAACCCCGCTGACTGTGACTAAAGTTTCTCCACCGCTTGCTTCAGAATAGCTAATCTTGTTGTCAGCAAGTGTATAGCCCGCCGAAGTTGCCGCCTCTTTATAAGTAGCAGTGTTATCGCTGAGGCTCCAACCTGCCGCCGTTGTCTTTGATTTTTCGACATCAGAGGCGAGTGCGAGCGTATAGCCTTCGCTGATTGATACCGTGGATTGGTTCAGAGCCGTTGCTGAGACTGTGACGACTTTGCCGTTCAAGTTAACGCCGTCGAGGGATTTAACCCCGCTGACTGTTATTAACGTTTCGCCGCCGCTAGCTTCGGAATAGATAATCTTATTATCGGCGAGTGTGTACCCTGCTGAAGTCGCCGCATCTTTATAAGTAGCAATGGTATCGCTGAGGCTCCAACCTGCCGCCGTTGTATTTGATTTTTCGACATCAGAGTCGAGCGCAAGCGTATAGCCTTCGCTGATTGTAACTTCTTTACCGTCAAGAGCCGCCTTAGAGACCGTCACGACTTTGCCGTTCAAGTTAACGCCGTCGAGGGATTTAACCCCGCTGACTGTTATTAACGTTTCGCCGCCGCTAGCTTCGGAATAGATAATTTTGTTGTCAGCAAGTGTATAGCCCGCAGAAGTCGCCGCATCTTTATAAGTAGCAGTGTTGTCGCTGAGGTTCCAAGCTGCCGCCGTTGTATTTGATTTTTCGACATCATTGCCGAGAGCGAGCGTATAGCCTTCGCTGATTGATACCGTGGATTGATTCAGAGCCGAGTTGGAGACTGTGACGACTTTACCGTTCAAGTTAACGCCGTCAAGGGATTTAACGCCGCTTACTGTGACTAAAGTTTCGCCGCCGCTCGCATTAACGTAGCTAATTTTGTTGTCGGCAAGTGTATAGCCCGCCGAAGTCGCCGCATCTTTATAAGTAGCAGTGGTATCGCTGAGGCTCCAACTTGCGACCGTTGTCTTTGATTTTTCGACATCAGAGCCGAGCGCGAGCGTATAACCTTCGCTGATTGTAACTTCTTTGCCATTAAGTGACGTATTCGATACTGTGACGACTTTGCCGTCCAAGTTAACGCCGTCAAGGGACTTAACGCCGCTTACTGTGACTAAAGTTTCGCCGCCGCTCGCATTAACATAGCTAATTTTGTTGTCAGCAAGTGTATAGCCCGCGGAAGTCGCCGCATCTTTATAAGTAGCAGTGTTGTCGCTGAGGTTCCAAGCCGCCGCCGTTGTCTTTGATTTTTCGACATCAGAGGCGAGAGCGAGCGTATAGCCTTCGCTGATTGATACCGTGGATTGGTTCAGAGCCGTTGCCGAGACCGTTACCACTTTGCCGTCCAAGTTAACGCCGTCTAGGGATTTAACTCCGCTTACTGTGACTAACGTTTCGCCACCGCTCGCATTAACATAGCTGATTTTGTTGTCTGCAAGTGTATAGCCCGCGGAAGTCGACGCATCTTTATAAGTAGCGGTCGTCCCGTTAAGGCTCCAACCTGCCGCCGTTGTCTTAGGTTTTTCGACATCAGAGCCGAGTACAAGTTTATATCCAAGCTTGCTGTCGATTGAAATTGTATCGGCCGTCCTGTTGCCAAGTGCCGTTGCCGTCAAAATGACTTGTGAAGTGTCAACCTCAACGCCCGTTGTATCTTTCAAGCCGTTGATTGTGAACAAGTCTTTACTGCCGCTTACCGTGTCGTAAACGATAGCGTTGCCGTCGAGCTTCGCGCCCGCAACCGTCTCTTCCTGATAAGTCAAGCCACTCCATTTGTTATTGACCGTAGCGACAGAACTAATGCCCGCGATTGAAACTTCGCCCGCAATAAGTTTGCCGCCATCAATCGTAAGTTCAGCTGCCGTTGCAAGTTCAATCGAATCGCCGACGCCAAAGCCCTCAACCTTAAGCGCAGTTACATCCGCGCTTAAACTAATTACATTGTCGCCGTCAGCTACGTTGACTGTCGCGTTGTTGCCGTTCAATTCGATTGTGTTGGAACCTTCGCCGCCATTTATGAAAACGTTAGAGGCACTGTTGGTAATGAAATCGTTGCCTGCGCCGCCGCTGATTGATGCGTTTTTGGCGTAGAATTGGTTGTCAATGGAATCGTGACCCGCGCCCGCGTCAATTGATACGTTTGCGCCGCTGTTATCAATGTAATCATCGCCGCCGTAAGCAAGAATCGTTGCGCCGTCGAGGCTGTTGTTAATTTCGTCATCGTCTTCGGTGCCCTCAATTATCAACAAGTTATCATGAACAATATTAACAGTTGAAAGAGTTGACGCGCCGACCAACTTAATGGAGCCATCATCAACTGTGATGATTATATCGTCGCCGCTCTTTTCTGAAGAGTAGGAGCTGCCCGAAATGCTTAGCGTTGAATTGGCGTTAAAGCCGGTGATTGTATCATTACCGTCGCCCGCATTGTAGAGAATCAGATTATTTTGGTTATTGCTGTGGAAGGAAATAGAATCTGCACCCGTGCCACCGTTGATTGTAACTGCGCTACCGTTGAAATTTTCGCTGACAATGGTATCGTCGCCGTCGCCGCCCTCGATTAAAGCAGTGTCGCCGTTGTAAATGGAATCGGCACCCGCGCCGCCTCTAAGTGTCACGTTGTGGACATGATTTTCTATTGTGTCATTGCCTTCTCCGCCGTCAATCAAATCGTTACCGTTTTTGTAGCCGCCATGATTTGCAATGAAATCGCTACCCGTGCCGCCGTTGATTGTGACGTTCAAAGCGTCGTTATAAATTGTATCATTACCGCCGAGCGCGTTTATCATTACGTTTGGAGAGTTGTTGTCAATGTAGTTTTCATTTTCGTTGCCGAGGATAAGCAATGAATTGTTATTAGCGATTTTGACAGCTTCCAAAGTCGCCGCGCCGACCAATTTTATTGAGCCGTCGTCAACCGTGATAATAATATCGTCGCCGCTTGTTCGTGTTGAGTAGGAGCTACCCGCAATGATTAACGTAGAATTTTCGTTGAAACCTTCGACAGTGTCGTTGCCGTCGCCCGCATTGTAGACTATCAGATTATCTGACGCGTAGTAATCCAAATAGATTTCATCGTCGCCGGTGCTACCTTTTATCGTCACTTTCGAGCCTTCGCTGTAAATTGTGTCGTTACCTGCGCCGCCGTCAATCAAATTGTTTGTTATATTGAAGTAGCCGAGGTTGCTATTGTAAATGGAGTCGTTACCTTCGCCGCCGTTTATCGTGACATTCGAGACTTTGTTTTCAATAGTATCGTTGCCGCCGCCGCCGTTTACTATTGCGTCGCTGAATTTGTTGGTAATTTCGTCATCGCTCGCGGTACCCTCGATTATCAACGGGTTATCATGAACAATATTAACAGTTGAAAGAGTTGTCGCGCCGACCAATTTTATTGAGCCGTCCCCGACTTTGACGATAATATCGCTGTTGTCGTATTTAACTGTGGAGTAAGAGTTGCCCGAAATCGAAAGCGTGGAATAGTCGCCGAACCCTTCGACAGTGTCATTACCTTCGCTGGCGTTGTAGACAACAAAATTATCGTTACTGCCGCTGTAGAGGGAAATTAAATCGTCGCCCGCACCGCCGTCTATTGTTATTGAATCGCTGTTCCAATTTTCGCTGACAATGGTGTCGTTACCTTCGCCACCATCGATTGTAGCGTTATCACCGGTGTAAATTGAATCGTTGCCTTTGCCGCCTTTGATTGTCACGCCTTTAACGTGGTTATCGATAGTGTCATCGCCGTCACCCGCGTCTATCAAATCGTTTGAATCGTAATATCCGCCGTGATTGCCTATGCTGTCATTGCCCGCGCCCGCGTTTATCGTGACATCTACAGCGTTATTGTAAATGGTGTCGTCGCCGCCGAGCGCGTTAATTGTCACGCCGCTAAGCGTATTGTTAATGTCGTCAGCCTCTCCGGTGCCGAGAATATTAAACGGATTGAAAGTCTCGCTGACAACAATGTTGACGCTCTCCAGAGTTGCCGCGCCGACCAAAGTAATTTGCCCTTCGCCGATTGTCACGATTATATCGTCGCTGTTGTAATCGCTTTGTTGTGTGGAGTAAGTTGCGTTGTTGTCGGAGATTTGCAAAGTTGAATCGCTCGTAAAGCCCTCGATAATGTCGTTGCCGTCGCCGAGCTTGTAGACGTAAATAAAACCGTATTCGCTATTGGCGTTAATGGAATCGTTGCCCTTTCCGCCCGCGACTGAAGCGTTACTGCCCGCAACGTTAATTGTGTCGTTGCCGTCGCCCGCCTCGATTGTGACTCTTGAGTTGTTCATATCACTTTGAATGTTGTCGGCACCTGCACCGGTTTTGATTAAAACTTTGGAGCCGCTGTTTTCAATGTTGTCGTTGCCCGCGCCCGTATTTATCGTGACGTTCGAGTTATAATAATTTTTAATGTAATTATCGCCTTCGCCCGCGTTTATCGTAACGTTGGAGCCGCTGTTGTCAACGTCATTGTTGCCTTCGCCCGCGTTGATTATGACGTTGGAGCCGCTGTTGTAAATGTAATCACCTGCTAAGCCTGTGTTGATTGTGACATTCGAGCCCGTCATAACTCCCGTGCTGTAATCCATACCGCCGTAGTTGTTAATGTTATTGTAATCGTCGTTGCCATTGATTAAAACGTTGGAGCCGTAGTTTTGAATGTCATTGTTGCCGCCGGCGTTTATTGTAGTTTTATCGCCGCGATTTTCAATGTAAGCACCGTCCGTGCCGTCGTCGATTAAAGCGTTTGCGCCGTAATTGGTGATGGTATCATAGCCCGCGCCGCCGTTTATTGTAGCGTTTGCGCCGTAGTTTTGAATGGTATCGTTACCCGCGCCGCCGCTCAGCGAGGGGTTGTCGCTGTCTCCTAAATTGAAATAGTCGTTGACAATGTAATCATTACCTGCGCCGCCATCGATTGTAACGTTCTTGCCGTTGCTTTGAATGGCGTCATTGCCCGCGCCCGCATTGATAAGAACTCGTGCGCCTTCGCTGTGAATGCCTTCGGAGACATCGCTTGTAGTTATCGTGGCGTCGTCGTTTTCGTTTTGAATGTAGTAGCCGTTATTCGCGCCGTTGAGGGTGAAAGTTTCTCCTTCGACCGTGACGCGATTTCTGCCGCCTTGATTGATTACGGTTTCAGTGCCGTTAGCGTCTTCGATTGTAATGACTTCGCCGCGAGCCTCTTTCAAAGTCAGAGTATTATCCCCAACGCTCAAGAGAATATCGCCGTCCGCGTTCACGAGGGTATTGCCGAGCGTGCCGCTTGTCAATTTTATTCTCAAGTTGGAGCCGTTGAGGTTGGGGCTTGCGATGACGCGAATAATATCGTTGCCGTCGCCTTCTGCGTAATAAATGATATTTTTGTCGCTGCTCAAGTCAACGTCGATAGTGTCATTGCCCGCGCCGCCGATAATCGTATTGTTTTCGGTGTTATCTTTTCCTTTGTTAAATACGCTGGTGATATAATCGTCGCCTTCGCCGCCGTCGAGTATTGAACCTGCAGCGTGATTGCGAAGGGTATCATTTCCCGCGCCGCCTCTGATTGTCGCGTTATTGCCGCTGTTGCTGATAGCGTCATTGCCCAAACCGCCGTCAATTGATACGCTTGAGCTGTTGTAGTTGTTGCTAATTCTGTCATTACCTTCGCCCGCGTCAATCGTGACGTTGGAGCCACTGTTTGAAAGTTTTACATCGTCGCCGCCGCCCGCGTTGATTATGACATTGGAGCCGCTATTGTCAATGCCATCCCTACCTGCGCCGCCGTTTATTACGACGTTGTTACTTTTATAGTTTCTAATGTAGTTATCGCCGTCGCCGGCATTGATTGTTACGTTGTTGCCTTGATTGTTGTTGATGAAATCTCTATCTGCGCCGCCATTTATTACGACCTCCGAACCGCTGTTAGTTATATTATTTGCACCTTCGCCGCCGTCAATCGTGACATTGGAGCCGCTGTTTGTGATTGTATCGTCACCGTCTGCGCCGTTAAGCGTCGCGTATGAGCCGCTGTTGGAAATGCTATCGTTACCCGCGTCGCCGTCGATTACGACATTGGAGCCGCTGTTTGAAATGGTATCTCTATCCGCGCCGCCGCTGATTGATACGTTGTTGCCGGTGTTGGTTATGTAATCGTTACCTGTGCCAGCGTCGATTGAGACTTGCGAGCCGCTATTTGTTATTCTATCGCCACCGCCGTAAGCCAAAATTTTTGCGTTGTCGTCAGTATTGTTGAGATTGTCGTTGCGTTCTGTGCCCTCGATAACCTTTGTATTGTCGACAATACTTTCCGTGCCCGCAATATTGGGATTATCCAAAGTCGCCGCGCCCGTCAAAGTTATTGTGCCGTCGCCGACCGTGATAATTATATCGTCGTCAACAATTTCTTTGGAGTAGGTGCCCGTACCGCCGCCGATTTGCAACGTCGAATTTTCATCGAACCCGTCGATAACGTCGTTACCGTCGCCGCTGTTGTAGATAATCAGATTATTTGAACCGCTGTTGGAAATGTAATCATTACCTGCGCCGCCGTTGATTGTGACGTTCAAAGCGTCGTTATAAATTGTATCATTACCGCCGAGCGCGTTTATCATTACGTTTGGAGAGTTGTTGTCAATGTAGTTTTCATTTTCGTTGCCGAGGATAAGCAATGAATTGTTATTAGCGATTTTGACAGCTTCCAAAGTCGCCGCGCCGACCAATTTTATTGAGCCGTCGTCAACCGTGATAATAATATCGTCGCCGCTTGTTCGTGTTGAGTAGGAGCTACCCGCAATGATTAACGTAGAATTTTCGTTGAAACCTTCGACAGTGTCGTTGCCGTCGCCCGCGTTGATTGTTACTTCCGAGCCGCCGTTTGAAATGTAGTCGTCCCCTTCACCACCGTCGATTGTGACGTTACTGCTCCAGTTATTAATAGAGTCGTTACCTGCGCCGCCTCTTATTGTCACATCATTAACGTGATTGTCGATAGTATCATCGCCTTCGCCCGCATCAATCAAAATGTTTGCGCCGGTATGCCCGCCGTGATTGCCGATAGAATCATCACCTGCACCCGCATTTATTATCACGTTCAAAGCGTTGTTATAAATGGTATCGTTGCCGCCGAATGCGTTAATCGTCGCGCCTTCGAGGTTGTTGAAAATATTGTTGTCGTTGTCGTCACCCTCGATTAGCAGATGATTTTTATAGGTGCCCGCAATGTTGACGGTTCCTAAGCTCGCCGCGCCCGTCAAGGTTATCAAACCGTCGCCGACCAAAACAATAATATCGTTGCCGCTTTTCTGTGTGGAGTAAGTGCTCGTGCCGCTACCGATTTGCAAAGTGGAGTATCTATTAAAGCCGTTGATAACGTCATTGCCATCGCCGTCGGCATATTTGAAGAGAACATTATTACTGGTGTTGGTGATAGTATCATTGCCTGCGCCGCCAGAGATTGTGGATTGTGCTCCTTCATTGCGAATTGAATCGTTACCTGCGCCGCCGCTGATTGATGCGTTTTTGGCGTAGAATTGGTTGTCAATGGAATCGTGACCCGCGCCCGCGTCGATTGTGACGCTTGTGCCTTTGTTTGAAATGGAATCGTTGCCGTCACCCGCGTCGATTGAGACACTCGCGCCGCTGTTGAAAATAAAATCAATACCTGCGCCACCGTTGATTGTGGAGTTCGCGCCTGTGTTGCCAATCTCATCGTGACCCGCGCCCGCGTCTATTGATACGCTTGCGCCTGTGTTGTCAATGTAATCGTTGCCGCCAAAAGTTTGAATGGTTGCGCCGTCTAGCGAGTTTTCAATAACGTCGTCGCTGTTATCGCCCTTGATTAGTAAAGGATTGACATAGGTGCCCGCAATGTTGATAGCTGCCAAACTCGCTGCGCCTTGCAAAGTGATTTTGCCTTCGCCGACCGTAACAATTACATTCGCGCCGCTTGTTTGACTGGAGTAAGTGCCGGTGCCGTCACCTATTTGCAAAGACGATGTCGCATTGAATCCGTCGATAATATCGTTGCCGTCTCCGTCGGCGTATTTGAACAGAACATTACTACCGGTGTTGGTGATTGAATCGTTGCCCGTGCCGCCGCTGATTGAAACGCTTATGCCGGCGTTGCTAATGGTGTCGTCGCCCGCGCCGCCGTTTATCGAAACATTTGAGCCGCCTTCTTCGAATTTGGTGTTCCAGAGGAAATCGTTGCCGAGCCCGCCGTCGATTGTTACGTTGTCGCCGATGTTGGTAATGGCATCATTGCCGCCACCTCCGTCGATTGAAACGCTTGCGCCGCTGTTTTGAATGGTATCGTTGCCCGCGAAAGTTTGAATGGTTGCTCCGTCGAGGGTATTGTTGATTGAGTCTGCGTCGTCGGTACCTGTGACATCAAGCGGATTCTTATAGGTACCCGTAATGTTGACAGCTGACAAACTAGCCGCGCCCGTCAACGTTATTAACCCTTCGCCGACTTTGATAATTACGTCGTTGCCGCTCGTCTGTGAAGAGTAAGTGCCAGAGCCGTCGCCGATTTGCAAGGTTGAAGTTGCATTGAACCCGTAGATAAAGTCGTTACCGTCACCGCTGTTGTACTCAATTAAGTTATTCGAGGAGTTGGCACCAAGACTGATTAAATCATCGCCCGCTCCCGCGTTTATCGTCACTTTGGAGCTCAAGTTGTTATAAATGGAATCGTCACCCGCGCCGCCGCTGATTGAGACTTGCGAGCCGCCATTGTAATTAGTGTTATTGTAAATAGCACCATTGTTTATTACGTCGTTATCGTCGCCGCCGTCAATCGTTGTGTTCGAGCCGGTGTTGTAAACAGAATCGGCACCCGCGCCCATGTCGATTGTCACTTGCGAGCCTTCATTGGAAACGGTATCGTCACCCGCGCCGCCCGCGATTGTCACTTGCGAGCCTTCGTTGTAAACAGAATCGTTGCCCGCGCCCATGTCGATTGTCACTTGCGAGCCTTCATTGGAAACGGTATCGTCACCCGCGCCGCCCGCGATTGTCACTTCGGAACCCCAACGGCTGTTATGGATTGAGTCGTTGTCGTCGCCCGCGTCGATTGAGACGGAGGCCGCCCAGTTGTTAATGTAATCATTGCCTACTCCGCCCGTGATTGAAACATTGTCGCCACTGTTGGAAATAGAATCATTATTCATGCCGCCGGAGATTGAAACGCTCGCGCCTTCATTGTCAATGGAATCGTTGTCAGCGTCGCCGTAAATTTTTACATTGTCGCCACTGTTGGTAATTTTATCGTCCCCTGCGCCGCCTTCAATTGTCACATAGCCCACGCCGCTGTTGGAAATGTAATCGTTACCTGCTTCACCGTAAATTCTAACATTCATGGTGCTGTTGATAATTTCGTCGTTTCCGTCTCCGCCGTTTATCATGACTTGCGTGCCCCTGTTGGTAATGGAATCATGACCCGCGCCGCTTGAAATCGTGACCCTCTTTCCTGTATTGGAGATTGTATCATTATCATTGCCCGCGTCTATCGAAACGCTTGCTCCGCTGTTGATAATTTCATCATCGCCCGCGAAAGTTTGAATAGTCGCGCTGGCGAGACTGTTATTGATTGAGTCTGCGCCGTCGGTGCCTGTAACATCAAGCGGGTCTTTATAAGTGCCCGCAATGTTCACAGCTGATAAACTCACCGCGCCGCTCAAAGTAATTGAACCGTCGCCGACTGCAACAATAATATCGTTGTCGCTCGTCTGCGTGGAGTAGGTGCCGGAGCCGTCGCCGATTTTTAATGTCGACGTGGCGTTGAACCCGTCGACAAGGTCGTTGCCGTCGCCCGCTTTGTATTCAATCAAATTATTTTCTGCATCGAGTTCCAGCTTAATAAAGTCGTCACCGGTGCCCGCATTGATTGTGACGTTGTTGCCGCCGCGATTGACAATGGAATCACTGCCCGTGCCGCCGCTTATGGAAATATTATTTGGCGAGACATTTTCAATTATGTTGGTGTCGGGGTTCACCATGTCACTGTTAGAATTTAGAATGGTATCGTCGCCCGCGCCCGCCTCAATTTTTGTGTAATGTGCGAAACCGTAATTCTCAATGAAATCGTTACCTGCGCCGCCGTTAATTGAGGAACTCGCGCCGCTGTTCTGAATGGAATCGTTACCCGCGCCGGCGTCTATTGTACTGTTATCGCCTTTTGGGTGGCTGACCTCGTTGCTGTCCAAAATGCCGAATTTGTAACTGCCGATAAAGTCATCGTCATCGCCGCCTGCTATGTAGACACCTTCAATGTAATTATAAATGACATTTGCTCCCGCGCCGCCGTTAATTGTGGAGTGCTCGCCGTAATTAAAGACGGTATCGTTGCCTGCGCCCGCGTCTATTGAAACATTTGCACCTCTGTTGTCAATGGTATCGTTGCCCGCGAAAGCTTGAATGGTCGCGCCGTCAAGGGTATTGTTGATTGAGTCTGCGCCTTCTGTGCCCGTGATGAGCAGTTCCGAAGTATTATCTTCTTGAATCTTTCCGCTGACGATATTGGCAGTGCCCGTGAAATTTCTCAAGGTGATTGTGCCTTTAACGACATCGCCTTTCTTTACCGTGATGACGGAACCTTCTTGAGTTGCAGTGAAAGTGTCGGGGATAAGAATCGTATCGTTCTGCGTGAAATTCTGGATAACGTCGTCGCCGAACTCCGCGTTGTAAGCGAAATAACTTCCTCCCTGGTCGACGTATTTGGTTATGGTGTCGTTGCCTTTGCCGCCGATGATCGTTTGACCGTAGCTGTAAAGATTGATTGAGTCGTTGCCGTCGCCCGCGTCGATGAGGTTGGAGGCATTAACGGAAGAAATGCTGTCGTGGTAATAAGTGAAAGTGATAGTGTCGTCGCCGTCGCCCGCGCTGATTGTATTTTTACTTCCGCTGACATAAACGGAATCATTGCCCGCGCCCGTAAGGAGTGTATTTTGAGTTCCGCCCGCGTTTAAGTTGTCATTGCCTTCGCCCAAGTCTGCATAAATCGACGTGTTGTTGTTGTAGTAAATTTCGACGGTATCGGAGTCTGCGCCGCCGTAAACGCTGTTGTTATCCGATTGAATGAAGGCGTAGTTATTGCCGCCGCCGAGCGAAGCAACGTTTTTATCTCCCGCGATAGTTACGGAATCATTTGCATAGCCGCCGAGCAAAATATTTTTATAGGCGGTGCCGGTGAATACAATTTGATTGGAGCCAGCAGAGGCGGTGCGAACTGTATTTGAAAAGCCGTTGCCGATTGAAACCAGATTGGAACCCGCGCCGACTTTAATTAAATTTTCGTCGCCGTCTGTACTGACAGAATCGTTGCCCGCGCCCGCTTGCAAAGTGTTGTTGCTGCCGAGCTCGTCAATCGTCCAGGAATTATTATTGGTCGTGATAATCTGCTTGGAAGTCGTCGAGGGCGTGTAAGTGTAATTGCTCGCCGCGCCGACGCTGTAAGTTGATTCGACGGTTGACGCAACGGGATTTTGCGAAGTGTTGCCGACGTAGTAAGTTGCATTGTCGCCCGTCAAATTTACCTGCGCGATAATCTCGGAGGGAACAAAAGAATCTTGCGTATCAAGTGCGGTCTGCTTAGCAAAATAGCGCAGGAGCATGTAGCCGCCCGCGTAGGAATAATCGCTCTTGGTGTATTCGTTATCAATGTTGAAGACTTCTTTTAAGAAATCGGAGTTTGCCGTTTCGCCGCTGAGTGAATAACCAAGTGCGGTGAAATTTTTATTTTTGGCAAGGGCGGTGATTGTGGAAGTTCTTTTGTCGTCAATGCCATGCGTGACTTCCGCCATACCCTCTTTTATGAATTTCGGCAAGTATCCAAAATATTTATCTTTAGCCGCCATGATTGCGTGATTGAACTCGTGAGCAATCGTCCTGTCGAGGTAAACAAAAGTATTCTCCGCGCCGCCGTCCACGTCGTTATAATCTATCAAGTCTTTGTAATAATCTTTGTTGACAATCAAATCAAGCGTGGCAGCTTTGCCGTTGTAATAAAAACTGTGTGAGACAGCCGCCAAAGCACTTGAGCCGCCTTCGGTTTTGTCGAAGTGCAAATTGATAACAATAGGCGTAGCGTCGGCGTCTTCAAAGCTGTAGCCGTAGTTGGTGAAATTAAGATTGAGGCTTTCCTTCATCCACCATTTGTAAATCGAGGCGACGACATATTTTTCATACTTGTTGCCCGTATCTGTGCCGCCCGTATCGACGCCGACATCGTCGAACGTAGAAAAAGTTTTGAGGACAGTCCGAGTGCCGTCGGAATTGACATAGCGTCTGTCCGTGACGTTCAAAGTCAAACCTCTAAAGGTAAAAGTCATAAGTTCGGGATAGACAGAAGCGACTTGCCCGACGAGCGAGCCTGTTTTAGCCGCCGCGTTTGTCGAGACGAAATTTGCTTCGGTCGAGCCGTTGACGATAAAGCCGCCGACCGGAACAGGATTAGACGGAGTGATAGCTTTGGACAGGTCGACTTTAACGACTTCGCTGCCCGTGAATAAACTGCCGCCGACCGTTTTAAAATAATTGTCGTTGCCGTCAAGAATAATGTCGCTGACATTTGGCGCGGAATCTTCATTTGAACTTTCATTTCCGGAAGTTCTTTTAGGAGTGGGGTTGCCGGGTAAGTCCGTTGAAGTAGAAATTTCTTCGTTGGCGAGTTCCGTCTCAACGTCCTGCACATCGCCGGCGACATTTGTATTAGCTGTGTTGGAATTTAAATCGGAGCCATCACTGAAAGTCACGACGTTTGTATTGCCGCTCAAAGTGACTTTGGAGCTGTCGTAGTTCAGAATGATTACGGACTTAACGGAGTCATCAATGAAAATGGAGTTATTGCCCTCTGCCGCGTCGATTGTCACGGCGGAGCCTTTGAGAGTGATGAAGTTATTACCTGCGCCCGCGTTGATTGAATCTTCGCCGCCGGAAATAATCGTATCGTTGCCAGCGGTCGCTTTAATCATCCAACCGTTGCTGCCCGTGTCGATACTTTGCGGAGCGTCGGTCATTGCCTCGTAGTAGTTGCCGTATTCGGGCACGACTTGATTCTTATCTTTTGCGACGCCTGAACCGACAGTTGCGCCGCCCGACAAAGTTACATTTGCATCGGAGCCGGTGATTGCGCCGGTATCTGTGTTGCTTAGTTCAATGCCGCATTTCTCTTTAAGGAAATTGCTCCAACCATTTAAAGGATCTGACACATTGTAACTTTTGCAATCGGCAATGAATTTGTCGATTAAATCTTGAATGCCGTTGTAATTCGAGCTCATTTTAACTGCGCGGTCGAGAATTTCTCTGCTGAGAGATTTTTTCTCTGCGTCGGTCGGTGCAGAAGAAAAACTGCTCAGCTTGAAAGAATGACTGTCCAGCGCGTCCATAAAATTTTTGATGACTTGTTGCGGGGTCATAACCATCACTCCTTTGAATAGACAAAAGAAAACCTTCCCTTTCTGTTGAATCGATTATAATTCATTAAACTGAATTTATCAAAGGGTTTAAAAAATTTTTTAGCAAAATTTAATGCGCCAAAACAATTTCTTCTATGCGAGCGTTCTCGGCCTCGCTCTTGCTGATTGCGCCGAATTTTTCCATAGCGTTTATGACGACAAGTTGTCTTTCCTTAGCCAAATGAAAATCGACATAGGGCGAGTAGACACTGGGCGCGTTAGGCAGTCCGGCGAGCATAGCACATTCGGCAATCGTCAATTCGTTTGGCTCTTTGCCGAAGTAACCTTGCGCCGCGTCGTATATCCCGTAAAAATTCGAGCCGAAGTAAATCGAATTCAAATAAATCTCCAAGATTTTATCTTTGTCGAAATCTTTTTCCATATTCATAGAAAGAATAAGTTCTTCGGCCTTGCGCGTGAAAGTTTGGTCGCTAGTCAGGAAAAGATTTTTGACGGTCTGCTGGGTGATTGTCGACGCGCCCTCTTGAATCTCACCGGCCTCGACGTTCACCAAAATTGCGCGGGCAATCCCGAAAATGTCAAAGCCCTTGTGATTGTAAAAGCGCGTGTCCTCAACTGATATAACCGCCTGCAGTAAAAGTTTGGGCATTTTATCAATCGTGACGTAGTTCGGGATAGTTTTGATTTTCTCGTCAACGGCGGGCTTAATCGAAGTCATTCTATTAATCGTGTCGAGGACGCCGAGCTTTTCTTCCTCCCTGCGCGGGATTTGTTCTTGCTCACCTTCGACGGCGGGCTTTTCCTCATACTTTGCGGGGTCGAAGGGTTGATTATTTTGTTCGTCGAAGAGCGTTTCAATTTCGGGCGCGTTGCTGACGGGTGATTTCTCTTCGACATCCTCCGCAAATATCCCAAAGTTATCGGTCTTTATCGCCAAAGTCACCGCGAACGAAATTAGAAATGTCAAAATCATCGCGAAGACGAACTTTATAATTTTGAAAATCACTCGGAAGGATCGTCTTGTCTTAGGCGGATTGTCTTTGCTCAAAAAAATTACTCCCCTCAAATTTTTTTGCGGAGAGTATATCACAAAAAATTTTTTACGGCATTAGGCTTTTGGCGTGAAAAGTTGCAAGGGCAAGTTGCTACCCTTCAGCCAGTCAAGGAAAGCTTGAGACTGCCAGCTTAAAGGATTTTCTACGCAAACATTGGTCAACTTGAATTTTTCAGCGAAGTCGGCAAGCGCGGCAATGTCTTTGAACGTGAAAGTCTGCGACGAAAAAGTTTCCTTGCAAGTGAATTGTTCATCTTCTGCGGGCGTGAGGAAATATAATCCGCAGTTTTGGAAATTGCGCTCGAAAAATTTTTCTAACTTCTTTTGCATGTCCTCGACGGGATTAACCGCGACCAAAATATTTTTCTCGAACTGCTGACGAATCGGCGCAAGGATTGCATTAAGATTTGTATTGAAAGCGCGTCTGTTCTTTTTGCGAGTCTCTTTGACAATCTCCGCGTCGTCCTCGTAAAAATATTTTTCCATGATGGCGAACTTGTCAGCGTTCTTGGCGAAGTCTGCGAAAAAATCTTTGCGGCGCGAATCGGCAATCGTCGGCGATATAACATGGGGATTCTTTTTTAACGTGTTGACAAATTTAACTTGTTGCGTCTTCAAATTAGTTTGCTCGAAAAAAGTTTTGCCCTTAACCGTGTGAATGAAAACAACCGATACGCCGCGATTGTCAAACATCTCCGGCGCGAAATCTTTAATGCCCCAAGCGTCGCCTATTGTCAAATCGGCTTGAGTGTTCGGAATTTTAAACTTGCAACTTTGACAGCTCGGACGTTCGGAAAGTCCGCTCAAAAAAAGTTTCCCGTAAAGGTTTTTGGAATTCTGAATAAAATAACGACCACGATCAAAATAATTTATTTCAATGTCTGAACCCCAACCTTTGCGCTTGCTACGGAAGTTTACGTGCGCAATTTCATTTCTGCGACCTAGCTCGCCGATATAATTTTCCCAGACCGCAGGCGAGGGCGTACCATGACAAATTATTTCGACGGTCAAAAGGTTATCGTTATCGGAGCCGAGAAAATGTTTCAAGCCGGCGCATTGACAAGGCGTACCGCTGAATAAAACTTTTTTATCCTTGAGCGCGTCTTTGACTTGCCGATAAACGTCGCCGATTTTACTTTGAACATACTTAAAGCCGCGAAGATTTTCCAAGTCGTCGAGATTTTTAGCTGAAGTGTGGACGACGTGCCAATTTTTATCGAAGCCCGCGCCGAAAACGATTCCGCCGTCGCGCAAAATAATTTCGCTCAAAGCCGTGAAAACTCCGCCCGAAGAACTGTGACGCAAAACTTTATCGTCTTGATAAGTCGCGACAAAAGTCGGTGGAAACGCGGTATTAATTTTTTTCTCAAAGTTGAGCGCGGGGCAAGTCGCGTCGCAACGCCCGCATTTTATGCAAAGGTCGGGATTGATTTTCGGGTAGGCAAATCCCTCAGCGTCGCGCGTCATCTCAATCGCATTTTTCGGGCAAATGTTCGCGCAAGCCTCGCACCCGCTACAATCAGCGCGATTGTCGGCAATCATTTCTTCTATCTTCACTTTGCGTCGCCTCCCAACAGTGCTTCCGATAAAAATTTAAACGCCTTTGCCCGTTCGAGCGGCAAAACTTCATCGCGGCGCGTGAAGTCAATCTTCAAAGGCTCAGCAGGATCAAATCTGTCTTCCAAGCCAAAAAGCTTAAGAAAAGATATCAGTCGAGAATCATTTTTATTTCTGAGAGTGTTGACGACAAAAGGATGCTTGAACAAAGTCGAGAACACCATGCCGTGAAAAGAGTTTGTGAAAATTAGTGACGCATTGGTAAACAGCCAGACGAATTCCGCAGGACCAACTGTGAAGTGATTATAATTTTCCGTGTCGAGCAAATTTATTACGGGCAAGCCGATTTTGCCAGCAAAATTTTGAACAACAGGTGGAGGCAACCTGTTGAGATAATAAGTCAGTACAAAGCCGCGAGAATATTTTTCTTTAAACCACGTCGGCTTTTGCGCAACGTCGAGCCATTCTTTTTCCGTCAGCAAAAGCACAGGGTCGGGCATAAAAAGAGCCGTCCTTCCCGTCAAATCTTTGATAAGTTTGATGGCGTTTTCTTCACGCACAGAAATGTAATTAAAACTGGAAATGCCGCGTTGATAAAGTTCTTTCAATTCGTCGAGAATTGTGTTGGCACCGATGCTCGCGGCGTAGGCAATTTTCTTTTCACGCGGCACAAAGTTTAGAAAAATTTTCCCATATTTTTGATTCCAAACTTGGTCGGAGCCGATAACAAAAAAATCGTACTCGTCGGCAATGTCCTCCATATAAGGAAAATCAAAACGTGTAGTTATGTGAAGATTTTCAAAGTCTTTGAATTTAGATTGGCGTACGGCTTCGCGCAGATAAAATTTTTTCTCCCAATCGTATCGCTCCTCGCGTTTCACCCACCCACCACCAGGTTTTCCGCCTGCTTCAGGAAAAAAGCTTCTCGGCGAAAACCAAAGAACTTCCGTGGAATCCGTGAATTTTTTCAGGGTGTGATGAAGGGCAAATTTCTGCAAAATGTTTCCGTAGTTGAAGTGACCGTTCAAAGTTACCTGAGCAATTCGCATTTATCTTCCTCCTGTTATATAAAAGTAGCTATTAAAGCACGAAAGTGTTTTGATATAATCAGCGGACAGAATTCTTCTTATCCTCCTTGTGGTACTGTCCACTTTTTGAAGAGTGAAGACTCCGTCCTGCGGATTTTCAATTATGAGCCGGCTGAAGCCCTATCTTCTTATCGCTAAACAGGTTTTGAGCCGTAGGAACCGGAGTAAATGTCCGAAAGGGTGTTGTAGATGTATATTGTTGGGATAGACATCGCCAAACGTTTTCACGAAGCGGCGATTATCGACCGCGCTGGCAATATTGTAGTTAAGCGAATAAAATTTGCCAACTCTCACGCCGGTTTCGCCAAACTCATGCAAACCGTTCGCAAACTCAACGCGCCAGCCGAATTCGGCATGGAAGCAACGGGACATTACTGGCTGTCGCTTTACGCGCACCTGCGCCAAGAACATCAAACTGTTCACGTGATTAACCCTCTGCAGTCGGACGCCTTGCGCAACATGTTTATCCGCCAGACCAAGAACGACACTATTGACGCGCTAATTGTCGCCGAAGTTATTCGTTTCGGGCGTTACTGCTCTACTCAAGTTGCTCCCGAAAATATCGTTGCTTTACGTGAACTTTGCAGACAAAGATTTTTCGTCGTCGACATGACCAGCGACCTAAAACGTAAGATTATCGCTTTGCTCGACCAAATCTTCCCCGAATACGAGAAACTTTTCTCCGATACCTTTGGCAAGTCTTCCGTCGAACTGCTTGCAAATTACACCACTCCCGAAGAAATGTTAGCCGTTGACACTCAGACCCTCGCCGACCTTTTGAACAAAGCTTCTCGCGGGCGTTTTGGTCTCGACAAAGCTAATCAAATTCAACAATGCGCTAAAAATTCTTTCGGCATCATGCTCGCTTCTTTGAGTTTTTCTCTCATCATTCGCCAATATCTGGAGCAGTTGAAATCACTTGAAACCTCCATCGCTATTTTCGACGCCGAGATTGCTCGCCTTATGGCAGACTTCGACACAAACCTTGAGACTATTACAGGTATCGGAACTACTCTTGCTGCTGTCATTTTCTCCGAAATCGGCGGCGACATTAAAAAGTTTTCTTCCGTGCCCAAACTCGTTGCTTACGCCGGGCTTTATCCTAAGTCTCGTCAGTCCGGCGAATCCAAATCCGATGGGCATATGTCTAAGCGCGGTTCCCCATATCTGCGACGAGCAGTTTGGCTTGCCGCCACCGTCGCCGCTTTCAAAGACCCTGCCATTAGTCTTTTTTATCAAAAGAAACGCACCGAGGGGAAAGACCATTTGACTGCCATTGGGCATGTTTGCCACAAAATCCTTGCCATTATTTTCGCCGTCCTTCGTGATAATAAACCTTATGTTCCGGCTTTAACCTCTTGACTTTTCATAGCCGGTCTTCAAAAAAATAATTTTATACAAAATCTTTTTGGATTTTATCACATTAAATCGAGTTAAGCAAACGTTGCAGGAGAGTAAGATTTTTATAAACCTTCCACGTTTGGAAACTTTTTGCGGCATCTTGCATTGCGGGCAAAATTTTTATCGAAAAAACTTGCACAATCTTTTTCACGAGCGGAAAAGGTCGCGATAAAATTTCGGGTAAGGCGTCGACGAAAAGTTGAAGTTCTGCGTAAGTCAAGACGCCGTTTTTGTTGAGCGTTTGATAAATCCAGACGAGTGAATATTCCTCCGCCGACTTGTTCCCGATTTTCGTACCGAGCATTTCAGCTAAGGCGCGGCATGTCAGAAAAGTTTCGAGCTTGCCAACGAAAAATTTTTCGGGCGCGTCTAAGGGCGAGCATTGCGTCAGCGTCTCAAGCAAAGTTTTTTCGACGCGGCGAATTTTATCGGCGTCACTTTCTAGGGAAAAATTATCTGCGCGGGCGGCGCGATATTTTAAAATGCCATCGTCAAAAATTTCGTTGCGGTCGTAAGTGTCAAACATTTTCATCGTCTTGTGATTGAGAGGGCGACAAGCACTCCCTCGATTGACCTTGATAAAAAATTCCTCGCGACTCTTAACGTTGTAATGATTCACGACGATTTTATCCGCCGTAACAGGATAGCCGACTATGCGCACAGTTTTTTCGCCGTTAGAATTTATGGAATGGAAATCGCGGAAATAATTTGCATAGTGCGGGCTCCACCAGCAATCGACGCGGCGTGGATTCGCAATACTTTTTATTGTGACGTTGCCAATCATTTCGTCTTCCGATAAGATGACAACCCAATCGCTCGGAGCACGGCGCGTAAATCTCTCCAGCACGCCGCGATTATAATCGGCTTTGTCTTGACCATTTGAGCCGAAAATTTGCCAGTTAATTCCTAAAGCCGCCGCATTCAAGTCGCGAGAAAAAATCTCGTCGGCTACTTCGACAATGCTTTGAACGGTCTTTGGGAAAATAAATTCGTCGCAATCAATGAACGCCATATATCGGCAAAAAAATCTGAAACGCTCGGTTGCGTCATTGTAGGCGGGATATTGCATCATTTTGCCCGACCAATCAATCAGCGTCACCAAATTATTTTCGATGTAAGGCGCGAGAACTTTGGCGTAATCGTCGGAGCTGTCGTTATTGTACAAGTAAAAATGTTCGACGCCGGCGAGCAAATGATAATCGAGCCATTCTTTAAGATAGCGACCCTCGTCCTTGAAAATCGCGACAATTGCCAAATCATATAGGAATAAATTTTTGTCAGTCATTCTAATTCCTCCTAACCCCTAAAAAATTTTCGCTTGATTCTAACTTCAAGTTGCGCTAATATTCTTCAAAAAATTATAGAACAAGGAGCAACTCATGAAAAAATTTTTCTGCTTGATGCTTTTAATGACGATGATTTTAACGGGTTGCGGCGCAGAGAAAAAGCCGACCGACCCGAATAAAATTCCAACCGAAGTTTCGACCGAAGAAAATTCCGATAAATCCGCGCAGGGGAACGACTTAACCTCCGAACCTGCGCCCGTTGAAACTCCGATAATTGCGCAAGAAGGGAAAGATTATATTTTAGCGGCGGACGACTTTTCAAACCTTCAGCTCGCCGACCCGTCAATCCCAGTTTACGACAAGTATATCATTTGGGAGCGACAAGAAAAAGGCTTGCCGATTATCCTGCCCGAACTTGAACCCTATTACGCCGAGTCGACAGTTTATTTAACTTTCGACGACGGCCCTGACGATAAAGTCACGCCGCAAATTTTGGATATCCTCAAGGTCGAGAATGTCAAGGCGACATTTTATGTTTGCGGCAACATGGTAGAAGCTTACCCTAATGTTTTGAAGAGAATTTTCAACGAGGGGCACGCAATCGGCAATCACAGCTACAATCACAACTATAACCAAATTTACGCTAGCCCCTGGAGTTTCATGGAACAAATCATTCAGACCGACACCGCGATTAAAAATGTTATCGGCGTGCGCCCGTTTATAATTCGTGCGCCGGGCGGAGTGGGCATGTTCAACGCAAGTTATTGGTCGATGATTGAGGAATGCGGCTACGTCGAGCACGATTGGAACGCTTTGACCGAAGACGCGACCCCTTCCAAGCCCAATGCCTCTATGCAAGTCAATAACGTCCTGAAATATTTGGGCGACAACCCGCCGCGCTCTGTTATTATCCTTATGCATTCCAACAGCGACAAACAAGAGACGGTTAAGGCTTTGCCGGAGATAATTCATTTCCTGCGCGATTGGGGATATAAATTTGGCGTCGTTACTCCCATGACCCCGCAGCCCTGGTAAATATGAAAAAAAACAAAAACTCCCGCCGATTTTCCGACGGGAGAAAAATTTTTTAAGGGAAAAGGGAGATGGGAGAAGGGAGAAGCGTTTTAAACTTTTCCCATTTCCCTTCTCCCTTCAATCACGCCGCATTATCTTCCTTTAAAACGTAGCGCATATACATCGGTATTTTCTCAATGGTCTTGTCTAATCGAGGATTTTTGCGCCAAAGGTTATACTTGTGTAATTCGGACTCCGAACGCCCACTCTTGAAGAATTGGTAAACGCCCTTTGAGAAATCTTGCGTAAACAAGTAATAACGCTTGCCGTTCGAGATTAGGTAGAAGTGGAGCTTCTCGTTTAACTTGCTGACGGTGATTTTGTTTTTCATATGACATTCCCCCTATGAAAGCTTACTGAAAAATTTTTACTGTCGCTATTGTAATCGATTTTTTTCGGCTTGTCCATAAGCTAAAATGCATTCTTAACTAAAATGTAACGATTTTTTAATCGGGCTCTAAAGAATATTTTAAACCCAATTTTAATCCTGCCTTAATGACAAACCCAAAAAAACTTTGTAGAATGACTGCAACATAGGGTACGAAAATTTTTCAGAGGAGGGATTGAAATGCCGCTGACATTGATATTGGCACTGATAGGAGTCGCTTTGAATGTCCCGCATGAACTGGTCGGCGGCTTGCTGGTGATATTTTTAATTAGAGAATTGGCTTAAAAGGAAGTGATTCACATGAAAAGGATTTTAAAAGGCTTGACTGCTCTAATGATTTGCGGCGCGTTGAATTTTGGGCTGACGACCGATGCGCAAGCGACAGAATTAGATTCTTCAATAGATATGAGTGGAACAGAGTCGCAGGAAGTCGCAAGGCATCATCATTATCCGCCGCCACCGCCGCCCGACTATGGTCCGCCGCATAGAGACGGTGCTTGGGGTCATCATTATCCCACGCCGCATTACGGAGATTATTGGCGCGGTTCGCGGCATCACGACCACAGACCGCCACCACCTCCACCGCCTCCGCCGCACCACAGATGGTAATCAAAAGGGAAGTCAGCCCCGCGCTTACTTTCCTTTTTCTATGCGAATATCTACTCCACCCTTCAAATAAATTTAACAAGGAATGAACCCCAATGAGAAGGTTAGCGAAAAATTTAATATTGGCGACGGCAGCAGTCAGCGCAATATTCTTCGTTGACCTCTCGCATGTCGAAGCAAACAACCTAGAAAAAATTTGTCCTTACAGCGATTCAATACAATATCTGGATTTTTGGTCGAAATTCCGAGATACGGTAATGCCCGACCCAGAAGAACCACAGAATAACAACCCGCCTAAGGTAGAGGCTCCAGAACCTCCACCGCAAGATTCAGAGTCCGAACCAGAAGATTAGTCATAGTCTTTAATCTCAAATTTGCGACGGACACGACCATAACCGCTCTTAACTTCAACGTAGTAAATAGCTTTTTTGCGATAATCGGCGACAGGATCATCGCCGGTTTTTTCTTTGTACTTGAGAGTATTTTCGGCGTGCTCCGACGTGAACCCGAATAAAATTTTCAGAGGCAACATTTTTCCTTCGCGCGGGATAACTGAATCGTCAGCAATGTTGAGCGGGTAATATGTGCCGTCGACTTGAATTAGCAACATCGGCGCGACACCCTCTACGAAAGTTCCTTTGGGCGGCATTGCTAGCGGATATTCACCGTCTTTCAGCGCGACAAGTTCGCCGTCCTTTATATAGCTCAGCGCGTCCGACGGGAAAATTTCTCCGTGCCAACTCGGCGGAACTTTCGACTTAGGCATAAGCACGACCGCGAACGCTAACGCCATAAATATTATCGTCGCGATGAAATAAAACTTCCGCGAAAATTTTCGGAACTCGGATTTTTCCTCGTCGAGGATTTTTTGCAGTTCGTTTAGCTCGTTCATTTTTGATATTGTCCCGGATAAACTACGCGATTGGAATGCTCGGTGATGTCCTTGATAACGTCCTTATCGGGCTTGCCCAAAACCCAGCCGAGCATTTTAATTTCGGCATGCGTCGCGATTTTTTGGTCGCGAACATCGCCCGACGTGAAACAAAGTTTCTTGTAAGTCTCAAGCGCAAGATTATATCGGGCGTTAATCTCCTGCACCGAGCGCAATCGATTGGGCGGGTTGTTATATCGCTCAATCATCTTGCTAATATTTTCGTCCAAATTACTTGCCATCTTTAGTCCTCCTCCATTCTAACCAGATGAAAATTCCTGCGGCAATCGTGAACGCTATGACGCTCGTGACCTGCGCGGACTTCAAAAAGCCGATAACTTGTCCGGTATAATCGCCGCGCAAAAATTCCAATGCAAATCTCGCCGCCGCGTATAGCATGACGTATAGCGCGAAGCATTGCCCCTTAACATAGTTCGTGCAACGGAAAATCAATAGCAACGCGAAAATCACAATGTCGAGCTGACACTCCCAAACCTCAGCGGGGAAAAGAGGTTGCGCTCCGTAAGTCCTGTAGGCAAGCGTCGTGTCGGGGTAAATTATTCCGAAGTTGCCGCCGGTCGGTGCTCCAAAGGCGTCGCCGTTCAAAAGATTGGCGCAACGTCCCAGAGCTTGACCCAGTACAATCGCGGGAGCCATGAGGTCGGCAAGGTGAATCACATCGAGATTTTTAGTTTTGGCGTAGAGTGCGCCGGCCGTCACGCCCAAAATTATTCCGCCTTGAACGGCCATTCCGCCCTGCCACACGTTTAAAATTTCGTCGAGATGATTTTGATAATAATCCCAATCGAAAAAGAAAACGTCCCAGAGTCTCGCGCCGAGTAGTCCGAAAAAGCCGCCGACTAACCCAATGTCGATTATAAATTTTTCGTAGCCACGATTGTCGAATTTCGCCATGAAGTAGCCGACGCCCGTAGCTAAAAAAATCGACAGCGATAAAATTACGCCGTAAGAACGAATCGGGAAGTCGCCGATGTAAAATAAAAATTGATGCATAACTTCTACTCCCTAGTTCCTAATCACTAGTTCCTAAATTATAACAGGCGGCGAAAAATTTTTAAAGGAATTTTACAGGGCGCGTCGAAGTCAAAAGCGGCAAGCAAGCTGAAAAATTTTCGTGGAGGGATGAGTTTGGCATTTTTTTTGATAGTGCCGTCCGTCATGGTCGTCAGCATATTGCTGATTCACGCGCTTGCAAAAAGGTTGGGGCTGAAAATTTATTACAGCACGCTCGCAGCAACCGCAATCGTATCGTTTATGATAATCTTCGCGGCGGTTATCCTGTCGCCGGTTCCCGATAAAAAATTTTTGTTAAGCTTGGGCGGCTTGATTTTGGTAACGTCCTTTGTACTCAATCTTGTAAATAATTTCCTGATAAAAAGGCAGCGCAACGAAGAAAGAATTTTCACCGAGCAGGTCAAAGCCGCTTACGCCGAAGAAATAAAAAAAGATTCAGCAAAGCCCGTCGTCGAGGAAATCGTTAAGCCAATCGACAAATTTGAATGGGGCAATGACGCTCCCGCGCCCAAAGAAAAAATCGACGAGGAGCCTGTTGAAAAAATAGATAAGCCCGTCGAGGAAGTTAAAGAGCCGGTCGAGAATTCAAAGCCGGTAGAAGATTTCCCGCTGGAAAGTGTTTTCAAACCTCTGGACGACGTTAAGGCGGAGGCTGTCGCGAAATCCCTTCAAGACAAAAACGGCGCACCGCTCGAAGAAGATAAGTCCGAAGAAAACTTGACTTTGCAAGAGGCGTTCAAGTCTCTGGACGAAACTAAATCGGAGGCAAGCAAAAAAATTCTCGACAAAGACGCCGCGCCTTTCGAGGAGCCGAAGCCCGAAGAAAATTTCCCGTTGCAAGAAACTTTTAAAGCTCTGGACGCGGAAAAGCAATCGGAATTGAGTAATGCGCAAGACGTAACGAACAAGGAATTAAAAGTCAGCGACGAAATTTTCAAAGCTGAAATAACTTCCGAACCCGTCGTTGAAAAAATTCCAGAGCCTGTCGAAGAAAAAATTCCCGAACCAA
>CAMZHX010000005.1 GCA_947307055.1 uncultured Selenomonadales bacterium | reverse complement strand
GGGCTGATGTTCGCCGCCCTGATGACGTTTGCAAAAAGCTGATTGAATTTGCTTACGCGTCGAACTCGCGCTTTGCGATTGTGCCAATGCAAGATATTTTGAAACTCGACAGCCGCAATCGCATGAATACGCCAGGCACGGTCGGGACAAATTGGGGCTGGAGGCTCAAGCCGGATTATTTATCGGAGGCGGCTGCTCCCCAACTCAAAGAACTTTGCCAAAAATATTTACGGTGAAGGGGTTTTCTATGGAAAAACCATTAGTCGGCGGGCAAGCGGTCATCGAAGGCGTAATGATGCGCGGTTTCGGCAAAGTCGCTACAGCCGTCCGCGAACCCGACGGAAATATAAATGTTCAAGTCAAGCCCGTCAGCTCGATAACCGAACGCTTTCCGATTTTAAAATTACCATTACTTCGCGGCGCGGTCTCGCTTTTCGAGTCGCTAATTTTGGGCATGAAGTCGCTATCATTTTCGGCGCAAGCGGCCGGCGAAGAGGACGAGCAACTTACCGACAAAGAACTAATCGGCACGATAATTTTGGCAATCGGGCTGGCCTGTGCGCTGTTCATAGCGATACCGACCTTTGCGGCGAAATTTTTCCACACGCTCACCGACGACCCGATAATTTTGAACTTAGCGGAAGGATTTTTGCGGCTGATAATTTTCTTAGCGTACCTGTTCGCAATCTCACAAATGAAAGACATTCAGCGCGTCTTCCAATATCACGGCGCGGAACACAAAACAATTTTCTGCTACGAAGCCGACTTGCCTTTGACGGTCGAGAACGTAAAAAAATTCCCGCGCCTGCACCCCAGATGCGGAACTGCTTTTTTGCTAATCGTGATGTTGGTTAGCATTTTCGTCTTTGCGTTTTTAGGTTGGCCGGAGCTGTGGATAAGAATCCTCTCGCGAATAATTTTGTTGCCGGTAGTGGCGGGCTTGTCCTACGAAATAATTCGATTCTCGGCGCGGTCTCAAAATTCCTTAGTCAAGCTGGCGACGTTGCCGGGCTTGTGGTTGCAATACCTGACGACCCGCGAGCCTGATGACTCAATGATTGAGGTCGCGATAAAATCTTTGGAGGCGGTCACGCCACAAAGTTAAAAATTTTCCCGCCGAACAACTCGACGGGATTTTTTTATTGCCTGATTGCTGAAAGTTCCGCGACTAAATTTTTTTTGAGCTTAGGCTCCAAGTCCTTCAAAGTTTTGGCGTCGAAAGCGTAACTGACATGCGGCGCACCGTTAATCCTCGACTCGCCGCTGAATTCGTCGGTGTAAATGTTGTAGTACAAAACAAAGTCGCTGTTAGTTGCGAAGTCGGTGTAGTTGACGATTATAAATGAACCGTTTGTGACTTCGACGGGCGCGTCGGGACTTATGAACAGCTCGAAGCCTTCAAGCGTCGCGGGCAAAATTTTTTTGTAATTCCACGTGTCGATTTTCTTTTCGCGCAGGAAGTCGTTGAGCTTTTTATTTTTCAAGCCGCGCAGATTTTTTATCACGTCGAAAAGATGAGCGGCGAGCAACGTTTGAAAAGTCTTGAAATCCTCCGTGAAAAAATTCGTCAAGCAAAATTCCGTTAAGCCGATTTTCTGGCGTACTTTGAATTCGCTTGTCTCCTCGTGAAAATAAGTCGTTAAAGCACAGTGAATTTTTTCATCGGCGTAGGTGAAGAAAATAAATTTGTCCTCGTCGGGCGCGAAAATTTTTTCTAGCTTAAAACCTTCAATCTCGTCGGGCAAGTCTTCCGCGAAATGAATTTCCACTGCCTGCGCGGCGATTTTGTTTTTAGTATCGTCGTTCAAAAGGGATCAACTCCACATTTTAGCTTTGAGTACGTCGTAATAATTTTTGTCGTCGAACTTAACGATCTGCGCGGTGGCAATCGACTTTCGGACTATAACGTCGTCATTGGGCTGAAGCTTATGACTGACTTGCCCGTCGAGCGTGACGATAACATCTTGCATGGAGGAAATTTTAATCAAGACTTCGTCGTCCTCGTTGACAATGAGTGGGCGCATTTGGAAGGTATGAGCGCAAATCGGAGTAAGGAGCAAAGCGCGGATTGTCGGATTGAGAATGGGGCCGCCCGCGCTAAGTGAATAGGCGGTCGAGCCGGTCGGGCTGGAGACAATTAAGCCGTCGGCTTTGTAGTCCATAAGGTGCGTCTGATTTATGTAGAGACCGAGCCGGAGCATACGAGCGACGCCGCCCTTTGTTATGACAACGTCGTTGATAGCGTTGCCCAAAAATTTTTCGCCGTTCTCGTTGCGAGCGTAGCCACTTATCAAAAGCCGCCGCTCGACCCGATATTGTCCCGCCAAAATTTTCCCAAGTCGGCTTTCCAATTCGCGCGGCTCAATGTCGGCCAGAAATCCCAGCGTCCCCAAATTGATTCCGCAAACAGGAACGCTCTGGTCACCAAATCGCCGACAAACTCCAAGTAAAGTTCCGTCGCCGCCGATACTCAACGCCATATCGACATGAACGCGCTCTACGCATGGCAAGCCGTATTCGTCCTTGCGATATTGCCGGGCTTCGGTCGCGGGCATGACAAGTCGCACGTCCTTATTCTTGTAGAAATTAAAAATGCGGTCGACAATCTCACCCGCTCGCCGCTTACTCATGTTCGGGAAAACCGCAATTTGCATCATACCCGCATCAACTCCTCGTGCGCCGAATCGACGACTGATAAAATTTCCGCCGAATCAAACGCGCTCGCCAAATTTTTTGTCAGATAAGTCAAGTACTCGATATTTCCTTCGGGGCCTTTGACGGGCGAAAAATTTATCCCGCGAACTTCAAAGCCTAAGCCCGTCGCGAAGTCCAAAACTTTCTTGATAACCGCCGCATGAATTTTTTTGTCACGGACGACGCCCTTTTTGCCGACGTGTTCGCGCCCCGCCTCGAATTGCGGCTTTATGAGCGCGACGACTTCGCCCGAAGGTTTGAGCAGATTGTACACGACCGGCAAAACTTTTTCCAGAGAAATAAACGCCACGTCGATTGAAATAAAGTCCAGCTCGTCAAGGAAATTTTCCTGCGTGACGTTGCGAATATTTGTCCGCTCCATGTTGACGACGCGCACATCACTACGGAGTTTCCAAGCAAGTTGACCGTAGCCCACGTCGATAGCGTAAACTTTTTTCGCGCCGTGCTGCAACATGCAATCAGTGAAGCCGCCCGTCGACGCGCCAACATCAACGGCAATTTTCCCGCTCAAAATGATTTTGAACACGTCGAGAGCTTTTTGAAGTTTCAAGCCGCCGCGACTTACGAAGGGCAATTCCTCGCCGAGTATCCTAATTTCAGAATCGGTCGCGATTAATGAGCCTGCCTTGTCGACTTTTTGCCCGTTGACTAGAATTTTCCCCGCCATAATCATTGCCTTAGCACGCGCACGACTGTCAAAAAATTTTTTCTCTGTCAGTAAAACATCGAGCCGTTCTCTCATTCTAACTCCTAACTCCTACTTCCTAACTCCTAATTGAAAAGGGCGACTCGCAAAATGTCAAGTCGCCCCGAAAATTTTATTTGTGATAGTTTATTGGTATGGTGTAAATTTTTTGCCGTCGACAATCAGATAAGCGTTGTAATATTCAACGTCGACAACAGAGGCAACCGGAATTTCTTGCCAATCGGGCGTCGCGGCGGTGTAGTGCATACCCGAAATTTGCGAGCCGTTAGCGGTGTAGGAGACGCGCTCCGAAATGTAATAATATCTCTTGTCGCCTTCCTTTTTGAAGTTAATCGTCGTTACGTCGTAGGAAAGATTTTCGATACCCGCCGGCATAATCGAGTAATCGCGATACCAATCGATTAGGGCTTGACGACCTTTGTCGCTGTATTCCATGCGGAAACGCGCGTCGAATATGACGTCATCTCTTTTTTCCGTTATCGAAGTAACTTGCACGGAATCGGAATCGAAGTAAATTACGTTGTCGTCGTTGTCGGTGTAGACCTGTTGCCAATTCGCCGCAAGTGCGGTCGCCGCGCTCATCATGAAGACAAGCAACGTCGCTAGGAAAATTCTTTTCATACCAAACACTCCTTAGAAAAAATTTTTGGACGTCTAACTTATTCTGCAAGCGCGGTATAAATCCTTTATGCATAAAAAATTTTTCTATCGCATCATCGGCGGCGGCCCCATACGCATACCGCCCTGACTAGAAGATTTTTTTTCGCCGGCCTCGTAAGTCGTTGAGACATCATCGCCCGGATTTAGAGTGCCGCTCGTGACCTCGACGAATTCCTCGCCGTAAAGCCCAACCGTTATATAAACTTTTTCGGCGACATCTTTGCCTTGTGCGTCCTTAGTAATTTTTTCGACGTAGGAGCCTTGCGCGTCGGTTTTGAGGGCGGCAATCGGCACGCATAAGGCATCGCGAACTTGCCCGACGATAATATCGAGCCGCGCAGTCATAGCGGGCAGCAAAAGATTTTCGTTATCGGGCGCGTTGAAGGTCACGTAGTAATAGATAACGGCGTTGCTTGACGTGTTCGAACTTGAAGAGCTACTGCTCGTGTCCCACGAGTTAGTGGTATCGGTCTGGGAAATTTTCGTGACTTCGGCGTCGAAAGTTTTATCGGGGTAGGCGTCGACTGTGAACGTTGCAAGCTCGCCGACTTTAACGCTGCCAATGTCGGTCTCGTCAACCTTAGCCTTAACAAGTTTTTCGCTCAAGTCGGCAATGCGCATAATAACCGTTGGATTGGTCGAACCTTGCACCGCCATAGTGCCTGGCGTTTTCGGCTCGCCAACGACTACGCCGTCCATAGGCGCGGTTATAACGGTTTGATTAACGTCGTCTTCAGCCAGCTCGACGGCGGACTTTGCTCGGTCGTATTCGTATTGCGCGTCCTGAAATTCTTCCAGAGATTTCGCGCCAATGTCATAAAGTCGCTTTGTCCGCTCCAATTTCTGTCGGGCATTAGTCAAGGTGAAGTTTGCCTGGTCTAGCTTAGCTTCAAAATCTTTGCCGTCGAGAATCGCGACGACTTGACCGGCGGTCACGTGGTCATTTTCCTCAACCAAAATTTCTTTGATACGCGCCGTGACTTTTCCGCTGACTTCGACGCTATCGCGCGGTTGAACGGTGCCTGTCGCCGAAACAGTCTTAGTCAAATCCATGCGAGTAACTTTTGAAGTCTCGTAAGTTTTGGTGGCGGTAGTCTCGACGGTCTCGTTGTAAAAGTAGTAGCCGGTCGCCGCGCCGATTATCAGCACAAGAACTATTAAAATTTTCCACTTCATAACTAACTCCTAATTGCCTTCAAGGTATCTCCAACGGCGTGCGCGAGGTCGAAGCTGTAACGCGCCACGTCGTATCTTGCGCTGACGTTATTTTTCTTCGCCGTCGACAGGGCAACTTCCGCGTCGAGAATGTCAAGCAGAATCCCTTCGCCGGCGTTGTAACGTTCGGTCGCAATGTAGCGTTCTTCCTCCGCCAGTTCGACTGCGCGTTGAGTCGTCGTGAGCCGCAAAAGCGCAATCCGCAAATTTTTATGCGCGGTGACGACATCTTCGCGAACGCTATCCAAATCGGCATCCATAGCCAATTTGAGCCGCTCGACTTCGACCTTAGCCGCGTCGACTTCGGCTCGCGTGACGCCGCTATCAAAAATATTCCACGACGCAGAAATCCCCGCCGACGCATCGGGCGTTATGTGCCACCTATCCGACGCCGCATTAAAATCTGCTCCGACATTCGCATTGACGCTCGGCAGCCAACCTGACTTCGCGCTTACGACGTTCAATTCGCCCTGCTCGATTTTCAAAACGTCCGATTTTAAATCGTTGCGATTTTCTTCGGCCTCCGACAAATATTTTTCAACGTCGACGAGTTCCAAGCGCGTATCAAAATCCTCGACCGTCAAGCTCGCGATAGAATCCGTCGACATGAGCGCGGCTAAATTTGTCAGCGCGACTTCGTAGGCGGCTTGCGAGCGGGCGGCATTTTGCAGAGCGTTACTTGTCTCGACTTGTGCGCGAAGTAAATCGATTCTGGCTTTAGCTCCGGCGTCGTACTGCGCGGAAATCATTTTCTCGTGCTCGGCCAAATTTTTTTCGGTCTCCAAATCGACTTTCGACGTTGCGAGATTTTCCAGCGCGTTGACGTAAGCCGTCGCCACTTGGTAAATCAAATCGTCCTGCGCCTGTATGAAGTCGAGCTTTGAAACTTCGATTCCCAATTCCGCGTATTTTATCGCTGTCTCAAGTCGCTTGCCCGAATACAACGGGAACGACGCGGTTAAACCTGTCGAGGCGTGTTCTGAGGCGTCGACGCCCTCTGTTTTGCTAGCGTTGACTGAACCCGACGCGCTGACCGAAATTCCCTTCCGACCCCGCGCAGATTTCAGCGACTCTTCAGCGACGAGGATTGATTGTTCTGTTCGTTGCAAGTTAGGATTGTTTGTCAACGCCGTTTGAACCGCTTCCTGCACCGGCAACGCTTGCGCGGGCGGCGTCAGCAGGAACGTTAGCAGAAGTGCCGTCAGAAATTTTTTCATGGTGATTCTCCTTGACAATCGGACTTTCTTTAGCCAAGTTTATGACATCATCGGCAGTCACAGATTTTTTATCTGCCGTAGGTTTTTCGGCGGGCGGAGTTTTTTTCTCGTTAATATCGACCTCGTTAAGAGTTTGAGAAATGGCCGCTTGAGCCTTTCTGAATTCTCGCAAGCCCTTACCGATTGCCCGCCCGACCTCAGGCAACTTGCCGGGTCCGAAGACTATCAGCCCGACGATTAAAATGACTATGAATTCTCCCGCGCCTATACCAAACATATGAATCCTCCCAAAAATTTTTTGCATTATATCACGTAACGCGCCTTCTTCAAACATTTTTCATAAAATTTTAATCCGTGCCGTTAATCATACCATAAACAAAATTAAAATTGCATTGCTCCTGCCGATTTGATAAAATGCTTGTAAGCGTTGAGAGTTCGGAAATTCTTAGAAGCATAAGGAGGAGATTTTATTTGAGAAATGACTCAAGAAACGAAAACAAGCTAAAAATAATCCCGCTAGGCGGATTGGGCGAAATCGGCAAAAATATGACGATAATCCGCTACGGCGACGAAATGATTATGATTGACGCGGGGCTTATGTTCCCCGAAAATGATATGCTCGGCATCGACCTAGTTATCCCCGACATCTCCTACGTTATCGAAAATAAAAGTTGTCTTAAAGCAATCGTCCTGACGCACGGCCACGAAGACCATATCGGCGCGCTGCCCTACATCTTGAAGAAATTAACCGTCCCTGTCTACGGTACAAGATTGACGCTCGGAATTTTATCGGGGCGGCTCAAAGAAGACGGCGTCGAGTGCAAAAATCTGCGAACGGTATCGAGCGGCGAAATTGTCATGATAGGTTGCTTTAGCGTCGGCTTTATCCGCGTGAATCATTCAATCCCCGATTCGGTCGCGCTGTCGATTAAAACGCCCGTCGGAATGATTGTTCACACGGGCGATTTCAAATTGGACTACACGCCCATTGATGGCAAAATGACTGACTTCCGCCGCTTCGCCGATTTGGGGCAACGCGGAGTTCTGTTGCTTATGGCTGACTCGACAAACTCTGAAAAGGAAGGTCACACGCCCAGTGAAAAAACTGTCGGCGCATCTTTCAATCGCGTTTTCCAAAATGCATCGGGCAGAATCATCGTCGCGACATTTTCTTCCAATGTGCATAGGATTCAGCAGGCGATTGATACGGCGATTCGCTACCGTCGACGCGTCGCGATTTTAGGTCGTAGCATGGTAAACGTCGTCGCCATTTCGCTTGAGCTCGGCTACATTCACGCGCCCGAAGGTACTATCATTGACATCGAGGACATCAGGAATTATCCCGCGAATAAAATTGTAATTATAACAACGGGTAGTCAGGGCGAACCGATGAGCGCGTTAACTCGAATGGCGATGAGTGACCACAGGCAAGTTGACGTTATCCCCGGCGACACCGTGATAATTTCCGCGACGCCGATTCCGGGCAATGAAAAACTCGTTGCTAAGACGGTCGATAATCTTTTGCGGCTCGGAGCGAATGTAGTTCACCGCCGCGAAGAAGGAATTCACGTTTCTGGACATGCGTCTCGCGACGAGTTGCGCTTGATTCATAACTTGGTTAAGCCTAAATTTTTTATGCCTGTGCATGGCGAATTACATCACCTATTCGCGCACGCCAAACTTGCTGAGGAAATGGGCATGAATCGCGAAAATATTTTAGTCGGGGAGAACGGCGCGGTTATCGAGTTGAGCCGAGACAGCGGGAAAATCGCGGGGCATGTCAATGCGGGCGTTATCATGGTCGACGGGCTTGGCGTCGGCGACGTGGGCAATATTGTTCTGCGCGATAGGCGGCAACTTTCGCAGGACGGGATTTTAATTGTGGTCGTGACGATGAATCGCGTTTCGGGCAGAATCATTTCTGGCCCCGACATTGTGTCGCGAGGTTTCGTTTACGTCCGCGAATCCGAACAACTTATGGACGATGCGCGCAGTCGCGTCTTCCACCTTCTCAGACGCTGCAAGGAAGATCAAGTTAATGATTGGATGACGATTAAGCTGACAATCCGCGACACGCTGGCGCAATTTCTTTTCGAGCAGACGCGCCGCCGTCCAATGATTTTGCCAATCATAGTCGAGATTTAGACAAAAAAAAGTCCCCTGCAAAACGCGGGGGATTTTTTAATTGTTAGCAATCGGATTGTCGGTTTCAGCGATATATTTTCGCGCCGCCTCGACGACAGATTTTTTCAGCTCAAGAATTGGGACGTTCCTGACCTGCGCGCCCGCTACGTTTTGATGACCTCCGCCGCCAAATTTCTCCATGATGACTTGAACATTCAAATCGCCACTCGACCGCGCACTTATCCCGACCGTATCATTTCGCATTTGGAATAGTATAATCGTCATGCGCACGCCCTCGACCCGCAAAAGACCGTCCGCCGCTTGTCCCGCGATTGCTTGCACGTTCGGGATAACGTTCGGAATATGCGACACGACAAGCCCGCCCTCGAAATATTCTGATTGCGCTTTCGTCTTGGCGAGCGATACTGTTGTTTCGTAATCCGATTTGAAAAGATAATTCACAACAACGGGGTCAGCACCACTTCGCCGCAAGTATGCCGCCGCCTCGAAAGTCCTCGCGCCCGCCTGTATGGAAAAATTTTTCGTGTCAACGACAATCCCAGAATAAATCGCGGTCGCCGCCAACTTGCCAATTTTAATCTTGTCGTCGAAATACATCAAAAGTTCCGTGACCATTTCGCAAGTCGAACTCGAACCCGGTTCAAGATAACTTATCGCGGGATTTTTGATGGTGTTTTCGCTACGGCGGTGGTGGTCAATCACGACGACTTTTTTAATGCGTTCAAGCAAAACCGGCGCGGCTACGAGATTCGGAATAAAAGTATCGACGACGACTAGCAAGGGTTCCAACGCGGTCGAAATCGTGACGTTGTTTGCGCTGATGAATAAATTTTTATAGTTCTCGTCCTTGTCGAGCAGGTCGAGAACTTTTTCTATGCTGTCGAGCCAATTACTCAAGACGATATGCACGGGCTTATTCAAAGCTCTGGCCATGAGCGCGACGCCAACCGCCGCTCCGAAGGCGTCATAATCTTCGCGGGTGTGACCCATAATAAAAATTTCGTCGGCGGCCTCCATATGGTCGCGAATCGAATGAGACATGACACGAGCTTTGACGCGGGTATTTCTTTCGACCGCCTTAGCTCGTCCGCCGAAGAATTGCATTTTGTTATCTATATTGACCGCGACTTGGTCGCCGCCCCGCGCTAATGCCAAATTCAAACCAGCCATAGCTTTTGTACCCAGCTCGCTCATTGATTGTTCGTCGGAAGGTTTATCGGCGGCGGAGGCTCCCATTGACAACGTGACCGGCAACTGATTCTTGTTGACTAACTGGCGCACCTTATCCAGCACGACAAATTTTTTTTCAATCGCCAAGTTCAATGCGCGCCGCTCCAACACCACAATAAATAAATCACTCGACACGCGGCAGATAAATCCGGCTAAGTTCGCGACCCACTCCTCCAAAATTTCGCTGACCGATAACATTAACAAAGATTTTTCCGCCTCGCTTAATCCTTGCGTAACTTCGTCGTAGTTATCGACCTGCACATAAATTAACGACGTCCGGCTTTGCGCGTACTCGATTTTCAAATCCTCGTAGGGCGTTATCTCCCGCGCAAACAAAACTATCATTCGCGAGTAATCCGCATTGGCTTGCAAGTGTCTGTACTTCACCAGGAAATGTCTGTAAAATTCTTCGACCTCGCCGTCGGAATTTTTTCTGCGCCGTAACGACTGAACTTTATATTCTCCTTCCATTGGCGCGGGCTCGTTATTGACCGGCGTGAGCGATAAAATTTCTTGCGAGATTAACCCGTCCCAAAATTCTTCAACGTCCATGCCCTGTTGAGGAATCACTTCCGAAAAATCCTGCATGATTGAATTGCACCACTGAAGCCGCCCCGCCTCGTCCACGACCATTATTCCTTCAGGTAGCTTCGTCATCGCGTAATACATCATGTCGTTGAAATTGCCTATGACGTTTTCGGCGTACTCTTTGAATTTTTTCTTGCGGTCTCTCTGCCGGACAAATGCGAACCAACCTAACAACGCCCAAACTAAAAGTGCCATTGCGCCCAAAATTTTGTTGTACTGCGAGATTATCACGACCATTACCGACATAACCGCCAAATTTATTACCGAATCCGGCCACGCTGATAAATTTCTCGGCACCGGATGACTTTCCGAATTATTTGTCTGCAATTCATTACCTCCCGTCGAAGAATTTTTTTCTATAATCGAAGAGCGTATCGAGCAAGCCCGTTATCGCTATGATTTGCAAAAGGAACATGTTCAAAATTGCAATCACGTACAAGAACCGGCGAATGAGTTTTGAAACTTTATAGCGGTCGAAGAGGAATGATAACAGCGCGAATCCTTGCACAGCTCCGATTATTCCGGAGACAATTAGCAAGTTCAGCGAGATTTCGTAAATTTCCGTCCAGCCGCGAGTGAAACCCCAATAAATTCCAAGCCCGCCAATTATCGCCGTGTAGAAAAAGAGCGACGGCAATTTCCATTGCGCGAACGGCGGCAGCGTCGGGATTTTCATTTGCAATTTCGGGAAAATCCAATGCGCCGTCAGATACGCCGCCACCGCATTTATAAGAGCCGTCAACATTATCACCGTCGGCATTAAAAATATCAGCGTCTGCAAGGCCGGTTCGACTTGGCTTTTTGCTTCGGCGATTCGTTCTTTGTCGACGCCCATATCCTCATAGAGCGCAAAGGATTCGTTGAACGATTCGCGTAGCATGTCAATTTGCATTTCTATTAAGTTCACGTCCATTATCGCGATTAAAAGTCCTATCGAGACGACCTGCGCGGCGGAGGCAACTACCAATGTTATGAAAAAAATTTTTACGGCGTTGAAATTTTTCCTTACGCACCAACCTAAAGCAATGCCGCAAATGCCGCAACTCAAAGTTAGTCTGACTGACAAAAGCGGGCTGATTAACATCGACAGCAAAATAAAAGTCACGACGAGCGCAGTAAAACCTTTGGCGGCTCCTTGACGCGCCGTTAAGACTGCGAGCGGCACCGCGCAAAAAAATTCTACTAACATGCCGATAAGCGGGACGTAGACCGTCACAAGCCCCAAGATAATTGTTATCGCGACGAGCAAGCCGCCTTCAATCGTCGGCGTGATACTTCTTCCCATTCTATTCCCTACTCCCTACTTGTCCCTTGTCCCATTTCCCTTACCCCTTAAATTTCCGGCATTATATCAGAGCGCGGCGAAATTTTCCAATAGAAAGTTTAAAGCCCCGACAAGTTGCCGAGGCTAGAAATTTCGATATGGTTTCAATCCACACACCCCCATCCTTGAGAGTGTAACCCGTGATGAATGGAGCCGACTGTCAGACTCGAACTGACGACCTGCGCATTACGAATGCGCTGCTCTACCAACTGAGCTAAGTCGGCAAATCAATCAACGCGCTAATTTATATCACTTTAAATGCCTTGTGTCAAGATTTCAGCCGAGAAATTCTTCAGGGCGTTGACTCAAAAATTTATGTCGCCACAACAGAGCTTTGACGATTCTTTTAGCGGCGAGCCCGTCGCCGTATGGGCTTTGAGCCTCCGCCATTTTTTTATAAGCCGCCGAGTCGGTGAGCAAAATTTTCGCCGCGTTATAAACATCATCGCGATTGGTGCCGACTAATTTAACCGTGCCCGCGTCGACTGCTTCGGGACGTTCGGTTGTGTCGCGCAGGACTAAAACAGGTTTGCCGAGCGCGGGGGCTTCTTCCTGCAAGCCGCCCGAATCCGTCATTATCAACGTTGCGCGATTCATCAAATTTGCAAAAGGTTCGTAGTCAATCGGGTCGGTGAGGAAAACTCTGTCCAAATGTCCGAGTTCTTCTTTGACGACCTCGCGGACTTTGGGATTTTTATGGACGGGGAAAATTATCTCGACGTTTGGGAATTCTTCGACCAGAGCTTTCAGAGCTTTGTAAACATGGCGGAGCGGCTCGCCTAAATTTTCGCGGCGATGCGTCGTGACGAGGATAATTTTTTTGTCGAAGTCAATCTGCGCGAGTTCGCCGGAAAAATTGAAATCATCGCGGACGGTTTGATAAAGCGCGTCAATAACGGTATTGCCCGTGACGAAAATTTTATCGGCGGCGATGTTTTCGCGCAGGAGATTTTCTTTGGCGGTCAAAGTCGGCGCAAAGTTCAAATCGGCAAGCGAGCCGGTCAAACGGCGATTCATTTCCTCCGGATAAGGTGAAAATTTATTTTGAGTGCGCAAGCCTGCTTCGACGTGCCCGACTTCGATTTGATGATAGAAAGCCGCCAATGCTCCGGCAAAAGTCGTGGTGGTGTCGCCGTGAACTAAAATTACATCGGGCTTTGTCTCCGTCAAAATTTTATCCAGTCCCAAAAGTGCACGACTCGTTATGTCGAAGAGCGTTTGCCCGTCCGACATGATATTTAAATCGTAATCGGGGCGAATGTTAAACAATCTCAACACTTGGTCGAGCATTTCGCGATGTTGAGCCGTGACCGTCACCCGCGATTCAATTTCCGAATGCCTAGCGAGTTCCAATACGACCGGAGCCATTTTGATTGCTTCCGGGCGCGTGCCGAATATCGACATGACTTTTAATTTTTCCATGATTGTCACCTAACTTGCCGGGCGGGCTATTCCCAATTTCTTTACGCCGTAAATAATCGCCGCGACGACGACTAGCAAAATTATTACCGCGATTTGATAGCTGACCGCCGTCAAAGCTATCGCGCTCAAACCGAACAGCGCACTTATCACATACATTAGCAAAACCGCTTGTCTTTGCGTGAAGCCGACGCTCAAAAGTCTGTGATGTAAGTGTCCTTTATCGGGTTTAAAAATCGGGACGCCGCCGCGCAGTCTCCTGACGATTGCAAAAGTTGTATCCAAAATCGGCAAGCCCAATGCGAAAATCGGAACGATAAGCGCAATAGTCGCAACAGATTTGACCGCGCCCGTTACCGAAATCCCAGCCAGCATAAAGCCTAAGAACATTGAGCCAGTATCACCCATGAAAATTTTAGCGGGGTGAAAGTTGTACTTGAGGAAACCGACCGCCGCGCCTGCCAATGCCGCCGTCAATACCGCGACTAAGATAAAATTCTGTTCGAGCGCGATTAGTAAAATGGTAAACGACGCTATCGACGCCACACCCGCCGCAAGTCCGTCAAGCCCGTCGATTAAATTTACTGTGTTTGTCAGCCCGACCAGCCAAAACATTGTCACCGGTATCGCGAGATGAGGTATAGGAAAATTATCAAGGTAAATGTAATCGCCGAATGGGTCTGTCACGAAATCAATTCGCACGTCGAAGAGTATAACCAAAACGACCGCCGCTCCGATTTGCCCTAAGAGTTTGACTTTGGCGGGGAGGTTTTTATAATCGTCGACGAGCCCAAGCGCAACAATTAAACTTCCTGACACGACTAGCCCGACGGTTTCTTTTATCATCTCGTCGTTTAGCCCGAACTTTATCGCGACAAAAATTATCGCCGCCATGAAGCCCGCATATATTCCAAGTCCGCCGATTCGCGGCACGGGTTTTTTATGAACTTTTCGGGCGTTAGGCGCGTCCATTGCTCCGGTCTTCTCCGCCAGCAAAATCACAAAAGGCGTGACTACAAACGAAACGACCAGCGCGACTACAAACGCCCATGTATATATCGGCATTAAATCAACCGTCCTGTTTAGTTTTTATGAGAAGAATTTTACAACAGCGGCTAAAACTCGTCAATCACGGGCTAAGAAAAATTTAACATTCATAGAAGCTTCAAGCAACAATCAATTTGACAAAGCCGCGAGTTTATGATAAATTTTCAGCATCAAAAGGACAATTTTAATGGCAGGACGTCGGTAATGCACCGACTCCCCCTACTCGATTTAATAGTTACGTAAATCTTGTATAAGAGCCGTGTGTCAGACGGCTTTTTTCGTCCCTAAATTATTTCAGGAACGTGAGCAATGCCACGACAGTCTGGATTAGGCTAAGAATCAGATACAGCCAGTTGAAATTATCCATGACATCACCCCCTCTCAAATCTGAGAAGAGAGCCGGTACCTTCGACCTGCCAAAATGAATATATCACACGTTCATAAAGTTTTCAAGCAGTAAATCAATTTGACAAAGCCGCGAGTTTATGATAGATTTTCAGCGTCAAAAGGGCAATTTTAATGGCAGGACGTCGGTAATGCACCGACTCCCTTCGTTAATCAGTTAATGGTAAACGTTAAGAGCCGTGTTGCGAACGGCTTTTTCGTACCCGAATTTTATTTCAGATACGTGAGCAACGCCAGGATGGTCTGAATCAAGTTGAGTGCAAGCATCAACCAATCGAATTTATCCATGACATCACCCCCTCTCAAATCTGAGAAGAGAGCCGGTACCTTCGACCTGCCAAAATGAATATATCACACGTTCATAAAGTTTTCAAGCAGTAAATCAATTTGACAAAGCCGCGAGTTTATGATAAATTTTCGGCGTCAAAAGGACAATTTTAATGGCAGGCAGTCCGCTTTGGGCTCCTTCCTCGTTAATAACACTTACAACGATTTTTGAGCCTTACGGCTTATTTTTTTCCGTTAAGGTACGTCAGCAACGCGAGAACGAACGTCCCGATGTTTGACAAGTGGTCAAGCCAGTCGAAGAAATCCATTGCGCGTCACCTCCTTCCCTCGAGGAAGAAAGCCGACACAGCGAACTACCTGCCAAAATAAATATATCATACGTCCAGAAAGTTTTCAAGCAAAAAAAGCCCTGCGTCAAGATTGCAGGGTTTTTGAATATGTCATTGCCGTTTCATGCGCACGACGGTTATTCGCGGGTCGGAACCTCTTTCCAACTCCATAACCATGAACGAGCCGCGAGTATCATCACGCGGCCGCGACGCACTGCCCGGATTTAAGATAATCGGCGGCCCCATAAGGTATTCGACAATGTGCGTGTGACCGTAAACCGCTATGTCAGCGTTCTGCGACTCCGCCGCTTCCATTATGTATTCTTGAGTATAACGCACGCCGTAATTATGTCCGTGCGTGATGAAAATTCTGTGCTCTGCGGCCTCAATGATTCGCTCGTAACAACTGTTCGGCGTTGGCCAATCGCAATTTCCCGCCACGCCGTAAACCGGAACATTCAATAATGATTGCAAATACTCGGCGTCGGGCGTGCAATCGCCCATGTGAAGCCACATATCCATATTTTGCGCAATACTTACCGCCTGCTCAATCGATGACCAGTTCCCGTGAGTATCGCTTATAAGTCCAATCTTCAACGGAAACGCCCCTTTAACTTCAAAATCATTTCTCTAAGAGCCGCGCCTCTGTGACTGATTTTATTTTTCTCGGCGACGGAAATTTCCGCCATAGTCCGACTTTCGTCGAGATAAAAATACGGGTCATATCCAAAGCCGCCGCTACCTTTTGCGACGGTTTTAATTTTGCCTTCGATTTTGCCTTGAGTTAAAATCTGCGTGCCGTCAGTGTCGACGAATGCCAAAGCGCATCTGTAATCAGCATTTGATTCCGCCGCGCAGATTTTTTTCATCTCGTCGAGGAGCTTTTGATTATTGGTGTTGTCGTCGGCGTGATAGCCTGCGAACCTTGCGGAGTGGACGCCGGGTAAACCTCCTAGGGCGTCGACTTCAAGTCCGGAATCGTCAGCCAAGCAAGCAAGCCCCGTTTGCTTACAGAAAAATTTTGCTTTGATGATTGCATTTTCCTCAAAGGTTGCGCCGTCCTCTATGGCGTCGGGGATTTTGGCAAAGTCGGCGAGCGATAAAATTTCAACGGGTAAATCTTTCAGGGCGAGGCGCATTTCTTTTACTTTGTCCAAGTTCTTCGACGCGAGTACGATTTTTTTCATGACTTCTCCTCCCCTCTTAAATCGGGTTAAAAACTTTGGCGACAATTAAAATTCAGCCGACGCGCCCGACGCGCCAAACTAAATCTCGTCCGAGCGCGTCTTTTTGCAAGGAAATCAATTCGTCAATGCCGTGTTGCGCCAAATCCAAAAGCTCATTGAGTTGCGAGCGCGTGAACGGTTTTTTCTCGGCGGTTATCTGCACTTCGACTATTTCGCCTGCGCCCGTCATCACGACGTTACAATCAGCCGCCGCAGTCGAGTCTTCCGCGTAGCAAAGGTCGAGAATTTTTTCGCCGTCTTGAGTGATTCCCGCCGAAATTGCCGCGACAAAATCTTTGACGGGGAAGGCGTCGCCGACTTGGTAAATAGTCTCGCAAGCCTCGACCAGCGCGACAAATGCTCCGGTTATCGACGCCGTGCGCGTGCCGCCGTCCGCTTGCAAAACGTCGCAGTCAATTATAATGCTGCGCTCGCCAATCAAAGTTAAATCGGTCACTGCGCGGAGGGCTCGCCCGATTAGCCGCTGAATTTCCATTGTCCTGCCGCCGAGCTTTGAACGTTCGCGAGCAATTCTTTCCGCCGCCGAGCCTGGCAACATTGAATATTCCGCGTTGAGCCAACCGGTTCCGGTACCCTTCAGGAAAGGCGGAACTTTATCTTCAATCGTCGCCGCGCAAAGGACTTTCGTATTGCCGACCTCAATCAGAGCCGAGCCTGCAGGATATTTTTGGGCCCGCCGCTCCAAAAGAACTTCGCGCATTTCGTCAGCCCGTCGCCTGTCAAATCTCAACTTCTCACCTCCTAAAGTTTTATAAAATTGCCCGTACATTGTACACAAAAAATTTTCCTGCCGCAATGTTTTGGCGAAATTTTCTTAGCCTTTCTTGTTGGATTTTCAAACATTTGTTTTTATTCTACAAAAATAATTTTCTTGTCATTGTCTGATAAATTTGAAGGAAATTTGTAGTGACGAAAGAATAAGCTTTCATAGCAAATTTTTTAGTTTTACGGAGGAGTTTTGAATGTCGCAGTTTGATAAAAGAAATTTGTCTATGATGATGGATTTTTATGAGATGACGATGGCGAACGGCTATTTCGTCAACGGCGGCGAGAATACTCGCGTAGCGTTTGACGTATTTTACCGGCGCAATCCCGACGCGGGCGGCTTCGCGATTTTCGCCGGGCTCGAACAGGTTATTGAGTACGTGGAGAATATGCAGTTCAGCGCGAAGGATATTGATTACCTGCGCGAGCAAAAAATTTTCAACGAGGATTTTCTTGACAGTCTCAAGGATTTTCATTTTCGCGGAGACATTTACGCTTTCCCAGAAGGCACGATTATGTATCCGAACGAGCCTTGCATATCAATCGTAGCAAATCTGATTGACGCGCAACTTGTCGAGACGGCGATTTTGGCGCAGATAAATCATCAATCTTTGATAGCAACTAAGGCGCGCAGAATAGTTCGGGCGGCGGAAGGGCGATTTGTTTCGGACTTTGGAGCGCGACGGGCTCACAACATGGACGCGGCAACTTATGGAGCACGAGCGGCATTTATCGGCGGCGTCAACGGCACGGCGACTGTCAGCGCGGGGCAACTGTTTGATATTCCCGTCAACGGCACGATGGCGCATAGTTGGGTTATGTACTTCCGCAACGAGTTCGAGGCCTTCAAACGCTACGCCGAAGTTTATCCCGATTCGACCACGCTCCTTGTCGATACCTATGACGTTGTTCACAGCGGTATTCCCAATGCCATTCGCGTTGCCAAAGAAGTTTTGGAGCCGCAAGGTAAACGCCTGCGCGGCGTGCGGATTGATTCGGGCGACTTGGCTTACTTGTCTAAAAAAATTCGCAAGATACTAGACGACGCGGGCTTGACCGATTGCAGAATTATCGCTTCCAATAGCCTTGACGAATTCACGATAACTTCTCTGATAAGTCAGGGCGCGGCGATTGATTCTTTCGGCGTCGGCGAGCGGTTGATAACTGCAAAGTCGGAGCCGGTTTTCGGCGCGGTTTACAAAATCGTCGCGGTTGAGGAGGACGGAGTTTTTGTCCCGCGAATCAAAGTCAGCGAGAACGTTGAGAAGATTACGAATCCCGGCTTGAAAAGTATTTATCGCGTCTACGACGAGGTCGGGCACGCGGTTGCCGATTTAATCGCGCTTGTTGATGAGCCCATCGACATGGCAAAGCCTTTCCGCTACGTCGACCCCGTCAAGCCCTGGAAGAATCGCCACTTTGAAAATTGTTCGGCTAAAAAACTTTCGCGGCTTTACGTCAAGGACGGGCGGCGCACAGAAAATTTGCCGACGCTCCATGAAATTCGCGACTACGTTAAGCAACAGCTAGAACACGAAATTTGGCAAGAGGAACAACGCTTTGAGAATCCGCACAAGCATTACCTCGACATGACGCCCGATTATTATGATATGAAAATGAGTCTGCTCCACAAAACGCGCACAAATATGGAAGGGTGAAAATTTTGCCGTCGAAAGTTCAAGGCAAGGTCGACGTTTCAAAGCTTAGAATGATTTTCTATGATTCGTTCAGCAGCAGTTACTTTACGATAGGCGAGCGGGTCGGCAAGGCTTTTGGCGACGGCAGTTATTATATTCGCCGCTGAAATTTGGCAAGCACTGAAAAAGCTCGTGATAAAAAAGTTGGGGGCTTTTGTTATTATAAGCGTTGCAAGAATCGCGGTTTAGTTGTAAAATCTTAGCGCAAAAAGTTTTACTCGGAGGTTCATTATGCACAACTTTGAATATTTTTGCCCGACGGAAATAATTTTCGGGCAGGGCGCGGAAGATAAGGTCGCGGAGGAAATCGGCAAGTACGGCGGCTCGAATGTGCTGATTCTCTATGGCGGCGGCTCTGCCGTCAAAAGCGGTCTCCTCGACGAAGTTAAAAAACGTCTGGCCGACTTTGAATTGAAAATTTTGGGCGGCGTCAAACCGAATCCCCGCTTGAGTTTTGCTCGCAATGCAATTCGTGAGGCTATCGACGCAAAAATAAATTTCGTATTGGCGGTGGGCGGCGGTAGCGTCATCGACACCGCAAAGGCGATTGCACTTGGCGCGGCTAATCCCGACGTTGACATTTGGGAGCACTGGACGAATAAAATTCATCTCGAAAAATCTTTGCCGGTCGGCGTCATCTTGACGATTGCGGCGGCCGGCTCTGAAACTTCTGACTCCGCCGTTTTGACTGACGAGGCTAGCGGACTTAAGCGCGGCTCAATTACTCCGCGTCCGGCGTTCGCGATTATGAATCCGGAGTTCGCGCTGACTGTTCCTCATTACCCGCTGATTTGCGGAATAGCCGATATTATTATGCACACCCTCGAACGATATTTCAGCAAGATTGACGGCAACGACTTCACCGACATGGTTGCCGAATCGCTGATTAAAAATGTTATGGCGCAGTCGAAAGTTCTGCTTAAGAATCCGAACGACTTGCACGCCATGAGCGAAATAATGTGGTGCGGCTCGGTATCGCATACGGGATTTACGGGTCTCGGACGTGACAGAGATTTTTCTGCGCATAAACTCGGTCACGAACTCAGCGGGCGTTACGATGTTCTTCACGGCGCGAGTTTGACTACGGTTTGGGCGTCGTGGGCGCGCACTGTCTACACCGTCAAGCCCGAACGTTTTGCCAACTTCGCGGAGAAAATTTTCAGCATAACCGCCGGCACGATTGACGAACGAGCCCGCGCAGGTATCGACGCTATGGAAAATTATTTCCGCGAGCTCGGCACGCCGACGAATTTTTCAGAATTGGGAATCGGCGTAAAGAACGACGACGAGTTAAAAATATTGGCGGACATGGTGACTTCAAACGGCACTAAAAAAGTCGCGACCTTCCAACCTATGGACAGAGATTTAGTCTTGAAAATTTATAAAAAGGCAAATCATTAAAGCAAAAATTTTTAAAAAGTACTATGTCATACAATCAATTTTGTGCTATAATCTCTCAAGTTTACTTGGAAGGGAGGAGAAATTTTTAAATGAGATTAACCTCAATACTGGTCAAGTGGAACCCTCTAAGGTATTTGGGGATTATGGCAGGGTGTCTGGTCGCCGCCAGCTCAATCAATCTCTTCGTAGTGCCGAGCAGTCTATTAACAGGCGGCGTCACGGGCATTGCGATTATTTTTTACTTTTTGGCGGGCTTGCCAATCGGCATTCAAACGCTAGCCTACAACGTGCCGCTCCTTATCGCGTCGTATAAACTTCTCGGCAAAAAATATACAATCGACGTGATTATTGGGACGGTGATGTTTTCATTCGCGCTCGACGCCACGAAATTTTTAAGCGGCATGTTGACCGTCGATGACATGATGCTTGCGTCGATTTACGGCGGCATTTTCAACGGCATCGGCTACGGAATAGTTTTCCGCATGAACGGTTCGACCGGCGGCTTCGACATACTCGGCGCGATTTTCAAAAAGTATTATTCAATGGACATTGGCTCGGTTATCTTCGGCTTCAACTGCTTGATTGTCATTGTGGCGGGCGCATTGTTCAGCGTCAATTCCGCAATGTTCACGCTAATTTGTATGTATGTGACTTCGCAGATGACTAACAAAATTATCGACGGCTTCAACCAGCGCAAGGCGATTCTGATTATCTCGGACAAGGCGAAGGACATTGCCGACGGGATTATTGCGGACATTGGGCGCGGCGTGACTTTCCTAAATGGCGAGGGTGCTTTCACCGGCGACCCGAAAAAAATTGTCATGGTCGTTATCAGCATGACACAACTCGCTAAAATTAAAATCGTCGTCAACACCGTTGATAAAAATGCCTTCATGATGATTTTGCCGGCAAGCGAGGTTCAAGGGCGCGGCTTCACCAGACCCAATCGCCAGAACGTCAAGTACCGAACCGACCATAAAATAAATCCGGACGTCGAACAGAAAATTCAAGACGCTCTCGCCAAAAAAGGCGACGACTGAAAAGCAATTAGGAATTAGGAGTTAGGAATTAGGAGTTAAAGTACGTAACCAACTCCTACCTCCTACCTCCTAACTATGAAAATTTGGTGTCGGCGTAGTTACTCACCTGCGTCGACAGAGAATATAAAAATTTTTGAGTGGAAGAGGCGATTACTAAAACTTTTGAGCAATTTTAAAGATTAGGGGCGACCGACTACAAGAAACAAATTTCCGGTCGAGAGAGGAAAATTTTTTATGGAACTTACTTATTTACTGAACAGCGGTTTTTTGATTCAAGACGAAAAAGTTTTACTGTTGTTTGACGACTACGAAGACCCCGCAGGAATCATGGACGCCGTATACGATAAAGGCGACTTCGACAGGCTGTACATTTTCGCCACGCACGCGCACTTCGATCATTTCGGCACTCATATCAGAGCATACGCGCCAAAGACTACGCGATATATTTTCGGTAGCGACATAAAACATACAAAGCGTGTCAAAATCTTCCCGACGAAAAAAATCTCGTACATGAAACGCTACACGCAATGGGAGGACGACGCTATCAGGGTTTGGAGCTACGATTCGACGGACGTTGGGATTTCTTTCCTTGTCAAGTTGCCGTCGGGTAAAAGAATTTTCCACGCGGGCGATTTCAACTGGTGGGATTGGCAAGACGATACGCCGGATAACATTGAGCTTGCCGCGAAAGTTTTCAAGCGTCAGTTGAAGCGCATGGAGAATATGGAGGCGGACGTTGCCTTTTTCCCGGTTGACGGGCGGCTTGGCGATTCTCAAGAAAAAGGCGCAATCGAATTCGTGAAAAAGACTAATTTAAAAGCGTTCGTGGCAATGCACCGCGTCGAGTATCCGAAGTGGGAGCCTTCCGAAAAATTCTTAGCGGTGTCGAAAAATCTGCCGCTTTGGTCTCCGATAACGCCCGGCGAAAGTCGCACCTTTGACGGCGATAAACTTTTGGAGGCTTTCAACAGCTAAAGAAATCTTATAAAGACTTATAAAACAGTCTAAAATTTATAAGGAGGTGAAGGTCGTTACTGATAAACTTTTATGTTGCCAATCGGCTTTATTGCTGATATACTCCTGACAGTTCTTTGAAAAGTTGGGATATGCGGTTGGTAACTCGTGAGCGTTGTTACCGTAAAATTCCGAGCGCAGTAAAGACTATGCAGGAAATTCCACTTAACACGGAAACCTGCATATGTACCCGTTCGTTAGCGGGGAATTCAAGCCTGTGGAGCGTTATACCAAACGCAAGTAGTTTCGACAAAAGCGGACGCGACGAAGCAGGAATGGGACATTAAAGTTTATAACTTTTTATAAGTTCTCAGTAACGGATTAACATGGACGAAAAGAAAACTCTGCTGACTCAAGATGGCTATAATAAGCTTGTCGAAAAGTTGGACTACATGAAAAGCGTTCGGCGCATGGAAGTTTCGGAGCGGCTCAAGACGGCGATAGCTTTGGGCGACCTGAGCGAGAATTCCGAATATGACGACGCTAAGAACGAACAGGGCAGACTCGAAAGCGACATCAGCGAGCTTGAGGCAAAACTCCGCAACAGCGAAATAATTCATTCTGCGGCGGGCACGGGAAAAGTTATGATTGGTAGCACCGTGACGATTCGCGACGTGGAACTTGATGACGTTGAAACTTATATGATAGTCGGCTCGACTGAAGCTGACCCCACCAACAATAAAATTTCGGACGAGTCGCCGCTCGGAGCCGCAATACTCAATAAGAGCGCGGGCGAAATCGTTCAAGTTCAAGCACCGGCGGGCGTCATCGAATACGAATTGTTGGACGTTAAATAAGGGAAAAGGGAAAAGGGAAAAGGGACTAGTAGGGAAAAGACTTTTCCCTTTTCCCATGTCCCTTTTCCCTTAACAGGAGGTCTTCCCATGAACGTATTGCTAATCGGCGGCGGCGGTCGCGAACACGCTTTAGCCTGGAAAATTTCGCAAAGCCCTAAGCTTGAAAAATTTTTCGCCATACCCGGTAGCCCAGGCATTGCCAATTTCGCCGAATGCACCGAAAATATTTCAATCGAGGATAACACCGCGCTCGTCGACTTCGCTAAAGCTAACGCGATTGATTTGGTAGTCGTCGGTCCCGAAGCCCCGCTCGTAAACGGTTTAGTTGACGCCCTCAACGCCGCAGAGATTAAAGCTTTCGGACCGAGTAAAATTGCCGCGCAGATTGAAGGCTCGAAAATTTTCGCCAAATGCCTCATGAAAAAATATGGCATACCGACCGCCGACTTTAGAATTTTCTATAACCCCGAAGACGCGAGAAATTATATCCGTCAAAAAGGCGCGCCGATTGTCATAAAAGCTAACGGGCTAGCGGCGGGCAAGGGCGTTATCGTCGCGCAGACTTTGGACGAGGCTTTGAGCGCGGTCGACGAGATGAGGAATTTTGGCGACGCGGGAAATAAAATTCTTGTGGAAGAATTCATGGACGGCGAAGAGGCTTCCGTTTTAGCTTTGACTGACGGCGAAAAAATTATTCCGCTAATCGCCGCGCAAGACCATAAGCGAGTTGACGACGGCGACAAGGGATTAAATACTGGTGGCATGGGCGCATATGCTCCGGCACCGATTGTCGACGCGAAAATTGCCGCGCAGGTCGAAGAAAAAATTCTCAAGCCGACTATTGCCGCGCTCAAGTCCGAAGGGATTATCTATCGCGGCTGTTTGTACGCGGGCTTGATGATTCAAAATGGCACGGCTAAAGTAGTCGAATTTAATTGCCGCTTCGGCGACCCTGAAACGCAAGTTGTCTTGCCGCTCATGGAAAGCGATTTGCTCGAACTTATGAACGCCTGCGCGGAAGGCAATCTGTCCGACAAAAAAATTTCGTGGAGTAAGGACAGCGCGGTCTGTGTCATAATGGCGAGCGGCGGTTATCCCAAGTTTTACAAAAAAAATTTGCCGATTGACGGCGTAGCGAAAGCTAAGGCATTGGGCGCGATGATTTTCCATGCCGGCACGAAGCTTAAAGGTGACGAACTCGTCACGAGCGGCGGCAGGGTTTTAGGCGTCACGACGACTGCGCCGACTTTGCGCGAGGCTGTCGACAAAGTTTATAAATGCGTCGAAGTCATTCACTTCGATAACGTCCACTACCGCAAAGACATTGCGGCGCGAGCTCTAAAATAATTTCATAACGACAATCAAAAAACACCTCCCGATTTTATCCGGTCGGAAGGTGCTTTTTTTTATGTCAAGTGCATTATCAGAAGTCGAGCATAGTTTTGCCTTCGCCCGCGAAAGATTCAAAGTCAGCGATAAAATCTTCGACGGCGGAATCAATCGCGGAATTTCTAACGAGCGCATTGAAAATTTCGGGCGAAATAGTTGCCGCGCTTATCCCGCACATGCAAAGCTCCAAGACTTGTTGGGAATTTTTGAAACTTGCCGCGATAACTTCGGTCTCCATGAAATTGCGCTCGAAAATCTGCTGAATCTCTTTGGCAACCGTCAAGCCGTTAAAGCCCATATTATCAATCCGATTGACGTAGGGAGCCGCGTAACTCGCGCCGCATTGCCCCGCGATAAATGCTTGCATAGGCGTATAAATTGCGGTCGCGGTGAACGGGATTTCGCTCGTCTCCAACAAAATTTTCATCGCCTTGAACCCTTCGGGCATGGCGGGGATTTTAACAAAAGTATTCGCGCCCAAGTGCTCGACGATATGCCAAGCCTCTTCGACGATTGAATCAGCGCGGCGGCTTACGGCTTGCACGTGCAGTTGAGCGTCCTCGCCTATGAACTTGCGAATTTCTTTGAGCGTGTCGAAGGGATTGCCGCCGATTTTGGAAAGGATAGTCGGGTTAGTCGTGACGCCGGCGACCGGATAAAATTCGTAAATCTTTTTAATAGCGTCGAGGTGAGCGTCATCAATCAAAAGTTTCATTTGAATCACCCCGAATCATTTCATTGGGTCTAGGCTGATATTCGTGATGATTCTTCCGAGCCGCGCACTCGTCAGGAAGTTCAACGCCCATTTGAAAGCGACCGTCATATTTGTATAGAAACCCGCCAGCCTTATCAAGTGGACAACCATCCACGCGCACCACGCCATAAAGCCTGTCATCTTCGGAGAGCCGACAACCGCTTCACCCTTGCCGATAGTCGCCATTGCGCCCAAATCTTTGTAAACGAATTTATCGAGCTTATCGGGATTAGTTTCGCCCTTGATAAGTTTCATAATATTTTTGTGAGCGACCTTAGCCTGTTGAGTAGCGACCGGCGCGACCGTTGGGAGCGGGCGTTTCATATCGCCGTGCATGAACGCCGCGCAGTCACCGATTGCGAAAACGTTTTTATGAACCGCGCCGCGCACCATCAAATTTTCCTCAATCCAAACGCGACCGTCGCGAGCACATTCCGCGCCGCAATTTTTCATCATATCGACTGCGCGGACGCCTGCCGCCCAAATAACTGTTGTCGTCGGGATTTTCACGCCGTTTTTGAGTGTCAGAACGTCGCCGTCGTAATCGACAACCTGAGTATTGAGCATGACTTCAATTCCTTTTTTCTCCAGCACTTTGACGGTATGTTTTTGCAATTCTTCCGGCAACATGGGCAAAAGGCGCGGCGTCGCCTCAATCAACTTTATGCTAACGTCGTTGAAGTCGAGCTTATGGAATTCTTTTTTCTGAATCTCGATAAGTTCAGCGATTGCGCCGGCCTCCTCTACGCCGGTCGGGCCGCCGCCCACTACTACAAATGTCATACGCTTTTTACGGTCTTCGGGAGTGCGGTAGGGTTTTTCGGCGCGTTCGAACTCGTGGATAACGTGGTTGCGAATGTGGACAGCCTCTTGAATCGTCTTCATTCCGAAGGCGTGTTCCTCAACGCTTTTCATCCCGAAAAAGTTAGTGGTCGCGCCCGCCGCAAGGATTAAGTAATCGTAGTGAATTTCGCCGTGATTTGTTATGACGACATCGCGTTCTTGGTCGATACCCTGCGCCTTAGCCATGTACAAAGTAACGTTATTATTGTTGCGGAAGAAAGAGCGAATAGGGTAGGCAACTTCGCCCGTTTCCAAAACTGCGGTCGACACTTGATACAAAAGCGGTTGGAACAGATGAAAATTATGACGGTCGATTAACGTGATTTCGACATTTTCTTTGGCGAAGAGCTGACCTATTTTGATACCTCCGAAGCCGCCGCCTACGATTACAATATGGGGCTTGCCGTTGACCATTTCAAAAAACCTCCTGAAACTTGAAGTGAAAATTTTAACTTAACGGGCTAAAAATTATTCGGGATGATTTCCCGTCTCTATCGTTCTTTTTTATAATTGCGCCTTACCACAACCCCCTAACCCGTTATCTTCGCGTATAATATCACAAAAAATTTTTATTGCAATAGGCAAAGGCAAATTTACTTGACAATGCTTTGGTAAAACTCGCCAACCGTGCTAATTCTTAGGCTTGACATTTTTTCATTCAGTTTGTTATCATAATAAAAACTGTTTGGGAGGTACAAAATTTTTGAACAAATCATTTTACATATCGGAGGTAACCGAAAAGATTTTTGCGAAGATTGACGGCAAATCATATAAGAAAAATTGTCCGTTGCCTTTGGGGACTTTGCGCTATTTGCACGTTCTGCATAAAGATTTGAGCGGCAAAACTTTGGACGGCGAATTGGTTTGCAACGTGCGAATTGCTGATGACTTACTGGATATTTTCAAGAAACTTTACGCGGAAAATTATCCGATAGAAAAAATCCGGCTCATTGACGAATACGACGCCGACGACGAACTTTCTATGCGCGATAATAATTCCTCGTGCTTCAATTTCCGCTACGTTTCCTATACCGACAGAATTTCTCTGCACGGCTACGGGCTCGCCGTCGACATCAATCCGTTTTACAATCCTTACATAAAATTTGTTGACGAGCAGAAAATTATCGTGCCGGAAGGTTCCGCCGCCTTTGAAGACCGCAATAAAAATTTCCCCTACAAGATTGAAGAGGACGATTTATGTTGCAAACTTTTTGCGGCGCACGGCTTTAAATGGGGCGGGACGGATTTGCCGGGTGAAAAAGATTATCAGCATTTTTTTATTGAAGAAGGAGTTTTAAGATGAAAAAATTTTTAATGGCGGCGTTGTTGCTCGTGACGATGATTTTCGCGGGCTGTGGCGGTTCCGATTCGGCAAGTAGCGACGGCAAGTTGAGCGTCATGCTCGGTTCAAATGTCGTCTCGCTCGACAGCGCACAGGCGACCGATAGCGCGTCTTTTGAAGCTATCGCCGATTGCATTGACGGCTTGATGCAACTCGATTCAAACGGCAAACCCATTCCGGCTATCGCTGAAAGTTTTAACGTTTCCGAAGACGGCAAGACTTATACTTTCCACCTGCGCGACGCTAAATGGGCGAATGGTAGTGACGTTACCGCTAATGATTTTGTTTTCGCGTGGCGGCGTCATTGCAAAATTGCTCAAGAATATTCCTACATCATGGGCAGTACGGTCGCTTGCGTGAAAAATGCCGACGCCGTTATAAAAGGTGCCGACCCTGCGACTTTGGGAGTGAGTGCGCCCGACCCGAAAACTTTTGTCGTCGAGCTCGATGCGCCGGTTCCATTTTTCCTGTCGCTTATGGCCTTCCCAACTTTTTACCCCATTAACGAAGAATTTTACAACTCGCTTGCGGCTGGCAGTTACGGCACGAGCCCCAAAACTTTTCTGTCGAATGGCGCGTTCATGTTGAGCGAATACATTCCCGGCACGGCCAATATCCAACTCAAGAAGAATGACACTTACTGGAACGCCGCGAACATTTCCCTTGACGGCTTCCAATATCAAGTCGTGTCTTCTTCCGACAACGCGCTAACTTCTTTCAAGAACGGCACGCTTAATGTTGTCAACATTTCCGGCAATCAAGTCGAGCACGTCAAGCAGGACGCCGAACTTGCTAAGAATCTGAAAACGTTCCCTTCGGGCTACTTGTATTACTTGTCGTTCAACCAAGACGCGAAAAATCATCATGCGGGCGCGCTTAGCAATGTCAACTTGCGCCTTGCCATTTCTAACGCCATTGACCGCGAATCGCTCGCCGAGAATTATGTTATGAGCGGTGCAAAGGCGACTTATACCGCAGTGCCGATTAATTTCGCGCCCAATGAAAAGACCGGAAAATTTTTCGCAGAGAATCAAAACCAATTCGCTGACGTTGTAAGTTTCGACGTTACAAAGGCGCAGAAATTTTTGCAAACCGCTAAAACCGAACTTGGCAAAGATAATTTCGAGCTAAATTTGATTTTCTCAAACGAGGGCGCAAGCTCAACAAAAATCGTTCAGGCGATTAAGTCGCAAGTCGAAGAAAATTTGCCCGGCGTGAAAATCAATCTCCAACCCATGCCCAAAGCCGAATATCTTAGCAACGTCACTTCCAATAATTATGATTTGGCGTTGACAGATTGGGTGCCCGATTACGACGACCCGATGACTTTCTTTACGCTGTGGACGACTTCCGGTTGCGAAATTGCCGAACATTGGAGCAATCCCGATTACGATAGAATTATTGCTGATTGCTCGACGGGGCACCTTGCCGCAGATTACGACGCGCGTTGGAATGCCCTTTACGACGCTGAAAAAATTCTTTTGGACAACGCCGTTATCGCGCCGCTTTACACCGATGCTAACGCCGTTTTGATTTCGCCTTCCGTCACGGGCATTGATTTTCACTCATCAGGTATCGACCGAGTTTTCAAACACGTAAAGCTTAGCAAGTAAAGTTTCATTGCAAAAAAAAACAGCCCGTCGATTTTGGCGGGCTTTGTTTATTTATCAGAGGTATTTTTTGCAATATTAAGAGTATAAGTTGACTTAGCAATCAATTTTAACTAAAATATTACTGGATATATATTTCAACGAAAGAAATGGCAGGTTGAATTATTTATGGCAGAAATAGTAGCTGAAAAGCAATATCTGGATTCCCTTTTTCGCGGAGTGGCGGTCAATTCCGCGCCGATTCGGGACAACTTCGGGAAAAATTTCGTCGCGAAGATTTTAAAAGTGTCTGTAGAAATTTCTAAAGAGCAGTTGCGCCGAGCTTGCGAGCGGCTTAATTGTTCGGAGGAAAAATTTTTTATGGGCGCGTATGGCTTATTGCTTGCGCGATTTGCCGGCGCGGACGAAGTTTTATTCACGGCAACGAGCGCGAAAAAAATCCCAGTGTATTTGAACTTTTTGCCCGAACAAAGCCTTGCCGACTACTTGAAGACTTTAAGCGAGCAAATCGAAAATTCACGCGAAATAATCAGCACGCCCTACGAAGAAATTGCTAAGGCTTACGACTTCCCGATTGCGCCCGAATTTATTTTTGCGTCGCAAGGGAGCGATAAAAATTTTGCTTTGGCGGTCGAGGAAAATTTTTGTGGCGTGACGATTCACTTTGACGGCGCGAAATATTCCGACGTTCTAATTGAGAGTTTTGGCGCGGCTTATAGTCACGTCGTCGCGCAACTTCTTAACGTTGAAAAAATCGGCGATATTGATTGGCTTTCGCCTGACGAGCTGGCGAAGTTGAAAAACATTCATGACACAGCTTGGGAAGTCGCCGAGCGTCCGGCATATCGTTTGCTACAGGATAGCGCGGAAAAATATCCCGAACGCGTCGCGGCGATTGCTAACGGTAAATCTTTAACCTATGCTGAATTGAACGCGGCGGCTAATCGTCTTGGGCACGTCTTGCAAGATAATGGCGTTGGCGTTGAAAAAATTGTTGCCGTTATGCTCAATCGCGGTCTGGAAGTTTACATAGCGCGGCAAGGAATTTTGAAAGCTGGCGGCGCATTTTTGCCCATGACGCCCGATTACCCCGATGATAGAGTTGGCTTTATCGTCAAAGATTCAAACGTCCGGCATATCGTCACGACACGCGACATTTACCAACGCCGTAAAACATTTTTCGACGCGCTGGATGTTTTCGTTTGCTTAGTCGAGGACACGCAATCGGATAAAATTTCTGGCGATAATCTGAACGTTTCAGTTCCTTACGACGCGCTCGCCTATTGCATTTACACGAGCGGTTCGACCGGCAAACCTAAGGGCGTCATGCTCACTCAAAAAAATTTGGTAAACTTCGTCGACGCCAACCCCAAGAATCACGAAATTTTAGGCTACACCGAGCGCGGCAAAGTTTCGTTAGCACTGGCGGCGATAACTTTCGACGTGTCGATTATGGAAGAATTTATCCCGCTCGCGAACGGCTTAACCGTTTGCATGGCAAATGAAGACGAAATTCATAATCCGCTCATGCTCAAAGACTTGTGCGAAAAAAATCGCGTTGACGTGATGAGTTGCACGCCGTCATACCTCGCCAACCTTATCGACTTCCCAGAATTGGCGTCGGTTATCAAAAATATAAAATCAGTCGACTTCGGCGCAGAGGCTTTCCCTGCCGCATTGTTCACGAAACTTCGCGCCGTTAACCCCGATATTTACATCATGAACGGCTACGGACCCACCGAAGCTACGATTAGTTGTACTATGAAGGCTATTGAGTCGCCCGAAAATATCACTATCGGCATTCCGAATAGCAACGTTCAAGTCGTGATGACCGACGAAAAAAATCGTCCGCTACCTATTGGCGCACTCGGCGAAATGACGATAATCGGCGACGGAATCGGGCGCGGCTACGTCAATCGCGACGACCTGACGCAGAAAGTTTTTATCAAACTTTGGAATAAGCCCGCGTATAAGAGCGGCGACTTGGCAAGGCTCCTGCCCAACGGCGAAATTGCTTTTCACGGGCGGACGGATAATCAAGTTAAACTGCGCGGCTTGAGAGTTGAACTCGGCGAGATTGAAACCGTCATGAATAATTTCGACGGGGTCAAAGCAAGTATCGTGGTCGTGAAGAAAAATTCTGCGGGCGATTACCTTGCCGGTTACTTCACCGCAGAAAAGAAAATCGACCTAGACGAACTCAAAAAACATTTGGCGGCGTCACTTACGGCTTACATGGTGCCGGGCGTTTTAATGCAACTTGAATCGTTCCCGCTGACCGCCAATCGCAAAATCGATAAAAAAGCTCTGCCCGAACCCGAAGAAGTCATTTCGACAGTCGAACTCGTCCCGCCGCAAAACGATACTCAACAGAAAATTTTCGATTGCGTCGCGCAAGTGTTGGGCAATCACGAATTCGGAATCACGACGGAATTAACCGGCGCGGGGCTAACTTCGATAGGCGCGATTCGGCTAAATGTTTTGCTGTCGAGCGCGTTTAATAAAGTCATACAAACTCGCGACCTAATGGAATTCGATACGGTCGAGAAGTTGGAAAAATTTTTGGCGGGCGCAGTCGACGTGCAAACCTACGCCGCGCAAAAAGATTATCCGTTGTCGCGAACACAGCAAGATATTTTCGTGGAATACGACGCCGCGCCAAACGATACGACATTCAACCTGCCGATACTTTTGCCGCTCGATTCGTCAATCGACATAACGCGCTTGCAACGGGCAATCAAAGCGGCAATCGACGCGCACCCATACCTAAAGACGACGCTATTTTTCAACGAGGCGGGCGAAATTTGCGCACGGCGTCAAGATGATTTGCCCGCTGAAGTATCGATAAAAGTTGTAGAGAAATTGCCCGCGCCAAATGAACTCGTCCGACCTTTCGCGCTGACTAAGGAGCCACTTTACCGCGCCGCAATCTACTCGACGCCCGATAAAAATTATTTGTTCCTCGACTTCCACCACATAATTTACGACGGCTCATCGGAAGATATTTTCTTCGACGACCTCAACGCCGCCTACGACGGTAAGACTTTAAACAAAGAAAATTATACGGGCTTTGAAGTTGCGCTCGATGAGCAAAAGGCGCGTGCCTCTGACAAATTGATTGCGGCTAAGAATTATTACGACGCGATTTTTGCGGGTAGCGACGTTGAGATTTTGCCGCAAGTCGACTTCGCGGAGAACGTCGGCAAAAAAGATTCGGTCGTTGCCTTTGAAAGTTATCGGACTGCGCTTGACGTTGCCGCCGTGAAAAATTTCTGCGCTGAAAATAAAGTGACGTTCAATACGTTTTTCCTAGCGATGTTCGGATATTTCCTCGCCAAAAATACTCGGCAGGCGAGCGCGACTTTCACGACGATTTATCATGGGCGCAACGATTCGCGACTTTTGCAAAGCGTCGGCATGTTCGTTAAGACTTTACCTGTGCTGACCGAAGTTGCGGAAAATTCTTCCGTCAAAGCTTACGTTGATTCGGTCGGGCGGCAACTCGTCAACAGCATGGCGCACGATATTTACTCGTTCGCGGAAATTTCTACGGCTTACGGCTTCAAGGGCGAATTGATGTGCGCTTATCAGGGCGAAGATTTCAGCGATTATCACATTGCCGGGACTGCCTCGCGGACTTTGCCGCTAATACCCTCGGCGGCTATGTCCGACCTTTGCCTTGAAATTTTCTTGGAGGACGGCGCGTTTATTTTCCGCTTTGAATATCGCCCGACCGTTTACAAAGTCGAGACCGTCAAGAATTTTGCTCGCGAATGTGAGACCGTCGCCGAAAAATTTTTGACTTCGGACGCGCTGGAAAAATTTGATGTTGACATTCATAGCCGCGCTAAAAAGAAAGTTGCCGCCGCTATCGATTCAACTGCCCCGCAGAATGAAATCCAGCAGAAAATTTTCGACAGCGTCGCGGAAGTTATCGGCAATAAAAATTTCGGCATAAGGACTGATTTTTACAGCGTCGGGTTGACTTCGATTGGCGCAATTCGGCTTAATGTTTTATTGTCGCGCGCCTTCGGGAAAATTATTCGCACTCGCGACATTAAAGAGCATGGAACCGTTGAGAAGTTTGAGAAATTTTTAGCGGGCGCGGACGAGGGGCAAAGCTACGAACGGCAACGCGATTACCCGTTGACGCAAACCCAAAACGGAATTTTCGTCGAGAGCGTCGCCAATCCGAACAGCACAACTTACAATATCCCAAATTTGTATCGGCTCGGCAAAAATGTCGACGTTGAGAAGTTGCAACGGGCGGTAACACAGGCAATCGACGCGCACCCGTACATAAAGGCAACGCTTTTCATGAACGACGAAGGAGATATTCGCGCTCGTCGTAACGATAACTCGGCAACTGTAAATATTTTGCGTGTTGATATGTTGCCGTCGATTGAAGAATTGGTTAGACCTTTTGAACTTTTGGAAAATCCGCTTTATCGTGCGGAGATTTACGTTGCCGACGAAAAATATTTCTTCCTCGATTGCCACCACATTATTAGCGACGGCGAATCATTTGACATTTTGATTGACGACATCAACGCCGCTTACGACGGAGAAATTTTGAGCAAGGAGACTTACACGGGCTTTGAAACCGCGCTCGATGAGGAAAGGGCTCGTAATGGCGACGCGCTCACCAAAGCAAAGGCTTATTACGATTCGATTTTCCGGGGTTGCGATGCCGATTGCAAACTTGCGAAAGATTTTGACGCGGCGACCACGAAAAGTTCTGCGTTTGAATTCGGCAAGATTAAAGTTGACGTTGACGCCGTGAGAGATTTTTGCGCTGAAAATAAAGTGACGTTGAACGCATTTTTCAACGCGGCATTCGGATTTACGCTGGCGAAATTTTTGTACCGCGACGACGCAATTTTCACGACGATTTACAACGGGCGGAGCGATTCGCGATTGGCTCAAAGTGTTGGCATGTTCGTTAAAACGTTGCCGGTCAGCTGTTCGATTGTCGGAGATAAAACTGTCGCGCAATACGTCGCGGAGGTCGGCAAGCAACTTTTCGCGAGCATGACGCATGACATTTACTCTTTTGCGGAGATAAGTCGCGATTATGGGATTGTTGCCGACGTAATGTTTGCTTATCAGGGCGAGGACTCAGACGCTTTGAAAATTGCGGGCGAAGTTGCCGAAGAAATTCCGCTTGAACTCGACAATGCCAAATCGCTTTTCGGCGTGGACATTTTCATTGAGGGCGGCGAACTCTGCTTTGACACGGAATATCAGACCGAATATTATTCTGCGGCGACCGTGAAAAATTTTGTCGAGTGCTTGTCGCAAGTGGCGCGGGAATTTTTGACGCGAGAAAATTTATCGGACGTTGAGATTGTCTCGGCTGACGAGCTGGCGAAGTTGCAAAACATTCACGATACGGCTTGGGAAGTCGTCGAGCGTCCGGCTTATAGACTTTTGCAGGACAGCGCAGAAAAATATCCAGATAAAATCGCGGCGATTGCTAATGGAAAATCGTTGACCTATGCTGAACTGAACGCGGCGGCTAATAAGCTTGGGCACGTCTTGCAGGATAATGGCGTCGGCGTAGAAAAAATTGTCGGCGTTATGTTGAATCGCGGACTGGAAGTTTACATAGCGCGGCAAGGAATTTTGAAGGCTGGCGGAGCGTTCTTACCCATGACGCCCGATTACCCCGATGACCGCGTTGGCTTTATCGTCAAAGATTCAAACGTTCGGCATATCGTCACGACCCGCGACATTTACGAGCGGCGTAAAAACTTTTTCGACGCGCTGAATGTTTTCGTTTGCCTAGTCGAGGACACGCAGTCAGATAAAATTTCTGGCGATAATCTGAACGTTTCAGTTCCTTACGACGCTTTGGCCTATTGCATATACACGAGCGGTTCGACGGGCAAACCTAAGGGCGTTATGCTCACTCAAAAAAATTTGGTAAACTTCGTCGACGCCAACCCCAAGAATCACGAAATTTTAGGCTACACCGAGCGCGGCAAAGTTTCTTTGGCACTTGCGGCGATTACTTTTGACGTGTCGATTATGGAAGAATTTATTCCGCTGGCTCACGGGCTGACAATTTGCATGGCGAACGAAAACGAAATACATAATCCGCTAATGCTTAAAGCTTTGTGCGAAAAAAATTCCGTCGACGTGATGACTTGCACGCCGTCACACTTGGCGAACTTAATCGACTTGCCGGAATTTGAATCAGTCGTGCGGCAAATTAAATCTGTGGACTTTGGAGCAGAGGCATTCCCTGCCGCATTGTTTACGAAACTTCGCGCGGTCAATCCCGATATTTACATCATGAACGGCTACGGCCCCACCGAAGCGACAATTAGTTGCACCATGAAGGCAATCGAATCGGCGGAAAATATTACTATCGGCATTCCGAATTCAAATGTGCAAGTCGTGATGACCGACGAAAAAAATCGTCCGCTACCTATCGGCGCACTCGGCGAAATGACGATAATCGGCGACGGGATTGGGCGCGGCTATGTCAATCGCGACGACCTCACTAAGAAAGTTTTTATCAAACTTTGGGATAAGCCCGCATACAAGAGCGGCGACCTTGCAAGAATTCTTCCGAATGGCGAAATTGCTTTTCACGGGCGGACAGATAATCAAGTCAAATTGCGCGGCTTGAGAGTTGAACTCGGCGAGATTGAAACCGTCATGAATAATTTCGACGGCGTCAAGGCAAGTATCGTGGTCATGAAGAAAGATGATGCGGGCGATTATCTTGCGGGCTACTTCACCGCCGAAAAGAAAATCGACCTCGACGAGCTGAAAAAACATCTTGCCGCGTCGCTTACGGCTTACATGGTGCCGGGCGTCCTCATGCAACTTGAAAAACTTCCGCTGACTGCAAATGGCAAAGTCGATAAGCGCGCCTTGCCCGAACCAACTTTGCAAGTCGAAGAGGATAGCAAAAAAATCGCCGCGACCGATTTGCAAAAAACTTTGTGCGCAATGTTCGCAAAGGCTCTCGGCAGAAAAAATATCGGCGCAGATGAAAACTTCTTTGAAATCGGCGGGACTTCGCTTGCGGCGTCGAAAGTCGCTATGGCCGCCTTCCTTAAAAATTTGCCGATTGTCTACGCCGACATTTTCAAATACCCCACCGCCGAAAAGTTGGAAGCCTACATACTAAAACAACAGGCTCCGACACCTACGCGGGTCGAGAAAAAAATTCCTACGCCTCAAATTACCGCGCCTATCGATGGTAGCTCCTTCCTCAACGAGCTTTTCCAAATCAATAGGGCTCTTTCTAAAAATCGCATGGAGTTCGTCAACGAAATTCATCACGAGGGCTTAGGCGATGTCCTGCTCACCGGCGCGACAGGCTTTTTGGGGATTCACGTCCTCTACGAATTGCTCAAAAATACTTCGGCGAAAATCTTCTGCTTTATCCGCAGTAATAAACAAGCTTCAGCTAAAGAACGTCTGCGCACGCTGTTTATCTACTACTTCAGCTCGTCTATGGAAAAAGCTTTCAACGAACGCGTCACGGTCATCGACGGCGATATTACTAACGCCGATTCAGTCAACGCCCTGATTGATTGCCCATTCAAAACGCTGATAAATTGCGCGGCTTGCGTTAAACATTTCGCGGCGTCCGACATTTTGACGCGCATAAACGTTGACGGCGTATGCAACTTGATTAATCTTTGCTCCAAAAAACATACGCGCCTAATCCAAATTTCTACAGTCAGCGTAGCCGGCGATAACGTCGGGCAAAATATTCTCGTTGGTCGAAAACTCACCGAGAAAGACTTTTACATTGGGCAAGAGGTCACGTCGAATAAATACGTCTACTCAAAATTCCAAGCAGAAGAATTAGTTTTAACCGCAATCGGGCAGGGTAAACTCGACGGCAAAATTATTCGCGTCAGCAACCTGATGAGCCGCATTTCCGACGGCGAATTTCAAATAAATTTCTCAAACAACGCCTTCATGCGCGACATAAGAAGTTATTCCACTATCGGCAAATTTCCCGAATCGCTTTTGGACGAGCCAACCGAATTTTCGCCGATTGACGAGACCGCTCATATGATTATTACCCTCGCCGATACCAACGCCGATTTTACCGTCTTCCACGCCGTCAATAGCCACCGCGTGCAAATGGGCGACGTTATTCACGTTATGAACGATTACGGCATTAAAATTGATGTCGTCAGCGATGATGATTTCGACGTTGCCCTAAAATTTGCTATGCACGACGAAAAGAAAAATCTGCTCGTCTCAAGCCTCATTGCCTATAACGAAACCGATGAAAATTTCCGCAAGGAAATTGACCACGACGACGCTTTCACAATCAAGGCTCTGTACCGCTTGAGGTGCCGCTGGTCTATCACCGACGAAAATTATATCAAAAACGCAATTGAAGCTCTTGACACGTTGGGATTCTTCGGAGAGGAAGCAAATTTCTAAAATGGAAACGACACGCAACGATTACCTCGTAAGTAAAAAATTTTATCGTTACCTAATTCCAAGTTTCTTGTCGGAAATGGCAATGCATATGGGCTCGGTCGTCGACGCGGTTATTGTCGGCAATTTAATCGGAGTAGACGCATTGTCCGCCGTCACGCTCGCTAGTCCTATAATTCAAGTGTTACACCTGCCCGGATTGATTTTAGGTTTGGGCGGCGCGACGCTTGCCGCGATTTGGCTAGGCGAACGTAAGATTAAAGACGCCTCCGACATGTTTTCTGCCTGCGTTATCGCCGGAATAATTTTTTCGTGCATAGGCGCATTGACTGCCTTTTGGATAAACGCGCCACTGGCAAGTATGGTGGTCGACGACCCAAAACTTATGGCTTTCGTTGAGGAGTACCTGTTCATAAATCTTTTGGGCTTGCCGATAATGACGCTGACTTTCCTGACGTGCGAATTCTTAAGCGTAGATAATCACCCCGACTTAGGCGCGTGGATGTTCTCAATCGCCGAAGCCGTCAACATTGTTTTTGATATTGTCCTAGTAAAATTCGCGGGCATGGGTATGGAAGGTGCCGCCGCCGCTACGATTATCGGCTATGCTTGCGGGCTGGTTACTTTGATTTTCTACGCGCGCTCCAATGATAGAATGTTGAAGTTCCGGTTCAGCGGCGTGGCGTGGCTCAAAGATATTTTCAACGCCCTCAAAGTCGGTACGCCCCGCGTCTCGCTCGAACTCATGCAGGCGTTGCAAATTTTCGTACTCAATACTGCCGTCCTGAAAATTTTGGGCGTCGAAGCTATGGAAATTTATGCGGTCTGCTCAAATACTCTGATTATGGCCGAACTACTTGCGGGCGGCATTATCAGCGTCATTCCAAATATTTGCGGCGTCTTGTTCGGCGAAAAAGATTACTTCGGGATTCGTCGACTAATGAAAAAAGTCTTGGAGCTTAGCGGCATTTTGATTTCAATTCTGACTGTCATATTTTTGATTTTCCCGGAAGAAATTGCAAAACTATTCGGTCTGGAAAATGAAGAATTGCTCCCGACAGCGGCCGTCTGCCTGCAAATTTACAGCTTAAGTTTCGTGCTCTACGTCTTTAACAGCTTCCTGCAACATTACTACCAGACGATTTTGGAAACGTTCTTGGCGACGCTCGATACCATTTTAGAATTCTTCGTGCTACTGATTCCGATAACATTTTTGCTCATGCACTACTACGGAATTTACGGCGTATGCGCGGCGGTTCCGATTAGCGAGCTTTTAGCGATAATCATCGTTGAGGCCACGCGCAAATTTTTACAGGAACGCGGCAAACTACCGCAAGAAGGCTTACTTATGATTCCTAAGCCTGAACACGACGATTCATTTGACACGACGATTGAGGCGGGCGAAAAAAATGCCGTCGGTCTGTCAGAAAAAATTATCAACTACTGCCGCGCTCGCAACGTCAATGAGCATACGGCATACGTTTTGGGACTTGCGGTGGAAGAAATTGCCGTCAACATTTCGCGCTACGGCTACGAAAACGCTAAGAAAAAATTCATCGATATAAATCTTTCGCACGACGGCGAGCAGTGGATTTTGCGCATTCGCGACGACGGTATTCCCTTCGACCCAACCCAATATCAAACCGATGAGGAAGAACAATTTTTGCTCGGCGGTATCACTATGGTCAGGCAACTAGCTAAAAATTTCACCTATACCAGAGTTCTCAACATGAATAATACTATCATTGAAATTTAATCCCTGCGGAATAAGTCGCGTGTGTAAACTTTATCTTTCACGTCGTCAAGCGCATTGTCATAACGATTTGTTATAATGCAATGGCTTAGCTTTTTGAATAGAGCCAAGTCATTGACTATTTTGCTATTAAAGAAAGTTGCGCCGTCTTTCAGCGTCGGTTCATAAATTATAACAGTCGCGCCCTTTGCTTTGATTCTTTTCATCACGCCTTGAATTGACGATTGCCGGAAATTATCACTACCGGTTTTCATCGCCAGCCGGTAAACTCCTATAACAATATTGCCCTCGCGCTCGCTCGAATAACTATCATTGCCCTTGTAGGCTCCGGAAAATTCCAAAATTCTGTCGGCAATAAAATCTTTGCGCGTGCGATTGCTATTGACTATCGCTTCAATTAAATTTTCAGGAACATCTTGGTAATTCGCCAAAAGTTGCTTGGTATCTTTGGGCAGACAATAGCCGCCGTAGCCAAAAGACGGATTGTTATAATAATTGCCAATTCGCGGGTCGTAGCAAACGCCTTTGATAATATCCTGCGCATTGAGATTTTTTACTTCGGCGTAGGTGTCTAGCTCGTTGAAGTACGCGACGCGCAACGCAAGATAAGTGTTGGCGAAAAGTTTAACGGCTTCAGCCTCGGTTAAGCCCATTAGCAACGCCGGAACATTTTCTTTCAACGCGGCACTACGTAAAATATTCAGGAAAATTTGAGCTTGCTCGACTTGCGCGGCGTCATTTAAATCAGTGCCCACGATAATTCGCCAAGGATAGAGGTTATCGTAAAGTGCTTTAGATTCGCGCAAAAATTCGGGGCTGAATAAAATTTTTTTAGTAGAAAATTTTTCGCGCATAGCTTTGCTAAACCCGACGGGAACGGTGCTCTTAATCACCATCACCGCTTCGGGATTTATTTTCGTGACGGTTCTTATAACCGATTGGACAATGGACGTGTCGAAAAAATTCTTGTGCGGGTCGTAATTAGTGGGCACAGCACAAATCACAAAGTCGGCTTTTGAGAGAGCGGATTCGACATCGGAAGTAGCAATCAAATCAAGATTTTTTTCAGCAAAATATTTTTCTATGTACTCGTCTTTGATAGGCGAGGTGCGAGCGTTGACCAGAGAAATTTTTTCATTAGAAACATCAACCGCTATCACGTGATGATTTTGCGCCAGTAGCGTCGCCAGCGATAAACCTACATAGCCTAAGCCGAATACGACAATATTTTTCGCCATTAAGTATCACCCCCCTTTACGTCATTTTAACATTTAAAAGCCCCTTTGTACAGAGTACATCACCGGTAAAATTAAGAGCGTCAAAACCGTCGCCACTAATAGCCCGCCAGCTATCGCCACCGCCATTGGTCCCCAAAACTCGCTCACCATTAAAGGCAACATTCCGAGTATCGCCGCAAGTGCCGTCAACATTATCGGGCGGAATCGCAAAATTGCTGAATCGATTATCGCGTCGTGAAGATTTTCGCCCTTTGCGACGTGTTGTTGTATCTGGTCGATTAATATAACCGAGTTGCGAATTATCATGCCCGACAGCGCGACTACTCCCAACTGCGCCACAAAGCCCAGCGGCTTCGACAAAATTATCATCGCGAAAATTATCCCGATTAGTCCGAGCGGCGCGGTTAATAGCGTCAAGACCATTGCCTTTGCGTCTTTGAGTTGGAACATTAACAGCGTCATGATTATGAACACCACCAGCGGCAACATTGCCGCGAGCTGTTCGGTTGATTTGTCACTTTCCTCCAAATCGCCGCCCGGTTCGATTGAATAGCCGAGCGGTAAATTTTTGCGCAATTCTTCTGTCGCCGCGAATGCTTTAATTGCCGCGTCGTTAGCCGTGCCGCTTAAAATGTTTGCTTGAACTGTTATTGTCGGTTTGAGGTCGCGCCGGTTAATCAATCCGTATTCCGCATCGTAGGAAATTTTAGCAATTTGTTCAAGCGGAACGTAGCCCGCCGCCCCTAAATATATCGGCAAAGTTTTCAGCGAGGCAAGGTTATTCCTATCTGCCTCCGCAAGCCTTAAATCAATGTCAATCGTCCTGTCGCCGCTGTAAAATTCCGACGCCTTCGCGCCAGTTATCTCGGTGTAAAGCGTTGACTTTACCACTTGACTTGAAACGCCCAGCGCACGCAATTTATCTTGGTTAAGGTCAATGCGCACGACTTTGGATTTTTCGTTCCAGTCAAGATGAACGTCGACGGCATTTGAATCTTGAGAAATTATTTCGGCAACTTCATTTGCCAGCGCGTGAACTTTTTCAACGTCGGTGCCCGAAACGCGAATCATAATCGGATAATCAGCGGGCGGTCCCGTCTGAATCAGTTGGATATTCGGGCGGACGAGCGGGAAATTTTCTTCAAGTTCGCGGCGAATCTTTTTTATCAGCGCGTCGCGGTTGTCGTCCTTTGCCGTGACGACAAATTTTGCCATATTATCGGCATCAGCTCCCGGGCTAATCGTCAGCACAAAGCGCGGCGTATCTTGTCCGACGTAATGAGCGTAATTTTTTAAGTTGGCGCGTTCGTTATCTAAAAACTTTGCAAATCTGTCTGCTTCGGCTTGTGTCGCCGCTATCGACGAACCTTCCGGCAATCTCAATTCGATTAAAATTTCGGGGCGGATTGACGGCGGGAAAAATTCTTGCTGAACGAATTCCGACGCAAACAACGTCGCCGCAAACGCAAAGATTGTCCCACTTAGCACCAGAATTTTGTTCCGCAAGAAAATTTCAAGTACACGCCGGAAAAGTCTATAAAAGCGGCTGTCGTAAAGCTCTGCCTCCGATTTCTGCTCAACTCTGATTATGTACGTTCCGAAAAGCGGCGCGACCATTACCGACACTACCCACGACAAAATTAGCGCGATTGATACGACCCAGAACATATCGCGGCAAAATTCGCTCGCTATGCCCTTCGCAAATGCAACCGGTATGAAGCCCGCGCAGGTTATCAGCGTGCCCGTCAACATTGGCTTAGCCGTCACGTTAAACGCATGACACGCCGCCTCGAATCGCGATAGCCCCCGCTCAAGTTGCACGCTCATCATTTCCACTGCAATTATCGCGTCGTCAACCAAAAGCCCCAGCGCGATTATCAGCGAGCCTAAGGAAACTTTGTGCAAGTCAATGCCCAGCGCGTACATAAAACAGAACGTCCCCGCCAGTACAAGCGGTATGCAACCCGCCACAACTAAGCCCGTGCGCATTCCTAAGCTTGCAAAGCTCACGCCCAAAACGATTACGATTGCCAAAATTAAAGTTTCGACGAATTCTCCGATTGATTCTTTGACAACTTCCGGTTGGTCGGATACCTGCTGAAGTTCTAAGCCCAACGGCAGTTCCGCTTGTATTTGTTTTGTGATTCCGCGCAGATTGTCGCCGAGATGTAAAATATTTCCGCCGTCTTCCATAGCGACTGCAATTCCGATTGCGGGCTTGCCGTTAAAAAACATTTTCGGTTCGGGCGGGTCAGCAAATTTCCTTTCAACTTTAGCAATGTCGCCGAGTCGGAAAATTTTGCCGTTCGCGTTTATCGGCAAAGTTTTTATTTCGTCAATGGCGTTAAAAATTCCAGTCACGCGCAAATAAACATTATCGGAAGAGGTTTCAACCATACCGGCGGGCGTCATCGAATTTTGCGAGGCGAGAGTTTCAGAAATAATTTGCGGGCTGATTCCGAGTTCAGAAAGTTTCGTTCGTTCAATTTCGACGTAAACAATTTCAGACTGCACGCCGACAAGTTCAATTTTCTTAACGTCGTCGACACCGAGCATTAAGCGGCGAATTTCTTCAGCATTTTTGCGAAGTTCTTCATAGGAAAAACCGTCGCCGGTCAGCGCGTAAATTGAGCCGAAAACTTCATCATAAGTATCATTAAAGAAAGGTCCCATGACGCCTTCGGGCAATTCATCTTTAATATCGTTGCAAAAATTGCGAACTTCGTACCACGTCGGGCGAATTTGTTCGGTTGAAGGTTTCTCGTTAAGTTCGATATAAATTGTCGTTTCACCTGGTCGAGTCTCGCTGGTCAAGGATTCAAGGTTCGGAATATCCTGCAACTTTTTTTCGAGTTTGTCAGTAACTTGTTCTTGCATCTCGTTGGCGGTCGCGCCCGGCCAATGTGCGGCGATAATCATCTCGCGTACGACGAATTTGGGATCTTCCATGCGTCCCAAGTTGAAGTAGGAAAAAATTCCGCCGAGAAACGCCACCACGATAAAATACCAGACGAGATTTTTATTTTTGAGTGATAGCTCCGTTAAGTTTCGCAAGTCAATCACCCGTCCTTACGCTTTGTCCGTCGCGAAGTTTTTGCACGCCCGCAACGACGACAATATCACCCGCACTTAGCCCGCGCACTTGAACGTTGTTATCGTCAAAGGCGGCGACTTCAATTTTTTTGAGCTTAACTTTTCCGCCGTCGACGAGCCAAACTTGCGCGTCGTTACCGGTCTGATAAATCGCGCTAAGCGGCAGGATAATTGCTTGAGAATAATCGCCGCGTATTAAAACATTGGCGGTCATGCCGAGCTGAACGCTTTGGACTTGTGGCAGAGAAATTTTAACAGTGAACGTCCGCGAGGCAGAATCAGCCATAGGTGAAATTTCGCGAACAGTTCCGCTGACAACATCGCTAATTGCCCAGAAATTTATCGTGACGGGCTGCCCGATTTGCACGGCGGAAATTTTATTTTCGGGAATATCGACGACGACATCAAAGTCATTGGTCTGCACGAGCTTTAAAACAGTTTGCCCAGCGGCGACCACTTGCCCGACTTCCGCTGAAATTTCAGAGATAACTCCGTCGGCATTAGCGGTCAACGTCGTGTATTCGAGCGCGTTTTGAGTTTGTTGAGCTTGCGCGACTGCGGCGTTGTAATTTGCAAGGGCGGCGTCGTATTGAGTTTTATACTGGTCGAGAATGGCGGCGGCAATCGCTTCCGATTTGAAAAGTTCGGTGTAGCGGTCGAGATTGCTTTTGGCGAGTTGAAGTTGAGCGCGAGCCGAAGCAACTTGAGCGTCAGCACTGCGCGATTGTTCGACAATATCTTTCGGGTCGAGCGTCATTAAAACTTCGCCGGCACGCACGACCGAGCCCGCTTGCACTTCGCGAGAAATAATTTTCCCGCCGACTTGGAATGATAAATTCGTCTCGTAACGCCCGCGCACGACGCCCGAAAATTTATCTTCCTGCGCGGCGTCGCTGAGCTCAATCTGCTTGACTTTGACGAGCGGCGGCTTTTGAACTGCAACTTCTTCATTGCAACCGCTAAGCAATAAACTTGCCGCGACGATAGCTGACAAAAATTCTTTCTTCAAATGAATATCACCGCCCAAAAATTTTTAGACATTATAACATTGCGGCGGCTAAACTGCAAAAAATCCCAAATCAATCTATAAGGTCAGAAAAAACATCTACAGGGTAAATACAAAATCTTTTGAGTGTGCTATAATTACTCTGATTTTTAATGCGGAGGAATTTTTAATGAATTTTGATGACGTGGAACATTTTTGTGAAGGAATTTTAGCGGGCTTGAGGGCGCGCAAGGAAATTGAGCCGCTCAGGGAAAAAGTTTCCGAGCTGGAAGGCAAGATAACCGATTTGGTTGGCGAGCGCGATAACCTCGCCGCCGAAAATAAATCGTTGCTCCAACAAGTCGACAGGCTCACCGATGAGCGCGATAATTTTAAAAATCAGCTTGAGACGGCGCAAAATGATTTCAATCGGCGCGAAGAAAATTTGCGCGAAGAATTTAATCGCGAGTTCGACAAGGCAAAGCAAAGAATCCTTGACATGCAAGAAGATTTCAGAGAGCAACTCGACGAGCAACGCGACGATTTCAATCGGCAACTCGCCGAACGTCAAGCCGAACTTAATGCCGCCGATAAAGCCCGCCAAGCCGCCGAGACTACCGCAAAATTTTATCGCGAAACTTATTCCGAACTCGACGACGCTTATAAAATTTATTCGACGCTCGACAACAATACGCGCTTTGAATTGGCAGGGATATTTGGTGCGGGCGATAATGCGGCGGGATTTTTCAGCGGTGCAATTCAAGAATCCCACTTGGCTTCGTTTTGGGATTACGTTAGCCGCCACCCCGAAGATAATCTCGTGCGCCTGTTTGATTTTTGTTTTGAAATGGTCAATCGCGGGTTTCGCGAGCCGCCCTACGCCAGACTTGATATTGAAGTCGGCGATTATTTTGACGCGGATTTAATGCGGCGCACCTCGCAAAGTCGGCAAATGGGCAAAGTTTCACGGGTCGCGTTGCAGGGCTATCGCTATCTTCAAGGCTCTGTCGTCAAGAAAAGTGTTGTCGAACTCGCTTAAGGAGGCATGAAAATTTTGGACACTAAACCAATCAAAGTTATTCCCGTCGATGAAAATCTTTTCGCCGAGCGCAAGGACGTTGAGCTGAAAAAACTAATCAGCAAGACTAACGAAGCTTTCGCCGCAAGTTACGTCCCGTTCTATCAAGCATTCCAAACCAAATTTAATAACAAAGAATGGATTTACCTCAACCGCGCCGGTCAAAGCGAGGGCGTTTATTACGTCCACGACATCGCAGGCTTAATGCCCGACCTTGACGTTCACGCTTGTGCGGCGGGTTATGCCTATCGTCCAATTGATTATAGCGTACCGGGTATTTCGTCACGTTTAGGTTTTGCTGGTTTTCAAGGTGTTATTCCCAGTGAAAACGAAGCCCGAAATCTTTTCAATAATCAGGTAAATTATTTTCGTGTTTCAAACGGAAATATAAAAGTTTGCAATTCTTCCTATCCGGGAATCACTATTAATAACGCCAAAAATTATATGAATACGAACAATAACAGTTACTCCATTGGTCGTTACGATAGTTATAACGAAGGTCATTATTGGGTTATACCGATTTATAAATTTAATCTCAGCAACCCGTCGCCGCAGAAAGTTATTTGGACGTGGCTTGAGTACGACCTTGCGCCGAAAGATTTTCCTTCCAAAAAGTCGGAGCAACTTTTCAGCACGTTGAAAAACTTAAAGGAGTACTTAAAGTTTCAAGGCGACAAAATCACATTCGACGAGAAAAAGATTTATGACGCGGTAAAGGCGGGCACGAAATTTTCCTTCCTGAATCTCGACGCGCTAAAGGGCAAGACCGTAAACGATAAGCAAGCCGAAGATATGTTGCGCGAAGAGCTTTTGACTTGCGACGAACGCCGCGTTGGGCTTGACCGCTACGACGAAAAACTTTTGACCGACCCTAATCGCGGGCATTGGGATTTGTGGGACGTTCCGGAAGAGACCGAGCGCAACGTTAAACTGGGCGAAACGATTTACGCTCGCGACCCCGCTGCCGATATAAATTCTTCGGGCATAGTCGCTATCGATTTTGGCACGAAGTCAACGGTTGTAGTTTACGAAAACGAGCGCGGCGAAATTATTCCCTTGCAAGTCGGCGCGGGCGATTACTCAAAAGGTATCAAGGCTGAAAATTACGAGAACCCGACCATTATTGAATTCCGCCACATTGAAAATTTCCTGACGGCTTATTCCGCCCGTGCAGGTCGTCCTAAAACTTCTCTGGAAGATGTCACGGTCTCGCATAACGCAAAAAGTAATCTGGACGGCATTAACGACAGCAGTTTATACGCGTCGTTTTTCGAGAATATCAAGCAGTGGTGCGGCAATCTCCAATACACGACCAAAATCCGCGACCATAACAAATTTGAAATAGATTTGCCGCCCTTTTTGGACATTACCAGCGACGAATTCAATCCGCTGGAGTATTATGCCTATTATCTAGGCTCGTATATCAATCACATGTTGAGCCCCAAGCATATTTTTTTGAAATACATTTTAAGTTTCCCCGTCATGTACGAGCGAAATATTCGCGAGCGCATGTTGAAGGCATTTCGCGCAGGGATTTTGAAATCGTTGCCGACCGCGCTCCTTGATAATGAAGGGGCTATGAAAAATTTCCAAGTCATCGAGGGCACGAGCGAGCCGGCCGCGTATGCTATCACCGCGCTTGACGGCTACGGCTTTTTGAATGGCGAGGACACCGACGGCGTTTATTATTCGGTGTTCGACTTCGGCGGCGGCACGACCGATTTTGATTTTGGCGTCTTGAAGTTGGCGGCAGATGATGACGCGGATTTTTATGACTATGTGCTGACGCATTTTGGCGCGCATGGCGACAGGACTTTAGGCGGCGAAAATCTTTTGCGGCTCATGGCGTTCCAAATCTTCAAGGCGAACAGCGATAAACTTTTGAAGCCGCGCGATAATTCCAAAGTTAAAATTCCGTTCACGTGGGCGGCTGAAAAGTTGGAGTTTCCAGGCTCGGACGGCTTGATTCGCCAGTCGCAAGAGGCTAATCTCAATATGCATAATTTAATGGAAGCTCTGCGCCCCGTTTGGGAGGCTCCGACCTCCGAAGAGGCTAAAAAGATTTTTGATTCGGGCAAAATTTCTCTGACGGTTTTTGACGACGCGGGACAAGAAATCACAGGCTTTGAATTGTCAATCGGCTCGCAAACTCCCGATGATGTCAAAACCACTCTGCCCCAACCGACATTTGAAGTCGCTAAGAATATATTTGCTAATGTTATGGAAAATGCGTTGAAAAATTCACCGTATGCAATTAACCAACTTTGGGATTGGGCAAACAAAGGACATAAAGAATCCTTTCAAAAGTTAGAAGAATTGAGTTCCAATGGCTATACCCAAGCCACTTCAATTTTGGCGAGACTTGCCGAGAGTAAAAAAGCTACGGAATCTGCGCCGAAGGTTGAGGCGAAAAAACTTGCGCCGCTCGTCGACTTGAAAAAGATTTTGCGCGAGAGGATTTGCAGTGGCATAGACAGCTTTTTTATCTCGTTGCGCGACGCCTTCGACAAGGTGAGCGGCGGGCAGGATAACGGCGTAGCGGCACTCTCTGACGTGGAGGAAATTGGAATTTTTCTTGCGGGCAATTCGACCAAGTCCGCGCTTGTCAAGAAACTTTTCGAGGAATATACGGACGTTGAGACGGGCAAGGCTCGCAAGCTTTTAGGATTTGGCGAAGGGCAGAAAATGCCGCGTTTTGTCTTATATCCGCCGCTGGGCACTGATGAGGCAGATAAAATTCAAGCGACGAAGGGCATAGCGGTCGACAAAAATAATTTCGCTCGCCCAACGGGCAAAACGGGCGTAGCATTTGGCTTATTGAAGTGCAGAGAAGGTTCTGCAATTCGCGTTGTCGACATAAGCCCCGAAGGCAAGGACAAAAAGCAAGTGCCCTTCCAATTTTATGTTGGGCGTGCTCGCATGGGCAAATTTAAAATTTTGATTGACAAGTCGACAAAATTGGGGAAATGGTATAAATTTATAGGTGCGAAGCTCGGCGTATTCGACCTGCTCTACACCGACCAAAGCATTGCCGCGACGAATAACGCGCCTGCCTCGATAGCAAAGCGGTTGACGATTCACATTGACGCCGACCCCGACGCGAATGTTTACGTCAAAGCCGTTGCATCGAATAAAATTTGCTATGCGGTGTCGAAGGGCGAGCCGACTGACGAAATCGAAGGCAAGCTGATAACCTTAGAGTGAGGCGACGTTATGGCAGATTTTTTGACGGAACGGGCGAAATTTTTTTGCGTGGCGGCTCCCGCAGTGAATTTCTCAATTTCTATGTCTGGGCAAGTCACGCATAAAGGCTCCAAAGTTCTGACGACGGCGGCGAAACTTTCTGGTAGTGGCACTTGCCCGATATTAACGGCAATGGCTCAAGGCACGCCGCAACCCTGCCGCTTCCAACAAACGCCGTGGATAAATTTCGACCTGAAATGCAAAGCCGATTCAAAAAATTTGCTGACGGCGAATACTTTTTGCAACTGCCCTGTGGGCTCGGTCGTGAAAGTCAAAGCGGCGAACGCGCAGGGGTTTACGCAAGGTTAAGGGAGATGATTTTTAAATGTCAAGCACGTGGGATAAAATCCCGCAAACTCATCGGGCGATTTTGTTCGAGGAGTTCACGCACCCCGCTGATATTTCGGCGAAAAATTTGTATAGCATTCTCGACCTTTACAGCGACCCCGATTCCAGCGACGAGGAAATGTACAAGGACATTGAGAAAAAGCTTGAGGTTAGGAGTTTCGGCGAGTTCCTTGAAAAATTCCAGCCGAAAGTTTTTGAGTTCGTAACGGGCACGGCTGACGGCGTTCCGTATTTCCAATACACCGCCGACCCTATCGAGGCGAAGAAAAATGGCGGGCGCGAGATTAAAATAACGGGGCATACGTATTATGAAATGCTCGTCAACATGTACAGCCAAAAATCGGATAGCGGGCTTGCAAATATCGAGTTCAATGACGCCAAACTTCGCGAGATTTTAACGCCCAAGCGCGAAATCGACGCCCTTTACGATACGCGCCAGAAAATTCCAATGCTTATGGAAAAATACGAGGAGCGCATTGCCAAAAATGAAAATGCTGCGCCGATTGCTAAACGTCTGCGCGAAATTCGCAAAAGTGCCCTTGAACAATTCAGAAATCCTACCGCGCTAATGGCAATTAGTTTGGACGACGCCGAAAGGAAAATTAACGCCGTAAATCAAAAGCTTCTGCAGTTGAATGCGGCAAGCTCAAGCGGCGACGGCGAGCCGAAAAAATTATTGAGCGGGCGCGGCGGTTTTGATAACGACGGGCGTTGGATTCTGATTCCCGCCAAAGCAAGTACGCCCGATTCCGATGAAAATTCCGATTCACCGAGCGACCCCGACGGCGATAACTCGACCAAATTTGCCAAGATAATTCAGAGCGACCTCGATAAACACGCGAAGGACGAAAATAATTTCACCAAAGCATTGGTTGTATCGGCTTACACGGGCAGAGAATTGGCTAATCCGCTTGAAAATATGGACAGCACCGCGCTTGCCGAATATCGCGACCAACTCACCGAGAATAAGAAAATTATTCAGAGCAGTTTCAAGCAGGCGAAGGAAGCTTTTATACAAGTCTTGTCCGATAGTGTTCGGAAAATGTTAAGCGTGAAAATATTCTTTGACCACGCCGCGGTTAAGGGCGGCACTCTCCCCAAAGTCGGTTTAATCGTCGCGAATTGCAAGGCGAGCAAACTTATTGACGATAAAATCAAAGGCAAATTTGTATCGACGATGAATCATTTAGGCTTAGGCGTCAGCGATAAAAATAAGCTTTGGTTTGCGATTTTGCCGCACGTCCTCGACGAAGATTTTTCGGGCGGCGGCTTGAATCAAGAAATCGGGCTTGACGACGATTTATTTGATGACGACGACCAAGATAAAAATTCGGCTGACGGCACTGATTTTTCTGCGGCGAAGTCTATTCTTAAAATCATGGACGATTGCAAAATTATGACCGTCTTCAACTTTGCGCCCAATCCTTTGACGACTTTTTCTGGGATTAACGCCGAAGTTATTAAAAATCTTGAAGATAAATTGGAGCCGCTCAATTACGAGCACGCGGTTTACGCCCTGCCGAATTTTACGATTATGCGCGAAGGTACAGTTCCGCTCGGCGCGGAAGAGGATACGCTGAAAATTTCAGTGCCCGCAATGTATATCGACGCCTCTTACGTCGCGGCGGGTTTATTGATTGCCGCTCAACAACCCGAATTCTGGATTAACAACGGCTTTAAGGACAATTTCATAAAAGAAAATTCTTGCGTGCGAATCGACCTTGAGGGCGATAAAATTACTGCCAAATTGCTCACGAAATTTAATCGTGAACGTTCAATCGCTTGGAGCGCGGAAGTCGTCAATGCTTTTACTGCTAATCGATTCGGCTTTGCTTTCGACGGCGACCGCAGATACGACGAACGCGCCGGCAAATTTATCGACCGAACTTATATTCTTAACGCCCGAACTCTCAACCGCAAAGACGGCGAATACCAACCGATTTTCCGCACGCTCACCAAAGATTTTATCCGCGCTTACCTCAAAACTTACGGCTCGAAACTTAAAGATTCGCAGTTGAAGGACTTCCTTAATAACGTCGTCGCGGAGTGGTCGCAGCAAGCCAAAAAATATAAGGCTAAGGGCGATATAATCAATCTTATGCTCAAAGACGGTGAAAATATTTTGAGAGACGACAACAATTTGAAGGTCGAACTTTCAGGCGGCGAGGATATGCTTGACGTTGAAATTATTGACTAGGGGAGGGGCTTTAACGTGATTTACTACGAATTGAAAATCGAATCGAGCGAAGAAACTATCGAGATTAACGAGCCAAATATGATTAACTTTGCGGATATTTCGCTGGATACGCTGAACGACGACGCGCAAAAAAAGTCGAATGCGATATTGGCGCGAATGAGCGTTAAAGGTAAAATCGAGGCGAGCATTAACGACGCGCTGATAAAAATTTCGGAATGGACGCGCGACCTTAAAGAGGCTACGACTTATCGCAAAGTCACTTTGACGGTGAAGTCGGACAATTCAGGCGTAATTCTTCGGACTTACGAAATCCCTGACATGTTCGTTTGCGATTACAGAGAAGTTTACGGTGCGCCCGAAAATGAAGACGGCACATACTTTGTGCTCAAACTTACGCAGAAAGAAAATCAGCTGAAAAATTTCAACACATATTGATTGGGAGAAAAATTTAATGAAAGTGCGCGGCTTGGGCGACGAAAATTATTTTGATGAAATTTCTTTGAGTAAGGCGGCGAATTGCCACAGCGTTTGCAAATTTAGACAGCGCGTCGCTGAAGAAAATTTTTCTATTTATCAAAGTGCGGTCGGCAAAAAAATCGGCGTCGAATTGGATAGTGGTCGCCCGATTTTTTTTGGCGAAGTCGCGGAAATTTTAATTGAGCAAACTTATCACGGCAATTACGTCGAAGTTTTGGCAAAGTCGGCGTCGGTTAAGTCGGACGAAACTAAAGAGACGCGCATTTTCCAAAATCCCGAAAAGTTTTTCAGCGATATTTTGAATCCTGCGCGATTGAAACTTCAAAATTGCTCGGTTGAACTTGAAAATAAATTCGCAACCAAACTTTGTCGGGAAATCATTTTGCAAGACGGCGAAACGAATTTTGAATTCATAAAGCGATTGGCGGCGTGGCAAGGGCGGCGTGTTTGGGTGAAAGATACGTTGCAAGGGAAATCGGAATTAAAAATCGCGACGTGTTCCGATGAGGCGGCAAATAAAATTTCGCAAGATGAAATAATTCGCTTGAAACTCGGACGGCGCGGAGAAATTAAAATTGCCGAACTGGTTGCGGCAAAGTATTTTGAACTCGGGCGCATTTTGCAGTTGGGCAATAATCCTTGCAAATTTCTAATCGTCGCGCTGGAAGTCTATCAGGAACGCGGCGCGGACAGAATCCGATTCGAGTTGGAAGAGTTGCGGGAGCCGCAACCGTCGGAATTGTTGACGCCGCCCGCAAAACTCATGGCGAAAGTCACGGATATAGGCGACGGGAAAAATTTAGGGCGATTGCGCGTCCAATTCGAGATTGACGACAAAGACGCCGAAAAAATTTTCCTGCCCTATCGCACACCCTACAGCGGGATAATTTTTTTGCCCGAAGTCGGCGAGACCGTCGAAATTTTTTACATGAACGGCGAAGGTTATGCGGCGTCGACTTTGCGCACCAAAACGCTTGACGAGGAATTCAAAAACGTTAAGGATAAATATATTGGTAATAACCGCAAGCAACGGATTTTTTTCCGCGATAAGTCGCTTGAGATTAAATCTTTTGGCACTTCGCTTCTAATGGACGAGAAAAAAATTGTCTTGAGCGTCGGCGAAAACAAAATTGTTATGGGCGAGCAAGGAATAAATCTGAAAATGGGCGGCGCGTTCAAAGCGGAGGTCGGAAAAGATTTTAACTTAGAAGCCCAAAATATTTCGTTGAAATCGAACGATATTAAACTCGGATAGGAGGAAAATCAATGGAGATGACGCGCCAAGAAGAGGAGAAATTTTTGAAGAAACTCGAACGGGAATTGAAAAATGAACAAGCTTTGGCGTTGAAGAAATTGGAGAGCCGCGTGTGGGAAGAATTTCGCGGCAATGAAAAATTTATGGAGATTAAAACGGACGTGGAGGAATCGGGAAATCTTTTGCCGCTTGAAGTTGGCGAAAGTATTTTTTTCGGGAATCAGCCGCCGCTTGAAGTCGGCGAGCCGCAAACTTTACCTTCCGAGCCGTTTTTTTTATGCGTTCCCTACGAAGAATTTTATTCGCTGTTAGATAAAAATTTTGTCGGCGCGGACTTCACTTACCAATTAAAGCCGAATTATCGATTCGTCGAGGCAGAAGAAAAATTTTTCAGAATAGCACGGCTTTACAATGCGCCGTTGCAAATTTATTCGCCGTATGCAAGGCGAGCCGTCGACATTTGCATTTTCGGCGTGGTTAGTGAACTTAATCTGAAGTTGGCTGAAAATAAATTGGCGGGCAAATTGCTGACGAATAAAAAATTTTATTGGAATGTGGAAATTGATTCTACGTCGTGGGATTCGGTCGCGACGGTCGGGAAATTTTTTGAATATCGCTGTACGGCTGATGATTCGAGTTTTGTTTTGCCCACTTCGGACGCAACTTTTGATGATGAATTGGAAGTCAGGCGAGCCGATGACCAAATTATTTTCCAAACGCCGCGAGAATTGCCGAGCAAACGAGCCGAGCGGATTAAAATTTTGCCCGTCGAAAGTAAAATCGCGCCGCGAATTTTGAGCAAAAAAAGACTTCGGACGCAAGGCGATATAGAATTTGTTTTGAGCGGGTTGGCGCGGGACGGTTATTCTTGTCGGTTTGGGAATTTCGGCGCGGCGACAGAAAATATCAATCGCTACTCAAAGGAGCACGAATATTTTTCCGCGCCCGATGAAAATTTATTGCGCGTTAAAAATCGACTGCCCGCTTGCTCGATAAAGTTCAGCGGCGATGAAATTTTCCTGACCGATTACGCAAATTTTGTGCTCAAATTTTTAGAGGATAATTATCCCGAATTTAATTGGACGGGTGAGCGCGATGACTAGGGATTTTGTCGGAGAAATTTTGCGTGCAGAATTAAATTGCGGCTATTGGGGCGCGACCGCTAAAAAACTTTTCAATTCACTAAATGCAGTCGAACAAACCGCCATTTTACGCGCCTTGAAACGTCAAGAATTGTCGCAAGGTCGGCGACTGAAATTTTTATTGGCAGTCAAAAGTCTCTTCCCGAACAGCGAAATATATTTTTATAAAAAATTTCTGCTGTGGTTGCCCGAAGAAAAATCGCAAGCGACACTGAATAAAATCGCGCTGATTAAAATTTTGTTCATGGAAGTCGGCAACACCGAGCTTGAAATATTTTTCGGCGCACATTTCGGAGTATTCGGTTCGCCGCAAACAATGCGCCTAGATGAAATGATTCTGTATTGAATGGGGGTTTTTGAATGAGCGCAATCGGGCTGGACTTCGGCACGACTAACAGCGTTGTGACTTACGAGGATAAAAACGGCAAGTTGAAAGTCTACAAGGTGAACGCCTCGCCGCTTATCCCAAGCGTAATTTATTTCAAGACGCGCGATGATTACGTTATAGGGCAAAAAGCTTTGGCGATGAGCGCGAAAAATTTTGCCGGTGCCGTTTCGGGATTCAAAACGCGGCTTATCGAGGACAATACGCCGTATGAAGTGACGCTGGAAGACGGCTCCACTTTTAAGATTCTTCCCAAAGTTGCTGTGAAATATTTCCTGAATAAATTGCTTGGCGAAGTGCAAGAATATCTGGTCAAGAAAAAAATCGGCGACGCTACCATAGACCGCGCCGTTATCACCGTCCCTACTAAATTCAACGACAAAGCCAATCAAGCGATTAAATCAGCCGCCGCGCAGGCAATTCAATTAGGCGTCGGCCAAATAAAGCTCGTCTACGAACCAACCGCCGCGGCAGTCGCGGCGCATAAGGACGACGGCACCGACGATAACCGCCTTTTGATTTACGACTTTGGCGGCGGCACTTTCGACATTTCGCTGATTCAAAAGGAGAACGGCGTTTTCAAGCAAATTAAAACCGACGGCGACCCTAAATGCGGTGGCAATTTGCTGACCGAGATTCTGGCGAGAAATTTGTTGGAGTGGGCTAACGAAGAATACGGCACAAATATTCCCTTTGATTTTGAAGACTTCGACGAAGATTTTCACGGCATAAGCGAAAATCAATTCAGGGCGAATATCGACGCCATTATCCGCGAGGCTAATAGGGCTAAAATCGAATTGAGCGAGGAAGATGAATCGCGAGTTACATTTCAATTTTGGATTTCCGACGCCGTCAACGAAAGCTACATCGCTGACGTGAGCCGCGCAGATTTTGAAAATATGATTCGCGAGAAAATAAATCATACGGTTCAAATAACTCGGCGCGTCGTCGACAGTGTGGAGGCTAAGGAAATCGGCGGCATTGATAAAATAATCATCGCGGGCGGTTCGGGGCAAATTCCTATGATTCGCGCCGTTTTGAAAGAAAAACTTGGCAACCTTCAAGTAAATCGCTCCGATGACGTTTCGACGCTGATAAGTCGCGGCGCGGCGATTTTGGCTAAAAATATCGAGACGTTGGAAAATGTAACCGCGCAAAAAACTACGGTGCAACTCGGTATTTCTTCTACCGACGGCTTGAGCTACGGCATTTTCAAGACGATTATCGAGGAAGGGCAAAAACTTCCGTGCGAAAATTCTTGCGACTTCCGCTTAATGCAGGACAATCAGCGGCGATTGAAAATTTCCTACTACGAGCGCGATATTAAAAATTATCCCGACGCGACGCGCATTGATGACGAAGGCATTACGCCCGTCGACGAACTCGAAATCGAATTGCCCGCGGGCTTGAGGAAATCCGATACCGTGATTAAAGTTACTTTCGCCGTCCAAAAGGATTCGAGCCTTGAACTTTCCGCTAAAGTTTTGCGCAATGACGGGCAAACCGTCAGCGAGGATAAAATTACCGTCAATAAAGTTTCCGATTTGATTTAGAGGAAGTGATAACTTGTTTGAAAAGGCTAAAAAACTATTGCGTCGTTTGCGCGGCGAGAGGCGTTCTCCGCAAGAAATTTTGCGCGCTCATAATCGGCAAATAAAATCTGAATCGCAACCTAAGCCCGAACAAAAAATTGCGCCGATAGAAATTGAATCGCCGCCCGCAGAATTCGTGCTGGATATAAGGAATGCGGACGACATGAAAAATTATTTGGCGAAGTTGAATAATTTCAGCGGCTTTGGAAAATTTGTGCACAATCCGTCATTGCCTTGGGTGAGGACGCGCCTCGATAAGGTCGGCAGAATTTTATACGAATTAGATTCGCTAAACGATTTCGACAACGAGGAATTCAATTTCAAGTTGGCTAAGAAAATCCGCGCCCTTGCCGAGCACATGTTTGATATTTACAGGGACGCGAAATCTTCCACGCGCCTTGATGAAAATTCCCGTCAGCAACTCTGCGCTACAGTCGATGATTACCTTTCCGGAATCGGCTTGACTAAAAAAATTTTCAACGTCGGCGACCGCTTTGATGATTGGGCTGATTTGGCAATGCAAAATTCTTACGCCGTAATCACCACGCCGAATCGCAATTTGAATTCGACCATTGCCGCCATTGAAATTCAACCGCATATCATTTTTTATCGCGATGAAAACGGCGCAGTTGAGCAATTACTTTTCGGCGGGTCGTGCCAAGTTTATAAGTTCAAGGAGGGTTGATTCATGTTTTACTTTGAAACGGACAAGCGCGAGATACGCGGCTGGCTCAAAAAGGGCGATGACAATTTGCGCGAGGAAATACGCGAGGAAATACTTCACATGCTGAGCGATTACATAACGCGCCAAAATCTGCAAACTTATAACGAGGCGGCAGAATCCCATTTTGAATTTTTCAACGATAAAATTTCGTCACTCGGACAGGAAATCAATTCGCTGAAATTTTCGTTCACGCAATCGGCGGAAACAGTCAACGCGCTCAAAAGAGAAATCGCAATACAGGCGCAAGAAATCATCGCGCTTAGCAAGTCAAATGAATCGCTCAAAAAAGAAGTGGCAGACCTCAAGCAAAAAGTTGCCGCGCCGCAAACTTCCGCGCCGTCGCCCGAAGTCGATTCGCTCAAAAGAGAACTCGCAGACCTTAAAAAATTCGTCGCGCAAATTTCGCCGCTCTTAGCCGAAATCAATTTGCTCAAAAGGGAAACGTTCGACCTAAGGCAAAAACTCTCCGCGCCGCAACCTTCCACTCTACCAGCCGAAATCGAATCGCTTAAAAAGGAACTCGCAGAACTCAAAATTCAAGCCGCGCAGTCAGCCGAAATTGAATCGCTCAAAAAAGAACTCGCCGAACTCAAAATTCAAGCCGCACCGTCAACGGAAATTGAATCGCTCAAAAAAGAACTCGCCGAACTCAAAGAAAAAGCCGCGCAGTCAACGGAAATTGAATCGCTCAAAAAAGAACTCGCCGAGCTTAAAAAACAAGCCGCGCCGTCAACGGAAATTGAACCACCCGCGCAGGTCGAGCCACAGGAAATTGAACCGCCCGAAAAAATTTTCTATTTGCCCGAACGCAAGGACGTTTTCATTCCCAATGACCGCAAACAAATTTTAAAGCAAATCAAAGCGGCTTTGTCAACGGGCGACATTGAAAAATATTTAGCCGCCAATCCTCCCGAAACGAGTAAAAAATTTCAAGAACTCTTCGCCGACCACCTGAGGAATGCAAAAAAATTCGTCGACAAGTTGAAACTTAATAACCTCGACGATTCCGAACTTAGCGAAGCCGTCACCGCGAATTATTTTAAACTCTTCCATAAAATAATTTTCGATAACGTCCTTATCGCCATAAAGCGCGGGCTGACAGGTTCTGAAAAATTTTATTCGGGCTTGCTCGCCAAAGTCAATGAATATCTGGCGCGTTGCGGGATTTACACCGTCAACACCACTTCGGGCAGAAAGGCTCAATCCGAAGACTACGAGAACATGTCGCCGCAAACTTTGAAGACCGACGACAAAACGCTGAACGGCACCATAACCGAAATTGAACGCTTGCCCTATCGCATAAATTATATTGACGAATTCGGAGAGCAAAAATTTTTACAATATGCGGGTGTGATGAACGTTTACAAGGCGGTGTGAGTATGGCGGAAATTTTATTTGGGATTGACTTCGGCGCGTGCAATTTGAAATGCGTTAAGCTCGACCGAAACAGGCTAAGGGGCGTGCGCTTGAATACCCAAGACGACGGCTCCTTTCATACTCCCAACGCAATTTTTTACGGCAAAAATGAGGCGGGCGAGCTTCAAAAGGCGGTCGGGCAAGCCGCGCTCAACAAAAGCGCAATGGAGCCCGAAAATTTAATCATCGGACTGAAACGCAAGCTGGAACAAAAAAATTGGCGGCAAAATATTCCGTCAATAAATCGCGAAGTGACTGCGCCCGAAGTTGTCGAAGATGTTTTCCAAAAGATTTACGACATGGCTACGCGAAATTTTTCTGACGGAGATATTGCTCGCGCCGTCGTGACTGTGCCCGTAATTTTCACGAAAAATCAGCGGCATATCATAACCAACGCCGCTACTAAAGTCGGGTTCAAAGTCGACGGCGTTATCAATGAGGCGTTCGCGACGGTTTTCGCCGCAAAAAATTTGAACGCCTCGCTTAATTTGGTCTTCGACTTGGGCGGCTCGACTCTCGATGTCAGCATTATAAAAATCGAGGGCGATGAAATTCACGAGTTAGCGGCGGCGGGTATCAAACTTGGCGGGCTCGACATTGACCGCGATATTCTCGAAAAAATTCTCAAGCCCAAGTACGAAACGATTCTGGACGCCGCTTGGGAATTCGAGAACAAAGACGATTTGCAAATGGAATTCACCCGCAAATTTAAAGAGGCTGTTTACGCCGACGAGTTCTGCGAAGAGCTTCCCGCCGAAAATGTTCTTTCCAAAGCCGATTTCGATAAAATTATTCTCCGCCGCGCAGATATTGACGCCCTGCTTGAGAGTGAGGGCTACGGGGAGAAAATTTTCGCGTTGCTTGATGAATTGTTCGAGGATTTGAGCGAGCAGGACGATTGCTTTGATAAGTCGGACGTTACTAAAATTTGGGCGTTAGGCGGTTCGTTGAAAATTCCGTACTTCAGAATTCTGCTGGAGAAATATTTTGGCGGCGAGCTTTTCGACGCGCAAGATTATGACTTCGAGGACGTGGAAGATTTTCTCGACGGCTTAGAAGATAAATATTTGGTGGTGGCGGGCGGCGCGGCAAATTACTTACAGAAACGCAAGCAGGTCACGACGATTAACGCTATCCCCTACCGCGTGTGCTTTGCGCTCGGAAAAAATTTGCGGCAAGGTTTGGCAAAAAATTCGCCCGCAGGTTTCGAGACGCTTTATCAAAAGCTCTCGCTCTCGGACTTGGACGCGGCGGCGTGGAAAATTGAATTATACCAAACTTTCGGTGACGCGGCGAATTGGGAAGAGGCAGCTTACCTTGACAGCGTGCAACTGAATCCCGCGCTGTACGAAAAAAAGGAATCGCCGATGCTCAAAATGAAAATGATGCGCGACGGGCGATTGAGATTGCGAATCGGCGAACGGCGGACGCTCGACGGCGAAACGGAATTTATTGTGCTCGAACAGCATTTCATACGATTGGAGGGTTAATTATGGACGAGAATCCTGCGGCAATGTTCAACGAACTCAACAGCTTGGCTCATGAAATTTTGTCGAACGTCAAAAAAGATATTGAGCATAACGATACGGAGCTGGCAGAAACTCGGCAGGTATTGAGTAATGCTTGGCGCGAATTGGACGACTTGAAAAAGACAAGGCAAGACCTTTCGGCGGAGTTGGCGAAATCGCAAGAGGCGCGGAGTAATCTTGAATCGGAGCGATATTATTTGCGCGGCGAAGTTTCAAAATTGCGCGGCGAAATTTCAAGATTGAATGACAGCTATCAAAATCTTGCGGCGAGTTTGCGTGAGGCTCAAGCGGAATCGCGCAATTACAAATCTGAAGTGATAACGTTGCGCGGTAAAATTGCTCAAGTTCAAAAATTTTTAGCGGGGTGAATTGCGTTGCAGAACATTGAGGACTTGAAAGAAATTTTGACGACCGTGCAGGAAATTGGCAATGCGTGGCATGAGGAAAATATTTCACTTCGCGAGGAAAATGACCGCTTGCTCAAAGAAAATGAAAATCTTCGCGCAGAAAATGAATCGTTGCGCCGCGAGCTTGAAAATTTGCCCGCGCAGGTTAAAGAGCTTCTTGGGATTTTGCGCGATGACATTATCAACGAGCTTGACGCCAAAACCCACGTTTTGCGCGATGACATTATCGGCGAGCTTGACGCCAAAACCCGCGACGACTTCCAAAAATTTGTCAGAGATTATCTCAAGGACATTCGCGACAAATTGAATACGCCGACCAAAGCGGAAGAGCCGACCAATACGAACGACTTTTTGTTTTTTCAAGAAAAAAAAAGTAATCCGTATGATTAGGGGAAAAATTTTATGGTTGTAGGAATCGACTTGGGCGCAAATAATACGCGTGCTTGTTTCTTCGTCAACAGCAGGAGGAAAAGATTTTTTACATTGGGGGGAGGCGAAAAAACGTTGCCGAACGTGATATACGCGGACAAGAGCGGGAAAATTTTCGTGGGGCAACGTGCGCAATCTTACGGAGCTACAGACCCTTCGCGCATGATTCGCTTGGTCAGGAATCACATTGGAAATCCTAAATTCAGCAAAAAGTGCGGTGAGCAAATTTTTACGCCGACCGATGTCGCAACCGAAATTTTAAAGGAAGTGCAGCGGCAAATTATTATGCAGCGCGACGATAACGAAATCGATGTAGCGATAACGGTTCCAGCTTATTTCAATGACAATCAGCGCGACGAAATTCGCAAAGCGTGTGCGGCAGCGGGCTTTAATTTCATATGGATTTTGGAAGAGCCGACAGCGGCGGCTATTGAAATCTTTCACGACAAACAACCCGACAAAAAAATCTTGGTAGCGGACATAGGCACTAGCACTTTCGACTTAAGCGTTTTAGAATTCGATAATGCCAATGACAATTACAGGGTGATTGCGGTTGATGGCGATGACCGGCTCGGTGGCGATGACTTCGACCGCGCTATTCAACAGGAATTTATTCGCCACGTTGAGAACGACACGGGCATAAAATTGAGCGACGAGGAAAGTACAGGGATTGATTATTTTGAATATCAACGATTGATGCATCTAACTTTAATTGAGGCTCGCCGCGCCAAAGAACTATTGAGCGACGAAGAGGAAATTTTTATGTCGGATATATACCCCTTCGATTTCGATTTATTAGATTTTGGTTTTACGCGCAAAGATTTTGAGAGAACTTGCAAGCCGCTCTTCGACAGGATTTTTAATCGGCTCAACAGCTTTGTCAATAACAATGAAAATTTCAAGTTACAAGATATAGGGCATGTGATTTTAACGGGCGGCACGTTTTCCATACCTCATATCAGGAAACGGATTGAACGCGATTTGGGAATCAAGCCCGCTAACAATATTAACGATGAAGACTTTCCGTCGAATCAGTTAGCCGTCAGCGGCGCGGCACGTTTCGCCGAGATGAAATCAGCACAAAGGAGAGAAAATTTTATGGTTGTAGGAATCGACTTGGGCACGACCAATACGCTTGCCTGCTACTTTGTCAACGGCAGGAAAAAACTTTTGAAATTTGCGGGCGGCGCGACCATGTTGCCCAGCGTGATTTACACGGACGAAAATAACAAAGTTATCGTGGGACAGCCGGCGCAATCTCGCGGAGTTATGGAGCCTTCGCGCATGATTCGTTCCGCCAAAACTTACATTGGGAATTTTGAACTCGATAAGAAATGGAAATGCGGCGAGCGGACTTACACGCCGACCGATGTCGCTACCGAAGTTTTAAAGGAAGTGCGGCGGCGACTTATTCAAAATATGCGGCTCGATGATAACGAGAAAATTGACGCGGTGATAACGGTTCCGGCTTATTTCAATGACAATCAGCGCGACGAAACTCGCAAGGCAGGTACGGCGGCGGGCTTTAATGTCATGTGGATTTTGGAAGAGCCAACGGCGGCGGCAATCGAAGCGGTGCACGCTAAGCAGCTCGATAAAAAAGTTTTCGTGGTGGACATAGGCGGTGGCACGTTTGATTTGAGCGTTTTGGAGGCAGACCACGCTAACCACACATACAGGGCGATTGCGATTGACGGCGACGACCGACTCGGCGGCGATGACTTCGACCGCGCCATTCAAAAGGAATTTATTCGCCACATTGAAGACGATGCGGGCATAAAGTTGAGCGACGCCAAAAGCGCGGGGCTTGACGATTTCGATTATAACCGCTTGATGAATCGGCTTTTGATTGAGGCTCGCCGCGCTAAAGAGGAATTGAGCGGCGATACGGAATGCAAGGTGATTATTCCAAATTTGACGACGCTCGGCGGGCAGAATTACGATTTGAATTTTGTTTTCACGCGCAAAGCTTTTGAGAGGGCTTGCAAGCCGCTGTTCGATAGGATTTTCAATCAACTCAACGCCTTCGTCAAAGATAACAAAAATTTCAAGCCACAAGATATAGGCCACGTGATATTGGCGGGCGGCACGTGCTTTATCCCGTACATAAAGGAGCGCATTGAAAAAGATTTGGGAATCAAGCCCGATGACGATTTGCCGCTCAGTCAGTTGGTAGTGAGCGGCGCGGCGCGAGTTGCTGAGGCTAAAAGCGGCGGCGTAGAGAGCGGCGGCATAAATCTGGAAAGTATATTGGCGCACTCTTTAGGCATTGAAGTTTTAGGCAACGACGGCAAGAAACTTATTTTCGACCGAATCTTGGCAAAGGACACGCCCTATAGTAAATGCTCCGTCGTCAAGGAATACGTCACGACCTTCGACAACCAAACGCAAATTGATGTAAACGTCTACGAGGCGGGCACGGAAGGCGCGACCGATTTAAATTTCCATCGTTTTCGCGGCTCGCTGATTTTGAAGAATTTACCGCCCGCGCCGAAGGGTAAGAGCAAAGTCCGCGTGAAATTTGATTACACGGAGAATCAGCAGTTGAAAGTTACCGTGACCGATAGTCAAGACGAAAGCAATTACAAAGAGGCTCTGATTGACAAGACGACCAAAACGGCGATTCATGAGAGCACGGAGCCAATAGATATGGTGCTAATGCTTGATTCGTCCGGAAGTATGCTCGGCAACGAAATGATTGAGGCCAAAAACGCTTGCCGCAAACTTATAACAGAAATGATTGACTTGAGCGTTCACAAGTTATCGCTGATGAGTTTCGACAGCTCGCCGCATATGTTCTGCCACTTGACCGATAACACGGACGCTTTGACGAAAAAACTTATGGAGATAGAAGCGTGCGGTTCAACGGAAATGGTTTCGGCATTGCGGACGGCTTATAATGAAGTGGAGCATTCCACGCGGCAAAAAATAGCGTTGCTCGTCACCGACGGCTACCCCGACGACAAGGACAGAACTATTTCCTACGCCAAGAAATTGCGCGATAAGGGCTTGAAAATTATCGCAATCGGAGTCGGCAAGGGCTTTGATAAAAATTTCTTGAATAAAATGGTCGGCGAAAAAAATTCCTTCACGATAAAAAATATGTCAGAATTGACCGCGACGTTTGAGCGGGTGATAAACGCGCTGACCAAAGGCAATTTGTAATGGGAGTGGAAATTATGTCATTCAAAGAATCGTTGCGCAACGATAATGTTTTGGCGGACGCAAAAAAAGTCGTCCCGAAACTTGGCGCGAATAAGCAGCGGCTTGAAGTCGCTAAGATTGAAAAAATTATCGCTACGGAGACCGACAGCAATTTTGATAAAATGCTCACCGACAACGACGTTTACGAGGCTTTGAAAAATCTTGAGCCAAATGACTTGCGGCAAGTTTTCAAAGGTTGCGTTGAGAGCATGGGCTTTGATTGCGACGTTGAGGAGCTGAACAAAAAAATTAAAAGTCGCGTCCTGGCGTTATTCTTCCACGTCTTCGCGGTTTACCCTGAGGCAAATCCTCTGCCCGAAAATAAAATCCCCGACGGCGCAACCAATTCGGTTGAAGAAATAAATCTTGAGGATCTCGCGGAAGTTTTCCCAAATTTCCACAGCGCAACCGAAGTTGATTTTCACAAAGTCGCAAGTTTTCTGCCCAAAGAATTCCAAAACGTATCGTCAACCGAAGAGCTTAAAAAAGTTTTGAGCGCGGAGAAAATTCGCGAAGGCAAAATAGTCCGCGACTTCGCAGAAAAAGTGCTTGAGGTATCGGGACTTGAATTTGATTTGGACGCGCTCACAGCGAAATGCCGCGAAGAATATCTGCCGCTACTTTTCCACGCAATAAATTTCGTCTTCCCGAAAAAATCTTCCGAGCCAATCGAGCCGCCAAAAGAAATCGAATCCGAAATTGCAAAATTAACATTCGGGCAGATGCAAGCACTATTCGACGCCGCGCAGAAAATTTCGGCGAACGATTTGGACTTCGACATATCCGACACGCTGGAAATTTTCGAGAACAACCCCGTCACGGTCAAGGACAAATTTTATTTGAGCATACCCGAAGGCAAAGAAATTTATCGCGGGCTGGCGGCGATTGCTACTCTCGACGGGGAAATTGCCGCAGTGGGTCACGTCGAAGACGGCGTTGTCGAAGAGCGCGGCGTTAAAAATATTTTGCCGCACCTCGTCTTCGATTGGAAAATGATTGACAAAGAAAAACTCATCAACCGCAAAATTTTTTCGGCGATTCTAATTCCGGCGGCGTCTAAAAAATTTTTTTCGCGCCCGATGTCGCAATCAATGGCGGCGAGTTACGGCGGCTCAGTTTGGACGATTGAATTTAATATTGAGTATCGCCAACTGGAAGTCACCGACAAGCCGCTTTGCATAGACTTCGGCACGAGCAACACGACCGCGGGCACCTACAATTTGGCTAGGGACGGCGAGCCCGAACAAGTGACTTTCCGCGACGTGACGAGCGATGATATTAAATTTGCGGAGATTTTGCCGACGATAGTTTACGTGGAGAGTTGCCGCGACGGAATCGTAACTTTCAAGCACGGCTACGAGGCGAAACGCGAAATAATATCGGCGGGCTATAACACCGCGTCGACGGTCTTTTACGAGATAAAACGCTGGATAAATTCGCTTGATACTGTGGAGGAAGTTACCGACGGGCGCGAGACTGCTCGAATAACACGGCGGGAAATTTTGCGCGATTATTTACTTTACGTGGTCGAGGCGGCCGAACAGCAATTCAAGTTGAAGTTTAGAAATTTGCATATGACTGCGCCCGTTAAACTCCGTAAAAAATTCCTGGACGAAATGGGGAAAATTTTCGCGCCGCTCGGCTACAAAGTCGACAAAAACAGCTTGGACGAGGGCTTGGCGACCGTCTATCACCATATAGCAAAGAAACTACAAAACGTCAGCGAGAGATCGGGCAAGATTTTGATTTTGGATTGCGGCGGCGGCACGACCGACCTCGCCAGTTGCAACTACTCGATTGAGCAGGGCAATGATTGGGCAGTCGTGCGCCTTGAGACCGATTTTGAAAGCGGCGATTCAAATTTCGGCGGCAACAACATAACGTATCGGATTTTGCAAATGCTCAAGATGAAAATCGCGGCGAACTTGAAAAAAGAAGAAAATTTGCTGATGTACGACCTGATTCCCGACGAGGACGACGACATTCTAAGCCAAATCGATTTAGATTACGCCAACAAGGAGAAGATTTACGAGAATTTTGAAAAGAGTTACGCGCAAGTTGAAGATTATATTCCGACGAAATTTGCTGAGTACAAAATGAAAAACGAGCGGATTAAAATCAAGCGGAATTTTTATTATCTGTGGCAACTCGCTGAGGCGATTAAGATTGAGTTTTTCAAATCGAATTGGGTCAACGTCGACTTCGAGAAGAATAAGAAAATTTTCGTGCGCAATGCCGAAGAATATTATTTGAGCGTGCGCGATAATGGGAAACTCCAGACCAAAACCAACCCAATGGACGGCGTCGAAATAACGATTCGCGAAATAAGTAGGATACTTTTGCCCGACCTCTACGCGCTGTTGAAAACGTTGCTCAACCACTACGCCGACGCCGAACTTATGAAATATAAATATCGGCTCAGCGGGCAATCCTGCAAGATAAATAAGTTCCGCGACCTGTTCAAAGAATTTGTGCCGGGCAAGCAAATGCGCATCGCTCAAAGGCGCAATCCCAAAAATCGCCAGCAAGTCGATAGTATCGTTCTGAAAAAATACTGCATACTCGGTAGCATTGAATACGTCCGCGACGCAAAAGCTTTGGGCAAATACAAAACAATTATCGAAGCGAATCGCAACCGCCGCATTTACACCGTCAACAACATTCTCGACGGCAACGAAAAAATTTTGCTCGGACATAACGACACTTTGGACTTGAAGAAATTTCCAAAGGAGACTAACGACGCCAAGTTTTTAGTGCGCGGGGAAAATAATCGCATTGAACGCGAAGTTCCTTATCACTTCGACAAGAACGAGGCGGAGAAATTTACACTCGCCGAAGTTATAAAGCTCATGGCTGACGAGACCACTTACAGCAGAAGTCTTTTGGAAAAGCAAATTGGCGAAAAACTTCAGGAGATTGAGTTGCCTGAATATAAAGGGGAAGTTCAGCCGATTTTCTGCCTTGCCGCGCTCGATGCAAAAAGCGGTTACGGGTTCAACGTCTATCAAATTTTTGTCAGGAAAAATGCTGGAGCCATTGAATATTTGTTGCCCGTCAAAAGGCATTTCGAGAGCTACGAAGATGAAAATTTGCAAACCTTCTTCAACGGCGACAAGTAGGTTGGGTGATTTCATGTTAAGCAGAAAAGAATTGCGCTTCGAGCGGCGTTCGATTTTGACAGCGACGCAACTAAGAGCGATTGAGAAATTTCCGCGAGAATTTTTACGGCTGAACTTTTCGGAATTCGGCGACGGGATAATCAGCGGGCTTGACTTTATCGAACGCGGCGACGAAATTTTTCTGACGGAAGGGCTAATCAAACTTGGCGGCAACTTTTACTTTGCGCAGGAAATAAATTTATCGGCTTTGCTGGCGACGGCGACGAGCGGCAAGCAGTACAAATTAGTTTTGGGTTCGCCGCGACGCACGGCAGAAGAAAACGTCATCACGGAAAAAATTTCGCTTGAAGTTCGCGAGCTGAAAGAAATTGGCGGGTTTGAGCTTGGACGATTCAAAGCGGGCTTAGTGAGATTGCCTGAAATCGACGCGGAAAATTTATTCGAGGAGTTCACGAAGTTAAGCCGATTAAATTTGCTGAACGTACCCTTTTCAACTCGCGGCGGAACAACTTTCCACCCGCTGATTTTCAGAGCAATTTTGTCGCGCTTGGAACGCAAGAAAAATCCCGCGCCCGCCGATTGTGCTTTGATGATTCAACTTGCAGACTTCGGCTCGGTTTCGATGTCCGCGCTGAAAATTTTCGTCGCAAACAAGGGCGTCGAGTGGCGCGGCGATTCACGCGAAAATATTTTTAAATCCGTACTAAAAGCGGTCGATGCCGAGTGGGAAATAGTTTTGCCCGAAAAAATTTCCGCACCTAAAGAATTTTCTAAGTCGGAGGTACAAAGCGGCGGCTTTTTCATAGAAGACGACGATTGCTAAAAAAATAAAAGCTTTGCAGTGTTGCGATTGATTTGATAAAATGCAATCCGAGCATATGCGAAGCTTTTTATTTTGTCTTGAGAGGTGTGAATAAAAATTGACATGACGAGATACGTAACGAAAAGAATTTTAATGTCGGTGCTGACGCTATTTGCGATAATTTTTGTGCTATTCGTGCTGATAAGGATAATGCCGGGCGACCCGTTCCCGGTCGAGAGAATGAGTGCCGAAATGATTTTGCAAAAGCGCGAGGAACTCGGACTTAATAAGCCAATCTTGGTACAATTCGCCGACTATATGTCGCTACTATTGAGCGGCAGTTTCGGCAACGGCACATCGCTTTACAACGGCGCACCGATTAAGCCGATTTTGACGGCGTGCCTTTGGAATTCGTTTAAAATCGGCGTGCTGTCGATTTTGTTCGGGACAATGGTCGGGCTTGCAATCGGGATAGTTGCGGCACTGAATCGCGGGAAATTTCTTGACGGCTTCTGCACTCTCGTTTCGATTTTGGGCGTGTGCATCCCGTCGTACGTCTTTATGATTTTCCTGCAATATTTTTTCTCGTATAAAATTCCATTCTTCCCGTACTTTTTCGACCCGTCGAATTTTTTAGTGTCGGCAATTATGCCCGCAATGTCGCTAAGTCTTTTTGCAACCTCGACTATCGCCCGATTCACGCGCAACGAAATGATTGAAGTAATGAACAGCGATTACGTCAAACTTGCGGAAGCGAAAGGGCTTTACGGCTTTGAATTGATTCGGCGGCACGTCTTGAGGAATGCGCTGATACCAATAGTGACGGTAATTGCGCCGCTAGTGGTCGACTTGCTGACGGGCGCAATGGTTATCGAAAAAATTTACGGGATAAACGGCGTGGGCAAGTTAATGGTTGACGCGATAGCTGGACAGGGCGTCGATTATAATTACGTCTTGGCATTGGGCATAGTATTTTCCGCGCTATATATCGGGGCAATGCTCGTTTTGGATATTTTATACGGCATAATTGACCCGCGCGTCCGTTTGGCAAAGAAGGAAGGCTGAGTATGTACACGCCGCAGAAAACTGATTTTGAATTCATTAGCGACCGCGACATTGATGTTGACGAAAATTTTGCCTCGCAAGGCTATTGGAAGGGCGTTGCAACTCATTTCCTACGCAATCGCTTTGCAGTCACGGGGCTAATTCTTGTTAGTGTCATAATTATTTTTGCAATCTTCGCGCCGGTCGTGAGCACCTACGCTTACGATGAAATTGTTTCTGTGACCGATTCGAGCGGCAAAGAGATTATCGCTAAAAGTTTATCGCCGCAAATAGGCGGGGTTGGTGAGCAAAATTTTTCCGACAGGACATTTATATTTGGGACTGACGATATGGGGCGCGACCTTTGGACGAGGACTTGGCAAGGCGCGAGGGTTTCTTTGATTATCGCGTTCGTAGCGATTTTTATTGATATGCTAATCGGGACGAGCTACGGATTGATTTCGGGCTTTTTCGGCGGCACGGTCGATAATGTTTTGCAACGCGCTATCGAAATAATCGGCTCAATCCCTACGCTTGTAATAATTTCAATCCTAGCGATTTTCATGCCGAAGGGTATCGGGCTTGTTATCGCGGCACTTTTGGTCACCGAATGGATTGGCATGAGTAAAATTGCGCGGGCGGAGTGTTTGAAGTTGAAGGAGCGCGAATACGTTCTTGCAAGTCGGACGCTTGGCGCAGGTTCATTCCACATTATCTTTAAGCAGATTTTGCCGAACACAATCGGCCCGATAATTACGCAAGTTATGTTTTCAATCCCCGTCGCGATTTTCACCGAAGCTTTTCTAAGTTTCGTAGGCGTCGGGATAGTCCTGCCGCAATGCTCAATCGGTTCGCTGATTGAAGCGGGCTTTGGCAACATAACTATTTTGCCGTATCAGATTTTGCCGCCAATATGCGTTTTAGCAATTCTGATGTTGGGATTCAATTTAATCGGCGACGGCTTCCGCGAGGCCTTAGCACCTAAACTTGAGGACATGTAATGGAAAATATTCTTACAATTAAAAATCTCGATATAACTTTCCGCACGAACGCCGGAAATATTCACGCGATACGCGGCGTTGATTTCGACTTGCCGAGCGGGAAAACTGTTGCGCTTGTCGGCGAAAGCGGCTCTGGAAAATCCGTCACGATGAAAGCGGTTGTCGGGCTTCTCGATTCAAATAGCGTCATCAACAGCGGAAATATTTTTTACGGCGCGATTGACTTGCTGACTTTGCCGAAAAGGGAGTTGCGCCAGAAAATTAACGGGCAACAAATCGCTATGGTTTTCCAAGACCCGATGACGAGTTTAAATCCGACAATGCAAATCGGCGACCAGATTACCGAAGCTATGTTCCTGCACAGAAAAATTTCCAAAGCGGACGCTGACCAAAAAGCTTTGGAACTTCTAAATCTGGTTGGTATCCTCGACGCGGAAAAGCGCATGAAAAATTATCCTCATCAACTTTCGGGCGGTATGCGTCAACGCGTCGTGATTGCGATTGCTCTTTCCTGCGAGCCGAAAATTTTAATCTGCGACGAACCGACCACCGCCCTTGATGTCACTGTCCAAGCGCGCATTTTGAATTTAATCAAGGACATTCAAACTAAAATGGGCTTGTCGGTGATTTATATCACGCATGATTTGGGCGTCGTGGCGAAGGTTGCCGATTATGTCAACGTCATGTACGCTGGAAAAATTATCGAAGTCGGCACGGTCGAGGAAATTTTTTACGACCCGCGCCACCCGTACACTTGGGGTTTGCTCTCCGCTATGCCCGATTTGCAAATCGATGACAGCAGATTATATTCGATTCCAGGTAGCCCGCCCAATCTTTTGCACGAACCTAAAGGCGACGCCTTTGCGGCAAGAAATAAGTTCGCTATGAAAATTGATGAGCTTGCCGAGCCGCCTATGTTCAAAATTTCCGAGACCCATTACGCGGCAACATGGCTATTGCACCCCGACGCCCCTAAAGTCGATTTGCCGCCCGAATTAAAATCGCGCTTAGAACGTTCGAGAAAGGCGGCGCATTATGACTGAACCGTTGCTTAAAGTTGAAAATCTCTGTCAGCATTTCAAAATTTCACGCTCGTTCACGGTCAAAGCGGTCAATGGCGTTTCGTTTGAAATTTATCCCGGCGAAACTTACGGGCTTGTTGGCGAGAGCGGCTCCGGCAAAACGACCGTCGGGCGCAGTATCATCAGACTTTACGACCCCACTGACGGCGAAATTACTTTCAACTACATGAAAATTTCCGGCGACCTCAATAACAAAACGCGCCGAATGCTCCGCAAAAATATGCAGATGATTTTCCAAGACCCAATGTCAAGTTTGAATCCGCGCAAAAAAATCGGCGACATTATCGGCGAAGGGCTCGACATTTACCAGTTGTACTCGAACCGCAAAGAACGCAATCAAATTATCGGCGACATTCTGAAAAAAGTTGGACTATCGCCCGCGCACGCCGAAAGGTATCCTCAACAATTTTCGGGCGGTCAAAGGCAAAGGGTAGGGATTGCTCGCGCCCTCGTCATGAATCCGAAACTTATTATCGCTGACGAATGCATTTCGGCGCTCGACGTTTCCATTCAAGCGCAAGTCGTCAACCTCATGAAGGACATTCAGGACGAAACCCACTGCGCCTATCTTTTCATCGCGCACGATTTGAGCATGGTCAAATACATTTCCGACCGAATTGGCGTCTTGCACAAAGGCTATCTGGTTGAGACCGGCTCGACTAAGGAAATTTTTTCCAATCCCGCGCACCCTTACACACAAAGTTTATTGTCCGCCGTGCCGCAACCCAATCCCGCAATCGAACGAAATAGGAAACTTATTCCCTACGACGCCGACAAAGCTAATTATGAAAATTGCACCTTACAGCATTTAGGTGGTACTCATTTTGTCCTGAGCTTTAATTCTTTAGTGTGAGCACTACCTGTATGAAACTGTTCATAGTGGAAAAATATCGGGCATGGCGAACGGAAGACTTACCGATAATTTCGAGCTTTTGGAAGTTGAAAGTAAAGACTGATACGGTAAAATAATTTAAAATTGTCCGTGACTTTTTAAAATCTTCCTGTTATAATGTCTGAAAATTTTGAATGTATAGTGGGGTGCTGCACAGAAGCTTAAAACAAATTTTTGCCCTAAAAAGCTAAATTTCGAGGGCAATGATGATGACAAAAGGGTAAGGAGATGATTTTTATGGCTACAATCGAAAACAATACCAGCAATACGGTTATTTCGGGAACAGACCTTAACGATTCTATTAGCAATAACAGTTCGGATGTTTCAATCGACACGGGTGCGGGCAACGACACCATTTCTACAGGATATTCCTCCAACGTTACGGTAACTAGTGGCAGTGGAAATAACAGAATTGACAGCTGGGGCGGACAGTTTATAAACGTTTCCACTGGCGATGGCGACGACAAATTTTATGGCGATGTCTCCAATGCCACAATAAACATTGGCAACGGCAACAATGAAATTTATATGTGGGGCGGAAATACCGTAAAGATTGCGGCTGGTGATGGTAATGATACGATTACTACATACAGCTATAACACTACGATAGACGCAGGTAACGGGAAAAATAAAATTGAATTCTGGAGCAACGCTATCAAAATCTCGACTGGCGACGACAACGACACAATTAGCGGGTATAGTTCCAATTCTACTATTGACGCTGGCGACGGTAACAACAGTATCAAAAGCGAAGGCAACTCTGTAAAGATTTCGACTGGCGACGGTAATGATACAATTTCGACCGAAGCTAACAGCTCCGATATAACCATAAACACAGGTAAGGGCGACGATTTAATCAGTCTCAATTCCTCTAATAATTTTATTGTCTATAGCGCAGGCGACGGTAATGACATAATAAAAGGCTTTAACAAAAATTCCACGATTCAAATTTTAGCCGATGAGATTAATAAGATAAGTTCGGACGGCGAAAATATTTTCTTGACTGTCGGACAAAACACATTAACCATTGAAAGAGGCGTTCTCAGCGATACTTTGAATATAGTCGACAAAGATAGCAATAAATTTGATTTCGATATGATATTTGAACCCGGCGTGACTGATGAAGCGGATCTCGTTAAAAATTATCTTTCCAATGTCACAATTTCGACTGGTGGAGATAACGATACAATTTTTAACAGCGGAGGCTCGGTAACAATTAATGGCGGTCAAGGCGATGACTTTATCAGCTTGGACGCCGCCGCGCAGAATAATCTGATTGTTTACAACTCTGGTGATGGTTTCGATACAGTTGAAGGCTTCAGTACGAACACTACACTTCAAATAAACGGCGGCGACGATAATTATTCAACTCAGTTAAGCGGCACAGATATTATCGTCACGGTTGGCGAAGAACAAATCCTACTCAAAACTGACCAAAAATATCTTGATAAAATTAATATCAACGGTAAGAAAATTAATCTCCCGCGAATTATCAGATTAAAAGATGGTGGCGACAGTATAAGCAATGAGCTTGACAATCTCACTATTCTCGGCGGCAACGGCAATGATTATATTGAAAACTACGGCGACTCGTTGTCAATAGATGGGAGCGCAGGTGATGACACTGTTTATAACTACGACGGCGACATTGGCTCAATAAATCTTGGCGAAGGTAACGATTCACTTTACAATTATTACGGCGATGGGCTGTCAATCAATGGGGGCGCAGGTGACGATACTGTCTATAACCACGCTAGCGGCAATATCATTGACTTGGGTGACGGCAATGATTCCATTTATGCTTTTGGAGGCGAGCAAAACAGCATAAAAAGCGGCGCGGGCAACGATTATATCACCAACGACGGAACAAATGTCACCTTAGACGCAGACGAAGGCGACGATACAATTAATAACTACGGCGATAATGTCACACTAAACAGCGGCTCCGGCAACGACGAAATTTATAGTAGTTGTTGCAACAATATTTCAATCAATAGTGGCACTGGCAATGACAGCATCTATATTGGCACTTATACTTCAGGCGGCGTTGCTCATTACTCCAATAACGTCACAATAAATCTAGGAGACGGCGATAATTCACTACAAAATGTAGGCGGAAACCATATCTTAATCAGCGCGGGCGACGGCAACAATACCATTAGAAATTCTTTTGATTCTTGGGGTTGCAGAGGAGAATATACAAAAATCAACGTTGGAAATGGCAATAACTTAATTCGTAACAGCGGCGACTATACAACAATAAATAGTGGCACTGGCGACGATATTATCAATAACTGGGGCTCAAATGTAACAGTCAACGCAAGCGACGGTAACAACTCTATCGCAAACGGTGCCGCGAATGTTGTAATAGGTAGCGGCACAGGTAGAGACACCATTACAAACAGCGGCTCGCAAGTTTCAATAAGCACAGGCGATGACAATGATTTAATCATTAACAACGGCGGCGATGATGACCTTTTCATTGTCATTCCCAAAGATGTGACAATAGAGGCCGGCGGCGGCTCTGATACAATCGACAGTAGCTATGGCAACAACGTAACAATCGACGCCGGTGACGGCAATGACTCAATAGAAGTTTTGGGCTCAAATTACTATATACGCGGCGGCAAAGGTAATGATTCAGTCAATCTTCGCGATAAAGGAAACGATACCGAATACATTTACGAATATGCACCTGGTGACGGTGATGATGTTGTTTCTAGGGATGCATTAATCAGTTTAATCGACGGCGCGATGGTTAACGACACATTAATAAGAGGTAGCGATCTTATTCTCAAAATAGGCGAAGGTTCCATTACCATTAAAGATTATATCGATTCGGATGAAATTGAAATCCCGACGATAGATTCCGACAACAAAGATTACTATCTCGGCTATGATGAAGTTCAAAGCAGTAGTAACAATTCAGTCGTTCAAGTAGTGAATCGTTCCCACAAAAATTCAAATATTAGATTAGAAGGTGGGATTTGCACGCTTCGAGCTGGCGACGGTAACGATACTATTGTTACTCCCAAAACCAATTCCACTAAAAATTCTATCGACAGCGGTCCTGGTAAGGACATAATTTACAACAACGGTTCCGAAACCACAATTGACGGAGGCACCGGCAACGATAAAATCATTAACGGCGGCATAATTGAATACATTTTCGATTGTCCGCCCGAAGCTCCAAATAACAGCGTAAAGGGTGGCAAAGGCAACGATTCTATCCAATGCTACGGCTCAAATTGCACAGTCGAAGGCAACGAGGACAAAGACCTTATCAATAACTACGGTAGAGGTTCATCGGCTAATGGCGGCGCGGACAACGATACAGTCACTAACGGCGATCAAGACGGCTCCGGTCTTGAAAAAAAACGCCAAAATGCTTTGAACGAATTCAAAGGTTTTCTTCGCGAAAATTTGAACGCCAGCTTAAGTAAATTTCAAAATAACGATGTCCTTATGGATATTGTCAGAAACGGCCTAGAGAGCGAATATTTTAAGAACGACGGTAGCGTTTTTTCCGAACAAGATAAGAACGAATTAGTTGAGCTGATGAGAGCGCAATACAATTATCTGAACAATTTAAACGATACTGATATGAGTGACATCTCCGAATTGTACAGCCACTTAGAAGGTTTGCTGGACATTAACGACCGAATAGACGTCTTCGAAAAAAGACTGTCTGATGAAAATTTTTGTTACTCTCAAGAATATAAGAGACTTCAGTTTAAAAAACAATACTTTGACGCGCTTCCCGGTCTTGAAAACAGATTTCCGAAAGTGAAGGAGTATCTTGATAGCGGCGGTTCTTACGATGACCTTTTCAGACCAAACGAATCACGGTATCCTACGCTTAGCAAAGTCAGAGAGATTCGCAATGGCTCCGTCACGGCAATGGGAAAAGCCGCCACAACAGTATTAACTGACCCGAATATTCCTCAGAATGTGGTAGGGGAGGCCTTGTCAGAAGCAGCTACTGCTATAGATCTTCTTGATGCGAATAAGAAGGTCTGGGAAATAACCGACGTACTTTTAGACGATACCTTAAGTCCCCAAGAAAGGGACATTAAGGGAGGTACGACGGCGTTGGATCTTGCAGCTGTCGGCGGAGCAATAATGGCAGGAGGTGTTATTGCTGTCACCGAAGTCTTAGGTGCACCTATATGGGCCGGAGTTGCCGCAGGCGTGGGGATAGGGTTGATTATAGGTCATGAAATTAAAATAAGAAAAATGGAGCATGTTAATAATGTCAATTCTCATACCTATCCCAACCGGAACTCCAATTCTAGGCACGTGGACAATCAGCTCATGGCTGCTTACTCCAACAACGTTGCTAGCGAAGACGCAAGTTATGACTCTCTGATAAAGGCTTACGTTAGCAACCTAGACACTACAACCGACGGTATTATTGTCACCACGTTATTGGGCAGTCAAGGTGATGACATTCTTGTAAACAACGCCGAGAACTTCGTTTTGATGGATGGCGGTGAAAACAATGACACTATTGAAAACTACAACTCCTCCAATGTGACGATGCTCGGCGGCGACGGCAACGACATTATAGGCAATCTCAATTCTCCCGACGTGACAATCGACGGCGGCACAGGCAATGACACCATAGGCAATCAAGAATCCGACAGAGTTTTGATAAACACGGGCGACGGCAATAACAGCGTGACAAATTGCGAAAGTTCCGACGTGACGATTTTGACGGGCGACGGCAACAATTATATCGACAATCTTGGCAACAGAACTTCTATTCAAACAGGTGACGGCAGTGACAGCATCATTAATATGGGCGATAATGTTTCAATTCAGAGCGGCGGCGGCGCGGATGTCGTTTGGAGCATGGGAGATAGCGTTTCCATTCAAACGGGCGAAGGCAATGATTTAGTTAAAAGTTTCGGCAACAATGTAGCGATTAATCTGGGCGCAGGCGACAATTTCATTCATGCTGAAGGTGAAAATTTCTCCGTGACAGCGGGGAACGGCAACAACTCTATCGAGACTAATTTTAATCTTTACACAGTTATTCAAACGGGCGCGGGCAACGATTACTTTATGAACGGCGGCTCCAACATGACAATCAACGCGGGCGACGGCAACAACATAATTAACAATATAGGCGATTCTAATTTGATTTTGAGCGGAAAAGACGATGATTATCTGGAAAATATCGGCGATAACAATTTAATCGAAATGGGAGCTGGTGAAGACTTCTTAGAGCTTATTGGAAATTATAATGTAGTCAACGGCGGCGCAGATAACGATTTGATTTTGATTGACGAAGGAGCCAACAATACGATAGCTGGCAATAAAGGCAACGATTTAATAATTAATGGCATCTTTGCCGAGTACACTTTATTTGAATATAACGTAGGCGACGGCAATGACACAGTTTATGGTTTCAATACGATTTCGACTTTGAAAATAGGCAACGGCAAAGATACTTACTTAATTCAAGACAGCGGCTCAGATATTCTTGTCAATGTCGGTGAAGAAACAATAACTTTGGTCGATGCCGCAAGCTTATCCGCCATTAATATTGAGGGCACTGAAATTTTTAAAAATAAATGGACACTCAATGGCACAACGGCAACTTACGGAACGCCCAATGAAACATTAATAACAGTTACTGGTGTTAAATCCCTCGACGGCCTTTTCTTAAAAGATAAGGTCATGACGGTCTCGGCGGCGGCTCTTGACGCTAAAGATGTTACAATCAGTGATGGTTATACACTCGCGCTGGGCAGTGATGTTACTAAGACCTCAACGACTTCTGCAGGCTGGGCTTTCTCTAACAACGTTGCCTCTTACAAAGATTCTTCAACTTCTGCGGGTTACACACTTGCCGATAACAAAATCAGCTACGTTAATGCGAGCGGTGGCGAAACTCTGGTCACAGTCAGCGGCGTTAAATCTCTCGACGGCATCAGCTTGAATGGCAAATTGGTCACGGTCTCCAATGCCTCCCTTGACGGAAGCGAAGTGACGATAAGCGGCACGGGTTACACTCTCGCTCTCGGCAACGATGTTACTAAGTCTTCGACAACGAATGCGGGTTGGACTTACGACAACAACGTTGCCTCTTACAAAGATTCTTCAACTTCTGCGGGTTACAAACTTGCAGACAACAAAATCAGCTATGTTAATGCGAGCGGCGGCGAAACTCTGGTCACAGTCAGCGGCGTTAAATCTCTCGACGGCATCAGCTTGAATGGCAAATTGGTCACGGTCTCCAATGCCTCCCTTGACGGAAGCGAAGTGACGATAAGCGGCACGGGCTACTCTCTCGCCCTCGGCAACGATGTTACTAAGTCTTCAACAACGGACGCGGGTTGGACTTACGACAACAACGTTGCCTCTTACAAAGATTCTTCAACTTCGGCGGGCTACAAACTTGCAGACAACAAAATCAGCTATGTTAATGCGAGCGGCGGCGAAACTCTGGTCACAGTCAGCGGCGTTAAATCTCTCGACGGCATCAGCTTGAATGGCAAATTGGTCACGGTCTCCAATGCCTCCCTTGACGGAAGCGAAGTGACGATAAGCGGCACGGGTTACACTCTCGCTCTCGGCAACGATGTTACTAAGTCTTCGACAACGAATGCGGGTTGGACTTACGACAACAACGTTGCCTCTTACAAAGATTCTTCAACTTCTGCGGGTTACAAACTTGCAGACAACAAAATCAGCTATGTTAATGCGAGCGGCGGCGAAACTCTGGTCACAGTCAGCGGCGTTAAATCTCTCGACGGCATCAGCTTGAATGGCAAATTGGTCACGGTCTCCAATGCCTCCCTTGACGGAAGCGAAGTGACGATAAGCGGCACGGGTTACACTCTCGCTCTCGGCAACGATGTTACTAAGTCTTCGACAACGAATGCGGGTTGGACTTACGACAACAACGTTGCCTCTTACAAAGATTCTTCAACTTCTGCGGGTTACACACTTGCCGATAACAAAATCAGCTACGTATCTGCGAGCGGCGGCGAAACTTTAGTCACAGTAAACGGAGTTAAATCCCTCGACGGCGTTAGCTTGAATGACAAAGTCGTCACAGTATCTAACGCCGCTCTCGACGGTAAAGATGTTACAATTAGCGGTAAGGGTTATTCTCTCGCTCTCGGCAATGACGTTACTAAGACTTCAACGACGGAAGCGGGTTGGACTTACAGCGATAAAGTCGCAACTTACAAAGATTTTTCCACTTCTGCGGGTTACACACTTGCCGATAACAAAATCAGCTACGTATCTGCGAGCGGCGGCGAAACTTTAGTCACAGTAAACGGAGTTAAATCCCTCGACGGCGTTAGCTTGAATGACAAAGTCGTCACAGTATCTAACGCCGCTCTCGACGGTAAAGATGTTACAATTAGCGGTAAGGGTTATTCTCTCGCTCTCGGCAATGACGTTACTAAGACTTCAACGACGGAAGCGGGTTGGACTTACAGCGATAAAGTCGCAACTTACAAAGATTTTTCCACTTCGGCGGGTTACAAGCTCTCAGAGAACAAAATCAGCTACGTAGCGGCAAGTGGCGGCGAAACTTTAGCTACTGTCAGCGGAGTTAAATCCCTCGACGGCGTTAGCTTGAACGGCAAAGTCGTCACGTTCTCAGCGGCCTCCCTTGACGGAAGCGAAGTGACGATAAGCGGCACGGGCTACTCTCTCGCCCTCGGCAACGATGTTACTAAGTCTTCAACAACGGACGCGGGTTGGAATGCTCTTTCTTCCGGCAAAGCTACTTACAACTTTGCGAGCACGACTGCTGGTTACTCTCTCGCCAATAACAAAGTCAGCTACACAGAGGCGACTGCGCCTAAGTCCTTCACTGTCAGCGGTATCAAATCGACGAGTGGTATCACAGTTGACGGTTCGACTGTTACTCTCAAGGGGGCTAATCTCAACAAGAAGGCTGTCACTATCTCCGACGGTTATACCCTCAAACTTGCTGATGACGTTGCGGCACCGGTAGCGACTAAAGCAGGTTGGAGCAAAGTTTCTTCCGGCAAAGCGACTTACAACTTTGCGAGCACGACTGCTGGTTACTCTCTCGCCAATAACAAAGTCAGCTACACAGAGGCGACTGCTCCTAAGTCCTTCACTGTCACCGGTATCAAATCGACGAGTGGCATTAAAGTTGACGGCTCGACCGTCACCCTCAAGGCGGCTAACCTCAACAAAAAGGCTGTCACCATCTCCGACGGCTTCACTCTCAAACTTGCTGATGACGTTGCGGCACCGGTAGCGACTAAAGCAGGTTGGAGCAAAGTTTCTTCCGGCAAAGCGACTTACAACTTTGCGAGCACGACTGCTGGTTACTCTCTCGCCAATAACAAAGTCAGCTACACAGAGGCGACTGCTCCTAAGTCCTTCACTGTCACCGGTATCAAATCGACGAGTGGCATTAAAGTTGACGGCTCGACCGTCACCCTCAAGGCGGCTAACCTCAACAAAAAGGCTGTCACCATCTCCGACGGCTTCACTCTCAAACTTGCTGATGACGTTGCGGCACCGGTAGCGACTAAAGCAGGTTGGAGCAAAGTTTCTTCCGGCAAAGCGACTTACAACTTTGCGAGCACGACTGCTGGTTACTCTCTCGCCAATAACAAAGTCAGCTACACAGAGGCGACTGCTCCTAAGTCCTTCACTGTCACCGGTATCAAATCGACGAGTGGCATTAAAGTTGACGGCACTACTGTCACCCTCAAGGCGGCTAACCTCAATAAGAAAGCTGTCACTATCTCCGATGGCTACACCCTCAAGCTTGCCAATGATGTTACAGTTCCCACAACTCTGGCTCCGACGTGGACTGTTAATGACACGAACGCAACCTTGCACACGGACACGAGCGCAGGCTACACCCTCGAAAACAACAAAATTGTCTACACTGCCAAAAAGACGGGTGACGCTCAAATTGCTCTCGGCGGGCTGATTAAAAATGCAAAACTTTCCCTGCCCGAAAACAAAACGCTCACGCTCAATGCAAACGTACTCGGTGCGAACGCTTCAATCAAATCCAACGCCAGCGGTTACACAGTCAAATTGACGGGCGACATGAAAGGCAAAAAATTCGTCGGCACGAGCGGAGCTGATACCTTGAACATTGCGGCAAAAAATGCTTCGGTCGAAGGCGACAAAGGCAATGACAAACTGGTCGGCGGCGCGAATAACGATTCAATCAATGGCGGAAACGGCAACGACACTTTGAGCGGCGGCGCGGGCAATGACAAATTGCTCGGAGGCGCGAATAACGATTCACTCAATGGCGGAAACGGCAACGACACTTTGAGCGGTGGCGCGGGCAATGATACGCTAATCGGTAGCACAGGTAATGATTCACTTCACGGCGGTACAGGAAAAGATTTGTTCGTCTTCAGCGCGGGTAACGACACAATCGCCGACTACACACCAGGTACGGATAAAATCAGCGTAAGTAGCAGTCTCGGCGACGCCATCTTCTCGGTTGCCAACAATAAAGTTGTCTTAACCTATAGCGAAAACAGTTTGACGATTCTCAACGGCTCGGACAAAGTCATCACCTTCGCCGACAACAAAAAATTTATTTACACAAAGGACGGTCGCTTCAATGGAAACAAAACTTCTGTAACACTTTCCGCCGCGACTAAAACTTTCAATGCAACGAATTATTCCGACTTGGTGACGATTGACGGCTCGGCGACTTCTAAGCTCAATATCACGGGTAATGCGCTCGCCAATTCAATCTTGGGCGGCGCAAGCAACGATAAACTCTACGGCAAGAATGGCAACGATATATTAAATGGCGGTGCCGGAAATGACACGTTAAGCGGAAGTGCGGGTAATGATAAATTGCTTGGTGGCGCGGGTAACGACTCACTCAATGGCGGCGACGGCGCAGACACTTTGTCCGGTGGCTCTGGTAATGATAAATTGCTCGGTGGCAAGGGTAATGATAGTCTCTGGGGTGGAACCGGAAATGATACGCTTTACGGTGGCGCAGGCTCCGACATATTCATTTACAAGCCCAACGAAGGCACCGATAAGATTATGGATTACGAGACCGGTGACATGCTCAAAATTCTTAAAGCCAACGGTTCGGCGGGCGGCTCCTTTACCAAATCTTCCTTCAGCAACAATAAATTGACACTCACGATTTCAGGCGGCGGTACTGTTGTATTTGACGGCGTTAAATCCGGCGACGCTTTCAACATTAACGGCACAACTCACACCCTCAGCGGTAAAAAACTCAAATGATTATTGGAAAACTTTTAACTCTACGATAAAATTTAAAATGGTCTCCTTCTATATGAGGGAGACCGTTCTTTTTAGACATTCATATATGACGCGATACATTTTTCTGTGTAAAACGGGCGAATGGAAATAGTGACTTCAAATAATTAAATTGAGACGATTAACGCAGAACGCGATTGATGATTTCTCTGTCCAAGCTCTAGAAATTAAACATTTTTTCAAAAGAACCGGGCACACGGAAATTTTCTGCAACTTCTTGCGCAGTCAATTCGTACAGATTATCTAAAAAATTTACTTTGAAACTTGCGGGCGCAGAAAATTCAGCCGCCGCCTTAGTGCCCGCCAAATTGAACATAGTCGTTGCCGTAAGAGCCGCGATAAATGGCGTGGCCACCGTCAGATAAATCGCCATAATGCCACCCAAAGCGCAACCGCTTCCCGTGATTTTCGTCGACAGTTCCGAGCCGCCCGCGCATAAAATTTTATCATTGCCGTCTGTAACAAAATCTTCCTCGCCCGAAACTGCAACTGCGCCACCCGTAAATTTCGCCAGAGCAATAGCCGCGTTCTTAGCCGAAGAAACTTTTTCAGTCGCATCTACGCCGCGAACTTGTCCGCCAACGTCTTCAATCAGCCCCCAAAGTTTTGCCAGCGCAATTATCTCCGAAGCATTCCCGCGAATTATCGTCGGCGCAAAATTTTTGAACTGCTTTAAAATGTCCGTGCGCAAATTTGACAGCCCAATCCCGACGGGATCGAGTGCCCACGGCGTTTTATTTTCGTGGAGTACTTGCGCTGTTTTGGGTAAAGTCTCCGCATAGAAGGGCATAGCTGTACCCATGTTGATGTAAAATGCGGGCGCGACTTTTGCCATTTGAATGCACTCGTCCGCGAGGTAGAGCATAGCCGCCGAGCCGCCCACTGCCAGTTGAGCATTGGCCACGAAGTCTTGAGTAACCGTGTTGGTTATCGACGGTGCCAGCGGATTTTTTTTGTGCACTGCGTCGACCGCCTGCGCTAATGCCGAGCAAATTTCTGTTTCTGTCAAAATAATCTCCTCCGATTAAAAAAGTACGGAAAAAAGCGGAAGTCGTTAAGCTCCCGCCTTGAAGTTTCTAAGTTATTGGTGGAGACGGAGGGATTCGAACCCTTGACCCCCAGATTGCGAACCTGATGCTCTCCCAACTGAGCTACGTCCCCAAAACGCGGCTATCTTAAACCTTTTTTCGCGCCTTGTCAAGAAAAATTTTTGTGCTTTTAATCGCCGCGTGTTATAATCACCCAAAAACTTTTCAAGGAGATTTCGCATTGAACTTTATCAAAAAATTTTTCGCAACTATAATCGCCGCGCTGACTTTGACTTCAAACGCCTCCGCCGAAAAAATTTCATCGGTTATGCATAAACTAGAAGTTCATTCGCAAGACAGCGGCGGCACGCTCATTTTCTCCGATAGCCCCGAATACGTCCGCAAGAACGGCATTTTATACACCGACACCGTATCAGGCGACGCCCGAATTTTATTTTATCACCTAAACGATACCGGCGTTCGGAAAAAGTTCGCGATAATTTTCGAGAACGCCTCCGACAGTAAAGCCGTCATAAAAATCACTCGCGGCGGATTGAGCGTGCCCAATAAAAATTTTTTCGCCGTCGGCAAAGACACTCAAATCATGTACATGCACAACAATTTCAAAGACAAAATCGAGTTGCACCGCTACGAACGCAAACTTTATCAGCCACAAGAGAAATATTTCCTCCTCAAGCCTGGTCAGTTAATTCACGGCGTCTGTGATTTAAATTTTTCTCAACCCGTCAAAGTTTATCTGATGATGTACCCCGAAAACGCTGACCCGCTCGAATTCGTCGACCGCACCGAAATTTTGCCCAAAGATAAAAATCGCCTGCGCGGCACCTTCCAAAATATGAATCGAACTTTGACGCTAAAAAAGCCTTACGATTGGAAAAGCGACGGGCTAGGCTATGTTATAATCGGAGACGACGTTAACGACCGCTTTAAGCACGGCATCGACGCGACCGACGGCTCCGAAGTCGTCAACTACGGCAACTACGGCGTAAATTATACGATTAACTTCCGCACGAAATCTTTGACGCGCTTTTGCCTCAGTCCTCTCGGCGGGAAGTACGCCGGCGCAATCCGCTTTAAATATCAAGGGATGTCGGGCGTGATTCAGACGCCAAAGCATAGACTTTACTTCGGCGACAAGACGCCTTACGAGCCGCCGCACGTTGTACTTGCGAGGTTGGAAGGTCTTTCCTTGATGAGAGCGGGCATAGAACTTTCCGAGCTTGGCAACTATCGCGGGACTGTCAGCTTTGAATATTCGCCGCCGGGCGCGTCAAATTTGCCCGTCAATATTATTTTAATGCCTAAGGAGTGATTTTATGCTTAAACTAAGACCGCGCAGACTTCGCCTCAATGAAAATTTGCGCTCGATGATTCGCGAAACAAATTTGTCCGTCAAAGATTTAGTTTATCCGCTGTTCGTCGTGGCGGGTGAAAATGTTCGCGAGGAAATCCCTTCCATGCCCGATTGCTATCACTTGTCGGTTGATAATGCCGTCGAGCTCGCCAAGAAAATTGCCGCGCTCGGTATCCCTGCCGTCGAAATTTTTGGCTTGCCCGAATACAAAAACGAAATCGGCTCAAGTGCTTGGGATATGAAAAGCCCCGTGCAACGCGCTATAGCCGCAATAAAAAAAGCCGTCCCCGAACTCGTTATCGTCGGCGACGTTTGCCTTTGCCAGTACACGACGCACGGGCATTGCGGCAAACTTTGCGGGCATTACGTTGACAACGACGAGACTTTGAAACTTCTGCAGAAAGTCGCAGTCAGTCAAGCCGAGTCGGGCGCAGATATTGTTGCGCCTTCCGATATGATGGACGGGAGAATTGCCGCCATTCGCGACGCCCTCGACGATAAAAATTTCGTCAACGTCTCAATTATGAGTTACGCCGTTAAATACGCCTCCGGTTATTACGCGCCCTTCCGCGATGCTGCCGACTCTGCGCCCCAATTCGGCGACCGCAAACAATATCAAATGGATTGCGCTAACACTCGCGAGGCTCTAAAGGAAGTCGAACTAGATTTGAATGAAGGCGCGGATATTATCATGATTAAGCCCGCGCTCGCTTACCTCGACATTGTAAGCAAGGTTCGCGAAAAAATAAATCGCCCCGTCGCGGTCTACAACGTCAGCGGAGAATATGCTATGGTCAAGGCCGCCGCTCAAAACGGTTGGATTGATTACAAGCGCATTGTCGTCGAAAATCTCACCGCTATGAAACGCGCCGGCGCAGATATTATCATCACTTATCACGCGCTAGATTTTGCTCAAATGTAAATTCTATTCGCGGAACCCGACAAAGGCTAAGCCGATACTTACATTGCCCGCGCTGTTCATAAGGCGCGACTGCCCGAAAACATAGCCCTTGACGCTGACAACAGAATCTTCCGCGACGCCTTCAGAACGCCCGACGATATAAGCCGAAATCGGAACGCCAACCCTATGGTCATTGACGACAACCATTGCATGGTAGCAATTCCCGTCGAAAAATTGCGCGACAGAATTATCAGGCGGCAACTGCTGTATCGAGTAAATAAAACCGCTGAACCTCAAAACTTTGCCGTAATATTCCCAAGGTGCCTTCAAAACTTCGGTCGCCCGCGCCTTGTAGCCTCGCGAATTGTGAATGTAATCGGGATACTTTTTAACTAAGTCGGTTGCCTTCTCCCAGTTGAAATTATCGCCTTCGGTATCAGCGGTCGCAGTGTTCCAGCCCGTCGTAATTTCCCGAATCATTTCCTTGCTGCCGTATGGTTTCGCCGGCGAACTTCTACCGCTTCTTTCCGCTCCGTCGACGCTCGCCAAATTCATTTTTGAATTTTCGTTAGGTCCTAGCATTGGTTCTTGCTCAGGAGCAAATGATTCTAATTTTTGTACGATTATAGTTTTATAGGTTTCGAGCTGACCGGGTATTTGCGTCCGGTAAAAGCCGTAGAACGCGATTGCCGAAATCGTTACCCATATAAAAGTTTTTCGCCGGTAATAAAATATTGGTTGCAGGAGTAGCTTTGACGATTTGAGACCGACCAGAGCCGAGCCCAGAAGCCAAAATATATAGTAAACGCTCATTGCCGCCGAGATTAAAAATACGACGACAAAAACTCTGTTCATCGTCAAGCCGTAACGATATTCCACGTAAAACAGTGCGCCCCAAAATGTCGCGACAAGATATCTGTTCATAATCTGTCCTCCTTAACAAAATTTTCCTGTTAGCGAAAATTTTAGCATAGGACAAACTTTAAAGCAATTAGGAATGCGTAATGCGCAATGCGTAATGAAAAACTTGTCCCTTGTCCCATTTCCCTTGTCCCATTTCCCATTTCCCTTTTCCCTTATTCAAGGCGGCGTTAAAATTTTAAGCACGTTTAAGATTAGGACGAGGATATTTTCTCTTGTCTTGACCGTCAAGAAAATTCGCGACGTGACCTCCAGAAATTTGAAATCGCGTCGGAAAGCCCGCGACAGCTCGATAATTCCTTGCGCCGAAATTCTTTTCAAGTCGTTGAAAACTATCTCGACCCGCAAATTGTTTTCTTGAATGGACTTCACGCCTAAAATTTTTGCGGCAACTCGGATTCTCGCCACCTGCAAAAGATTTTCGACCGGCTCTGTAATTTTCCCGAATCTGTCCGTTAATTCCTCGCGCAAGTCTTTTATCTCAACATCCTCGCGCATTGCCGCCAATCGCCGATATATTTCTATTTTGTCGCCGGCGTTCGATATGTATTCGCGATTTATGAACGCCTCGACCGGCAAGCTGATTATCGGGTCGGGCTCCGCGACGTTCTGAAATGCTTTGTTCTGCAACTTATTGACCGCCTCTTCCAGAAGGCGACAATACATTTCAAAGCCGACGCTCGCAATATGTCCGTGTTGTTGTGCGCCCAGTAAATTCCCTGCGCCGCGAATCTCCAAATCTTTCATGGCGATTTTGAAGCCCGCTCCTAATTGCGCGAACTCCCGCATTGCTTGAAGTCGCTTTTCAGCATTCTCACCCAAAATTTTGTCTGCGCGGTGAACGAAGTAAGCAAACGCCATTTTATGCGAACGACCGACGCGCCCGCGCATTTGATAAAGTTGCGCCAGCCCGAAATTGTCCGCGTCATAAATTATAATCGTGTTGGCGTTGGCAACGTCAAGCCCGCTCTCAATTATCGTTGTCGTCAGCAAAACATTGAACGCGCCCTCGTAAAAATCCATCATCACGCTTTCGAGAAAATCGCTCGACATTTGCCCGTGCGCCGTCTGGATTTTCGCTTCGGGCACAAGCTCAACTAATCGGTCGCGCATTCGGTCGATAGTTTCAATCCGATTGTAAACGAAATAAACTTGCCCGCCGCGCCGAATCTCGCGCCTGACCGCCTCTGCAATTATCGCGTCGTCGTCCTCGATAACGTAAGTTTGCACAGGGAATCTTTCCGCCGGCGCAGTCTCAATCAAACTCATATCCCGCGCTCCAACTAATGACATGTGCAACGTTCGCGGAATTGGCGTCGCACTCAAAGTCAACACGTCAACGCCCTCGCTCAAGGCGCGGATTTTTTCTTTCTGCTTGACCCCAAAGCGGTGTTCCTCGTCGATTATTAGCAAGCCCAAATCTTTGAACTTAATCTTGCTCGATAAAATTGCGTGCGTCCCGATTAGAATGTCTACTTGCCCTGCGCGGACTTTCTGCAAAGTTATGCGCTGTTCCTTAGGCGTGCGGAATCGGCAAATGACATCGACTGTCGGCAAAAACCCGTTGAACCGCTCCGAGAACGTCTGATAATGCTGTTGAGCCAGAACTGTCGTCGGGACTAAAACCGCGCATTGCTTGCCGTTCATAGCCGCCTTGTAAGCCGCCCGCAATGCAATTTCCGTTTTGCCAAAGCCCACGTCGCCGCAAATCAATCTGTCCATAGGTCGCGCCCGTTCCATATCCCGTTTGACATCCTTGACTGCGCGGAGTTGGTCGGGCGTCTCCTCGTAGGGGAAAGCCTCCTCGAACTCGTGCTGACTTGCATCATCTTCAGCGAAGGCAAATCCTGTAGCCTTTTCGCGCCGCGCATAAAGTTCCAAAAGTTTATCTGCAATGTCTTCGACGGCGGCAGAGGCTCGCGACTTCGCTCGCGCCCAATCGCCCGAACCTAAGCGCGAAAGTTTAGGCGTCGAGTTATCGCCCGAAATATATTTTTGCAGATAGTGGACTTGCTCGACCGGGACAAAAAGTTTATCCGCGCCGCCGTATTGAATGTTGAGAAAATCTTTGCGCACGCCGTTGAACTCCAAAGTCTCGACACCCAAATATTTTCCAATGCCGTTTTCAACGTGAACGACGTAATCGCCGGGGTGAATGTCGCTGAAACTTCTGATTTGCTCGCCGCTCTCCGCATAAGTTTTCATGCGCCGTTTGACTTGCCCGCCGAAAATATTTTTCTCGGTCAGCACAGTCAATTTGGCGTTCGGGAAGGTGAAGCCGTCAGTCAGCGTGCCGACTTCAAGATTTATGCCGGTGATGTGATTTTCGTACAGCAATTTCATAACGCCGTTAAGTTTCGCCTGACTTTTGAACAGGATAAAAATTTTCTGCTTGAGTTCGACTAGCCGCACCATTTCCTCCAAGAAAAATTTCGTTTGCCCTTGAAGGCTCGCGACGTTTGCGGCGGTGATTCCGATTGATTCAGTTGGCTGGAGCCCGCGAATATTTTTCATCATGAGTTCAAAATAAATCAGAGTGCCGGCGCGAGAATTTTTAACGAGTTGGTCGAACGTGAAAATATTTTTCTTGATGTCGGCGTCCTCGCGAATCAGATTTTGAATCGCCTCGTAAATGCGGGCGGGCTCGTCAAAAATAATCGTAGCGTCTTCGCCGGCGCAAGTCGTGAAGGGCTCGTGAGTTTTGCCGGAAATTTTAATCGGGAAAATCGTAATGGCTTGAGCTTTCAGACCCGAACGGAGCGTATCAAAATTTACGGCGCGAATCGAATCGACCACATCGCCGAAAAATTCCACGCGATAAGGGGTCGGCTCGTTAATGGGGAAAATGTCGACAATGCCGCCGTGCACGCTAAATTTGCCGATGGCGTCAATTTCGTCGGCGCGTTCGTAGCCCAAATCGATTAGCTTAGCCAAAAAGTTTTCGCGTGAAAGATTTTGTCCGCGTTCAATGCGCAGTTGGAATTTTAAGAAGTCTTGCCGCGAGAAATCTTTTTTGACTGCCGCAGTGGTCGACGCCAACACGATAAAATTATCTCCGCGCAGAAGTCGCGATAAAATCTCCAAACGTTTGGCTTGTCGCTCGACGCCGATTGCGCTTGCTTGCACGTTTATTAAATCCAATTCGGGCAGCTCGACGACCTCGACGCCCGGCAATAGTTCTGCGAAGTCGGCTTGCCACTCCGAAATTTTTTCTCTGCCGCTCATTAAAATTACAGTCGGGCGCGGGTTGAGTGAGTAAGATGCCGCTGTCATGAATATTTTTTGCGAGCCCGCCAGCCCGTACAGCAAAAACTCGCCGCGCTTTGAAAATTTTTTAGCCGCCTCGCAAATGGTTTCGTCGCGCAATGCTTCTTCCAAAATTTTGTGCATAAATTTCGCCCGCCTTATTTTTTTGACATTATAACACTTTGTGGACAAAAATTTTTATGATACAATGCACGAAATAAATTCAAAGGAAGATATTCATGCGAGAACGACAAACACAAATTTTAAATCTGCTGGGCAATCAGAAAAGAATAAGAAAAGACTTGGCGACTTTGGAAGAGAAAGGGCTATAAGAGCGCGGCGTTAAAATTATCCTCGCTGACGCAAAATAAAAAGTCTCCCGTTCAAAAACGAGCGGGAGTTTTTTTATTACATATCAATCAGCGGGGTTTTCTTGCCGTAAAGCAACATATCAAAAGGGTCATAGTAAAACGGGTCGCCGTAGCTGAAAAGATTAACCTTGAGCCAAAAAGGTTCGTTTGCTTTTATTTCAGGATTGATGTACCACGCCGAATCCAAATCTGATTTAAACGGCACGAAGCAAACTTTTTTGCCATAGGGGAGCAAGTCGAACTTCTGTAAAACTCCTTCTCTCTCGATGAACATTACCACGAAAAGATTATACCAATTAATTCGTGCTTTTCGCTGTTCCCAGATTTTAATTGCCTCGTCGAAGTCGGGATAATGATTCATTTCCAAATCAATATTGCCGAGTGTGAAGACAGGATAATTAAAACCGCCCGAGTCAGATTGCCATTTTGTTTCCTTAAGAATCAATCGTTCTTCCATGTAGACACGCGGCGCACGCAGGAAACGAATAAATTCTTGCTCTTTTAAGAACATGTTGACGAATGGCGAAAGGAACGGCAAGCCCAGAGTATGCGAGATAACGCCGCCAAAACAATTAAGGGAGAAAATCGACAGGCGTGAGCGTTGAAGATGACGATATTTTTCGAGCGTGAAGCCGGGTATACAGGCAATCCAATCGCCCAAAAGTTTTTCAGCGGGCAAATTGAATTGACGAGCGGCTTGCGTGACTTGGCTCATGCCGAAATTTTTTGCGCCGACTACAAGAATAATATCATATGCCCCCCCCCCCCCACTCGATTTTATTGAGCGGAATGAATGGAACCTTTTCCCCATCAACGACAATTCTAATTTCTTCGTTTGCAGTAAAGCCGATAACTTCAAAGCCATTGTGCTGACGTTCCAAAGTGCTCATCGCGCCTTGAAAAAATCTGGCGTTATTCGAGACAACCCAGAGCAAAATTTTTAACATAGAATCACCTTACATATCAATCAGCGGGGTTTTCTTGCCATATAGGAGCATGTCGAACGGGCCGTAACAAAGCGGAGAGCCTTGAGCAAAACGAACTATGATGCCCCAAAAAGGCAAATCTTTTCTAAGTTCGGGATTGATATACCACGCCGAAGGTAAATCGGACTTAAACGACACAAAGCAAGCTTTTTTCTCGTAAGGGAGCGAGTCGAACTCCTGCAAAATTTTTTCGTCTTCGGTGTGCATTGTCACGAAGAGATTATCCCAATTGATTCGAGCCTTGCGCCGCTCCCAACTCTTGACCACCTCGTCGAAGCTGCGATAGTGATTCATGTTCAATTTAATGTCTCCGAGCTTAACGACCGGATAATTAAATTTTAAATTGGCATTCCATTGCATTTCCTTGAGAACTAAATTTTTCGCCATGTAGGCTTGAGGCTCGCGCAGAAAACGCAGATAATCTCGCGCATTAAGGAACATGTTGATAAACGGCGATTGAAACGGCAAACCAAGTAGATGACTTATAAATCCGCCGAAGCAATTCACGGAGAAAATTGAAAGGTGCGACCTTTGCAGAAGCCGATATTTTTTAAGCGTGAAACCAGGTATGCAAACAATCCAATCGCCTAAAAGTTTTTCAGCGGGCAAGTTGAGGCGGCGAACTTCTTTTATAATTTGTCCCATGCCGAATTTTTTTGCGCCGACTACAAGAATAATATCCGCCTTATTACAATCGACTTTAATTATTTCATTGCGACCAATCGAACCGAGTATTTCAATCCCGCCATACTGAACCTTCAAGAGAGTTACCGCGTCTTGAAAAAAATTTTTGTAGTCCGAGACAAACCAAAGCAAAACTTTCAGCATAGCTTAAATCCTTTCGACAGCAAGGGAAATTTTTTCGCCGTTGATGTCCCAAGACTTAGCGTTGTCGCCGGCGGAAAAAATAATTTCTGTGGCGAGCGTGACGGTCATAATTTCTTTTGCGTTGTCGGTAATGATTCTGGCGAGCTTGTCGTTATCCGCCACGAAAATTTTAATCTTGTCGGTGACTTCAAAATTGCTTTCGCGGCGCATAACTTGAATTTTGCTAATGACTTCGCGGACAAAACCTTCCTCAATCAGCGCGGGCGTCAAGGTCGTTGAAAGGGCAATCGCAACGTCGTTATCGCTCTGACAGTTGAAGCCTTCGCTCTGCGTGATTGTAATTTCAATGTCCTCAGCCGTCAAAGTTATATCGCCGAGTTTAAGTTCACCGGTCTTATCGAGTTCAAGTTTGGCGGCGGCTCCGTCGAGACTTTCTAGCGCGGCTTTGACTTCGCCCATGCGCTTGCCGACCTTCTTGCCGAGCACGCGGAAATTTGGCTTGACGTTATATTTGATGAATTCTCCCATATCTGCGCGGAATTCGACTCTCTTAACGTTCAATTCGTCCTCGATAATCTCAACGAAAAATTCGGGCAAAGTCTCCGCCTTGACAAACATATTGGCGACGGGCTGACGATTTTTGATGTTCGCCGCGTTGCGAGCCGCACGACCCAGCACGACAATTTTTAAAACAGCGTCCATATTCTTTTCCAAGTCGGCGTCGATAAATTTTTCGTCGGTAACGGGATAATCGCAAAGGTGAACGCTTTCGGGCGCGGTCTTGTCGATTGAGCAAACTAAATTTCTATAAATATTTTCGGTAATGAATGGCACCATAGGCGCGGCGGCCTTCGCCAAAGTCACAAGCGCGGTGTAAAGCGTCATGTAGGCGTTGATTTTGTCCTGCTCCATGCCCTTAGCCCAGAAACGTGCACGACTTCTGCGAACATACCAATTAGACAGCTCGTCAACAAAATCTTGCAATGCCCGCGCAGATTCCGGAACTTTGTAATTCAAAAGTGCGTCGTCGACAGTCTTAACCATCGTGTTTAGCCGCGACAAAACCCACTTATCCATAACGGAAAGTTTATCGTAGTCGAGCTGATATTTCGTGGCATCGAAGTCGTCAATATTGGCATAAAGCACGAAGAACGCATAAGTATTCCAGAGCGTGCCCAAAAATTTGCGCTGACCTTCGGTGACTGCGCCGTCATGAAAACGATTCGGGAGCCAGGGCGCGGAATTCTCGTAGAAATACCAGCGGATAGCGTCTGCGCCGTGCTTTGCTAAAGTTTCCATAGGCGCGACCGCATTGCCTTTCGACTTCGACATTTTCTGCCCGTCCTTATCTAAAACCAGTCCGAGCACTATGCAATTTTTAAATGACGTGTCGTCAAAAATCAGCGTGGAAATTGCCATGAGCGAATAAAACCAACCGCGCGTCTGGTCAACCGCCTCACTTATGAAGTCTGCAGGGAAATGTGTCTCGAAAATTTCTTTGTTCTCGAAAGGATAATGCCATTGCGCAAAAGGCATCGCGCCCGAATCAAACCAGCAGTCAATAACTTCGGGCACGCGGTGCATTTCCTTGCCGCATTTCGGGCACGGGAAAGTTACTTTGTCGATATATGGGCGGTGGAGTTCAATATCATCTGGACAATTCGTCGACAGCGATTTTAATTCCTCAATCGAGCCGATAGAATGTTGATGACCGCACTCGCACTCCCAAATATTTAGCGGCGTGCCCCAATAGCGATTGCGACTGATTCCCCAATCCTGAACGTGTTCTAACCAGTCGCCGAAACGCCCTTTGCCAATCGTCGGCGGAATCCAGTTGACCTTTGCGTTATTCTTCAACAAATCGTCCTTAACCGCCGTCATTTTGATGAACCACGACTCACGAGCGTAATAAATCAGCGGAGTATCGCACCGCCAGCAATGCGGATAGCTGTGCTCAAACGGCGGAGCTTTGAAAAGTTTTCCGGACTGCTTTAAGTCTTTTAAAATCAGCGGGTCGGCGTCCTTAACGAAAGTTCCAGCCCAATAAGTTTCTGCCGTCATATTTCCTTTGCCGTCGACGAATTGCACAAACGGAATATCATATTTTTTGCAGACGCGGTTATCATCTTCGCCGAAGGCCGGTGCGCAATGGACAATGCCTGTGCCGTCTTCGGTCGTGACGTAATCATCGCAGGTCACGTAATGCGCCGCCTTGCCCGAACGTTTAACAATTTCATCTGCGAACGGGTAGAGCGGCTCATATTTTTTATACTCAAGCTCCGCGCCCTTGTAAGTCGCTAAAATTTTGCGCTCGCCCTCGACGCCCTCAAAAACTTTATCGACCAAAGCCGCCGCCAAAATGTAAATCGTGTCGCCGACTTGAATCTTGACGTAATCGACTTTGGGATTGACGCACAAGCACAAATTTGACGGCAAAGTCCAAGGGGTCGTCGTCCACGCAAGAAAATATGCGTCTTCGCCCGCGACTTTAAATTTGGCAATAGCTGAACGCTCTTTGATGTCTTTATAACCAAGCGCGACCTCGTGACTTGAAAGCGGCGTTCCGCAGCGCGGGCAATACGGCACGACCTTATGCCCCTTGTAAAGCAAGCCCTTTTCCCAAATCTTTTTGAGTGCCCACCACTCCGACTCGATATAATAATTTTCGTAGGTGATGTAGGGGTGCTCCATATCCGCCCAAAAGCCCACGACGCCGCTAAATTCTTCCCACATGGTTTTATATTTCCAAACCGACTCGCGACACTTCTTGATGAAAGGCTCCATGCCGTAAGCCTCGATTTGTTCTTTGCCGTTAATGCCGATGAGCTTTTCGACTTCGAGTTCGACGGGCAAGCCGTGAGTATCCCAACCGGCTTTGCGCAAAACTTTTTCGCCCTTCATGGAGTGATAGCGCGGGAATAAATCTTTAATGACGCGTGTCAAGACGTGCCCGATATGCGGCTGACCGTTAGCGGTCGGCGGGCCGTCGTAAAACGTATAATTCTTGCAGCCTTCGCGATTGTCGATTGCCTTCTGCGCGATGTTATTTTCCGCCCAAAATTTTTCGACTTCCTTTTCACGGCTCGCGAAATTTAAATTGGTATCAACCTTGCGATAAAGCATTGAATAATTCCTCCTTTGTCTTAGCGGCAATTCTAATTTATTTGCGCGACTTTAGCAAGATGATATAATGTAAGCAATGAAGATAAGGAGGATTTTTATGAACGATTTAACTTTTATGCCGCGCATTTTACTTTGCGGCGACGAGCAAGAATTTTTATCGCAAATCGGGCAGCGTCCGTTCAAAATCATTGGGCGCGTCAAACTTTTGGGCAAGCTCGGCAAACAAAAATTTAATCTCAAAGACGACGGCAAAATTTTTTTCAACGACAAAGTTCAAACTTGGGAAGACTTAGCAAATTTCTTGCACGGCGGCGAGGTCGATTATCTGCTGTTCCTAAACTTTCAAGATTTCGTTATCTTCCGGAATTATTCTTTGAAGCGCGGCTTTCTTTCGCCCAAAACCGTCACGATGAATCACTTTAAAACTTTGCCGACGGATTTTTTCTACGACTTCAGCGCAGAAGTTCAGCTTTTGAATTACCTAAAAAATTCGCCCGTGAAAACTCTGCTCGATGTTGACGGCTACTTTGCTCGCGGAAATATTTATACAAAAAATCCCGACTTAGAAATTGATTGCATTTCTGATAAGCCCTTGCCGCCGATTACCGAAAATTTTTATACGCACGTCTACAAAGATTTTGCGCAGGTCGGGCATAAACGCTACGACGCCGCACTTTTAATTGAGCGCAAGCCGATTGATTTCTTGAGCATTTTTACATTTCTCGGAGAGTTAACAGACAACGTGATAACTTTTTCGCGCACGGACGGTCAACTTGATGAATATATCCGCGCTAACTTGAATAATTTTGGGGAAGTGAAAGGAATCGCTACCGAAACGCTCAAATGGTTTTTAATTAAAAGGCATACTAAGCCCGAAGATTTTTGCATTTACGTTGTGACTTACGGCGACAAAAAAATAGACGAACCGCCCGAAGGTTACAAAATAATTCATGCGGGGCGCGCCTTGAGTAAAGATTTGGGCTATCTCGGCGACGACACCGGCGACAATATCAGCCATTTGAATGTTTATCTGAACGAGATAACCGCGCTGTATTGGATGTGGAAAAATACTTCGCACACGGTGATTGGACTTTGTCACTATCGCAGATTTTTTACTATGGCTGAAAGTGTCTCTTTTGCCCGCGAAAAGATTTTGACTAAAGACGCCGCGTTGAAACTTTTGGAGCGTTACGACGTAATCGTTTCGACTATCGGCTTTGAAATGATTATTCAACACGAACTTATTAAAAACGATTGCGGCGAAGAGCTTGCCAAGTTTGCGGAGGGCGTTATAAAAAAACATTTGCTCAAAACTCAACCCGATTATCTCGAAAGTTTTGAGCAGGTTATGAATTCGGTTGCGATTTACAAATGTCATTTGCTTATTATGCACCGAAATATTTTTGATGCTTATTGCAAGTGGCTGTTCTCGTTTTATCTTGACGTGACAGACGAAATTTTACGGACGGTTGAACTTTCGGATTTGCCTTTTACGCCGCGCAGATTGATTGCCTTTTTGGCGGAGCGAATGTTGACAATTTGGCTGTGGAAAAATCGTCTGCGCATCAAGGAATTGGAGTTCATGTTCATAAGCGGGGTTTAGGTGGTTAGGTGGTTAGGTGGTTAGGTTGTTAGAATTCTATTCACCTATCCACCTATCCACCTAATAACCTACTTCTTAACGAGCTTGGAGCCGCTGATTTTATAATCAGTATCGTTAATCTCAAAAGTGTTGGCCGTGAAATTTTTCAGCGTGATAGCGTTGTCTGTCGAGCCGACTTTGATATAAATTTCCTTCTTGCTCTTGTTGTAAGTTCCAAAGAACGAGCCGATAATTTCCAACTCGTCGTCATTGCCGAAGCCGAAGATAACGTCTTTGCCGTCGCCGTTGCTGTAGTAAAAAGTATCGTCGCCTGCGTCGCCCCAAAGGCTATCGTTACCCTTGCCGCCCCAAATTTTATCGTCGCCCGCGCCGCCGTAAAGTTTATCATTGCCGGCGTTGCCGTAGAGCGAATCTTTCCCTGCGCCGCCCAAAATCGTATCGTTCTTTGAGCCGCCGCTGATTTTATTCGCTAAGTTGTTGCCCGTGATTTTAATTGCCTTTGTGCGCTCTGAGGCGTCGGCGACTTTGACTTTGGAATTTAAAACTAAAGGCGAGCTTGTATTGTTAGTGATTGTCATATCGTCGTTATTTGCGCTTACAATCGTCGAAAAAGTTTTGCCGTCCGCGTCAATCAAATTCATTTGCTTGCCTCTTACGTCCTTGACGGTGAGCGAGCCGTTGCCGATTGTGAAGATAACGTCTTTGTCGCGAATTGTCGTTTTGGTAATGGTGCCTTTTGAAATTTGAATCTTATCGGACTTGTAATAATCGGTGATAACGTCGTTGCCCGCGCTGTAGACGAACAAATCATTTTCATCGCCGCCGGTGAGGGTGTCATTACCGTTGCCGCCGTAAAGCGTGTCGTTATCGTCGCCGCCGTAAAGCCAATCATTACCCGCGCCGCCGTATAAAATGTCGTCATCGTCGCCGCCATAAATTTTGTCGTGCCCGTCGCCGCCGTATAAAGTATCGTCTTCGTCATCGCCGTAAAGAGAATCGTTGCCGGAGCCGCCGGTAATTTTATTTGCCAAGTCGTTGCCGGTGATTTTGATTGCCCGCGAGCGTTCGGCGGCGTCAGCGATTTTTATTTTGGAATCGAGCTTGATAACGGCTGAATTTTTATCGGTGATAATCATAGTATTCTTTTTGGTGTTGCCGCCGACTATGGTTGAAATGGTTTTGCCGGAAGAATTGACAATGCTAAGGGTTTTGCCTGCGCCGTCTTTGATTTTGAGGCTACCCTTGCCAATTGTCAAGATGACATCTGCGCCACTCACCTTAGCTTGAGAAATGCTCCCCTTTGAAAGTTTAATCGTATCTTTTTTGGGCTTGTAATCGGTGATAATGTCGTTGCCTTCGGTGTAGACGAAAACATCTTTGCCGTCGTCGCCAGTCAAGGTGTCATTGCCCTTGCCGCCGTAAATCGTATCATTGCCTTCGCCGCCGTAAATCCTATTCGCCAAAGTGTTGCCGTAAATTTTAAGATTGCGTTCAACGTCCGAAGCGTCGATTGTCTTGATACTGTCGCCGTAGTTGCTGACATCGAAAGTTTTGCCTTCGTACTCATCCAACACTTCAACGATTTTTTTCTTGGCATTTACTCGAACAGTTTTATTGTCGTAGTAAACCCACTCGTCCGCCTTAGCCATTTTGCTCACTTCCTGTCCAAAAATTTTTCCCATTATATTTAATGTGCTTTCGACTTGTCAACGGAATGCTTATCGAAAATATTTTTCAAAAGGTGTTGATACTTATTTTCAGGTGTGGTAAACTGCGCGTGAAGTTAATCGAAAATCTTTTTCAGGGAGTGAGGAGCTTGACACTTAACGAAACTAAAACCGGAATGACTGTGCGAATAGATTCTGTCGGCGAGTCGAACTTAAAACAGCGGCTCATGACTATGGGGCTAATTCCTGGCACACGAGTAGAAATTTTGAACGCGGCACCTATGGGCGACCCGATTGCCTTGCGCCTGCGCTCCTACAATCTGGCTATGCGTAAAGCCGACGCCGCGCAGATTCAAGTTTCTGAAGTCTAATAAGGAGGGAAGATTATGGCAGCATTATCCGTAGCTTTGACCGGCAATCCCAATACCGGCAAGTCCACAATTTTTAACGAACTGACCGGCGCGCGCCAGAAAATCGGCAACTGGCCGGGCGTCACCGTCGATAAAAAAGTTGGCGTCATCGAACACAACGGCAGAAAAATTTCTGTCATCGACCTGCCCGGCACTTACTCTATCAACGCGCGCTCGCAGGAAGAACAGGTCGTTAGCGACTACTTCAAGGAGAACAAGCCCGACATTGTCGTTAATATCATCGACGCGTCGAACATTGCGCGAAATCTCTTCCTGACCGTTCAGCTTATGGAAAACGGAATTCCGCTTATCCTCAACCTAAACATGATGGACGAGGCCGAACGGCACGGAATCAAAATCGACATGAAGAAGTTGGAAGCCGCCTTCGGTATGCCCGTAACAAATACCGTCGGCAGGAGCAATAAGAGCGTCCGCAAACTTTTGGACGTGTTCACCAATGCCGTTATGACAAATTACGAGCCGAGCAAACTCATCAAGGAGCATATTGAACGAGTTCATAAAATTGAGCAGAGCGGCTTAGCGGCGTCGAAAGTCGAGGAAAAAATTATATCTGCGCGTTATGATTTGATTGATAAGATTATGGCAAGCGCAGTGACAGTCAACGCGACCGGTAAAACGCTAACTGATAAACTCGACTCCTACCTTGCTAACGGCGTGACTTCGATAGTGCTGATGATTGCGGCATTTTACCTGATGTTCCAAATTTCGTTCAACTGGATAGGGCAACCGCTCGCCGATTTAGTCGGAGAATTTTTTGACGAAACGCTTGTACCTTGGGCGGCGGAGTCAATGGAGGCGGCGGGCGTCGAAGGTTGGATGCAGTCTTTAGTTTCGGACGGGATAATTGCGGGCGTCGGCGCGGTTATAAATTTTGTCCCGCTGATTTTCACGCTGTTTATCATTTTGAGTTTCCTTGACGGCACGGGCTATATGGCTCGCGTTGCGTTCATTATGGATCCTATCATGCGCCGCGCAGGTTTGTCGGGCAAGTCGATTATGCCGCTGATGATGGGCTTCGGTTGCGCCGTCCCCGCAATTATGGCAAATCGCGCACTCGACACCCACAAGGACAGAATGATTTCAATCTTCGTGACGCCGTTCATAACTTGTAACGCGAAAGTCCCGATTATCGCGCTGTTCGCGGCGATGTTCTTCCCCGATAACGTCGCAAACGTCGTCTTCGCAATGTACTTTCTCGGCATAATCACGGCGATTGTTATGGCGAAAGTTTTAAGCTCAACGATGTTTAAAGAGCAACAATCGACCTTCCTGCTTGAGTTGCCGCCGTACAGATTGCCCGATATTAAAACGGTTTTGCTTGAGGCTTGGGACAAGGGCAAGGGCTACTTGATTAAAGCCGGCACGATTATTTTTGCAATGAGCGTCATAATTTGGTTCCTGAGCAATTTCAATTCGGACGGCATGACCGAAGACATGGACGAAAGTTATTTAGCGAGTATTGGCTCGACAACTTCGGTACTATTCGCCCCGCAAGGCTTTGACACGTGGGAAGCGGGCGCGGCTGCTGTGACGGGTATCTTGGCTAAAGAAGCGGTTGTTTCGACAATGGGAATTCTTTACGGCGCGGACGAAGATGCTGTTGACACGGACGATGCGGAAGGCACTGCAGAAGTCTTGAACGAAACCGGAATGGCGGCTGCGTTTACTCCGTTATCGGCGTTAGCGTTTATGGTGTTCAGCCTGCTTTATTCGCCGTGCATGACGGCACTTGGCACAGTCAAGAAAGAAGCGCAAGGCTTTAAATGGATGGCGTTCGTCTTCTTCTACACGACGGCGGTAGCATGGGTCGCGTCGCTGATTGTGTATCAGGGCGGCAAGCTTTTGGGCTTTGAATGATGATTGCGACGATTATTCTTGGAATTTTAATCGCGGCGGCATTCGGCTACGGCTTGCGGAAAATTTATCTTGGGTTCTTCAAGAGCGAGGCGGCGTGTTGTTCGGCGGAATGCGGGAGTTGCAGTAGCGGTTGCAATGCGCAGAAAATTCTTGACGAAAGTTATCGCGCGCGCGTCGAGAAAATTGAAAAATTCCCGATTCACCGCACGATTGACGTTGACGGCATGACTTGCGAGAAATGCATTTACCGAGTTGTGCGCGCTTTGGAGAAGGTCGACGGCGTGACGATTGCGGCGGCCAGTCTCGAAAAGCAATCCGCGCTTGTCGGCTTGAAAGAAAATATTTCCGATGACGTTTTGCGCGAGGCGATTAACAAAGCCGGTTACAAAGCCGGAGCCGTCACGGCATGAATTAAGACATAAAGAAAAATCCGCCGATTCAGTTCGACGGATTTTTTGTTGAAAATTTTATGACGATATGATATATTTCTTGCGGCAGGTTTAGGTACCGGCTTCCTCTTTCGAGAGGGGGTGATGTCATGGACAAATTTCAATGGTTCCAGCTTATTCTCAATCTCATCCAGACTGTCCTGATGTTGCTCATGTACTTGTATTAACTTAAGTGCAGAAAAGCCGTCTCGTACACGGCTCTTCAAACGATAGCTAGTTTGTTAATCGGGAGGGAGTCGGTGCATTACCGATGACCTGCCATTAAAATTGTCTTTTTAACGCCGAAATAATATCACGTCGCCGAAAATTTTTCAAGCCGATTTATGTTGAAAACTCTGTGACAATATGATATATTTCTTACGGCAGGTTTAAAGTGGTCGGCTTCCTCTTTCGAGAGGGGGTGATGCCATGACGAAATATGAAATAGCGTCCCTTGCATTGCAAGCCGCTCAACTCGTCGCAACATTGCTCGCGTTGTTCAATAACTGACACGCAAAAAGCCGCCCCATGAGCTGAAACGACCTTTCCGATAACATCAATATTACTAGGGAGGAAGTCGACATCGCAGCACCGACGACCTGCCTTTTGATTGTCTTCTTGACGCCAAAATAATATCACGTCGCCGAAAATTTTTCAAGCCGATTTATGTTGAAAACTCTGTGACGATATGATATATTTTTTGCGGCAGGTCTATGGCTTCCTCTTTCGAGAGGGGTGACAGGCATGGATTTTTTTGGCTAGGCAAAATTCATTTGCCAAGTTGGATTTTTTTCTTTTCGTTCGTCAATTTCTTCAAGAAAGAGTCTTTCGCTATATTTTTTGCGTAAGCTGTTGTTATTGCAAAGATTGTGTTATAATAAATTTCATGGTGAAAAAATCCCCCTCTAAGAGGGGTAAATTTTTAAGGAGGAACTCAATTTGGCAAATGTATTCGACACGCTCACGGAACGCGGCTTCATAGCGCAATGCACCGACGAGGCGGAAGTTAAAAAATTGCTCGGCGAAAAGAAAGTTACGTTTTATATCGGCTTCGACCCGACGGCTGACAGTTTGCACGCCGGACATTTTATCGCGCTAATGGCAATGGCTCACATGCAACGCGCAGGTCACAGACCGATTTGTTTAGTGGGCGGCGGAACAGGCACTATCGGCGACCCGTCCGGACGTTCGGATTTGCGCAAGGTTATGACTGACGAAACTATCGAGCACAACTGCGAATGCTTCAAAAAGCAAATGGCGCGTTTTATCGACTTCAGCGACGGCAAAGCCTTAATGGTCAACAATGGCGATTGGCTCCGCAAACTTGGCTATATTGACATTTTGCGCGAAGTTGGTGCGCATTTCACGGTTAACAGAATGCTTGCCGCCGAATGTTACAAGCAACGTTGGGAGAAGGGCTTGACGTTTTTGGAATTTAACTACATGGTCATGCAGGCTTACGACTTCTACAAGCTAAACGGCGATTACGATTGTATTTTGCAAATGGGCGGCGATGACCAGTGGTCGAATATAATTGCGGGCGTCGAACTCACGCGGCGCAAGACCGGTCGTTTAGCTTACGGTTTGACGAATAAACTTTTGCTCAAGAGCGACGGCTCGAAAATGGGCAAGACTGCCGGCGGTGCGCTTTGGCTCGACGAGAAAAAAGTTTCGCCCTACGACTTCTACCAATATTGGCGCAACGTCGATGACGCGGACGTTAAGACTTGCTTGAGTTTGCTGACGTTCGTTCCTATGGACGAGGTCAATCGCCTGAGCAATTTGAAGGACGCTGCCATTAACGAGGCTAAAAAAGTTTTGGCCTACGAAGTCACAAAACTTGTTCACGGCGAAGAAGCCGCCAAAGCTGCAGAAAAATCTGCCGCAGAAATTTTCGCGGGACAATCCTCCGAGAATATGCCGAGCGTCGAAGTTACAGACGCGGTCGGGAAAAAATTATTGGACGTACTAGCCGGCGCAAAAATTATCGAGTCGAAGTCGGAAGGGCGTAGACTTATCGCGCAGAACGGCTTGACGCTCAACGACGAAAAAATTTCCGATGTCGATTACGTTTTAGCGGAGAAAGATTTTCCGGCGGTGATTCGCAAGGGCAAAAAGAAATTTTATAAAGTGGTGAATTCATGACCGAGCTTGACTTTGGTAAAAAAATCAGCGCGGCGGGCGGCAAAGCGTATCTTGTCGGCGGCGCAGTTCGCGATAAAATTCGCGGCGTCAAGGCTCACGATAAAGATTATTGCGTCACGGGTCTCGACGAAAAAATTTTCAATCAGCTTTTCTCTGGCGCGGCGAAATTTGGGAAATCTTTTCCGGTTTATAGCATCGAGATTGATGACGCCCCTTGTGAAGTCGCCTTTGCGCGCAAGGAAAGGAAAATCGGCACGGGCTATCGCGGCTTTGACGTTGTGTTTTCGCCTGACGTGACTATCGAGGAGGATTTGTACCGGCGCGACACCACGATTAACGCTATGGCGATTGAAATTTTGAGCGGCGAACTCGTTGACCCATTCGGCGGCCGCGACGACGTTATCAATAAAAAAATTTGCGCCGTCTCCGAACATTTCACTGAAGACCCCGTCAGAGCATTGCGAGCGGCTAGGCAGGCGGCACAATTCCATTTCGACATTTGCGCGGAAACTTTCGAGGCAATGCGGGCTTGCAAAGAGGAACTCGCAAACGAGCCGACAGAAAGAATTTTTGACGAATTGCTGACCGCCCTAAAAACCGATAAGCCGTCAATTTTTTTCCGGAGTTTGGAGCGGGCCGACTTGTTGGAAGTAACTTTCCCGGAAGTAGCACAACTGCGCGGGAAAATTCAACCTGCCGCCCATCACCCCGAAGGCGATTCCTACGAACATACCCTGCAAATTCTCGACGACGTAGCGAAAATAAATCCCAAACCGATTGTGCGCTTTGCGGCGATGGCTCACGACTTCGGCAAGGGTGTCACGCCGCCCGAAATTTTGCCGCATCACTATCACCACGAAAAACGCGGACTCGAAGTCCTTGAGCAAATGAATAAACGCATGACCCTTCCCGGCGATTGGAAAAAAGTTGCGGCGTTCGTCATCAAAGAACATATGCGGGCAGCGCGTTTCAATAAGGCGGGTAAAATCGTCGACTTGCTGTTGAAAGTTCACGGCTTGAAAATCAGCGTCAAAGATTTTTGCGACATAATCAAAATTGATAATCACGGCTTGCCGCCCTACCTCGAACACGCGCAGGAAATTATCGACGAGTTGTTGAAAATTGGTGGGAAGGACGCGCCGCCCGAACTCGAAGGAAAAGAAATCGGCAAGTGGATTCACGACGAGAGAATTCGCCATTTCGTTAAAATTTATGGAAAGGAGTTTGTATTCAATGGCAGTTAAAGATAAAGTATGTCCGGCAATCTCGATTATTATCCCGCTTTACAACGCTGAAAATTATATCAGCAAATGCCTTAACAGTATCCTTGAGCAGACGTTCAACGACTATGAAATTATTGTCGTCGATGAATGCTCGACCGATAACAGCCTTGAAATTGTTAAAACTTATGCTCAGAAATTTGGCGAGCAGCTCAAGCTCACGAGCACATTGAAATATTTTGAAAATGACGGCTACACCGCCCGCAATAAAGGTTTGAGCTTATCAATAGGCGAATATGTTTTCTTTATCGACGCCGATGACTTCATTGCAAATAACGCGCTCGAAGTGCTTTACACGTCGGCGAAAAATTTCGACGCCGATGTTGTCTACACCGGCTCGCGCTATCGTTACACCGTCAAGAGCGGCACCGAATTGACAACTGACAGAATCGGGCGCGAATTAAAGAAAAGCGGCTTTGCTGATAAGCCGACTTTGATAGAAAATGACCCGCATCAAAACCTCCAAGAACTTTTAGTTAAAGCCAAGTTGTATTGGACGCCGTGGACAAAATTTGTTAAGAGAAATTTTTTGGCGGAGAATGAAATTTCCTTCTGTGAAATAATTTCGGGGGCTGCCCTCGTCTGGACGATTGAACTTTTCGCGCACGCCAAAAGATTCTTGCGCATACCCAATGCAATTTACTACTGGCGCAAAGACGCTGTCGGCACCGCCAATCCTAAATACAAAGGCGTTAAGGGGAAAATTTTTCTCAACTGCTCCGCGATTCTCGCTATCAAAGATACTCTTAGTGCATTGTCGAATAAACTTGAGGCTTTTAAAGAAAATCCCGAATATGTGCGCTTGGCGTTCAATCTCTTTTTCGAGGAGAAGTTCAATCGCATCACCAAAGCGGCAGTTAAGCTCAAACCCGAACAAGTTTATGAAGTCTTACGCCTCCAATTTGAAGACGACAGCGACTTGACGATTCCGCTTTTCTTTAGCATTCTCGATTCTCAACAAAAAGAATTATTAGCGGCGCAAAATCGCATCTCCGAACTTGAAACTAAATTAAAGGGAAGAATTTACTAAATGAAAATTTTCTCTAGTGCCGGAAATTTCATTGACTCGAACCGCTTGCCTTGTCCGGCGGTCTCGGTGATTATTCCAATTTACAACGCAGAAAAATATGTTGGCGAATGCCTCGACAGTCTCCTTGCGCAAACGTTCCAAAATTTTGAAGTCATTGTGGTTGACGATTGCTCCACAGATGAGAGCCCTGCCATTGTCGCAAGTTACCTTGAAAAATTCGGCGGGCGAATGACTTTTACTCGGACGCAAAAAAATTCGGGCAATGCCGGTTACACTGCTCGCAATAAAGGCTTTACGTTTTCTCGCGGCGAATACGTTTTTTTCGTGGACGCCGATGACTTCATTGCAAATAACGCGCTCGAAGTGCTTTACACGCTCGCCAAAAATTACAATGCCGACGTTGTTTACACGGGCGCGCGCTATCGTTACACCGCTGAAGAAGGTTCAATACTTAAACGCGACAGAATCGGCAGAAGTTTTCTAACTGCCGGTTTGGAGGAAAAGCCAACACTTACAGTTAATGACCCGTGCAAAAATCTCGACGCGCTCCTTTTGGAAAATCCGTCCCTTTATTGGGTGCCGTGGACAAAATTTGTCAGGAGAGATTTTTTGATAGAAAATGAAATCACTTTCTTTGAATTGTCTTCTTCCGCCGATTTTCATTGGACAGTTGAACTTTTTGCCCGCGCAAAAAGGTTTTTGCGCATTCCAAATGCGGTTTATTATTGGCGCGACGATTCTTCCGTTTCAGTCACTCGCTTGCAGAGAGAGCCTGAAAAACAAATTGCTTTTTGGTTCACTGTGATTATCGAAATAATAAATTCCGTGAACGTTTTGTCGAATAAAATCGAAGTTCTCAAAGAAAATCCCGAATATCTCTACGGAGCCTCGCGTCACGTTTTGCGGGAAGACTTCAAGCGCATTATCGATATGCGTTTGCAATTCCCTTCCGAAAAAATTTTTGAAATTTTGTTTCAAGAGTTTGAAGGCAAAGGCATTGATTTGCCGATTCCGTTCTTTTTGAGCGTTATCGACTTGCAAGAAAAAAATTTGCTGGCGGCTCAAAAACACATTGCCGAATTGGAAAAAGAGTTGAAAAACAAGGAGTGATTTTAATTGGAAAGAGTGCCGGCGGTCTCGGTCATCATTCCCCTTTATAACGCTGAAAAATATATCGGTGAGTGCCTTGAAAGCGTTTTGAATCAGACGTTCCAAAATTTTGAAGTGATTGTAGTTGATGATTGCTCCACAGATGAGAGCCCTGCCATTGTCGAAAGTTACCTTGAAAAATTCGGCGGGCGAATGACTTTGACTCGGACGCAAAAAAATTCGGGCAGTGCGCCGGCTCCTCGCAACAAAGGCTTTAGATTTTCTCGTGGTGAATATATTTTCTTTATGGACTCCGACGACACGCTGACCAAAACCGCGCTGGAGGAAATGTACACCCTCGCCAAAGAATATGATGCTGATGTTGTTTACTGCGAAAAATATTATATGTCGACGGGCGTAGGGCAAGATTTTATTGATAACATGTACGTTGCCGACAGACTCATTCAATCGGGCGGCTTTGTGGAAGAGCCGACTTTAATAACGGACGATTTGGGCGAGCGATTGATAGAATTATCTCAGCGCAAATTTTGGGTGACGCCCTGGCAAAGGTTGGTATCGCGCAAGATGCTCGTCGACTACGGAATAAAATTCCCAGAAATTATCGGCTCCGATGATGTTGTTTGGTGTTTTCAAGTTTTATGTTGTGCGAAAAGATTTTTGCGCGTGCCGAATAAGTGCTACATAAGGCGCATGTATGACGAATCTTTCACGCAGAGCAGTAAAAAATCTCCGAACAAACACATTCATCAATGGATGGATATTGTGATTCGCGGTTTAAAATTCGCGGATAACTTCATGAACAAATTGCCCTTCTTCAAGAACAATCCCTATTATCGCTACCTTGTTTACGATTGGCTTTCAATCCCTTCGTTTGACATGATATTTTCTGTTTGCAAAGGCATGAAGACCTCGAAAATTTACAACATTTTCCTAAAAGAATTCGCCAAAGATACGGGCGCGAACTCGGTTTTAATTTCCTATCTTTGCACGCGCATTTGTGAGCAAAACAAAATTTTAAAAGGCTTTCCGCAACGACCTGAACCCGGCAGTAAATTCGCGCTGAAGGCTAAATGGAAAATTGAGCACGCCGAAAATACTTGCGCAATTTCGGTTGTCGTCTCGCTCTACAATTACGAAAAATATATCGGCGAATGTTTGGAAAGTATCCTCGCGCAGACCTTTCAAGATTTTGAAGTCATTGTGGCAGACGATTGTTCCACTGATAACAGCGTCGAGATTGTAGAGAGTTATAAAGAAAAATTCGGCGGGCGGCTTCGTCTTGTGCAGGCGAAAGAAAATTCCGGCGGTGGCGGCGAACCGCGCAATTTAGGATTTAGTTTCGCGAGCGGCGAATATGTTTTTTTCATGGACGCCGACGACGCTTTCACGAAAACCGCGCTGGAAGAAATGTATACCCTCGCCAAAGAATACGACGCCGAAGTTGTTTATTGCGAGAAATATTTCATGTCGTCGGGAGTGGGGGAAGATTTTATTAATAACATTCACATTGCCGATACTAAAACTCAAAAGCCGCCTTTTGTTGACGAACCTACGCTTGAAACGGAAAATTTCGTAGAACGAACCAAAAAAGTTACAAAAAGTAATATTTGGATGACCCCTTGGTCGCGTCTTGTGCAACGCAAGTTGTTGGTTGACAATAACATATGGTTTGATTCTCTTGTTGCCTCGAATGATGTTAATTGGACTTTGAAGACGCTGTTTTGTTCTAAACGTTTCTTGCGCGTGCCAAATATCTGCTACATAAGACGCATACACAATGAATCCGTTTCTTTACGCAAACGCATTCCCGCCGAATACGTTCATAAATGGATGGACATTGCTGTTCGTGCTTTAAAAGACTTTGACAACTTTTTAGATGGCATTGAATTTTTCCAAAAGAATTTGAAGTGCCGTCACGATGTCATAACTCGGATTATTAAAGCGGGATTATCGAACGTTTTCAAAGAATGCAAAAGTTTATCGCGAGCCGAGATGTATAATCTTTTCCGATTGGTGTTCGGTGAATATCTGGGTGAGCAGGACGTTTTAGTTTCCGCGCTTTTCGCTCGCCTTTTCGACCAAGGCAAATGGTGGGACAAAAAATATAAAGATCTCGAAGCAGAATTGAATCGTTGCACGACCGAATTGGAAATTGCCAATCAGCGCATAGCCGAATTGGAAAATACGTTAAGAGAAGGTCTGCGTAGTTCGTCAGTTTGCCTTTCAAATTTCTCGGCGATTTCGGTTATTATTCCAATGTACAACACCGAAGAATATATCGCCGAATGCCTCGACAGCCTTTTGATTCAAACGTTCCAGAATTTTGAAGTCATAGTGGCAGACGATTGCTCAACTGATAGTTCTGTTGCGATAGTCGAAAGTTATAAAGAAAAATTCGGCGAACGGCTTCAGATTGTGCAGACGAAAAAGAATTCGGGTGGTGGTGGTTATATTCCGCGAAATTTAGGATTAGGCTTTGCGACCGGCGAATACGTCATTTTCCTTGACGCCGATGATTTTCTTTTGGGCACTGCGCTTGAAACTTTATACACGGCGGCCAAAGAATATAATACAGATGTTATTTATTCCAGCACTTATTATAATGTTGTGGAACCTAATGATGTTTATCTTTACAGAGACGGCTTTGGCAGGAAATTATTCAAAGAAGGCATTGAGGATAAAACCACTTTGAATGTCAACAACTCCGATAAAATTTTTAAGGAGTTCTTAGCGTCGAGTGAAGGGAATTTCCGCGCCCCGTGGTCAAAATTTGTTCGTAGAGATTTCCTAATCAAAAATGAAATTCGTTTTCCGGATATAATAACTGGCGGTGATTGTGTTTGGTGTATTAATGTTTACGCTTATGCTAAGAGATTTTTGCGACTCCCGACTCCGCTTTACTTCTATAGACGCTACAACACCTCACTTACAAGAACAATGCGAACTCCTCAAGAGCAACTTACCTATTGGATTGCGGCCTTTGTTGCTTATTTGAGAGCTTTAAAATCCCTTCAAGACAGAACCGAAATTTTGAGAGAAAATCCAAATTGGTGTTACGAGGCTGTAAAAGGCGGGCATTTTGAATGGGTTCTCAATCGCACCAGTGAAGCGCGAAAAATTTTGAGTAACGACGAGGTTTATGAGATTTTGTACCGCGAATTTAGAGATAACAAAGATTTGTTGGGCATGGCGGTGCCGTTCTTTTTCTCGGCAATCGACTTTAAACAGCGGGATTTGAATGATACAAAAGGAAAATTGAAAAAGGCAAATGAGCTTGTTAAAATGCAAGGGGTACGTCTCGCCGAATTAGGCGGCAAATCGGAAGAAGGGATTAATTAAATGAAAACATTCTCTAACTTCGGAAAGTCTGCCGCCTCTAATCTTTTGTCTTGTCCGGCGGTCTCGGTGATTATCCCAATTTACAATGCGGAAAAATATATCGGCGAATGTTTGGACAGTATCCTTGCGCAAACCTTCCAAAATTTTGAAGTCATCGCGGTCGACGATTGCTCCACAGATACTAGCTTTGCCATTGTCGAAAGTTATCGTGAAAAATTTGGCGGGCGATTGACTTTGACTCGGACGCAAAAAAATTCGGGCAATTCGTCAGCTCCTCGCAACAAAGGTATTAAATTTGCTCGCGGCGAATACATTTTCTTTATGGACGCCGATGACTTCATAAGCAAAACTGCATTCAAAGAACTTTATACGCTCGCGAAAAATTACAATGCCGACGTTGTTTACACGGGCGCGCGCTATCTCTACACCGCCGAGGAAGGCGCAATACTTAAACGCGACAGAATCGGCAGAAGTTTTCTAACTGCCGGTTTGGAGGAAAAGCCAACACTTACAGTTAATGACCCGCGTAAAAATCTCGACGCGCTCCTTTTGGAAAATCCGTCCCTTTATTGGACGCCATGGACAAAATTTGTCCGGAGAGATTTTTTGATAGAACACGAGATTACTTTTTCCGAAATCCTTTCGGGCGGCGATTTTATTTGGACGATTGAACTTTTCGCCCGCGCAGAAAGATTTTTGCGTATTCCAAATGCGGTTTATTATTGGCGCGACGATTCTTCCGTTTCTATCACTCGCTTGCAGAGAGAGCCTGAAAAACAAATTGCTTTTTGGTTCACTGTGATTATCGAAATAATAAATTCCGTGAACGTTTTGTCGAATAAAATCGAAGTTCTCAAAGAAAATCCCGAATATCTCTACGGAGCCTCGCGTCACGTTTTGCGGGAAGACTTCAAGCGCATTATCGATATGCGTTTGCAATTCCCTTCCGAAAAAATTTTTGAAATTTTGTTTCAAGAGTTTGAAGGCAAAGGCATTGATTTGCCGATTCCGTTCTTTTTGAGCGTTATCGACTTGCAAGAAAAAAATTTGCTGGCGGCTCAAAAACACATTGCCGAATTGGAAAAAGAGTTGAAAAACAAGGAGTGATTTTAATTGGAAAGAGTGCCGGCGGTCTCGGTCATCATTCCCCTTTATAACGCTGAAAAATATATCGGTGAGTGCCTTGAAAGCGTTTTGAATCAGACGTTCCAAAATTTTGAAGTGATTGTAGTTGATGATTGCTCCACAGATGAGAGCCCTGCCATTGTCGAAAGTTACCTTGAAAAATTCGGCGGGCGATTGAATATTTTAAGCATGGAAAAAAATTCTGGTTGCGGAGCTTTGCCGAGGAATAAGGGCATGCGTTTTTCACGCGGAGAATATATTTCTTTTCTCGACAACGACGACTTGATTACGCCGACTGCGCTCGAAGAACTTTACACGCTCGCCAAAAAATACGACGCCGATGTTGTTTATTGCGAAAATAATTATAGAATTTATGCTGACGGTTCGGGACTTCATAAAAAAGATTTTCCAGGGAATTTGCTTGTTGAGAAACCGACCTTTGAGCCGGAAAATTTTCCCGAACGCGTGCAAAGAATATTGCAAGGGAAATATCGTCCGCCGCAATGGTTGAAATTTGTCCGGCGCAGTTTAATTTTTGAACACGCTCTATTTTTCCCGAATACGCGCCCTTCCGACGACGATATTTGGACTTACGCTTTGGTTTTCTATGCGAGAAAATTTTTGCGGGTACCAAATTTAACGCATATTTATCGACTTACAGAAGATTCGATAATGCGCAAAAAGAAAACTCCGCAACAAGAAATAAAGTTTTGGCTCAATCCGGTTTTCTTCGGGCTGAAAAGTTTGGATAATTTTTTGGGCAAGCTTGAATTCTTCCAAACAAATCCGCAATACCGCTACGCCTTGTTGGAGAGATTTCTCAACATAGAATTTTATTGCACGTGGAGAAATAATGCTCAATTTCCGGCGTTTGCAGTTTACGAAACCATAAAACAAAACTTCGGGGAAAATTTTGGCGAGCATGACGCTTTAATATCCGCGCTTTGTACTGCCTTTATTGTTCAGCAGAAAAATTTGTATATCAGTCATCAAAACTACAATCAATTTGCCGCGCAGGCTCAAGGACGCATTGCCGAATTGGAAAAGCGCGACAGGGAAAATAAAGCCTACATTGCCGAGTTGGAAAAATATATTATCAACTTAAATAGGAAGGAATGATAAAATGGAAGCTATAATTCTGCCGTACAAAGGCAAGGAGCCCAAGATTGCCAAAGACGTTTTCTTGGCACCGAGCGCGTCTGTTGTCGGCGAGGTCGAAATCGGCGCGGGGTCTAGCATATGGTTTGGCGTGACGGTTCGCGGAGATTTTCAGCCCGTAAAAATCGGCAACTACACAAACATTCAGGATAATTGCACGGTTCATGTCATGGGCGACACTCCAACCGAAATCGGCAATTATGTAACCGTCGGGCACAACGCGATTATTCATTGCCGCAGAATCGGCGACGATTGCTTAATCGGCATGGGCTCTATAATTCTGGGCTATTCCGAAATCGGCAACAACTGCATTATCGGCGCGGGCACCGTCATCACTCAGTACAAAAAAATTCCGGATAACTCGCTGGTCTTCGGCAACCCCGCCAAAATTATGCGCGCCCTTCGCGAGGACGAAATTGTTGCGCTGAGGACTTCCGCTATGCACTATTACGAATGCGCTAAAGAATACGTCGTGCACTTGGGCTTGACGGCGTGGCGCGATGTTTAAAGGAGAATCTTATGAGCGAAAATTTTAGCGTGGCGATAAGTTTCAAAGGGAGTTTAGGCTGGGTCGAGTACGACGAAGCACAGCGTAAAGTCAAAGTCACTTTGGGCGACGACGAGGGCAAAGCTCTTGCCGAAAAATTTTTGACGACGCCTCACAAAATTAAAATCCCCCATGAAACGCTATTGGACTTCACGGAGGAAATTATTAATCCGAATGACAGCGCACAGAATTTGAAACTTGTTTTGACGCGGCTTTGGGAGGCGACTGGCGTTCACGTCGATTGGAGCCGCCCTGTTGAATATGTCAAAGCCCATCCACATTATTAAAGGGAGAAGGGAAATGGGAAATGGGAAAAGTCTAAAATCTTATCCCTACTTCTCCCTTCTCCCATCTCCCTTTTCCCTTGCAAAGGAGGTTTTACTATGGCGACCTACAACAGCTGTCCGAAATGCGGCCGCAAGGATTTCGGCGAAATTTTCGAGTGCAAACGCTGCTCGCTGATTTTCTGCCAAAAATGTAAGGGCAAACGCTCCCTGCCCGACGGCACCGAATATTATTGTTGCCCCCGTTGCGGCGCGGAAATCGATGAGGACGAAGATACCGTCCACGTTATCGCTAAGGAAAGTAAAAAATAGGTTATTAGGTGGATAGGTGGATAGGTGAATAGAATTCTAATAACCTAACCACCTAACCACCTAAGAAAGGGGGGAATCCTATGGCCAATAACAAAATTTATGCCTTTCTCGGCCCGCACACTTCCGGCAAATCAACTATGGTTTCCCAGCTCGTCTCTATGGGCATTCATTATATCCCAACGATAACTACGCGCGTTTTCGATGACCGCTACGCATATAAGCGCAAACTTTATAAGACCGTCAAGAGCAAAGACTACGAAGCCGAAAAATTTATCGTCAACACGAGCTATCAAGCGCACTCCTACGGCTTGCGCAAGGCTGATGTCCTCGACGCCTACCAGAAACATAAAATCAGCGTCGCGATTATGCAGGACGTGTCGGGGATTAAGCAGCTCACGAAATTTATCAATCAAGACCTCGTGACGATTTTCCTGATGATTGACGACGAAGTTTTTGTCGATAGAATGCTCCGCGCAGGTTGCTCGAATGACGAAATAAGATATTACGTCGAGACCGCCGACGAGACCGGCGAGTTCGACCATTGGCGCGACGTTGATTTTGTCGTCAAGAACACCTCGACTGCTCGCGCTGCCCTCGAACAAATTTTAGCGATAATGGGGCTCGTAACTCTTTTGCCGCAAGAAGATTTTGATTTCCTGGTCAAGTAGTTATCGCAAATAATTTCCAATCAGCAGGAATGTTATAAGCGCGAACATCTCGGCAAGCGTCGTGATTGCGCCGTAAATATCGCCCGTAACTCCGCCGATTTTCTCGGTCGAGAAGCGGGCAAATTTTATTGTCACCAACAACACTACCACACTCGCCAAAGCCGCGCAGAGGAAAAATATTTTGCCGATAAAAATTAGCGGGAGCAGAAGCAATGTCGCTTCCACTGCCGCCAAAATTATCGTGCGCCGCGTCGTAAATTTCGCGAACGCTTTGCCCATACCCTCTGGCCGTGCGTAGGGGAATGCGCCTATCGTCACGACCATCATCAGCCGCCCGATTATCGGCGCAGAATATATCCCCACGCATAGCCACCAGATAGACAGCCGCGCAAGCTCCGTCAACGTCGCAATTTCTATCGCCGCAATCAAAATCATGCTCACGACCCCGAACGCGCCCGCTCGACTGTCTTTCATTATCTGCAATATCTTTTCCCGCTCGCGACCAGAAAATAATCCGTCCGCCGAATCCATTAGCCCGTCGCAATGTATGCCGCCCGTCAAAATTATCATCAGCGCAAAACTTACTGCGCCCATGAATGTTGGCAAATTGCCCGCCGTCAAAAAATTTATCGCTCCGATTATCGCCGCGTAAGAAATGCCGAGCACCGCGCCGACCGCCGGAAAATATTTCACCGACTCGCCAAAACTTTGCTCCGTCCAGACGCTTTGCTTGACTACAAAAATCCGCGTCAAAAACTGCAAGCCGATTAGGAAGGGACTAGCTTTTTTCATTACAGAGCACTGATTCTTTTAGACGTGCCGTTTATGTTGACGGAGGTCGAGGAAGTGACTTCAGTCAAAATAAGTTTGCCGCCGCCCTTGACCGAAAGTGTAAGCGTCCCTTTGCCTTCGTTGAAAATAGATTTGCTGACATCGACCGCCTTGCCGCGCTTGTTGATAATGCTCAAAAGTTCGCCGCTCTCATAGCCCGCAACTGTATCGACACCGTCGCCCGCCGTGAAAATAAATGTATCGGTGCCGGCGTCGCCGTAAAGTAAGTCGTTACCCTTGCCGCCCGCGAGCGTGTCATTACCTGCGCCGCCCCACAAGCTATCTTTTCCCTTGCCGCCGATTAAGCTATCATCGCCTTCGCCTCCGTAAAGTTTATCCTTGCCCTTGCCGCCGGTTATCGAGTTCGCCGCGCCGTCGCCGGTTATCGTCAACTTCCTCCTAGCGTCGGAGGCGTCCGCTATCGTAACGCCTAAGTTACTCAGCTCAATGTCCTCTTTGTACGAGCCGTAAACTTTGACGACCGAATTTGTCCTATCGATAAACGCGCCGTTGTCGAAGTATACATCATTGCCGCCAAAGTTAAGCGTCGCCGTTTTGGTATCGTTAATTGTTATGGAGCCGCCCGCAACTTTTATTTCCGAATTGCCTTTTTTGATTTTGGCGTCCTTAATCGTAACGTCCGAACCGATATTTACAACGTCGCCCGCACCGTAGCCCTCGATAACATCTTTGCCGCCGCCCTTCTCGTAAATGAAGACGTCCGAACCTTCAGAGGCTATCAAACTATCCTTACCTTTGCCGCCGGTCATCGTGCCGCCGAACCCGCCGCCGATTATGTAATTCTTTTTGCTGTTGCCGGTTATGTTCATGTAATCGATTGCGTTCGATCCGTCGATTGTCACAAGCTTAGAATATCTCGCCGCACTGAAGGTACTTTCCGCGCCGCTCAACGACACCGATTTTTCTTTGCCGTCTAAAATGCCCGTTGTCGTGTAAATGTAGCGCGTCGTCTTCTTGCCTTCCACGAACGATATAACTTTGCCCGCGTCGTAAGAGGCTATCGTCAGGGAATCGCTGCCGAAGCCCAATATCAAATCCTTGTCTGCTATAGCGTAGCTCGTAAGTGACGAACTATTTTCGAGTTTTATTTTATCTTTTCTTTCGTAATCGGTTATGACATCGGAGCCGCCCTTGTAAACAAAGACATCTTTGCCCTTGCCGCCGGTCAACGTGTCGTCGAGCAGTTCGCCGCCTAAAGTGTCATTGCCTTTGCCGCCGATAAGGCTGTTGCTGTAAACTTCGTTGCCGATTATCTCTATTCCGTTCCTGACGTTGGAGCCGTCCACCGTAGTCATATTTTCTTCAGCCGTGTAAGTTCCGGTGAAATTCTCCGCCAACTCAATCGCGGTTGCGTCAAAGTTGATTTTGCCTGCCGTCGTGTAAATGTCGCTTATTATGGTTTCGTCCTTCGAGTTCACGACGGTTATCATTTGCTTATTCGCCGCCGCGTCCGCCAAAGTCACAGAACTCGTGCCGACCTTCAAAATTACGTCATCATTCTTGACTTTAACTTTGACTCTTGAATCGTCGGTGATTTTAATCGTGTCGTTGCTGCTGTAATTGTAAACGGTGTCATTGCCTTTGCCCGCGCCGTATGCAAACGTGTTGTAGGAATATTCGTCCGCACTAAGCGTTACGGCATCATTACCCGCGCCGCTCTGAACAGTAACGTAACTGCCTTTGTTGTCGATTATGTTAGTGCCGTCGCCTCCGCCTATAGTCGTATTAGATATGCCGTTGAAAATGTAATTCTCGCCCGCCGAAGTCCCTACGCTGATTATTTCTCCGCTTGCATTTTTGAATGTCAACGAGCCGTCATCTATTTGAATAGCCAAATCATTTTCTTCGGTCGTCGAGTAGCCACCGATTGAGCCACTAAGCAAATCAACCAAAATTTTCGCGCCGCCACTTGTCATTGTCACGACATCATTGCCGTCGCCCGCATTGTATTCTATGTGATTTACTATATCGTTAGAAAGATACAGTTCAATGTAATCGTCGCCGGTGCCGCCGTTTATCGTAGTGTTGTCGCTTGCGTTGTAAATGCTGTCGTTATCTGCGCCGCCATTTATTATCACGTCGTCGGAATAATTTTCGATAGAATCTGCACCCGCGCCGCCGTCGAGGATTGAGCTACTTCCCCAGTTAGAAATGTAATCATTACCTGCGCCGCCGTTTATCGTGTTGTATGTCATTCCGTTATTGTTGATAATGGAATCGTTGCCTGCGCCGCCGTCGAATATCGAACTGTAGCCGCTGTTTGTAATGTAATCGGCACCTGCGCCCGCGTCTATGCTGGCATAACTCGCATCGTTATCGATTGAGTCATTGCCCGCGCCCGCAGAGACTTTTACGTTCTGACCGTAACTTCTAGTATAAATCGAGTCGTCGCCCTTGCCGGTCGTGATTGTGGCATTGGAACCGCTGTTATCAATTGTGTCATTGCCCGCGCCGCTATCGATTATCACATTGGAGCCGTAGTTATTGTTAATGAAATCGCCGCCCGAAGTGCCTACGAAAGTTTTGCCCGAATAATCGCCTTCGCCAAGTTCAAAGTCATAGCCGTTATCATTATTCGAGACCGTGACATTGCTTGCGAAGTTCGCGGGCGTCAGCACGATTGAATTGCTTAAAATGACGCCTTCGCCGTCAGCGGGCAAACTTACTCCCTTAAGCTCAACGAAAGTTTTGCCGTAAGTCGGCGCGCTGTAAATTATCTGATTATCTTCGAGGGTATAACCTGCAAGCGTGGAAACATCTCTGTAAGTGGCGGTCGTGCCGTTTATGTGCCAACCTTCATTTACTTGTTCGGGCGAGGCAACATCTTCGCCGAGAACCAAATAATAATTTTCGCTAATGGAGACATTGGAAGTGCCGAGCGCGGCGGCGGAAATTGTAACCATATTATCATCGACTGTAATGCCTTTGGTGGAAGTCACGCCGCTTATCGTGAAAATATCGCTGGAGCCGCCCGCCGTGTAGACGAGAGCCGTATTATTATCTGTCAAAGTCACGCCCGCGCTGACGCTTTGATAGTAAGTAGCGACGCCGCTTTTTAACGAGAATTGATTGGTCGTATTCGAGGCGGTCAAGTTGCCTTTGATTGTCAAGTCGTCATCAATTTTTATGCCGCCTTTAGTTGAGGTGAGAGCAGTCGCCGCGACTTGCAACTGAATTCTGTCGCCCGCAGTGAAATTTTGAACGGTGAAACTAGGAACATTTGAGCCGACCCCGATTGTATCATTGCCCTCGCCGACATCGACCGTGACATTGGAGCAATTATCAATTTCGACAGAATCGTCGCCCGCGCCGCCATTTATGCTGACATTGGAGCCCCAGTTGCCGATTGAGTCTTGCCCGTCGCCGCCGTCTATCGTGACATTTTCCGCGTCGTTGGAAATGGTATCGTCGCCGTCTTGTCCCAAAAGTACAGACTTAATAGCGTCGGAAGAGTTATTGATTAAATCGTTATCCGTGCCGCCTTCGACCGTGACAGAAGCACCGCTATTGGCAATCGTATCGTCGGCCGCAAGGGCTTGGATTATCAAATTGGCATTGGCATTTGTGAGGTCATCGGCGTTATTCGTGCCCTTTAGGACTGGGATAACATATTCGCTTGAAACGGTGTCATCGGGGTTCATGAGATTTATCCTACTCTCGCTCAAATTTTTAAGGGTTATGGTATTTTCGCCGACAGTGATAAAAGCATCGTTGCCGTCGTAGTAAGCGGAAGTGATTGTATCCGAAGAGAGTTGCAAAGTATCGGTCAAGCCAAAACCTTCGATAACGTCATTGCCGCCCGAATATTGAACGCGAATACTATCAGCGTTATTTGTAATGGAATCGTTGCCCGCGCCTGTAGCAATCGTAGCGTAGTTGCCATCATTCGTGATAGAATCGTTACCTGCGCCGCTCGAAATGCTGACATTTTCGCTACTGTTGTCAATGGAATCGTGACCCGCGCCGGCGTCGATTGAAACGTTTTCGCCGTAATTGTAGATTGAGTCATTACCTTTGCCGCTGACAATTCCGACGGTCGAGCCGTAATTGTTGATTTCATCTGCCGAAGAAGTCGCGGTGAAAGTTTTTTGGGAATAGTTGCCGCTGTCGAGTTCAAAGGAATAAATATTGGTGGACGCGACGGAGACATTTGACTTAAAAGAACCTGCAGAAAGATTTACTTTGCTTGAAGAGACGGTTGGAGCATTTGAGCCGATGTTAATGCCGCCGAGCACGACGAGAGTATCGCCGCCGTCCGCCGCGTAGTAAGCAATTTCGGAACTGCTTATAGTTTGATAGCCCGCGACGGTTTCATCAGTTTTGTAAACGTAATTGCTACCCGATTTATACCAACCTTCGGCGAGGAATTCAGGAACGGAGACATCGGAGCCCAAAGCCAAACTGTAGCCGCCGCTTACGGTAACGTCTTTTTGGTCGAGGGCGGCGGAGCTGACAACGACAACCGAATCATTAAGAGCAAGCCCCGCAGTATCTTTAACGCCGCTGACTGTGAACAGGGTACTTTGTTCGCCCTTAGCCTTGTAAGTGATAGAAGTTTTATCATCGGAGAGCACCACGCCTGCAGAATATTTTTCAATGTAGCTAGCATCTGAGCCGCTGAGAGACCAAACGGAACTGACTGACGAGGCGGTTAAGCCGGAGATTGTAACGTTGTCGGCAACAATGCCGCCCTTAATAGTATTGAGCGCGCTGACCGTATCCGCGAAAACTATTGCGTCTCCCGAAGAGAAACTTTGAGCTACTATCTTAGCGGCGTTATTGTTAAGGGAAATGGTATCGTTACCTTCGGAGACATTTACCGTGATATTGGTGCCGCCGGTTATGTTGATAGAATTGTTGCCCGCGCCGCCGTTTATCGAAACTTTGGAGCCGTAATAGTTATTGATGGAGTCATTACCTGCCAGGGCGTCAATCGTAACGTTGTCATTGTAATTGGGAAGGGTATCATCTCCGTCGGTACCCTTGATAAGCGAGACGGTATAAGCACTGACCGAGCCGCTTGAATCCATAACATTTATCTTATTGGTTTCTGCGATTAAATTTTCAATCGTTAAGGTATTTTTCCCGATAGTCAAGAAAATGTCGTAGCCGTCGGAGTAAGCAGAGGTGATTGAGCCCGAAACGATTTGCAAAGTGTCGGTCGAGCTGAAGCCGTTGATAGTGTCATTGCCGCCGCTGTATTGGAAAAGGACATTTTCGCCGGAGTTGTTATAAATGTTATCGCTATCCGCGCCGCCTAGGATTGTGACGTTTTTTCCGCTGTTTTCAATGGAATCAGAACCTGCCGCGCCGTTTATTGAAACGTTATCGCCCCGGTTAAGAATTGTATCGTTACCTGCGCCGCCGGAGACAGTCACTTTGCTTGCGTAGTTCGCGATGGTATCAGCCCCGTTGCCGCCCGAAATCGTGACATTGGAGCCGCTGTTGGAAATGTAATCATTACCTGCGCCGCCGTTTATAGCAAGTGTTGCGCCTTCGTTGTAAATGGAATCTGCAGAAGAAGAGCCGCTGAAAGTTTTCTTAGAGTAATTGCCCTCGTTGAGGTCGAATCTATGTTTGCCGCTGTTACTTACGACGGAGACATTGCCCGAAAAACTGCCCGCCGAAAGTTCAACAGAATTATTTGAGACGGTCGGAGCGTTGCCCGTGTTTATGTTGGTGAGTTCGACGACGGTTTTGCCGTCTGTAGCGGCGGTGTAATAAATCACGTTATTGACGCGGTCGAGGTCATAGCCCGCAGTGGTCGAGTTGGTTTTGTAAGCGTAAGTTGTGCCGCTTTGAATCCAAGTATCTGCGACGGCTGAACCGCTTATGCCGTCCGCGAGTGCCAATTCATAATCATCGCCGCTAAGGGAGACATTGGAAGTGCCCAGCGCGGATTCAGATATGGTAACAGTTGTGCCGTCAATATTAACGCCGACGGTCGAAGTTATGCCGCTTATCGTGAACAAATTGTCCGTGCCCGCCGCTGTGTAAGTTATGGTGTAGTCATCGCTTAAAAGTGCGCCCGCAGTATATTTTTTGGAGTAAGTGGCAACGCCGCTTTTTAGCGAAAATGGATTAGTACTTGAGGATACGGAAGTTATACCTTTTATGGTTACATCGCCCGCAGTGATGCCGCCGTTGACTGTGCCGAGACTATCAACCGACGTTGCCAACAAAATGGCATCGCCCGCCGCAAATCCTTTGACACTAAAGCTCGTGACGTTGCTAAGATTTATTGTATCGTTGCCGCTCGCGACATCGACTGTGACATTTTCGCCCGAATTTAGGTCGATAGAATCATCGCCTGCGCCGCCCAAAATTGAAACGTTAGAGCCGTAATTTGCAATGTAATCGTTATCGTTGCCGCCGAGAATTGTGACTTTGTTGCCTTCGTTGATAATGGTGTCAGCCCCATTGCCGCCCGAAAGGGTGACAGTATTGCCTGTATCGTAAATAGAATCGTCGCCGGTGCCGCCTATTACGGAGACAGTTGCGCCGCTGTTGTTAATTTCATCGTTACCGGTGCCGCCCGCTATTGTGATAGCGTTTCCGCTGTTTAAAATGGTATCGGCATTAGCGGTTGCAGTGAAAGATTTTTTGTAAGTGCCCGCGTTGATATTAAAGGCGTAATTGCCTGTATTATTTTTTACGGTGACGTTACTTGAGAAATTTGCCGCCGAAAGCACGACGTTATTTCCGTCGACAGTCGGATTGCTTTTTATGCCGGCGAGTTGGACTAAGGTATTGCCGTCGGTTGCGGGCGTGTAAATTACTTGGTTGCCGCTGTCGTTGAGTCTGTAACCCGCGACGGTTGAAGTATCTTTGTAAGTATAAGTTGTGCCGCTGTTGCTCCAACCTGAAGTTGTCGCGGAGGCTGAAACGTCACTGCCGAGAACCAAAGTATAACCGCTACTTATTGAGACATTGGAAGTGCTAAGAGCACCCGCGCCAATCGTCACGACATTATTTTCTGTATCGACCGTGACTTTGCTTGTTGAGGTTATGCCGCTGATTGTGAACAAATTGGAAGAACTTGCCAAAGTGTTGTAAATGATAGTTCCGTCCGAAGAGAGGGACGCGCCTTTAGTTATGGTCTCGACGTACTTTGTTGTGCCAGACCAAGCTTGAGTTTCAGTTGCGGCAGTCAAGCCTTTAATTGTTACGTTACCTGCTTTGACGCCGCCGCTAATCGAAGTTAAACTTGTAATCGCGTCGCTGAATTTAATTTCATCATTTTCGCCGAAGTTTTGAACGGTCAAACTTGAAACGCCGTCTCCGATATTGATAGTGTCATCGCCGTTCTTTGCGTTGACGGTGACGCCCGTGCCGCCGTTTATGTTAATTTCGTTGCTATCTGCGCCGCCCGAAATACTGACATTGGAGCCGGTGTTAGCGATTGAGTCTGAACCCGCACCGCCGTCGATTGTGACTTTAGAGCCGCTATTATCGACGGTATCATCTCCGCCGAGAGCTTGAATCGTGACGTTTGAATAAGCGTTGGATAAGTTGTCGGCCAAGTCGGTGCCCTTAATTAACTTGATAGCCTGCGCCGAAGTAGTGCCCGAACTGTTCATAATATTTATTGAAGACGCGCTTAAATCTTTCAACGTGATGACGCTTGAGCCTAATTCTACAATTATGTTAGTGCCGTCGGAATACAAGCTTGAAATTTCGCTCGTTATTTTCAATGTATCATCTGAATTAAATCCTTCGATAGTGTCCTTGCCGCCGGTGTAAACGAAGAGAACATTTTTGCCCGAATTTTGAATTGAATCGTCGCCGTTGCCCGCGTCAATCGTAACTTTATTGCCGCTGTTATCGATAGTATCATCTCCGCCGAGAGCTTGAATCGTGACATTGCCCACAGCGTTTGAAATGTTATCAGGGTCATCAGTGCCTTTAAGTAGCGGGACGTTGTAAACGGAATCAGCCCCTGAGCTGTTTTGGACGTTTAAGGACATTGCGCCAAAATCTTCTAAAGTTATTGTGTTATTGCCGACCGTTAAAAATACATTGCTGCCGTCGGAGTACGCGCTTGAAATTTCTCCCGACGCCATTTTTATGGTATCGGTTGAGCTGAAACCGCTGATAGTGTCTTTGCCGCTGGTGTAAACGAAGAGGACACTTGCGCCCGTATTTTGAATTGAATCGTCACCTTCAAGGGCACTAATCGTAACTTTATTGCCGCTGTTGAAAATGGTATCGGCCTCATTTGAACCTGTGATGCTTGTTGCGTTTTGTGTGTTGTTATACTCTGCCATAAAAAATCTCTCCTTCCTTGAATGCACGTCCAAATTTTCAGTTATTCTAACATATTTTATCGTAAGAAGGGAGATTTTTTTCAAGCGGCGCAGGAAAATTTAATGCTTTCCATAGACTTTTGAGCAATTTTGATTTAAACTTTATGCAAGTGATTTATTTTAGGAGGGAAAACTTATGGCTGCACACGTAATCAACGAGGCGCGGCGGTGCTTGCAATGCAAAAAGCCGCTTTGCCGAATCAAAGGTTGCCCAATCCAAACCAATATTCCCGAAATGATACGACTATTCTTAGCGGGTCAGACCGTCGAGGCGGGGCGAATGCTCTTTGAAAATAATCCGCTAAGCGTTGTCTGCTCGCTCGTCTGCGACCACGAAAACCAATGCGAAGGCAACTGCATTCAGGGCAAACGCAAAGACGCCGCCGCTGTTCAGATTCCGAGCATTGAACATTACATTTCGGAATTCTACTTTGACAAAATAAAAATCGACCGCTTGCCCGATAATGGTCAGCGCGTTGCGATAATTGGTTCGGGTCCTGCCGGAATTACAATCGCCATCAAGCTTGCGGCGTTGGGCTATCGCATTACGATTTTCGAGCGCATGGACAAAGTCGGCGGCATGATGCGCTACGGGATTCCGGCGTTCCGCTTGCCGAAAAATATTCTTGACGGCTACCAAGTCAAGCTCCGCGAAATGGGGATTCACTTCCGCCCGAATACTGCGATAGGTGGCGCGCTTCACCTCGACGACCTATTCAACGATGGCTACGACGCAATTTTTATTGGGACGGGTGTTTGGCGGCCGCGCAGACCTCATGTCAAAGGCGAGTCGCTCGGCAATGTCCACTACGCGATTGACTATCTGCAAAACCCTGACGCTTACGACTTAGGCGACACGGTCGCGATAATCGGCGCGGGCAATAGTGCAATCGACGTGGCGCGGACTGTTGTCCGTCAAGGAAGCCGACATGTCACGCTTTACGCACGCCGCCAGAGGATTGCGGCCAGTCAGCGCGAACTCGATTATGCAGCGGTTGACGGCATAGAGATTCAGCAGGGCATGGCGATAACTGAATTCACGGAGAAAGGGCCATTGCTCACGCCGAGAATTTACGACGAGCAAGGCAATCTGATTCGCGAGGAAGAGCCGGTGTTAATGCCCGCCGACAGCACGATCATTGCGATAAGTCAGGGTCCCAAAGATAAAATTGTCAACACGACGCATGATTTGACGGTCGACAAGAACGGCTTGATAGTCGTTGACGAGAACGGCCGCACCACTCGCGACGGCGTTTTTTCCAGCGGCGATGTCGTTATCGGCGCGAAAAATGTCGTGCTCGCCGTGAAGTATTCAAAAATTGTCGCAAAAGCTATGGACGAATACTTGACCGCCAAGCGCACAAAAAGCAATTAGAAATTAGGAGTTAGAAATTAGGAATGAATAGGCTCGCTTAGGCGGGCTTTTTCATTTTACTATCAAGCAAAAATTTCGCGTCCGTGTTATGTTAAATGTGTCTCTGTCCACACTCGCCGAGCGTCAAGAGCAAAACTTTAAATTATAACATGAAATAAATCTGAAAGAAAGCAAAATATTTTTTGGGAAAGTGTTGACAGGGAGAAAATTTTGGATTATTATTGCGGCGACTTAAGGGACAACGGTAAACGAAGTCAAGGTCATTTGAGGAAACACGGCCACTCAATTTTGAACAACTTCCAAAGCCAGAGTCGCGAAAGTCAACAGTAGTAACTTTCTTGATTGGCATCTTTAAGGAGGATGTTCAAAATGAAGAAAACAGTAGCAGCAGCATTGACGGCGGCATTTGTAGTCGGCACTGCATCAACCACATTCGCAGCAGCGAATCCGTTCAGCGACATTCCTGCAGGTCACTGGGCATTGAAGTCCGTCGAGAAACTCGCGGCGGCTGGCGTTGTTGAAGGTTATGGCGACGGCACCTATCGCGGCGACCGCAACATCACCCGTTACGAAATGGCACAGATGGTTGCAAAAGCTATGGCGAAAAACCCGACCGGCGCAACTAAAGCTGAACTCGACCGCCTCGCAGCAGAATTCCGCGATGAACTCGATGCTCTCGGCGTCCGCGTATCTGAACTCGAAAAATATGCCGACAAAGTTGTCTGGCAAGGCAAAATCGAGTACACCTACAAAAACCACAAGACCGACAACTGGTACGATGAACAGCGTAAAGGTCATCACAGCACTAACGGTCACACCCGCGTTAAACAAGACGACTGGATTTTCCGCTTCGAGCCGATTGCGCACGTAAATGACCACTGGACACTCCGCGCTCGTATTGATGCGCACGTCGACCTTAGCCGCGACACCTCTAGTGATTTCGAGCTTGTTCGTGGTTGGGCACAGGGCGATTACAAAAATTTCCAAGTCAAAGTCGGTCGTCAACCCCTTTACACCAATGAAGACGGTATCATCTGGGATACTGAATACACCGGCGGCGAAATTACTTTCGGCAACTTCATGAACGGCTTGAAGGCTACTATTTTTGGCGGTCGTATCAAGGACAGCAAAGTTATCGGTTCGATGAGAAATGCAGGTTCTTGGAATGGTCGTCAGGACGGCGTCAGTGCAAATGACCGTTGGAACAGAGCAACCGGCAGAACGGCTGGCACAGGCGATGATCCCTCAAGCTTCTGGGCCATCAATGTTCAATATGACCGCGGTCGCGATACAAAAGGTATTTTCGGTGGCTTGGGCTACTACCACATCAAAGACGACGACTTCAAAAACGCAACTTTCCACAACGATTTGGACGGCTCGGACACCATAATTCCAAATTATTCCTACAGCAAAAAAGGCACTGATGATACCGCAAATATCTGGTCGGTGAACTTGGGCTACAGAATCGGCAAAGCGCAACTCTGGGGCGCATACGCAAAGAACACTAAGGCTGATTGGGAAAATAAATCTTGGCAAGCACTCCTCCGCTATGGCGACCTCTACGGCGGCGGCAACCAAAACACTCACAAGGGTCAATGGGCTGTCTGGGCTGGTTACAAATATCTCGGTTCCAATACTTCCCTTTGCGCAATCAACTGGGATGACGCTTATGCCGGTACCAAAGGCTTCGTCGCGGGCGCGTCTTGGGCTCCGATGGACAGAATCATCCTTATCGCCAAATACTTCAAGGGCAAATACATTGAAGGTCCTGGCGATGCAGAACGCCTCTTCGGTCGTGTTGAGTTCTTCTTCTAAATGATATGTCGCGCCCTGCAAGGGGTGCGTGGATTGAAACTAAGCCGATATCAATCGAAACAATTTCATAACGTAAATAACCGGGAGCTTCCGAGAAATCGGAAGCTCCTTTGAATTTGGGCTTTCAAAATTTTTTGACGTGTGATAAACTTCAACTGCATTTAGGGGACATCCAATGCATCGCAATTATGAATATAAAAAAAGAACCCCTGACCGCTAATCGGGGGTTCTTGCGCATTTTGCGGATTAACGCTAACCACTGTGTTTTTGTCACTTATGACCGTCAAGCCACTTGCAAATGAAGTAAGAGACCACATTTTCTTTCACTTGCCGCGTATTGGATAAGATGCTATAATTTCATAACGACATCACAAAAATTGATAAAATGTGCATTGAGGAGAATAAATATATGAATGTAGAAATTATTCCAATAACCACAAGGATTTTGACGCCCAAAGATGATATTGTCGACGTGATAGAAAAATATACTCGCGATATGATTACGCCCGATGATGTAGTCACGGTGGCGGAAAGTGTCGTCGCGATAACGCAGGGGAATATCATTCGCCCCGACGAAATGGAACTGAGCAACCTTGCAAAGCTTTGTTGCCGCTTCATTCCCGATTATGGCAGCTTAGCGACGCCGCACGGTATGCAAGCCCTTATGGAGAAGGAAGGCGAATGGCGCGTTGCTTTTGCGCTGATTGCGGGCTTTTTAGGTAAGGTTGTCGGACTGCGCGGGCTGTTCTATAAATGGGGCGGGCGTCAAGCGGCGTTAATCGACGACGTGACAGGAACTATGCCGCCTTTCGATAAATGCGTCGTCTATGGTCCCGAAAATCCCGAAAAAGTTGTAGCCGACCTCAAAGCGCGATTGAATTGTTTCGGCGCGATGATTGCCGATGTAAACGACTTGAAACGCTCGCGAATTGTCGGAGCAACGCCAGGTATGAATGCCCAACTTGCTTCCGACTTGCTGATTGATAATCCATTCGGCAACGCCTCGCAGAAACGCCCTATTTGCGTACTGAAAAATTTCCGGCAATATCAGGAGCAAACCAAATAGCTTGGAGTGATTGAAATGCCAGAAACTCAACCAAAAGAACAATCCGCACGAGTTATCCCCATGACAGTCAACGATTTAATTTTAATGCAAATTAACGACTTAAAGGAAAGTAACCGCGAGATTAGGGCGGAAGTCAAAGAAACGCGCAAAGAATTCTCGGAGCGCATGGAACGCTTAGAGCGGCGGCAAGACAGGTTAGATGAAAAATTTGAGACTGTTAGAAAAGAAATTCGCGATGTACGCGAAGAATTGAACGCTCGCATGGATAAGCTCGACGCGAAAATTGATAACGTTCGCGAAGAATTGAACGCTCGCATGGATAAGCTCGACGCGAAAATTGATAACGTTCGCGAAGAATTGAACGCTCGCATGGATAAGCAAGACGAAAAAATTGACCGGCTCGCTGATAAGATTGACAAACTTTCCGGCAAAATCGATTCGGCAATGAATCACGGACAAATAATAACCGTCTCGGCAATAGGTATCGCGGTCGGCGCGTTGTATGCTATTTTTTTCAAGTAAATTTCTCTATCAGGAGGAGAAACGATGAAAATATTTAAACGAGTAATTTTATTGACGTTGGCGGCAATGTTAATCGGCGGTTCGGCTCAAGCGATTCCGATACCGTTGCGCGGCGTGGTCGAAGGTTTTTACGGCACGCCCTGGACTTTCAAAGACCGCGCAGATATTATCGACTTCTGCCGCCAAAATAATTTGAATTCTTACGTCTACGCGCCCAAAGATGACCCGTACCACCGCGAAAAGTGGCGCAAGTCTTATCCCGCCGATAAGCTCGCTGAAATGAAAAATTTGGTCGCCGTCGCTAAAAAAAATGATGTCCGATTTATTTTCGCGGTGTCGCCTGGTCTCGATTTAAATTACAAGGGCTCGAAGGGCGACGAAGATTTCCGGCTGATGATTCGCAAGCTCGATGCGATGTATGAAATTGGCGTGCGGGACTTCGCTATTTTCTTCGACGACTTGAAGGACGATAAAGGGCGGCATCACGAGGACGGCAAACTTCAAGCGGAATTTTTAAATCGCGTGCAGAAAAATTTGCACGAGCGTTACAAGGACGTTGCGCCGCTGATTATGGTGCCGACCGAATATTATTATGAGGACATGGTAAAGGGCGACGGACTCAAGCCTTACACGAAAAATTTGGCGGAGAAGCTCGACCCGCGAATTGTCGTATTGTACACGGGGCGCGGCGTCGTTTGCGACGGCATAACAAATGAAGAACTCGCCGAAGCCAATAAAATTTTCGGGCGCGAAGTCGGCGTTTGGTGGAATTATCCCGTCAACGATTATTCGCTGACGCCCGACGGTAATCGCAATGTCAAATTGGCACTCGGCGCGATTGAAAAGCTCCCGACTGGCAAAATTACCGCGATTTTTTTCAACCCTATGGAGCAAGTGCAAATGTCTAAAATTGCGCTGGCGACCGGAGCAATTTACGCCAATAACCCTGCCACTTACGAAGCGGCACAAGCTTGGGATAGAGTTTTGCAGGAACAATTCGGCTCGCTCGCACCGGCTATGAAAATTTTCGCGGAGCACTCGCAACATATGGAAAATTCTTGGGCGAAAGTCGGACCGCCCGACGCGCAGGAATTCGCTACGGCGGCATTCAATTTGGTAAACGCTTGGGGCAAAAAAAGTTTCTTGGATTTCGCGCCGCTCGAACAAGAAATCGACAAGACCGAACGCGCCGTAAATATCTTGCTTAGACGACTGCCGCAAAAATATTTATCGGAGTGCAAGCCGCAACTCGAACAGCTCAAACGAATCACCAAGGCAGATAGGGTTGCGCTCGAATCGCTCAAGACCGGACAACTCGACCCGCAACTTAAAATCTTGCGCGAAGAAATTGCCGCTAACGAAAAGCAAGCAATAATTTCAGAGGAGGCCGGCAGAAAATTTATCGACGACGTTATTAAACTTTTAGACACGCAAACTCAAGGGAAGAAGCGGAAGTAGGGAAATAGATTTACGTATTGAAAAAGCGGGCGTTGCCTCGAAGGTCGCCCGCAAATTTTTTTGTTAGGTGTTCCCCTGTCCAATTTTAAAATCCCAACTCCTCGTGAATCAAAATAACCTCGAAGTCACTGCGAAACGGCGATTCCCATAAAACCGACAGCGCACGACAAATCCTGTAAGGGCTAGAACATTCGTAGCACTTATCGCCCTTTTTAGCGCAGGGAGTTTTCGCTTTCATACGCTGAGCATTTTTGGGCGCGGCGATGTTCCTAGCTCGCCAAAGCGCGGCGTCGTAATCCTTAGCGATTTTGTTTTCGCCGACAATCAGATAAACTTTTTCATGACCGAAAAGAATCGACGCGACGCGATTGCACGAGCCGTCAATGTTGATAATCTCGCCGGTCTCTGCCAAGCCGTTCACCGATGACAGATAAATCTGCGCGGCATTAGCTTCCCTGCGAACTGCGTCTGCCATCTTGCCGCCAGGCAATCGGTTGTGATAAAAAACCTCGTTGTGAAGCGCGAGCCTGTCATAAAGCCCCATTTGCTCAAGCGTGACCGAGCCGCCAAACCCAACCGTCTTATCGTCAATGCTCTCGTCGAGATAATCAGCCGCCGCCGCTGCCGTGTCGAAACAGGTAACGCCATAGCCGCGAGATTCGAGAGTTGCTTTGAGATTCTTGAAGTCTACCATATTGACACCCCCTTTCAAGGTAGATTGTCGAATAAGATAGCACCTTTCGCGGTAAATGTCAAAAATTTTTTATCCCGTGAGTCTGCCGAGCCGATAACCGAAAAATTTCGCGGCATCTCTGAAAATCGCGCCAATGCAGTCGAGCGGATTTTTTTTAGCCAACGCGGCAAGTTTCATAGCGACAAATTTTTTCCCTGCGCCCTCAGCCGAGCCGAAAGTTTCGCGAATCCAACTTTCGCGCGCGTGAAATTTCCCAATCTGAACATAACGCCGAAATTCTTGAGCCGCCGTGAAGTTATGCGAGTGATAAACCTGCGCGTCCGCCGCGTAGAAAATTTTCCAGCCACTCATCAACATTTTCGCCGCAACGTACATATCCTCACTAAGCGGAACATTCGGGAAGCCGTCGACACTCTGCAACGCTTCGACCCGATAAGCCGCAAATGAATTCGATGCAAACGCCGTTTTTAGCCCGAAAATTTTCCTGTCGTCGAAAGAGCGCAACTGACTTTCGGGCGGATAGTTGAAGGCGCGTAGAAATTTTGCCTCGTTAGTCGCACCCTCATGCGGGAGTTGCCGACCATAGGACAGCCCAACCGATTCATCTTCCGAAAAAATTTTTACGAGCTTTGCAAGCGATTGCTCGTCGTGAAGCAAAACGTCCTGCGTTAGGAAAATTATCACGTCGAGCGGGAATTTTTTCAGCAGGTGTTCGAGCGCAAATTGCCTTGTCGTTCCGTGATTGAAATTTTGCCGCGCTATCGTCAAGACTTCAATCCCGAAATTTTCCGCGCAAGTCAAAGTTCCGTCGGTCGATTGCGAGTCGACGATTAAAATTTTCGTCTGTAGAGACTGCGTGGCGAGCTGTCCGAGTAATTTTTGAAATTGATTGCCCGCGTTAAGTGTCGGGATTATCAAGCCGCAATTCATTTACCACACTCCAAATTTTTTTGAATACGTTCAAACGCGGCGATAACGCTTGAAATTTCGCAACGTTGCGTCGCGCTCACTGTTCCCCCGCTTTTAAAGCGGGCACACTCTTAAAGATTTTCCCAATGATAGCAAAAAAATCTTGAGCTTGCAAAAAATTTCCTCCCAATGTGATATAATACCCCCGAAAAATTTTATAGAGGTTATGCAAATGTTCAGAGTCAAAATCGCGGCTGCCCTGCTAATCGTCGGGCTGTTCGGGTCGATACACCTTATCGCGCCGGAATTTTTGCCGGAAGTCATTGACCTGCTATCGCGCGGCGACATTGTCGAGACGGCTAAATATATAGAAAGTTACGGCTCGTTGGCAGTAGTGTTTAGTTTTTTGCTGACGCTTTTTGTCAACGCGATAGGCTTTCCGCCCGCGATAATTTTTTCCACAGCCAACACTTTAATTTTCGGGATAGTGCCAGGAATAGTTTTGTCGGTGATAGCCGAGACGGTCGGCGTGACGATAAGTTTTCAGCTGTTGAGATTTTTTTTCCGAGACAGCGCAAAGAAAATTATCAAGAAGAGTAAACGCCTTAGCAACGTCGATAAGTACAGCTCGAAAAATGGCTTTACGGTCATGCTGATTGCGCGAATGGTGCCGTATGTGCCGAGCGGGATTTTGAATGCGGCGGGCGCGTTGAGTTCGATGAGTTTGCGCGATTATTTCCTAGCGTCGCTCGTCGGCAAATTCCCTTCGACCGGCATTGAAGCAATAATCGGGCACGACGCGATTTTACAGGAAGAAGATTTCACGCGGATAATTGTCGTGGTGGTCTTCGCAATAATTTTAATTGGTTGGGCGTGGTGGTACCAGAAAAAACATCACCACTAAGATTTTTGGAGGTTGTTTATCATGAAAAAATTTTTATCGGGCGCGTTAATGGCGTTAATGCTTTTGGGCTTCAGTGCGCTCACGGAGGCAAGTCAGGTCGAACAAGAAAATATGTGCTGTCGCGGGAATTATTATTGTGCGCAGGATTGCGATTCCTATGACGGCGAATATTGCGGGCGTTACGGCTGCGGTCAAGGCGGCTATCGTAACGGCAGATGATTAACGTTTGATTCCAAAAAAATTTCCCTCCCGACATCGAGAGGGATTATTTTTATTCAATCACATACGCTGTTAATTTTGAGGCTCGACGAAAAATTTTGCGGCAAGTTCGTCACTGATCGTGAACTCGCCAAGATTGTTGACAAATCTGGACGACGTTCCGTGAAAATCGCTGCCGCCGGCTATCAGCAAATTATACTTTCTCGCGAGGAAAAAATAATGTTGAACTTCCGCCGGTTTGTGGCAGGGGTAATAAACTTCCAGCCCGTCAACTTTTTTGCAAAGCTCCTCGACAAGTTCATCATCGCCGATAAGTTTCGGGTGAGCTAAAACGGCTTGACCGCCCGCCTGGTGAATAACGTCAATCACTTCGTCGACTTCGGGCAGGTAGCGCGGCACGTAAGCCGGTCTGCCTTTGCCGAGCATTTTGTCGAAAGCCTCGCGAACACTCTTGAACGCGCCTGTTTTAATCAAAGTTCGTGCGATATGCGCCCGACCGATTGAGCGACTAGTGCCCGCGATTTTCAAAACGTCCGCCTCGCGAATGTTATACTTTTTGGCTTGCAAGACGCTGATAATTTCGCTGAATCGCTCCCAGCGCGACTCGATGATTTTGTCAATCATTTCCAAGAGTTCGTCGTTATAAATATCGATGTTGTAACCGACAATGTGAATATCTCGTTCGGGGTGATTTGCGCTCAGCTCCACGCCGGGAATAATATTCACGCCCCTACCCGGATAGAGCCCGTTCTCGTAAAGGTAGCGGACGCCGTCAATGGTATCGTGGTCGGTTATGCCCAGATAGTGCAATCCGATTTTTTTAGCTACCACGACGAGTTCTTCAGGCGAGTATGAGCCGTCAGAAAAATTCGTGTGAGTGTGCAAATCGCCCGCCATTGAGCTTTCCCTCCGTTTGACTGTCCGTTTTGTTCTTAGAAAATTTTGATGATGCCGAGATGAGGTTAATTGGCTTGGAATTAACGCGGTTCGACTATGAGCTTGATAGCAGTGCGTTCGCTCCCGTCAATTTCGATATCCGTAAAGGCAGGAATGCAGATGAGGTCTACGCCGTGCGGTGCCACGAAGCCGCGTGCAATGGCAACCGCTTTAACCGCTTGGTTCAGCGCTCCGGCACCTATCGCCTGCATCTCGGCACTTCCGGTTTCGCGGATAACTCCCGCGAGTGCGCCGGCGACGGAATTGGGGTTAGATTTGGCTGATACCTTTAGAATTTCCATGATTGATCCTCCTCTCTTGTTGCATTTTGGTGTTGTAGTTGTTTTTCTACTTGCTGCGGCTCCTTCTGCGTCTAAAATGTCTTTCGTGTTAATTCTTCAAACTTTATTTAAATCCTTCACTCCCCGCGCTGATTTTGTCATATATTTTATTGTTGTTTGCATAGTGCCCATTTATGGTTGTGTTCTTACTTTTCTTTGCTACGCCCAAAGAAAAGTAAGCAAAAGAAAGGGCGTTCCGGCAAAGAAACATCCCTGTTTCTGTTGCCGGCGGCCGTCGTCCATGACGGCCGGATTCTCGCTAATTTCGACGTTATCTCATCATCTTATGAGAATACGTTCTATTTTTATAGGTTTGTTAGTTTTGTCGTTCGTTTCAATCAACAGGGCGCAATATATGGCGGCACCTTCTGCGACTTCAAATTTGCTCGGTCGACCGGTCAAAAATCTTTTCATCACGGGTTCAATCGCCATGCCCAAAATAGAATTCTCCGCACCGACCATTCCCAAATCGCTGATATAAGCCGTGCCATTTGGCAAAATTTTTTCGTCCGCCGTCTGAACGTGCGTATGAGTTCCAACAACCGCTGTGACTTGCCCGTCGAAGTAATGAGCAAAGGCGAGCTTTTCGCTAGTCGCTTCGGCATGGAAGTCGATTAAAATCACGTCGCAACTTTTCTTGATTAAGTTCAAAATTTTATCGCCGAGCCGAAAAGGATCGTCCATAGGCGGTTGCATGAAAACTCTGCCCGCCATGTTGATTACGCCAACTTTTTTCTTGCCGACGGGGTAAATGCAAAAACCTCTGCCTGGCGTCTCTTCCGGATAGTTCGCGGGTCTTAGCAGAAAAGGTTCGGTATCGATAATCTGCAGGACGCTTGAGTTATCCCAAATGTGATTGCCCGTCGTGACGACATCCGCGCCGCCCCGAATCAATTCGCTGAAAATCGTCGGCGTTAAGCCCTTACCATGCGCGGCGTTTTCCCCGTTAACCACGACCATATTTAGTTTAAGTCGCTGCTTGAGTTCGGGCGTCTTTTCCATAAAAAAATATCTGCCGGGTCTGCCGACAACATCTCCAACCATCAATATTCGCAAATAATCAACTCCTCAACGCGCATAGATTACAACGCGTTCGCGCTCGCGCACCCCGACGAATCGCCCTTCAACGCGCAGTTGCCGCATATTGTTTAAACACTGCTCCAAAAAATCTTCCTGCGCCATTAAATATTCTTCGTCGGGGATTTCGTCGTCGTCATATTCCTCAATAAGTTTGTCGCCGAAATAATTTGCTGCCAATTCCGTCAAAAGCGACAGCTCCCGACTTGTGAACGTTGCAACGTCGCGCCTTACGTTTAAAAAGCATGTGCCGTAAATCCCTTCAACGTTTAATTCGATTGTCGCGCCGCTCAAGCCTTCCAAGTGGTGGAAGGCCTCTAGAGACTCCGCGACGTAATTCAAAAATTTTTCAAAATCGTCGTGCGAAAATTTCCCGTTCAAGGCAAAGGAGAATGCAAGCGTTTCGTCTTTGGAATCGTAAGTAACCGACTGAACTGCAGGAAACACTACCAAAATTGACGCTAAAAGCCGTCCCGCGTCTGGGTCGGGTTTCTTCGTCCTCTTCAGAAAATCAAACACCGCGCTAACCTCCTTTGTAAGGGAAAAGGGAAATGGGAGAAGGGAGAAGGGAGAAGTAGGGAAAAGACTTTTCCCATTTCCCTTACCCCTTTTCCCTTATTTCGCATAATCTACGACGCGCACTTCGCGAATAATCGTCGCCCGAATTTGTCCGGGATAATCCAAATCCTTCTCAATCTTTTTAACGATGTCATGCGCCAAAGTAATCGCCGCCGAATCGTCAATTTTATCGGGCTTGACCATGACGCGAATTTCTCTGCCCGCTTGAATCGCAAAACATCTCTCGACGCCCTCGAAACTCTCAGCAATCTCCTCTAACATCTTCAACCGCTTTAGGTACATTTCCAAACTTTCGCGCCTTGCACCAGGTCTAGCCGCTGAAACTGCATCAGCCGCCGCCACTAAAACCGCTTCGACAGAAGTCGCTTCAACGTCGCCATGATGAGAGGCAATCGCGTTTATGACGACTTTATTTTCGCGATAACGTTTAGCCAAGTCCGCGCCGATTGTCACGTGCGGTCCTTCGATTTCATGGTCTACCGCCTTGCCTATGTCGTGCAGAAGTCCGGCGCGTTTAGCCAACGTCACGTCAACGCCGAGTTCGCTCGCCATAAGTCCTGCTAGCGTCGCCACTTCGATTGAGTGATTCAGAACGTTTTGCCCGTAACTTGTGCGATACTTCAGCCGCCCTAAAAGTTTGACTAGCTCCGGATGAATTCCATGCACGCCAACTTTGAATGTTGCTTGCTCGCCGGCCTCTTTCATGCGGTTATCGACTTCGCGGGTTGCCTTCTCGACCATCTCTTCAATCCGCGCAGGGTGAATTCGCCCGTCCGAAATTAGCCTTTCGAGTGCGACGCGAGCAATTTCCCTTTTGACGGGGTCAAAGCCCGATATGATAACCGCTTCGGGCGTGTCGTCGATTATCAAATCAATGCCCGTTGCCGTCTCCAATGTGCGAATATTCCTGCCTTCGCGCCCGATAATCCTTCCTTTCATGTCGTCGCTCGGCAATGATACGACTGATACTGTTGTTTCGGCTACGTGATCCGCCGCGCAACGTTGAATCGCTGTGCTTAGAATGTCACGCGCTTTTTTCTCGGACTCGTCTCTGATTTGCGCTTCGTACTCTTTGATTCTGACTGCTTTATCGTGCTTTAGTCCCTCCTCGACCTCGTTTAGTAAAATGGTGCGCGCTTCGTCTCTGCTAAGCTCGGCAATGCGTTCTAATTCGGCATCTTCCTTTTCCTGCATCGCGTCGAGCTGTGCTTGTGATTCATTAAGTCTTGCCTCTTTCTTACTCAGAAGAACTTCCTTTTTCTCCAGTGAATCAAGTTTCTTGTCAAGATTTTCTTCCTTCTGAACGACCCGCCGTTCCTGCCGCGAAAGCTCATTACGTCTTTCTTTGGTGTCGCGGTCGAGGTCTTGCCGCATTCTATGAATTTCTTCCTTAGCTTCAAGAATGGCTTCTTTTTTTTCTGCGTTAGATTTTTCTCGCGCCTCGTCGACGATACGTCGCGCTTCATCTTCCGCCGAGCCAATTTGTTTTTCGGCAGTTCTTCTGCGTGCCGTGTAGCCGCCAACCGCGCCGAGAATTATTGCGATGATAACTGCTGCGATAGTAATAGCGATGACACTCACCCCCCAAATTTTTCATTGAATACCAAGATATTTTATAGATTGTCAGGGGATATGTCAAATGTTTAACGTAAAAAGCCGTCGGCAAAATTGTCGAGCTACAAATGATTCCGTTTCGATTTTTCTTTGGCTTAAGCAGGAAAAATTTTAGGCGCGTAGAAATCAATTCATACACTTTAAAAAGGAGTGATTTTATGATTCATGTTTGTTTTGCGCTCTATGATAAGACGGGGCATTTTGCAAAATTCGTAGGAACCGCAATGCTTTCGCTTTTTGAAAACGCAGTAACCCCCCCCCACTCAATTGCGGTACATATCCTCCACGACAACACCTTGACAAATGACAGTCGCGATAAATTCATGTACATTGCGGGGCGTTATGAGCAAATTGTAAAATTTTATAACGTCGAGGAACTCTGCACTAATAGGATTAAGAAAATAAAGGAACTTCTTCCACGTGCAGTACAAACGCGCTTTACTATTGCCATGTATTACCGATTTTTTATTCCGGACGTTCTTCCGCCAAATATTGATAAAATCATTTATCTGGACGCAGATATTATCGTCAATCTTGATATAAACGAACTTTGGCAATTTGATCTTGGCGAAAAAGTTCTCGGCGTTGTTACCAAAAGTTCCCAAGAATTATTAGATGCACCTAATAAAGGTAGCTTTAATTCAGGCGTGATGCTGATTAACGTACCGGTTTTTCGTAGTGCAGAAGAGAATATAAATAATGCCATAGAATTTATGTCAGAACATCCTGAATACGGCGGGAATGACCAAAGCATTTTGAATTATTGTTTCGCCAAAGAAGTTTTACATTTGCCGGTGAAATTCAATCGTTTGGTTAAATTTAATCGTGGTTACCATCGTTTGCTTGATCGTGGTTATAAGGATACTCAAGTAAAGAACATGATTTATCATTTTAATGCTCATAACTCGGTGAGAGGACTGGGAACAGACATGAGCGACCCGTACAACCGACTTTGGATGAGCTATTTTATCCGGACGCCATTTTTCGACGCAGATTCAATCGGGCGGCTTTGCGAGCTTTTCAGGAAAATCCACAACAAATTAAGAACTGGTAACTTAAAATTTTATAACGCTTTGTTGGGAAAGACGCGGACATTTTTCATTGAGCCGACTGAAATCGACGCTATTAAAAAAATTTTTTCAATACGCGACGATGAATTAATAATTCCTGCCGAGAACGAAGACTCTCTAAAAAAATTATTCGCTGAAATGAAAAATTCTAAAGGCAAAACTGTTTTCTTTATCATGACAGAAATATTCTTGGAGAAAAAATTTCCATTTGATCAGCTTAAAAAAGAAGGTTTCATCAATGGCAAAGATTTTTTTAATGGTCGAATTTTTCTATCCGAAGAAAACGGTGGATCTATAAATTCTAATCCCTATATTCAAGTGTTGTAATTTTAAGCAATTAGTTCTCGTCAAGAAAATTCTCGACGTGGGCTTTTTTGTTCGTGAAAAACTTTTCTTTAATTCAAGAAGGAAAAATTTTAGGCGCATAGAAAAACTTTTTGACATTCAAAAGAAGGAGAGAAGTTTATGATTCATGTTTGTTTCGGTCTTAATGACCCATCGGGATTCAATTCAAAATTTGTTGGCACGGCTATGCTTTCGATTTTTGAAAATATTTCAAAGCTTACCCCGTCAGTTACGGTGCACATTCTCCATGATAACACCTTGACGCCCGACAATCGCGATAAATTTAATAATCTCGCCGGTCGTTATAATCAACTTGTGAAGTTTTATAACGTTGAAGACGCCGAGAAATTCTGCGCTAGTAAAATCGAAGAAATGAGCAACCTCTTCCCGAAAATTAACAAGAATGCTCTCAACAAAAATCTGTTTTATAAATTCTTCGTCCCGCAAGTGCTCCCCGCGAACATCGACAAAGCAATTTTCTTTGATGGCAAAATCGTTGTCAATATGGACGTAAGCAGACTTTGCCTTGAACTTGGCGATAAGATGTTGGGACTTTTCCCCGTCACCGATACAACCTCTAACGTTCAAAATAATAAAACCGCTGACGGCTCTGCTAAACCCGACGATTATTTCAATTCAACCGTTATGCTGATGAATTTAAATGTTTTGCGTACTCAAAAGGAATATTTCAATTCAAGCCTTCTGCTTATAAATTTGAAACTTTCGCGCACTCAAAGTCCGACGACGGCAAAAACAGGTGATAATGAACAAAAATATTTCGAACTTTTGGAGCAAACAGTTTGGAATCAATGCTTTGCCCAACAAGTCGTGAAGTTGTCGGAGCAACTTAATAAATTTGTAGGTTGGGCGCGCCGCGATAAAGAGCCCGTAGCAAAAAATATTTACAACTACGCCGCAAATGCTCTTCAACTCGACACAACCGAGCCGTTCAATCGCCTTTGGTTGGATTATTTCGCAAAGACACCGTGGTTTACGCTGGAAACAATCGGCAGACTTTACAACGGCTTCAGACAAAGTTACGCTCAAATCAACGACACTATGAAACTTTCCGTGAGAAATATTTCTGCGATTATGAGCGGCAAAACTCGAGTCTTTTTCACCTTGTCGAACAATGTCGAAATGATCAAGAAAAATTTTTCGGTACGCGACGACGAAGAAATTATCCTTGCTCAAGGTCAAGACGCAATTAAAACTCTGCTCGACGCCATGAGAAAAGGTGCTCGTAAAAAAATGTTCTTTATCGTGATTCCCCAATTCCCGTTCGCTATCTTGAACAATGCGGGCTTTGTATTCGGCAGAGACTTTTTAAACGGCTGGGAATTCTTATCTACGTCTGACAGTTTGCCCGCGCTGAATTCTTATCCGCTCGTTCAAGCCATGTAAAAAGGGATTGTTTTAATGATTCATATTTGTTTTGCTCTTCACGACAGGACAGGGCGATATTCCAAATTTACGGGCACGGCTATGCTTTCGGTTTTTGAAAATACCGATTCGGAAATCGCGGTGCATATCATTCACGACGATACCTTGACGCTCGATAATCGCGACAAATTTGTTTCCCTCGTCGAGCAATATAATCAGCTCGTGAAATTTTATAACGTCGATGAGCTCTGCGCGGATAAAATTACTGAAATAAAAACTTTATTTCCTAAAGCTAACGAAACTCGTTTTTCAATAGGAATGTTCTACAGATTTTTTATTCCGCAACTTCTTTCGCCAGAGATTAAAAAAGCAATTTACCTCGATGCCGACATTATCGTCAATTTAAACATTGCCGAACTTTGGCAGATTGAACTCGGCGATAAACCTTTAGGCGCAGTCATAAATATTTCACAGCAAGAAGATTTTAACACGGCGATAGAACATCAAAAATCAACTATTCCTATAGTCAAGCAAGGTTTTATAAAATCTGAAGATTATTTTAATTCCGGTGTCTTGCTAATGAATTTAAATTTTTTGCGCGGAGCCGAAGAGACTTTGAAGAGCGGTATGAAATTTTTAAGTGAACATCCGGATTTACCGTATATTGATCAAGATCTTTTGAATTACTGTTTCTCGACAACGTATTTGAAAATTCCCGCGAAGTTCAATAGCTATGTTATGTATGAGCGTTTTGAAGATGAGCCGATTATTGGGGAAAAAATTTATCATTTTGTAGGCTGTATGCTCGGTCTCGACATGAACAATATTTTTAATCAACTGTGGATGAAATATTTTTTGAAGACGCAATGGCTTGATGCGAATATATTCGGGCGACTCTGGGCGGAGTTTGAACGAATACGCCATATCTCGGAAAGGCGCAAGTTAAAAATTTCTGCCATTGTGTCGGGCAAAACTCGTGCCTTCTTCATTGCGCCCGAAGAAATCGAATCAACTAAAAAATTATTTTCCATACGCGCCAAAGAAATTATTATCCCTGCCGAAAACGAAGATTCCATACAAAAACTTATTGACGCTATGAAACTTTACAAAGGCAAAAGCGTTTTCGTAATCATGACGGAAAATTTTCTCGATGAAACTTTTCCATTCGACCTGCTGACTAAAGAGGGTTTTGTAGAAAGAATAGACTTCATAAAGGGTTGGAAGTATCTGGATTCGTCGCTGGATTCTTATCTGCTAATCGCCGCCATGTAAAAATTTTCCCTGCGCAAATTGTCGGCGGGGATTTTTTTTTGCGTTGAAAATTTTTCTGAAATTTTAGGCAGGAAAAAGGCAAGGCGCGTAGAAATGCTTTTATCAATGAAGCCTTGCTTCGGAAAATTGTTGTTTGTATTTCGTTCAGGGGGGATTATTCTATGAGAAAGACAGAGTGCTTGGCAATGATATTGGCCGGCGGGCAGGGCAGCCGCCTCAAGGCCTTGACGAAAACCGTTGCGAAGCCGGCAGTACCGTTCGGCGGAAAGTATCGCATTATCGACTTCCCGCTTTCTAATTGCGCAAATTCGGGCATTGAAAAAGTTGGCGTGCTCACTCAGTATAAGCCGCTCGAACTCCACAACTACTTGGGCAGCGGTAGCTCTTGGGACCTCGACCGCACCGGCGGCGGCGTCTTCATTCTTCCTCCTTATGCTCGCGAAAAGGGCGCAGATTGGTATCGCGGAACGGCCGACGCCATTTATCAAAACCTTAACTTCATCGACCTGGCCGACCCCGATTACGTCCTGATTCTTTCCGGCGACCATATCTACACTATGGACTATTCCTGGATGCTCAAAGCTCACAAGGCTAATAATGCTGATGTCACAATCGGCGTCTTTGAAGTCTCGTGGGAAGAGGCTCCGCGCTTCGGTATCATGGTCACCGATAAGGAGACCGGCCGCATTACCGAATTCCAAGAAAAACCTAAAGAACCTAAATCCAACCTCGCCTCTATGGGCATTTACATTTTCTCGAAACCCTTCCTCAAAAAGTATCTCGAAGAAGACGGCGTTAAAGAAGATTCAACTCACGACTTCGGCAACGACTTGATTCCGAAAATGCTCGCGGACGGCGCGCGTATGTTCTCCTATGCTTTCGAGGGCTATTGGAAAGATGTCGGGACGATTGAAAGTCTCTGGCAGGCAAATATGGACTTGCTCCAAGACCAGCCGCCCTTCGACCTCAAAGGCGATCAAAAAGTTTTCTCGTCCAATCCGTCACTGCCGCCGCATTTCGTCGGTCCTTATGCTAACGTCAAACAGGCTATGATTAACGAGGGCGCGAAGATTGAAGGCGACGTTGAAAAATGCGTTATCTTCCAAGGCGTGCGCGTAGGCAAAGGCGCGAAGGTCACCAACTCGGTTATTCTTCCGTCGGCGGTCATTGAAGAAGGCGCGGTCGTCAACTACGCCATTATCGCTCAAGACGCTGTCATTAAAGCGGGCGCAAAAGTCGAAGGCAAAGAGGGCGAAATTTTCGTCGTCCCCGAAGGTGCCGTCGTAAACGCCTAATTAAAGGTGTAAGCTTAAGCTAACAGCTATCATCGGAGGTGCTTTGAATTGAAACAAGTAGTGGGGATTATAAATCTTCAGGAAGGCAACAGTCTGATTAGAGAATTGGCAGCGACTCGCGCGGTTGAAGCTCTTCCTTTTGCCGGTCGCTATCGCCTCGTTGACTTCGCAATTTCTAACATGGTTAATTCCGGGATAAGTGCCGTTGGGCTCCTTCTGCCCGATTTCTCCCGCGCAGTTCTCGACCATATCCGCTCCGGTAAGGATTGGGATTTGGCTCGTCGTCGCGACGGCTTGACCTATTTGCCTGCAGCCCTTCCCGATAATGATTCGCGCAAAGGCGACCTCAAAGACATTTACGCTAACCTCGACTTCGCAGAACTCAGCGGCCGTCAATATGTCCTGCTCACCAATGCCAGTTACATTTACAACATCGATTTTGAAAAAGTTCTCGACTTCCACAAGAAGAGCGGCGCAGATATTACTATGGTTTATTCCAAAGCCCAAGTCGACCGCGAAGGCAAAAGCGTAGTTATCCAGACCAGCACAAATGGCATCGTCACCGACCTCGCCGAAGTGCCCGCGATTAAAGAGGGACAAAAAGACGTTATGGGCGCATACCTCATGCCCGTCCCGACGTTTGCTTACATCGTTAAATCGGCTTACGAGCGCGGCGGTCAAGACTTCCTCCTTGACGCTCTTATCCGTCATGCGGGCGAATTCAAAATCAGCGCGTACAAGCACGAAGGCTACGTTGCCCATATCAATTCGACTATGGAATATTACGAGGCTAACCGCGACTGCCTCAAGCCCGAAGTTTGGGAAGAACTCTTCATGAACAACGACCGCCCGATTTTCACCAAAGTTAAAGATGAAGTTCCGGTTCAGTACAAAGAGACGGCAAGCGTTAAAAATTCGCTCATCGCTAACGGTTGCGAAATTCGCGGCACGGTCGAAAATAGTATACTTTTCCGCGGCGTCATCGTCGGCAAAGGCGCAGTCGTCAAAGATTCTATCCTCATGCAACGCTGCGACGTTCAAGAGGGTGCTCGCGTCGAAAACGTCATCTGCGATAAAGAAGTTATCATCACCAAAAATCGCTGGCTCAAAGGCGCGGAAAATTATCCTTACATCGTCAAGAAAAAAGCTAGAATCTAAAATCGTCGGCTCAAGTCCGATTTAAAAATTTATGAAAGCGGCGGATTTTTACCGACGGGAAAATTGCCCCGAACGTGAAAATTCGCCCTTTCTATGATTGTTATTGCCAACTGTTTTTCTGTTTGATAAAATGACGGTCGACCCAAAACTTTTTCACGGAAGGAAAACTTTGCAGCAAAAGGAGGAATTAACTTGTCGAAGGATACAGACAGAAAAGTCACACGCAGTAAGGAGTACGAAAAGCTCAAAGAGTCGCTCAAAAATCGTTTTATCAGCTCGGCGCATATCATGTTCGGGCGCGACGTTCACGAATTGCCCATGAACGAAATTTATAAAACGGTCGCGGCGGTCGCTAAGCAAGTCATCTCCGAAAACTGGATTAAAACTAATCGCGCCTACATGGACAGACAGGAAAAGCAAGTTTATTATTTCTCGATTGAATTTTTGATGGGGCGTCTTTTGAAGGCGAACTTAATCAATCTCGGCATTGACGAAGCTTTCCGCGAAGTCCTCGAAGACCTCAACTTGAATCTCGATGACATCTACGAGGAAGAACCCGACGCCGGCTTGGGCAATGGCGGTCTCGGACGTTTAGCGGCGTGCTTTATTGACTCCTTAGCGGCGCATCGTCTGCCCGGTCACGGCTGCAGTATTCGCTATCAGTACGGGCTTT
>CAMZHX010000004.1 GCA_947307055.1 uncultured Selenomonadales bacterium | reverse complement strand
TCATTTTTCTTGCCGCTTTTATTCGCCATCTTTAATTTACCAACACACCCTAGGCACGTCGTAGGGGAAATGCGGATAATCTTCAAACATTGCGCCGATGTCATTATAATTGAGGTCGCAAAACTTTTGATAGCGCGTGTGCTTTGCGAAATTCCTGTCGCCGATAACTTGAATAAATTTGGGTGTGCCGTTAAAGCAATGAAATTTATAATCGATGACGCCTTCGCGCATGTTCTCGATATATTTTTCGGCGATAATTTTTCTATCAATGCGCGTGTAATGGAGTTCGAGACTGCCCGTCGCGAAATCTATAGCGAGCCAAGCGTTTATTTTTTCGCGAGCGTTTTGCACGTCAAAAGAATTTTTATCGTGGACGATGATATTCATTCCGGAGCCGTGATTACATTTCAGAATAAATTGATTAGGCAAGTCGTCAAAATTTATGTCGTCGAAGTCATTCCACACGCCTAAAAGCGGAATGAGATATTCGCTACCTATTTTCTCCGCTATCCAACTGCGCACGGCGAATTTATCGGCAAGGCGAGATTTAATTGGCGTGGCGTTGAAAAGTTTTAGCCACTGAAGCTTTTCCGTGAACGTTTTAGGATTAGTTAAATCCAAAGGTTGCCTCGTAACAAGTTGAAAAAATTGCGTCAAAATTTCTGGATATTTTTGCGTGGAAACATTTTTTAATTGGCGAGTGCCTTGAAGATAAGAGTTTATTTCCTTAAAAAATTTTATATCGTTTTCGTTGCGGATATGAAATTCCAGCCCGCAAAAGTAAATATTTTCCGTGCTGTCCTCGTCTTTCACGCTGATGAATTGCCAACCTTTTGCCGCGTCCCATAAAATAATTTTTCGCAACTCAAAATTCTGTTCAAGAAGAAAATCAATAATCGGAGCGTTTGTGTTGGCGTCGGTGAAAATAATTCCATCAATCATCTTGTAAACAAATTTTGGCAAATTTTGCGGCGTGACGACTTCAAAGTTGCCGAAAATATTTTCCTCGCTCAACAGCGCGACGATTTCAAAATCATTGCTGACTTTATCCGCAAAAAACTGTTGCAAACTGTCCGCTGTGCCGTGAATCAAAATTTTTTTCTTCTTCAAGCTATCTCCTCCTTAAAAGTTTGCAAGTCGTTGTTCGTAACGCAAAATTTCTCTAAGCACGGGGTACGCATTCAAAACATTTTTCACGTAAGACAACGTCAACTTTTTATCGCCGTCGTTTTCATGCCACAAGGCGACGTCCTGCGTGCCAGGAATGTAATTGAGCTTGTCGATATTATTTTCCACGACGTTGACGCGATAGCCGTTTAAAAGCGCGATTGTCCAAAACCACACGTCGTCATTAGTCGGAGCCAATGTCATAAATTTTTCTTCGTCGAAAATTTCTTTACTCAAACTGTGCGGCGGATATAAAACGCCACCAACGCCGGTGAATTTATGAGAACAAGCAGGTTGGTCGTAATAGGTGCGCGAAAATTTCACATTGCCGGCGTCATCAATCAAAACTGTCGTTGCTCGGTGGCACTGAATGCAATACGGCTCCTTTTTCCAGCCGATTAAAAGTCGCTCGATAACTTCGTGGTGATAAAAAATATCGTCGTCGAAGGTAATTATAACGTCGTCGGGAAAATCTTTCAGCGCGGGAATCAATTTCTTGTAGGAGCGGATATTTTTCGTCCAGCGAATCTCGAAACGTTCGGAGCGGAGCGCGAGCAATTCACGCGGCAAATCGTCTTCGCGGCGCGGAAATTCTTCGTCCGCCAAATATAAAACCGTCAAGTCGGGGCTGCGTGTCTGATTTAAAATTGTTTGGATTGCCAAATGCGCCGTGCCAATTCTTTTTGTCCACGACGTGAGCGACGCAATAATTTTTCGTTCAGGAATTATCTTAGGCGGCGGCGGGAATTTTATTTCGGTCGCAAATTTTTGGCGAACGCGGTATTCTCCAGAGTTTAAAGCTGTGGGGGGGGCGTAGCGTCTGGCAACTTCAAGAGACTACCTAAATATTCGTCAGTGCCTTCGGACTTGTAAGAAAAATTTCCTGCGCCGGGCGTGAAAGTCATTTCGCCGAAATAAATTTTGCCTTCAATCTCGTAAAAATCGACGCGAACAAATGCAAAACCTTCTGCGAGCGTGGCGGCAAGCCTTTTCATCAGCTCAAAATTTTTCGGTGGTGGAATTTTTTCTGGGTGGTCGCTGCGCGGGTGGTCATTTCGATTAAAATTCATAGGTTTCCAATTCATATCGAAATAAGTACATCTTATAAAATTTGAACGTTCGGTTGTCGCCTTACAATAAAGAACATTTCCATTAAAACAACCAAATTTATAATCGATAAGGTCGGGCGCATCGCCGTTCGCCATAAATTTTTCCGCGATAATTTTTCTATCAATGCGCGAATAATGAAGTTCAAGATTTCGTTGTGCTCCGTAATCGACAGCAAGCCAGCCGTTAATTTTTTCGCGAGCGTTGCGCAGGTCGAGAGATTTTTTGTCGCGAACAATGATATTCATATTCGAGCCGTGATTGCACTTGAGAACAAATTGGTCGGGCAGAAGGTCAAAGTTAATGTCGTCGAAGTCATTCCAGACGCCAAGCAGGGGAATAAGATATTGCGCGCCGATTTTCTTCGCAACCCAATAGCGAACAAGATATTTATCAGCAAGAAGAGATTTTAGCGGTGTAGCGTCGAAAATTTTTAGCCAATTCAATTTTTCCGTAAACAAAGTCATTTTGTTGAAGTCGAGCGGCTTGCCCCTGCGCTTTTTAAAAGTTTCAGCCAAGACAACGGGATAACGTTGCGGATCCCAATTTTTTACCCGCCGTTGGGTTTTAAGATAACGTTTAATTCGGTTAAAAGATTTTTCGTCGGCTTCGTTGCAAATGTGGAACGCCAGCCCGCAGAAATAAATAACTTTTGTGCCGTCTTCGTCTGAAGCGTTGAGAGTGCACCAACCTTCTTTGGCATTCCACAAAATAATTTTGCGCGGCTCAAGCTTACTGAGAAAATATCCAATGAGGTCTTTATTTTCGACAGCATCGGTTATAATAATTCCGTCGACAAGCCCGTAAACGAATTGCGGCAAATTTTGCGTCGTAAAGACTTCAAAATTACTAGAAAGATTTTCCTCACTCAACAGCGCGACGATTTCAAAATCGCGGCTGACGGCGTCCGCAAAAAACTTTTGCAAGCTATCCGCCGTGCCATGAATCAAAACTTTTTTCTTCTTCAAGCTATCTCCTCCTGAATATTTTCAGCGCGAGCAATTCACGCGGCAAATCGTTTTCGCGGCGTGGAAATTTCATCTCGGCCGCAAACTATTGGCGAACACGATACACAGCAGAACTTAAAGTAGCGTGGGGGGTGTAGCGTCTGGCAATTTCAAAAGCCCGCCCAAGTATTCGTCAGTACCTTCGGATTTGTAATAAAAATTTCCTGCACCAGGCACAAAAGTCATCTCGCCAAAATAAACTTTGCCTTCAATCTCGTAAAAATCTACGCGAACAAAGGCAAAACCTTCGGCAAGAGTAGCGGCAAGCTTTTTCATCAGTTCAAAATTTTTCGGCGGCGAAATTTTTTCTGGGTGGTCGCTAGGAGGATAATCACTCATTTCTATATTAGTTACATTCCAATTCATATCAAAAAAATCTTGCTTTAAACTTGTTGCTCTGTCGCTTATGTTCAAACAATAAATAGGATTCCCAGCAAAAGAATAAAATTTATAATCAGTTGGTTGCGGTAAATTTTTATCTGTCATAAATTTTTCGGCGATAATTTTTCTATCAATGCGTGTGTAATGAAGTTCAAGAAATAAATATGAGTAGTCAATGGCGAGCCATGAATTTATTTTTTCGCGAGCGTTTTGCACGTCAAAAGAATTTTTATCGCGGACGATGATATTCATTCCGGAGCCGTGATTACATTTTAGGACGAATTTTTCTGGCAAGTCGTCAAAATTTATGTCGTCGAAGTCGTCCCAGACGCCCAGAAGCGGAATGAGATATTCGTCGCCAATTTTCTCTGCAATCCAAGAGCGCACGGCGTATTTATCAGCAAGGCGAGATTTAATCGGCGTAGCGTCGAAAATTTTTAGCCACTGCAACTTTTCTGTAAATAAAGTTATGTTATTAAAGTCGAGCGGCTTGCCCGTGTGCTGTTGAAAATCGCGAGCCAAAATTTGCGGATAAAATTGTGGCGGCATATTTTTGAAATGACGATTAGTTTGGAGTCGCCAGCGGGTTTCGTTAAAAAAATTAGCGTCTTTCTCGTTGCGAATGTGAAATTCCAGCCCGCAGAAATAAATAACCTGCGTGCCGTCCTCATCTCGTCCGATAAAATATTCCCAACCTTGCTCAGTCCACAGAATTATTTTACGCGGCTCGAAGTCTTGCTCCAAAAAAAATCTAACGGGTGATTTATCGTTGTCTGTGAAAATTATTCCGTCAATGAGTTTTTGAAAAGATTTCGGCAAATTTTGCGGCGCGAAGACTTCAAAGTTGCTAGAAATATTTTCCTCGCTCAACAGCGCGACGATTTCAAAATCGCGGCTGACGGCGTCCGCAAAAAACTTTTGCAAGCTATCCGCCGTGCCATGAATCAAAACTTTTTTCTTCTTCAAGCTATCTCCTCCTGAATATTTTCAGCGCGAGCAATTCACGCGGCAAATCGTTTTCGCGGCGTGGAAATTTCATCTCGGCCGCAAACTATTGGCGAACACGATACACAGCAGAACTTAAAGTAGCGTGGGGGGTGTAGCGTCTGGCAATTTCAAAAGCCCGCCCAAGTATTCGTCAGTACCTTCGGATTTGTAATAAAAATTTCCTGCACCAGGCACAAAAGTCATCTCGCCAAAATAAACTTTGCCTTCAATCTCGTAAAAATCTACGCGAACAAAGGCAAAACCTTCGGCAAGAGCAGCGGCAAGCTTTTTCATCAGATCAAAATTTTTCGGCTTAGGAATCAATTCGGGGTGGTCGCTATTTGGGTGACTTCCATTTTCAAAGCCGTTAGGTTTCCAATTCATGTCAAAATAATCTATTCGCAAGTTGTCAATATTACCGTCAGAAGTTCTGCCGCTGTCGTAGCCGCAAAAGAGCGGTTCGCCATTAAAGCACCAAAATTTATAATTATCAATGTCGGGCGCGTCGCCATTGGCAAAAAATTTCTCGGCGATAATTTTTCTATCAATGCGTGTGTAGTGAAGTTCAATAAATAAATAGGCATAGTCAATGGCGAGCCATGAATTTATTTTTTTGCGAGCGTTTTGCACGTCAAAAGAATTTTTATCGTGGACGATGATATTCATTCCGGAGCCGTGATTACATTTCAGAACAAATTGATTAGGCAAGTCGTCAAAATTTATGTCTTCGAAGTCATTCCACACGCCTAAAAGCGGAATAAGATATTCATCGCCGATTTTTTCCGAAATCCAAGAGCGCACAGCGTATTTATCAGCAAGTCGAGATTTAATCGGCGTTGCGTCGAAAATTTTTAGCCATTGCAACTTTTCCGTGAACGTTTTAGGATTAGTTAAATCCAAAGGCTGCCTCGTAACCTGTTGAAATATTTGCGTCGAGACTTCCGGATAGTTTTGCGGAGTTAAATTCTTAATTCGCCGTTGCCATTGTAGCCGCCAATGCGTTTCGTTGAAAAATTTTATATTTTCCTCATTGCGAATGTGAAATTCCAGCCCGCAGAAGTAAATAACTTGTATTCCGTCTGAATTTGGCAAGTTGAAAGTGCCCCAACCCTCTTTAACGTCCCACAAAATGATTTTGCGCGGTTTAATCCCAAGTTTAAGGAAATATTTGACTAAAAAACCGCTTGGACTAGTTAAAATGATTCCGTCAACGAGTTCATAAACAAATTTCGGCAAATTTTGCGGCTTGACAACTTCAAAGTCGCTAGAAATATCATCATCGCTCAAAATCGCGGCGATTTCATAATCATTGCTGACTTTATCTGCAAAAAAATTGTTCAAACTTTCGAGCGTGCCGTGAATTAAAACTTTTTTCTTCTTCAAGATATCTCCTCCTAAAATTTTCCTCATTATAGCAGAAAATTTGTAGTGCGTAAAAAAATTTTGTACTTTTAGCCGATAACTGCTATAATCAATGCGTAATGCGTAATGCGTAATGCGCAATGCGTAATAAGTAAGGAGGAAAATTTTTCAATGGAAAATTCTGCGTTGTCAATGCTGCCGCCGATTATCACGATAATTCTTGCGCTTTGGACGAAAGAAGTTTACACATCGCTGATAGTCGGCATTTTTACGGGCGCAATTCTTTTCACGGGCGGCAACTTTCTTGAATCAATCGTGACTTTTTTTGAAATCATGGATAATAAAGTTGGCGGCAACGTCAATATTTTAGTTTTCCTGGTGATTTTGGGAATTTTGGTCGCGATAATCAGCAAATCGGGCGCAACTCGCGCTTACGGCGAATGGGCGCGTTCAGTTATCTCCGGAAAACGTTCTGCGCTGGGTTTGACAGCTTTTTTGGGTATTCTGATATTCATTGACGACTATTTTAACTGCTTGACGGTCGGAACGATTATGAGACCCGTCACAGACAAGTTTAAAATCTGCCGCGCGAAGTTAGCATATGTTATCGATTCTACGGCGGCTCCGATTTGTATTATTGCTCCGGTTTCGAGCTGGGCGGCGGCAGTCGGTTCGTCATTACCTGAAGGTTCGCTCGTTGATGGCTTTGTTCTTTTCCTGCAGACGATTCCTTTTAATCTCTACGCGATTCTCACAATGATTTTTATGGCGTTTATCGTCGTGACTGGCAGAGATTTCGCTACAATGGGCGCGGAAGTCCGCAAAAACAACGAGCACTTTGAAATTCCCGCCGAATATCGCGAAAATGTCAGCGAAGAGCAATCTACGGGAGGTCAAGGCAAGATTATCGACTTAATTTTGCCGTTGATAGTTCTAATTTCGGTTTGTATCTACGGAATGCTTTACACGGGCGGCATTCACGAGGGCAAAACTATTTCTGAAGCCTTCGCCGACTGCGATGCCTCGAAAGCATTGGCTTTAGGCTCGTTTATCGCGCTGATTTTTATTTCTCTGCTGTATTTGCCGCGTAAAGTCGTTAATTTTGCTGAATACTGCGAATGTTACTCGCAAGGCTTCAAAGCAATGGTGCCTGCGATATTTATTTTATGTTTAGCGTGGACATTATCTGGCATTTGCTCCGAAAATTATTTAAATTTGGGCGGCTACGTCGGCGGAATTGTTCGCGAGAATGCTTCGTTGGCGATGTTCCTGCCCGTAATCTTTTTTGTCGTGTCAATGGCGTTGGCATTCGCGACGGGTACGAGCTGGGGGACGTTCGGCATTTTGATTCCGATAGCGTTATCAGTGTTAGTCAATCTCCCTGCGGAGACTGCAGGAAATTTGCTTGTAATTTGCGTTGCGGCTATTTTAGCAGGCTCAGTTGGCGGAGATCATGCTTCACCGATTTCAGACACGACGATTTTAGCTTCAGCTGGCGCGCAATGTCATCATATTGACCACGTTTCAACCCAAGTCCCTTACGTTTTGACGGTTTCGAGTTGCTGTGTTATTGGATACGTTGTTGCGGGCGTCACTCAAAGCGGTTGGCTCGGACTCGGAATTTCGTTAGCTTGCCTTGCGGTTGTTATGGCTATTGTTCGCGCAAAAGTTCCGGCAATCGATGTTTAATTTAGTCAGATTAAATTCCTAAGCTCCGATAAATACTTCGGGGCTTTTTGTTTACAGGATTTTATCACCCGCCGTCGAAGTTAAAGCGGAACTAAATCTTAAATGACAGAAGGTGATTCTATGGCTGAAAATTTGGAGCACAGAAAAATTCTCGATGATATTTTTAACGCTTACACGATGATAGGGCGCGGCAATTACGTCAGGGTTCTCGACGTTAAGGGCAATATGTTTCGATTCAGCCCTGCTGCCGTCGAACTTTTCGGATTAGAGGGCGAATACATTTCTGCGGACAAAATCAACTGGGAAAATTTCGTTCACCCCGAAGACCGATTTACTTACACGCGCATGAAAAAAATTTTGCTTGCCGGTGAAACGGGCGGGCACGATTTGAGTTATCGCACGCGGCTCAAAGATGGCAGTTATGTTGTCTTGCGGCATATCGGCTCGACGATTTTTGACGCGGAAAATAAGCCCGAACTTATCGGCGGGATTATGATTAACGAGGGCTTGACTGAGACGATTGACCTTGTGACGATGTTGCCGAATCAATACGGATTTTTCCGCGACTTGACTGCGGCTATTGAGCTCAAGCGGAATTGCGTTGCGGTGTTGTGCGGAATAAATCGCATGAACAATATCAACGACGAACACGGCTATGCTTTTGGCAACGCGGTTTTGCAACAAGCGGGCTGGCTCCTTCAAGAGGCGGTCGGGCAGGAAGGTACGGTTTATCGCATGGACGGCGCGAAGTTTGCATTTTTGAGCGAAAGTCTTTCGCCCGAAGAAGTCGCCGTCCGTTACGAAAAACTTCGACGCGCCGCGCAGGCTGGTTTGCCCGTAGAAAATGTTCGGCAAGTTTTGTCGATTAACGGCGGCATGATTTATTTCGAGGGCAGCTCGGCTGACGAGCGCACGATTTTTGCCAGCTTGAATTTTGTTTACAATGAGTCGAAATTTTATCACAACGGCAAGCTCGTCAACTACAACGGCGCAATCGGCTTGAATACTCATGAATCGCTGGAGCTGCTCGCCGAAGTCCGCGACTGCATTTTAATGGACTGCGAAAATTTTTCCCTGCGCTATCAACCAGTCTTCGACGCTAAGACGGAAAAGTTGACCGCGATTGAAGCATTGCTTTGTTGGTGGAGCAAACGCTTTGGGGACGTGCCGCCGTCGGCGTATGTGCCGGTGATTGAGCGCGATTATTTATTCGAGGAGCTGGGCTATTGGATTTTGCGCCGCGCAATGGAAGACGGCTTGAAACTTTTGGCGATAAATCCGGACTTGACTTTGAATGTAAACATTTCGCCCGCACAAATCGTTGACGACTTCCTATTTGAGGAGATAGACAAAATTTCAAAATCGGTGGGCTTCCCGCTGGAAAGTCTTTGCTTTGAGCTGACGCAGAGTTGTCGACTGATTGAGCCGGACATTTTGCGGCGAATAGTCCGCGCTTTGAAACGTCAAGGGATTCGCTGTCTGATTGACGACTTCGGGAGCGGCGTGGCGTCGATTGACTTTTTGCGCGACCTTGCACCGAATTTTATCAAGCTCGAACGCGATTACATTTTGCACATTAAGGACAAGCCCGGCAATTTGCAAATCGTCCAGCACCTGTCGGAATTGGCGGTCGATTTGGGCACGAAAGTTTGTTTGAAGGGCGTAGAGGATGCCGAGATTCGCGAGATTATAAAGCATTTGCCCGTGACCAACGTTCAAGGAAATTTCTACGCTGAGGCGATTACGCTCGACGAAGTCATAAAAAAATATCTCTGAAAAAAATTAGCGACAGGTTTTGAAGCCTGCCGCCTTTTTATTTGTCGTGATTCAAGCGTCGAGCACTGACCATTCGTGCGTGAAGTAGAAATTTTTACTTTCTGGGAGCTTGCCCCAATTCTCAACGACGCGACTCATTGCCCGTGTAACGTCGTGATGTCCGTCGGTATTCGTCAGCAACACCAGGAATTGATTCGAGCCGTTTTGCGAAACAATATCGCCGCGCCTCAATGTACTATGCAAGCATTCAACAAATTTTTCGCCCGCGCTCTTTAGGGAAATGCTTTTATCGTCGCCGGTTCGTTTTAGCGCAAGGAGCACAATGCAAATCGTTTTGCCGTAACCTGCGCGGGTGCGTTTAAGGAATCGATAAATATTTCTGAAGCTCTCGAAGGACAAGACATACGCGCCGGGTTCCTTATTGCGTTCGGCGAGAATCATTTCGACTTGCGCGAGCGTCGCGACCGTCTCGACGTTTTCTTCCGTAGCGTCTTCGCTGAAAATGTTGTAGCCGTGCTTGCCATTCTGCTTGACTATGTAAAGGGCTTTGTCGGCCTTCTTGTAGAGTTCTTTAAAATCGGTGCCGGCTTGCGGAACTAACACACAGCCGATTGACGCGCCCAGCGGAATATTCATATCCTCGCCCATTAACTTTTTAGCGGCGTCGGTGATTTTCTCGTTAATGAATTGAGTTTTGGCGGCAATGGAATTTTCATCTAGGACGCCGTGACAAAATGCGACAAACTCATCGCCGCCCATGCGCCCAATTAAATCAGTCGCCCGCATCGTAGCCCGCAATATGTCCGCGAAGGCTATCAAAATTTTATCGCCCATTGCGTGCCCGTGAATGTCGTTGACAAGTTTAAAGCTGTCTAGGTCAATCATCATGAGCGAGCCGACGGACTTCTTGCAAATTTTGGTAAGCTCCTCTTCCGAAGTGCCCTTGTTGAATAAACCTGTCAACGCGTCGGTAGTCGAAGTTTTAGTCAAGTCTTGAATCTCGTCGACAGTTCGGAGAATATTTGCGACGCGGCGCAGCAGGACATCTGGCTGAAAGGGCTTGCGAATAAAATCCATTGCGCCGTTGTCAAAGCCTCTGCTCTCGACCTCGTCACTTTTATCGGCCGTCATGAACATGAACGGAATTTTTTTATGGAATTCGTTTTGCAACTCGATTTGGAATTCGTAGCCTGTTTTGCCCGGCATTCGGAAATCGGAAAGCACCATATCGGGTTTTTCCCTGCGATAAATTTCCGTAGCCTCTTCCGCCGAGCCCGCGCAAAAAGTTTCGTATTGCCCTTCCAACATGAACGCTGTCATTTCGCGCAAAACGTCCACGTCATCGACTATCAAAATTTTTTTCATGGCAAAAACCTCACCGTCCGAGAAATTATCTGTTATAAATCACGAACTTATTATAAAGGTTTATCGCGACAAAGGGAAGAAAAATTTTTTACTAAGAGGTTGACAAGCACGCGATAAAATTTGCATACTGCGCACAGGTGAAGTCAAAATGATTAGAAAAATTTCTTACAAAGACCAGATTTATGAGCACGAAAAAATTTTTTCTGCCGTGCGAAGACGTGATACCGACGAATCAATTCGGGCACTGGTCGAACATATGAACATGACGGAAAATATTTTGCGCGAAATAATGACGGATTGATTTTTGTATTGGCTGTGTAAGACGGCTAATTTTTTTAGGATTACATGTATACTGCGTGTTACACGCAAAAATAAATTGGAGGGAATGTATTATGAGGAAAGTTGGTTTTATCGGGCTTGGGATTATGGGAAAGCCTATGGTTAGGAATTTGCTCAAAGCGGGCATTGCGGTTACGGTTTACGAAATTAACGCCGCCGCCGTCGAAGAGATGACTAAGGCGGGCGCAGATCCTAAGAAAGTTTTTGAGGCGACAAGCGGCGGTTTGGCGTTATCAAATCATGTTGAGCTTGAAAATTTCGGGGCACATTATGGACGACCACAGCGGCATTGTCCAATTCTATGAGCAAATGGCGGGCATTGAAGTCAAAACGAAGGAGGCTTGAACTATGGCTAAATTTTTGAAGTCGGAGCTATTCGCTAAAATTCCTAGCGTAGACGAGAAATTTTTTCATAACGAACTTGCAACGGCTCTGAAAAATTCCAAGCTGAAAATTGTTGTGCTCGACGACGACCCGACCGGCGTTCAGACCGTCAACGGCATTTCGGTTTACACCGATTGGACGGAAGAAAGTATTGCCGCCGGTTTCGCCGAAGAAAATTCCATGTTCTTTATCCTGACGAACTCCCGCGCCTTTTCCGCCGAAAAAACTCGCGCCGAACATAAAAAAATTGCTGAACGCGTCAGTGCGGCGGCTAAAAAATTCGGCAAAGATTTTATAATTGTCAGCCGTTGCGATTCGACGTTGCGCGGGCATTATCCCCTTGAAACTCAGACTTTGCGTGAAACTCTGGAGGCTTGCGGCAAAAAAATCGACGGGGAAGTTTTAATGCCCTTCTTCAAAGAGGGCGGGCGGTTCACAATCGGCGACGTTCATTACGTGCAGGAAGGCGATTACCTAACACCCGCTGGCGAAACTGAGTTTGCTAAGGATAAAACTTTTGGCTATTCAAGCTCCAATCTTGCCGCTTACGTCGAAGAGAAAACCGGCGGCGCGTTTAAAAAATCTTCCGTCACTTGCATAAGTTTGGACGAACTGCGCGGCGGCGATGTCGATAAAATTTCTGCGCGGCTCGCAAATGTTCGCGACTTCAACAAAGTTATCGTCAATGCGGTTGATTATGTCGACGTGGAAATTTTCGCGCTGGCTCTGCTAAAGTCTGGGAAAAATTTTATCTTCAGGACGGCGGCGGCTTTTACTAAAATTATTGGCGGCGTCGCTGATAAAAATCTTTTGACGCGCTCCGAACTTGTCGACGAAAAAAATCCAAATGGCGGCTTGATAATCGTTGGCTCGCACGTCAAAAAGACTACTGCGCAACTCGACGAGCTCAAGAAAATTTCTTCGGTCGCGTTCATTGAATTTGATGTTTCGGACTTGGGCGCGGTTGACAAAATCATTCGGCAGGCGGAAGAAAATATTTCTCGCGGACAAACGACGGCGATTTATACCAGCCGCAAAGTTTTGGATGTCGGCTCGGCGGAAAAAAATCTTGCGGCGTCCGTGAACATTTCCGACGCGCTAACAAGTATTGTCAATCGCCTAAGCATTCGCCCGAAATTTTTAATCGCGAAGGGCGGCATAACTTCAAGCGATGTCGGCACCAAAGGTTTAGGCGTCAAAAAAGCTCTGGTGCTCGGTCAAGTGGCGGCGGGAATTCCCGTTTGGAAGACCGGAGAGGAAAGCAAATTTCCCGGCATGAGCTACATAATTTTTCCGGGCAATGTCGGCAACGTTGACACTTTAAAAAATATCGTCGAAATGCTCGGCGCGTAAAAAAATAGACGGTCGGCTTAATTCACCGATCGTAAATAAATAAACCCAACCAAATTATTTTAAATGAAACTGTTTACAGTGACAAGTTTTTTGTGCGGCGATTTGTCTCCGCGATATTGTAATGGTCGGCAGTATTGCTTCGGGTTTCGGCGGGACAATGGGCGGCATAGGAATTGTTATCGCGCTCGGCATTATCTTAGGGCAACTGCTTTACGAAACGGGCGGCACTGAAGGCATTGCCAGTCTTGCGCTGAAAAAAATCGGCGTAAAAAATTCGCCCGTCGCGCTTTGCATTACAGGCGTTATCGTCGCAATTCCCGTTTACTTCGACGCGGCATTTGTTATCCTCGTCAACTTGGCTAAGCAACTTTCCGAAAAAACAGGGATTCCGCTTGTGCGCTATGTCACAGCTTTAGGCGTCGGCTTGATAATCGGGCACTGCGTCATAATCCCGACGCCAGGACCTATGGCGGTTGCGGGCGCGGTTGAAGCTCCAATGGGTTCATTTGTTTTGTATTCGCTGATTATCTGCGTACCGGCGGCACTAGTCGGCGGCGTGCTTTATTCCAAACTTACGGCGCAAAGATTTTTCTCTGAGCAATGCGGGCACGAAAAAGATAACATAGATTTTGAAGTTGACGATTCAAAAGACCGTTGCCCAGGCTCTTTGGCGATTGCGCTAATTCTTTTCCCGATAACTTTAATATCGAACAAAATTTTTATCTGGGCTTAGCGAAAATCATTCTGCCGGCAGAAGTTTGCAAAGCACTAGTGACTTCGACAGAAATTGTGCGGCTCAAATAGCGGTGCCCGTTCTCAATAACGATCATGGTGCCGTCGTCGAGGTAAGCGACGCCTTGACCTGGCTCCTTGCCGTCCTTGACGACCTGAACTTTCATAGTCTCGCCGGGAATCACGACGGGCTTAACAGCGTTGGACAATTCGTTGATGTTTAGGACTTCGACGCCGCGCAGTTGAGCGACCTTATTTAGATTGAAATCGTTTGTGATGATTTTTCCGCCTAATTTCTGCGCGAGCCGCACCAATTTTGAATCGACGCCTTGAATGTCCTCAAAATCGACGTTCATAACTTCAACGTCCATATTTGATTCGTCCTCGCGAATTTTTTGCAGAACGTCCAAACCTCTGCGCCCGCGAACCCTTCTAAGCGAATCCGACGAATCGGCAATGTATTGCAACTCCTCCAAAACGAAAACCGGAATCAAAAGCGTGCCTTCAAGAAATCCAGTTTTGCAAATATCTGCAATTCGCCCGTCGATTATGACGTTTGTGTCCAAAAGCTTATAATTTTTGTTTTTATTCTCTTGGAGCTTGACCAGATTAACTTTTGCGCGTTCAACAGGCGGATTTTCTTCGGGCGCGGGCGTTTCGACGACTTTTTGAGCCTCTTTAGCGGCTTTAGCGGCCTTTTCCGCCTCGCGATTGCGTAAAATTTCCTTTATGAAGTCAAAACTGCCTGTAATTTCTTTTCTTTTCTTGATTGTGAGCCGAATGCCCAAATAACCGAGCACGATGCTAAAAATAATGGGAATATAGTCGCCGACGACGGGGATTCGCGCAAATGCACTGCCTAATAAATTCGCGATTATGAGTCCTATTGCCAAACCGACCGCTCCGGCGATAACGTCGTTGATTGGCATTTTGCTAAGCTGTTTTTCGACAAAACTTGTAAATTTTTTGAGCTTTCCGATTAGATACGGCGATAAAAACCAACCTCCAAGCCCTCCGAGCGTTGCGCCCGCTAAAATGCACAGCAAATTTGCAATTGTCAGGCGGAAAATGCCCGTATCGACCTGGAAAAATTCAAGATTGATGTACGAAATTAGAAAAGGGCTTGCCCGATGCAACGCGACGCCGCCTAATATCGCGAACGTCAGCGTTATGAAGAATTTTATTGCCTTGTCAAGCATAAACTTCACCTCCTATAAAGTTTATGCAAGCCTAACATATCTTCCTGAAATTTTACTGATTAAGAATTTTATAAACTCTCAGAACGATTTTTTCCGCCAAATCACTTTTGCTCATCTTTGAAAAGTTTTCGACCTCGCCATTTCGCCAAATTATCGACGCGATATTAGTCGGTACGGCGAATCCTGCGCCCTCTGCGGTCACGTCGTTAGCAACTATGAAATCTAAATTTTTTTCGACGAGTTTTTTACGCGCATAATCCAAAATATTTTGAGTTTCGGCGGCGAATCCGACTAAAATTTGATTTTTCTTCAAGCCGCCGAGTTCTTTTAGTATATCGGGGTTTTTTACGAGTTCTAGCGTTAAATTTTCGGCAGATTTCTTGATTTTCTGCGCGGAGGGCGTTTTTACGCGATAATCAGCGACGGCGGCGGACATTATCACGCAATCAGCCGTTTCAAACTCGTTTAGAACTTTTTCGCGCATTTCTAACGCCGATTCGACCTTGAAAAAGCTTTTTAAACCGTTCGGAGGTTCAATTTCGGCTTTTCCGGAGACTAAAACGACTTCCGCGCCCGCATTTACCGCAGATTTTGCAATTTCGTAGCCCATGCGTCCGCTTGAACGATTTCCAATATATCGGACAGGATCAATAGCCTCAATCGTGCCGCCTGCCGTCACTATAACTTTTTTTCCGGTTAAAATCTTATCTTGAGCAAAAAATTTCTCGATTTGGGAGCAAATTTCCGGCGGTTCGGGCAATCTTCCCTTCCCGACAGTGCCGCAAGCTAAAATTCCGGCGTTCGGCTCCAAAATTTGCACTCCACGCGCCTTTAACACGGCTAAATTTGCTTGTGTCGCGGGATTTTCATACATTTTGGTATTCATTGACGGCGCGACTAAAATTTTCCCGTCGAATGCCAAAATAGTCGTCGTTAGCAAGTCGTCGGCTATTCCGTGCGCCATTTTCGCTAAAAAATTCGCCGTCGCGGGCGCAATCAGTATCAAATCCGCGAAATTTGCTAATCCAATGTGCGCAACATGAAAATTAGCCGCGTCCCCGAACATTTCGACTGACACGGCATTGTTTGTTATTTCTTGAAAAGTTCTCGGCGAAACGAACTCGGTTGCGTGCTTTGTCATCATAATTTTGACATTCGCGCCCGATTTTTTGAGCAAACTTGCGACTTCGACGACTTTATAAGCCGCAATTCCGCCCGTCACGCCGATTAGAATATTTTTTTTGTCAAGCATAGCTTAATCCTTTATCGTGTAGGTAATTTTCCCCTCGTTAATCTCTTCCATAGCGTTTGTGACGAATTTATTTGCGCGATTTTCGACGCGGCACGGTTTTCCGCTCAAAAGTTCGCGTGCTCTTTTGCTTGCGAGCACTACAAGCGCGTAACGGCTATGCGTTTTCTCTAACATTGAGTCCGTCGACGGATTTACCATGCTCAGCACGTCTTCTTTAAGTTTTGTGACGCTCATTCAAAAAATCCTCCTTCAAAGTCAAATTTTTCGGCGTTTCGAGCGACTTTTAGACGTTCAGCGGTCAAAATCGCCTTAATTTGTTCGACTGCGCTATTAATCGTATCATTTACGACCACATAATCATAATTTAGCCCGATTTTTATTTCAGCGACGGCATTTTTCAGCCTACGCGCTAAAGATTCGGGATTTTCAGTGCCGCGACCTTCGATTCGGCTTTTTAATTCCTCTAAACTCGGCGGAAGAAGGAAAATATAGACACCTTCGGGGCATTTTTCCTTGACATTCAACGCGCCTTGCACATCAATTTCCAAAAGAATATCTTCGCCGCGATTAAGCCGCTCTTCGATTTTATTTAGCGGCGTTCCGTAAAAATTCCCGTAAACTTCGGCGTATTCGAGGAATTTTTCTTCCAAAATCCACGTTCTGAACTCCGCAAAGCTCAAAAAATAATAATCTTTGCCATCGATTTCGCCCGGACGCGGAATTCTGGTCGTTGCGGACACAGAATAAGCGACTTCGGGCAAGTCAGCCAAGATTTTTTTACAAATTGTGCCCTTACCCGTGCCGCTTGCGCCGGAAATCACTATCAATAGACCTTTTTGCATTTAAAATTCGCCTTCAAATACTTTTTCAGCCGCGCCAGTCATAAAAATATGATTATTTGTGCGCCAATCTATATTTAATTCGCCGCCGTCAAGAATTACGGTAGATTTTCTGCCCGCTTTGCCGTTTAAGTTCGCCGCAACCGCCGTAGCACAAGCTCCGGTGCCGCAAGCCATTGTAATTCCGCTTCCGCGCTCCCAAACGCGCATTCTAAGCTTATTTTCGCCGATAACCTGCACAAATTCGGTATTCGTCTTGCGCGGGAAGAATTTATGCGTCTCAAATTTCGGTCCGACGTGTTCCAAATCGATCTTTTTTATGTCGTCAACGAAAATAACGCAATGCGGATTGCCCATGCTTACGCAAGTCATTTTATAAGTCTTGCCGTCAACTTCGATAGGCTCCGCAACCAATTTTTGACTGCCAAAGCCCGCGACGGGGATTTTATCGGCATTAAAAATCGGTTCGCCCATGTCGACGGTAACTAAATCGTATTTCATGCTGACAGTAAGAATGCCCGCGCCGGTTTCGACGGTCAAATCGTCGTCGGAGAAGAATTTATCACCGCTCAAGAGGTAACGAGCAAAACAGCGCAAGCCATTTCCGCACATTTCAGCTTCTGTGCCGTCCGCGTTAAAAATTCTCATGCGCGTCGCGGCTTTTGTCGAGCTTTGGACATAAATAACGCCGTCCGCGCCGATTCCAAAGTGTCTGTCGCACAATTTTTTAATTTTTTCCGGTTCATCAATCGAATTGCCTGCGCGGTCGATTAAAATAAAATCATTCCCGCAACCTTGCCACTTTTCAAACTTCTGCATAATTTTTTCCTCCTTTGATTGGCGCAGTATACTACTTTTCCGCAACCTTTGCAACTTTATTATTCCTTTGCTATAATCATTAAAAATTTAGGAGGAAATTTAATTTTGAACGCTATTATCTCTAAAATTTTTCAAAATTCGCTCGCTCAGGAGCTTGAATTGGTTATCGGCGATAAAATTTTGCAAATCAACGGGAAAACGCCGCTTGACATTATCGACTTAAGTTTTTTGCTCGCGGAAGAGGAAATCGAACTTTTAATTGAGCATTCCGACGGCGAAAAAGAAATTATTGCCTTTGAAAAGGATTTTGATGAGGAATTGGGCGCGGAATTTGAATCGGCGGTCTTTGACGGCATTAAACGCTGCAAAAATCATTGTGTTTTCTGTTTTGTCGACATGATTGCCCCGAATATGCGCAAAACTCTCAATATTAAGGACGATGATTACCGTTTATCATTCCTTTTCGGCAATTTTATTACGCTGACGAACTTAACGGCTAAAGATTTCCGCAGAATCAAGAAATATCATCTTTCGCCGCTATTTATTTCGGTTCATTCGATGAATCCGGAGCTTCGTGTCAAAATTTTACGTACGCCGCTAGGAAAAAATATTCAAAATCAGCTTGATGAACTGGAAAAAGCCGGCGTCGAATATCATACGCAGGTAGTTTTATGCAAAAATTTAAATGACGGCGCGGAATTGGATTACACAATCGCGGAAATTTTAAAAAGGCGACCACATGCGCTAAGTTTGGCGATAGTTCCGGTTGGCGTGACGAAATATCGCCGTGATAAATTCATTTTGGAGCAATTCGACAAAGAATCGGCGTTAAAAGTGATTGAGCAGGTCGAAAAGTGGCAAAAAAAAATCCGCGCAGAGTCCGGACGGACATTTTTATATTTGGGCGACGAATTTTACCTTTTGGCGGAAAAAAATCTGCCTGCGGTCGAGTTTTACGACGAATTTCCGCAAATTGAAAACGGAATCGGCATGACGCGCAACTTTATAGAAGAAATGCGTAATGCGCAATGCGTAATGCGTAATTGTGATTTGAAAATCGACGTTATAAGCGGGACTTCATTTGCCAAAGTGCTAAAAAATTTGGTCGACGCTCCGAATGTTAGGATTTTGCCCGTGGAAAATAAATTTTTCGGCTCGAAAGTCAATGTCTCCGGACTTTTGACGGGAAAAGACATAATCGAGGTGTTAAAAAGCGTCGGCGAGCGCGATTTGATTCTAATTCCGGCGACGGCGTTAAAATCTGGCGAAGAAATCTTTTTAGACGACGTTTCGTTGGAAGAAATGCGGAAAATATTTGCTCCCGCGCAGATTTTGCCGGTACACGACGGCGCAGAGTTCAGAAAAATTTTGGAAGGGTCGCTTTAAAAGCGACGGAACAGTTAGCGCGCTGCAACTTTTTCATAATTTGAACAAAATCGCCGCGCCATAAGAAAATAAATTTTAGAGGTGATTTTTAATGAGCAAACCAATAGTAGCGATAGTCGGACGCCCGAACGTCGGGAAATCGACGCTTTTTAATCAGATTGGGAAGAAAAGATTATCAATCGTCGACGATATGGCGGGCGTGACGCGCGATAGAATTTATATGGACGCGACGTGGCTAAATCGCGAGTTTACATTGATAGACACGGGCGGAATCGAGATAAAAACCGCAGATAAAATGCTCAACGAAATAAAAATTCAAGTAAAAATCGCGGTCGAAGAGGCAGATGCGATAATTTTTGTAGTCGACGGGCGAGCAGGAGTAACTTTGGAGGACGAAAACGTTGCAAAATTCCTGCGCGGGTCGAAAAAGCCGATAATTTTAGCCGTAAACAAAATCGACGGGATAAATTTGGAGCAAGAGGCCTTTGAATTTTATAAATTGGGATTGGGCGAGCCGATAGGAATTTCGGCAAGTAATGCGCTAAATTTGGGCGATTTACTCGACGCCGTGATAAAAAATTTGCCTGAAGACGAAAAAAATCCTCCAAAAGACGACGACGAAATAAAAATTGCGGTTATTGGGCGTCCGAATGTCGGGAAATCGTCATTAGTTAATAAAATGTTGGGCGAAGAGCGCGTAATTGTCAGCGAAATGCCCGGAACAACGCGCGACGCTATCGACACGCATTTTTTTATGGACGGCACGAAATTTACGCTGATTGATACGGCGGGAATGCGTAAAAAGTCGAAAATTGATGAGCCGGTCGAACGTTATAGCGTGATTCGTTCGCTCAGGGCGATTGACCGCGCAGATGTCGTGCTGATGTTGATTGAAGCTCCCGTCGGCGTCACCGAGCAGGATAAAAAAATCGCCGGCTACGCGCACGACTCCGGCAAAGGTTGCGTTATCGTCGTCAACAAGTGGGACATTTTCCCCAATAAGCACGACCGCTCAACTAATCGCTTTACAGATGAACTTCGCGAGCGTCTCGGCTTTCTGCAATATGCGCCCGTCGTTTATATCAGCGCGTTAACGGGTCAAAGGGTCGAGCGCGTCACGGAACTTGTTAAATTTGTCGCCGAACAACAATCAATGCGGATTCAAACCAGCGTCCTAAATGAATTGATTCGCGACGCCATCGCCGTCAACCCGCCACCAAGTAAAAAGGGCAAGTCGGCAAAGATTTTCTTCGTGACGCAAGCCGAAATTTGCCCGCCGCGCTTTATTATCTTCGTCAACGAGCCGGAATTATTACATTTCTCCTACCTGCGCTTCATAGAAAATAGATTGCGCGAAAGTTTCGGCTTTGAGGGCACGCCATTAAAATTTTTTGTGCGCAAACATAATCAAAAGGACGACGAACAATAATTTTAAAAAGATGATTGGCGGGCAGGAATATTTTCGCAACAGCAGAATCAAATTTGCAGATTTTCTAAAAGGAAGTGTTGTAGTTGGCGATTTTTTCCTTAGAAAGCAAACGTTTGCTCCGCCGAATCGATTTTATGTTATTGTTGTCGGCGGCGGCGATTGTAATATTCGGGCTAGTGACGATTTCAAGCGCAACGCATATCAACACGCCCGGCGAAGAAAGATTTTGGTTCGTGCAACGGCAAGGGATATTCGCGTTGGTCAATGCGGCACTCGCATTTTTATTTATGAACTTCGACTATCGCGGGTTGCAGCAGTACGGACAAAAACTTTACATTTTCAATTTGATAATGCTGTTAGCGGTCATGTTATTCGGACATGCGGCACTCGGCGCACAACGTTGGATTCAAATCGGCCCGATAAGTTTGCAACCGTCCGAATTCTCAAAGCTCATCATGATAATTTGCATGGCGGCGATTTTGGAAGACCGCATGGGCAGATTAAATACGATTCAAGATTTGATACCGCTCGTGGGCTATATCGGCCTACCGTTTTTGCTAGTCCTCAAGCAGCCCGACTTAGGCACGTCGCTTGTCTTTATGGCGATATTTTTCGGAATGGTGATTGCTTGCGGAATGCCCTGGCGAATTTTTTCGCTCATAATCGTTTTGGGAATCGCAGCTTTTCCGGTGCTATGGCACTTCATGAAAGATTATCAGAAAATGCGAATTATGGTTTTCCTAGACCCGAACGTCGACCCGCTCGGCTCCGGCTATCACATTATCCAATCTAAAATTGCAATCGGTTCGGGAATGATGTTCGGCAAAGGGCTATTCGAGGGGACGCAGAGCCAATTAAACTTCCTGCCCGAAAATCATACCGATTTTATTTTCGCGGTGGTCGGTGAGGAGTTAGGCTTTGTCGGGGCGGTCGTATTGTTGCTGTTATATCTGATAGTTTTATGGCGCGGGATAATGATTGCAAAAGACGCCGCCGATGTTTTCGGGCGATTGCTTGCGGTCGGGATAACGTCAATGTTAGCGTTCCATGTGCTGGTTAATGTCGGCATGACGACGGGAATAATGCCCGTGACAGGGATTCCGTTGCCGCTGATGAGTTACGGCATAAGCTCCCTAACGACGAACATTTTGGCGGTCGCAATCCTGTTGAACATTCACATGCACAGACAGAAATTTTTATGGTGATTCACTTGCAAATGGAAATAGGTGGGCGAATAGGACGTGTCGGGAAAATTTTACTTGTTATTCATACGCAACGCGGCGAATTTACAAGAATTATTTCTGCCCGAAAAGCTGACAAAAACGAAAGGAGAGAATACTATGATAGTCAGAACGTACATTTACCCTGGAATGAAAATTGAACGAACTCCTGAAGAACTTGCCGAAATCGAAGCACTCGATAATATTCCTGACGAAGAAATCGACCTTAGCGACATTCCCGAAATCACCGACGAAGAGTGGAAGAGATTTTATCGAGAAAACCCCCGCACGCCCGAAGAATGGGAACAATATTATCGTTGGAACCCCAAAGTCAATCCCGAACTTCGACGTAAACTTGAGGCAAAAAAATCTGCAAGCTGAAACTTTCGCCCTGTCAAAGCGCGGCAGGGCTTTTCTATTCCCCAATGTACTCCAAATACTTCCGATATTGCTTCGCAACAAGATTTTTCATGTACGCCGCCATGTATTCAAAGTCCGGCTCGCCCTCGTCATCAATCGGTAACATTACCCTGAACACGTTCAATCGCTTGTTGTTCAACGAATATCCATGACCAAATTTTTCGCGCTGAATCGTTATGCTCCTCGATATGAACAGCAAAGTTTCGGCTGATAAAAATTTCTTCGGATATAATGCCGTGACGTGCGTATCAAGTAAAAATTCCGCCGGTTGATAATACGCAATGCCCGCGCCGCCGTCGCCGTCGTTATTTAATGTCAAGCAATCGCCGCCAAAAATTTTTTTATCGTTCGCCGCGACAAAATCTTTGCAGCCGTTGTTTGAATTCTTCGCCGAGACAAGCGGCAACTCGCCCGATTTCAAGTCAGACATATTATTTTGGTCGCCCTTAACAAAATCGAAATAGTCAAGCAATCGGAACGATCGCCAAATTTTTTCTCCGAGCGGCAAAAGTTGCGTGTCAGTTAGTGGCTGGCGTTTTTTTTTACGCGGGAAGAGATAATCGCGGCCGTGAGCAATCATATTGAATTCAAAGGTGAGATAATCAGCGACGGTGTTATTAAAATCGGCATCGGCGGGCAATTCGTCATTGTAGTAGTAGAAAGAGTGAAGCCACTCGTCATTTGGCTCAATGGTGGTCTCGACCATGAATTTGGAGGGGGCGTCTTGAATTTTGCCGCGCCAACAGTCGAGGAGATAAAATTTCTTATCCTTAGCGCGTTCGGTCTCGACAAGCCCGACGTGTTTTTTGACCTCAAAGCCGTCGTCCTCAAAGTTGATGAACTTGACGCGCTTAGCTTTATGATGAGGTTCGCCGGCGGTGAAAATGGCAATGCAAGGGACGGTGCCAATGCGATAGAAAGTATTTTTGTTGAGGCTGATGACGCCTTCAAGGGTGTGATGTTTGAGGATGTCGCCTTTGATGATTTTGTCGTCGCGAGTTTTGCCGATCATGGCGGAGACGGGAACGATAGCCGCAACGCGCCCGCCGCGAATGACGGAGTTTAGCAGATGATTTATAAAGCGCAATTCGGACAGGTGAGCGGTCGCGGCGTTTTTAGCTTGGGAGTAGGGCGGATTCATCAAGCCAACGGTCGCGCAGTTATCGCGTTGAAGTTTATCGGGGTCGTGCGCGAAGAAATCGCCGCATAGCAAATTACTTTGTCCGTCGCCGCGCAGAATCATATTAGTTGTCGCGATAGAAAACATATCCTCGCGAGCCTCTATGCCGTGAATTTGTTTCTGCTTAATGGATTTGCGTTGAAAGTCGTCGGCGTTTCTTAGCATGTGATTCATAGCGGCGATTAAAAAACTTCCCGTTCCGCAGCAGGGGTCGAAGACAATATCATCGGGCTTTAGGTCTGTGAGTTCGCAAAAAAGTTCTGTAATGTGGCGCGGAGTGAGCACGACGCCTAAAGATTGCCCGTCGCCGCCGCTGTAGCTTATGAACTCGCCGTAAAACCTGCCGAGATAATCTTCCGCTGAATTATTTATGACGGCGTCGAAGATATTATTTGAAATGAATTCGGTAAAAAATTTGAGCGGGGTTTTGCCGAGATTTACGTTGACGGTGTTAAGAATGGGACGGTCTTTAATCAAGGTGAATTGGCTAAGTACGCGAGCCTTTTTTACTTCGGAGCAGACGTTAGCGCGTCTCAAATGGTTTTCGACGTGGTAGAAAATTTTTTCGCCGTCGGTATTGATTTTGTCACCGGTAAGTTGAGCGATATTAAAATTTTTGCCTTCAGCGAGCGCGAGCAGGATAGCGGAGACGACCAAAGGCTTTTCGTCCTCGCCGAGCTGTCCGTAATTGCGCAAGTGTTCATGAAGAATTTCAGCGCGGCGGAGGATTTGTTTAAGTTCGATTTCTTCTGCGGATTCCTCGCCCAAAACCATGCGGCGATAGTAAGCGTCGATATTTTCTGCGGTAAAATTTTTGAAGGTATCGACTTCGGGGAGTTCTTTGATATTTTTATCGGCGTCAATGAAAATGGGCTTGATGATGTGATGTTTTCTGTCGCCGACGTTGCCGAACGCGAAAATTTTTTTATAGTTGGAGCCGTCGATAATTTTATGGGCGTAGAAGAGTGCGCCGTTGAGGGCGTAATTGGTGGTGGCGTCGACGGTTTGAGAGATTTGGCCGTCGTCGCGCAAAACAAGTTTCAAGCGGTCGGCTTTATCCTCCATGACCAAAACGAAATCATCAACGAGCGCGATATGGTCTGGGTAGCCGATATTCCCTATTTGATTTTTCGAGGCGGTTTTGAGTGCGGTTGCGAGTTCGATATTGGCAGTGCTTTGCGTTTCCGAAAAAATTTCCACAGCCTCCAACCAATTTTCAATGTAAGCGGTTAAATCTATTTCACTTGCCATAGGAAAACCTCCGATGTTGCCAAAAAGATTTTTTCAATTATAATGGCAAAAAAGGAGTTGGTAAATATGGAAACTCAAGCATTGGATAGAGAAATTTTGACTGACACGGGAGAAAATATTACGTTCACGCCGCTCGAATGGAAATATTTTGTCTTGGAGCTTAAAGATATGATAGCCGCCGGCGAATTCAATCTGTCGAAAGTCATCAACAACGCAAGGTTCTATGCGGAAATCGAGCGCAGAACCGAAAGAATCAAAGCCGGGCATTGGACGGAACACGAATTGATTGAGGTTGATGACGATGAATAAGCGTTGGGAAGACAAAGCTTGGGACGATTACGTTTCATTGCAATCCGAGAACAAAAAAATGCTTAGTCGTGTCAATGCTTTGGTAAAAGACATTGAGCGTAACGGTGCCATGACAGGTATCGGCAAGCCCGAACGTTTGAAGTATGGTAGTGGTTATAGTCGTCGCATTGACGAAAAAAATCGTCTCGTTTACGACATTGACGAAAACGGATATTTGTACATTAAATCTTGCAAGGGGCATTATGAATAAACTTTTTGAACTTACGAAGCCTGCGCGGTATACGGGCGGCGAATTTAATAGCGTGGTAAAAAATTTTGACGAGACGGCTTGCCGAATAGTTTTGGCGTTGCCCGACGTTTACGAAGTGGGCATGTCGAATTTAGGCTTAGCGATTTTGTATTCGATATTGAATCGGCGCGGCGACACTTTATGCGAGCGAGTTTACGCGCCTTGGATTGATGCCGAAAAAGTTATGCGCGAAGAAAATATTCCGTTGTTCGCGCTGGAGTCGAAAAGAAATGTTCGCGACTTCGATTTTTTCGGATTCTCCCTGCAATACGAGATGATTTATACAAATGTCCTAAACATGCTGGACTTGGCGAAAATTTCTTTGTACGCGAGCGACCGCGCAGATGATGAGCCGTTCATAATTGGCGGCGGGCCTTGCGTGTATAACGTCGAGCCGGTCGCGGATTTTTTTGATTTCTTTATCGTGGGCGAGGCGGAAGAAGTTTTCGGCGAAGTCGTAGAAAATTTTATTGCGTGGAAGAGTTCGGGCAAAATTGGCGGGCGGTGCGGTTTTCTGAAAAATCTTTTGAGCGTCAAAGGGATTTACGTGCCGAGCTTTTACGAGCCGATTTACTCCGGCGAAAAATTTTTGAGCTTGAGGACTTTGGAGAATGCGCCGCCCAAAATTTTAAAGCGCGTCGTGAAAGATTTTGACGCAACGCCGTCAGTTGAAAAACCGGTCGTGCCGTTTATGGAAATCGTTCACGATAGAGCGATGCTTGAGCTTTTCAGAGGTTGCAGTCGTGGCTGCCGATTTTGTCAGGCGGGTATGACTTATCGTCCCGTTCGCGAGCGCAACGAGGAAACTTTACGGGCGCAAGCAAGGCGGCTGATTGATTCGAGCGGCTGGGACGAAATTTCTTTGACGTCGTTGAGCAGTGCGGATTATTCTTGCCTTAACAGACTTATCGACGATTTGAAAGACGATTTCCGCAACGAGAAGGTTAGCTTTTCCCTGCCGAGCTTGAGGATTGATAGCTTTTCGATTGAGCTTGCCGAAAAAGTTCAGACGGTGCGCAAGAGCGGTTTGACGTTCGCGCCCGAAGCCGGTACGCAACGCCTGCGCGACGTGATAAATAAAAACGTCACAGAAGAAAATTTGCTTGACGCGTGCGCGGCGGCATTTGCAAAAGGTTGGCGCAATGTCAAGTTGTATTTTATGATGGGCTTGCCGAGCGAGACTGACGACGACATCGCGGGCATAGCCGACTTAGCGAAAAAAGTTGCGGCGTTAAAACGCGGCGTCAAAGTCACGATAAGCGTTGCATGTTTCGTGCCGAAGCCCTGGACGCCGTTTCAATGGTTCGGGCAAATTTCGGAAGAGGAATTCGAGCGGCGGCAAAATCTGCTGAAGGATTTGATTCGCGACAAGGCGATAACTTACAACTGGCATAACGCGAAATTGTCTGTGTTGGAAGGGGTTTTGGCACGCGGCGACAGGCGACTTGCTAAAGTCATCGAGGCGGCGTGGAGAAATGGCGCGAAGTTCGACGGCTGGAGCGATTTATTTAAGCCGGAGGCGTGGGAAAATGCTTTTGAGGCTTGCGGCGTCGATAAAAATTATTATAGCGGGCGCGAGCGCGATTTTTGGGAGCCGTTGCCTTGGGAGCATACGTCGCCGGGCGTCGATAAAAGTTATTTGCTTGCCGAGTGGGAAAAGTCGCAAGTCGGCGAGACTACGCCCGATTGTCGGCGCACGAGTTGCACAGGTTGCGGCGTCTGCATGAAACTGCAATGCGTAATGCGTAATGCGCAATGCGTAATGGATAACAAATCCGACGCCCCTTCCAATCCCCTTCTCCCTTCTCCCATTTCCCTTTCCCCTACCAAATACCGCGCTCAAATCAGAAAGGGCGCGGAAATCGCCGTGCTTAGCCACCTCGACTACATGAACGTTTTTATGCGGGCGTTGATTCGGTCGAAATTGCCGGCGGCTTGGAGCGAGGGTTTCAATCCGCACTTGAAAGTTTCGTTCGCGACGGCGTTGGCAGTCGGAGTGACCAGCGATTGCGAATACGTTGACTTCGAGTTGACAAGACCTGTCGAGGCCTTTGAAGTCGCTAAAAAATTGAATGCGCAACTACCGAGCGGCGCAGAAATTTTGCGGCTGAAAAAATTACGCGGCAAGTCAAAGCCGGTGATGTCACTGGTTGACCTGTCGCGCTATGAAGTTCGTTTGCCGTTCGATAAAAAATTTTTCGACGCCGCGCAGTTGTCAATTAAAAACTTCAACGCGACGCCCCAAATAAATTTCACGCGAATCACGCCCAAAAAATCTCGCGAACTCGAACTAAAAAAATATCTCGTCGATCCGGTCGAAATTTCGTTGACGGGCGACGAGTTGCTGATAAAATTTGCGGTGCTGATAACGCCGGAGGGGAGCCTCAAGCCGAGCGAAGTTTTAAAAATTTTGCGCGAGCGATTCGACTTCCCAACGGATATTTCTGCCGCCAAAATCAATCGGACGGCGTTGCTGTGCAAAGGGAAAAATTTATTGGACGTGAATTGACGCCGCTAACTTTTCGAGGTAAAGCGCACGGAACTTTTCAAAGTTGCCGAGCCCGTCACGAATCACGCGGACTTTATAATTTTGTTCGGCAAGGCGACTTAGCCAGGAATTTTCATCGCCGGCAATGTCTTCCGCGACGTGCACCCCGCCATTGAATAGCAACGGCGCAAGTAAAATCTTATCCGCGCGGGAAATTTTCAATCGCTCGACGACATCGGCAAAATTCGGCGTGTCGCTCTCCTCGATAACGCCAATGTGAATCTTATCGCCCGCGAGCCTCTGCAAGTTCTCGTAAACGGGATTATGTCTGTGCGGCGAGCCGTGCCCAATCAAAATCAAATCTTCGTCGGGCGACTTCTTAAAGCAATCGAGAATCGTCGCGAAGATTTTTTTGTCAAAGGGCATTGAGCAATCTTGACTGAACAGCGGCGAAATAATTTCAACGTCGGGAGCCGCGCAGGGTTTTATTTTATTGTCGAACTCTTCGCCGGGCGTCAAATGCGTTGGTAGCAAAATTATTCGCGTAAAACCTTCTGCGCGGAGCTTTGAAATTTCTTCGGCGGGCGTCGCGATTGAAATTCCACGTCGCGCCAATTTTTTTATCATGAAATTCGACGTGAACGCCAGCCGCACTTCCCACGCTGAAAATTTTTTGATTTCCGCCGTGAGTTTGTCGAAAATGTTTTGGCGAATCGAATCGTCAGCCGAGCCGAACGTTGTTAAGATTATCGCTTTATCCATTGGCAACTTTCTCGACTTCGGCGGCGATTTTGTTGCAAATGCGGTTGAGCTGATTTTTATCGGGACCTTCGGCCATTACGCGAATCAAAGGTTCAGTGCCCGACGCTCTGACTAAAATTCTGCCCGTCGTGCCGAGTTCCAATTCGCCCTCAGCTATCGCGAGCTTAACCGCCTCCGAATTTTCGTAAGCGGCTTTATTTTTGACTCTGACATTTAGCAGGACTTGCGGATAAGTCGTCATGAGCGCGTTGAGCGTACTGGCTTTGGCGTCGAATTTTTTCATAGCGGTTAGAACTTGCAGGGCAGTTATCAAGCCGTCGCCGGTCGTCGAGTAATCAGGGAAAATTATATGTCCGGACTGTTCGCCGCCGAGCTTGTGATTATTAGCCCGCATATTTTCCAAAACATACCTGTCGCCCACCGCCGTTATCTCAACGTTCAAGCCGAGTTCGTCCGCAGCTTGCCGGAAGCCGATATTCGACATGACGGTCGCGACGACAGTTTTTTTCGGGAGCGCGTTGACTTTTAGCATCAACTTCGCGCAAATAATCATAATGTGGTCGCCGTCGATGATGTTGCCGTTTTCGTCAATGCAAAGGCAGCGGTCGGCGTCGCCGTCGTGCGCAATCCCAATGTCCGCATGATTCCTCAAGACCGCCAGCCGCAAATTTTCCATATGGGTCGAGCCGCAATAGTCGTTGATGTTAATTCCGTTGGGCTTGTCGCCGATTAAAATCAGTTCCGCGCCGAGCCGCTCCAAAACCGTCGGCATTGCTTTATACGCCGCGCCGTTCGCGCAATCCAAAACGATTTTCATGCCGTCGAATCGCTCAGAAGTCGTGCTCATCACGAAGCCGATATAATCTTCCAAAAGGTTTTGGCGGTACTCGATATGCCCAACGCCCTCGCCGGTCGGTCGCGAAAATTTTTGTCCGTCAGCAAGTTCGCGAACAATTTTTTCAATCTCGTCCTCGACCTTATCGGGAAGTTTGTAGCCGTCGCCGCCGAAAAATTTTATCCCGTTGTCGTGAAAGGGATTGTGCGACGCGCTGATAACAATTCCGGCCGCCGCATGAAGTTTCCTTGCGAGGTAGGCGACTGCGGGTGTCGGAACTACTCCGGCTAAGATTGCGTTGCCGCCCGCCGAACATATTCCCGCGACTAAGGCCGCCTCCAACATTTCGCCCGAAATCCGCGTGTCGCGCCCGATTAAAATTTGCGGTCTGCCCTCCGAATGTTGCCCGAAATAAATTGTCGCCGCCCGTCCCATTTTGTATGCCAACTCCGGCGGCAGTTCGGTATTCGCCTCGCCGCGCACACCGTCTGTCCCAAATAATCGTGCCATTGTGAAACCTCCTAAGGGAAAAGGGAAATGGGAAATGAGAAAAGTTCAAACCCCTTCTCCCTTCTCCCTTTTCCCTTCTCCCTTTTCAAATGTTGACCTTCTTTTTGCCAAAGATAAAGCTGTCGAGCAAATCAATAAGCTGACCGATTTCGGGCTTGGAAATTTGAGCACTCGCGCCGAGCTCTTCGCCCTTCAAACGCATTTCTTCACTTATGAGCGACGAGAACAAAACAAACGGCACGTCGCGCAACCTGTCATTATTGCGGACGAGTTTCAGCAATCTGTGACCGTCCATTTTAGGCATCTCGACATCGGAAACGATTATGCCGACGTGTTCAGCGATACTGCCTTCCTTACTCGCAAGCCCTTGCAGATATTCCCAAGCATCTTGACCATTGCCGAAGTCGCGAACAAATCTGTAGCCCGAATCGTGCAAAGTCGTAACGAGCAAGTCGCGCAACATCGGCGAATCTTCCGCAACGACAACATGAACATCGGAACGCACCGCGCGAACATCAGCATCAGCATCTGCGACCGTTGTAAGTTTGGCGTTAATTTCGGGGTTAATCTCGGCAATAATCGTCTCGAAGTCCAAAAGCAAAACAATTCGGTCGGGCATTTTGATGATACCGACGACGCGGCTTTGGTCGCCGACTTCGGGCGAAGGCTCCATATCCTTCCAGGAAATGCGGTGTATGCGCGAGACGTTCTCGACCAAAAATCCTATGTCGTAATTGTTAATTTCCGTGACGATAATATTTTTGGCCTCGTCGCCGTTCGTAACATTCAAGCAGCGCGGAAGATTCACCAAAGGAATCGCCTTGCCGCGCAAAGTGAATAAGCCGTCAACGTAGGGATGAGCTTGCGGCATTGCCGTAACCGGTATGCGCTGAATGACCTCGCGAACTTTGGCGACGTTTATTCCGTAATTCACGCCCCCGATACTAAATTCTACTATCTCAAATTCATTCGTGCCGCTCTCAAGCAAAATGCCTTTCTTGTCGCCGAGAGTCGGAGCACCCTTGCGTACTTTATCATTCGCCATTAACTATTCCTCCACTAAACTATTTTTATCGGTGAAAATTTCGCCGCCAAAATCTTTTATCCTTCCTTTTTTTGTCTGAGTTGCAGAAATAAAATCGCCGCAAAAATCACTATGCCCGCTATGTCCGTCGCTAGTCCCGGCTTAATCATCATGAGCCCGCCCGCGCCTAAAATTATTCTCTGCCACGTCACGAGCGGCGCGGCTAAATATCCTATCAGCGACGAACTCAACGCGACCATTCCAACTATCGCCGTCAAAAGCGATAAGCCAAGCTCTAGCGTCACGCCATGAATCAAAATCAATTCGGGATTCAATACGAACATATAAGGGATTATGAACGCCGCGATTGCCAACTTTGACGCGTTGATTCCGGTTCTTAGCGCGTTGCCGCCCGATATGCCCGAACCCGCATAGGCCGCCAATGCGACCGGCGGTGTCACGTCTGCGATTATCCCGAAGTAGAACACGAACATATGCGCCGCCAAAATCGGCACGCCCATTTGAATAAGCGCGGGAGCCGCTATCGTCGACGTGATGACGTAATTGGCCGTCGTCGGTACGCCCATGCCTAACAATATCGCCGTTATCATCGTCAAAAACATGCTCGGCAAAATCATTCCGCCCGATAAATCCAAAAGTGCCGACGCTAATTTCAAGCCTACGCCGGTTTTCGTCACGACCCCGATTATTATTCCGGCCGCCGCGCAAGCAACTAAGACGCCTAAAACATTTCGTGCGCCCGTCTCCAATCCTTTGACGATTGCCGCCGGTGACATGCGCGTCGATTTTTTCAAGCTCGATACCACGATTGATAAAATTATCGCGATTAACGCCGCCCGCATTGGAGTATAGCCGCTCACCAACAAGTACACGATTACGATTAGCGGAATCGCCAAATGCCCGCGTGTTTTCAAGAGTTCGCCGAGCTTAGGCAGTTCCGAGCGCGGCAGTCCGCTTAAATTGCTCCGTTTAGCCTCGAAATGTACGCCGAGCCAGACGCCGATAAAATATAACGCCGCAGGTATGACTGCCGCCTTGACAATTTCGAAATAGGGCACGCCGACAAATTCCGCCATTAGGAAGGCCGCCGCGCCCATGACCGGTGGCATAAGTTGTCCGCCCGTTGACGCTGCCGCCTCGACCGCCCCCGCAAAATCTTTGTGATAGCCCAACTTTTTCATCATGGGGATTGTCAATGAGCCGGTGCCCACAACATTGGCGACAGAACTGCCGCTGACCGTCCCCATTAAACCGCTTGATAACACCGCGACTTTCGCAGGGCCGCCGCTCGCCCAACCCGCGATTGAGTTCGCCACGTCGATAAAAAATTTCCCTAGCCCTGTCCCTTCCAAGTACGCGCCGAACAGGATAAACAAAAATATGAACGTCGACGAGACGCCCAGCGGAATTCCAAAAACGCCTTCGGTCGTGAAGTAGACGTGGCTGACAAAATAATCTATCGTCAAGCCGCGATGCGCTAAAAGTCCCGGCATGTACGGCCCCGCAAACGCATAACTTATAAAGAATAGTACCACGCAGACCATAGGAATGCCGACGACTCGCCGCGCCGCTTCAATCACGAGCAAAATTCCTAACGCGCCAATCATTACGTCCGTCGAAGTTGGCAGAGCCGCTCGCAAAATCAATTCCCGATAATTTATCACGATATAAGCCGGAGTTGCCGCGCCCGCTATCGCCAAGATTAAATCGAGCGGGTGGAGTTTATCGCGCCGCCATGATTTTCGCGTCGGGTACAGCAAGAACGATAAACACAATCCAAAGCCCAAATGAATCGCCCGTTGAATTTGCGCGTCCAACAATCCGAAACTTGCCGTGTATATTTGAAAAATCGAAAAGCTTATTGCTATCGCCGAAATTATTTTTGCCATTGCGCCGGTATATTCCATAGTGTTTGATTCGGCGTCGTACTTCTTTAAAACTTCTTGTGCTGTCATCTCTTCTCTTTCGCTCATTGAGGTCACCTCGCCAAAATTTCCTAAAAATATTCGGCGCACCCAAAAACTTTTCCTGCAAATTAAAAAGCCGTCAAAATCGGTGATTAAGACAAAATTTACCTCAATATTTTAAGCTTAAGTTAATAAATGTTACTTTTCATTTCTGCAAGCAATGGAGGTTCTAGATTGTCACACTTGCTTATTGTTTTTCCGGCTTTGCATGATTAAACTACAGAAAAAAAGAAGTGAGTAAAGAAAATGCGTATACTGTTTGCAGAAACCTTGAAAAAACTTCGTACCGACAAAGGATTTTCGCAACGGGAATTGGCAGAGCGAATATACGTGACGCGCTCCACAATTGCTCGCTGGGAAAGCGGTAGTCGTCTGCCTGATGCCGTGATGATTTCCAGAATTTCTCAATCGCTCGGCACAGATGTTAATACATTGCTTTTGGCGGCGGTTGAAAGCGACGACGCCCCGAACGTAATCATGGTCGACGACAGGAAAATATTTCTATCGGAAGCCCTGCCTATTTTGGAAGAGGTTATGCCAAATGCAATTATTACGGGCTTTACTCGACCTTCAGAGGCGATTGAATACGCGAAGGCAAATCGAATCGCATTGGCATTCCTTGATATTGAGCTGGGAAAAGCAAATGGGCTTGACCTTTGCCGAATATTGCTTACAATTAATCCCCGTACCAATGTTATTTATTTGACTGCGTATATCGAATATGCCTTTGACGCGTGGAGCACTGGAGCTAGCGGCTTTACACTCAAGCCGATTACGGCGGAAGGCATTCGGGAGCAATTAAAAAATCTTCGGTATCCTTTTCCTTTGGGAGGCGAAGAGAATTGACTTGGGAGCAAATATATTTCTCCGTATGTGGCGCGGTTCTGGTATTGACAGTGCTTATATTTTGGGTTGCCGTCATCATGCCCGGCATGAATCAATGGAACAAACGGTTCTTTGTCACCCTGTTTGCCATTTTCGTGCTTAACATGATTGCCTTTTTCGTCGACTTTGTGTTTTACGATGATCCGAGCATGACACTGGCGGGAATAATTGTCGGCTATTTTGAATATCTGCTCATTACGATACCTATGCCAATGTTTACAGCATACCTTTTGCGCACTTGTGGGGAAGACTGGCGAAAGAGTTTGCTTTTCCGCACCGTAATAATTTTGTGGGTCATATACTTTATCCTGTTGGCAATCGCACAGTTTACAACGTCCCTGTATTACTTCACGCCCGATAACCAATATTTTCACGGTTCTTGGCATTTGCTTTTAGTGGCTCCTATATTCGCAGTGATGTTTCTTAATACGGCAAGCGTTATTTACAAACGCAAAAAACTATCACGAAAATATTTCGTCGCTTTTCTGATGCATCTGCTACCGTTGCAAATTGCTTTATTCATCAGCAGTCAGATTGTCATGTCTATTTTGCTCGTTGTTTTAAGCATGAGCATTTCCACGCTTGCTATGTTCGGCATTATTCTTCACGACCAAATTGAGTCGTATGTTGGGCAACAGCGCGAAATTGCTCATCAACGCGCAAGCATTATGGTTTTGCAAATGCGGCCGCACTTTATTTACAATGCAATGATGAGTATTTACTATCTTTGCGCGAGGGATTCTAAAAAGGCTCAGCAAGTCACGCTGGATTTTACGACTTATCTCCGAAAAAATTTTACCGCTATTGCCAGCGAAGATACTGTCCCCTTTTCCGACGAATTGGAGCACACCCGCGCATATTTAGCGGTTGAGCAGGTGCAATTCGAGGACAGCCTTTGTGTTGAGTACGATATGCCGCATAAAAATTTCCGTTTGCCGCCGCTGACACTGCAACCGATTGTTGAAAACGCCGTCAAACACGGCATGGATCCGGAATACGCGCCGCTTTGCATTTCAATTCGGACTCGCGAAACAAATTTTGGCAGTGAAATCGTCGTTGAAGATAACGGGCACGGCTTTACACCTGCCGACGACCGCGAACCCCATATTGCTTTGGCGAACATAAAAAATCGCTTGGAAATAATGTGCGGCGGAAAAATGACGATAAAACCTCGCAAGGGCGGCGGAACTGTTGTAAGCGTTATAATCCCTTGACAGTTTATCGAATCAAGCCGCCGACTTTACTCGTTGAAATATTCGGCAAGTCGTCGCAAATTGCAAATTTCTTTCTTCGCCTCCGCTAATCTTTCGCGAAGTTCATCAATACATTTATTATCTCCGGACAAGTAATTCACCTGTTGTCATTAAATTTTCCATTATATTTCAGAACCTTTCTTGAGTATGGCAAGCGAAGTAAGAAATTGGGATTTTCGCGCCTGTTGAGTGGTTTTCAGCTGTATAGCATTAAAAATTTTCTTTTCGTAAGTCAAACGAATATTTTCCGCGCCGATTAGAGCTTCAAAAAGCAAATTAGCGGAAATAAATGCGTAATGAATCCCTCCGCCCGTGACGGTATCATTTAATCCGGCGGCATCACCGATGAAAAATGCATTTTCGTTGCAGGAAAGTAAAATTTTATCAATCGGAATCGCCGCGCCACGTATCGAAATATTTTGCTCAATTCCAAGCTCCGAACAAAAATTTTTAAGGTTATTGCGGCATATTTGGACTAAATTTTTTTGTTTACTGAAAGATGAACCGACGCAACCGACCACAGCAATTTTTCCTTGAGGAATGTACCAGCAATAGCCCCAATCGACTTGACTGCTAAAAATTTCGGGCAAATAAGCAAAAATCAGCTCATCAGATACGCAAGGCGTTTGGATTTGAAGTGTAGGAATAATTATCGGGCGTTTTCCCATCAACAATGTGCGCAGTTTGCTTGACGCGCCGTCCGCGCCGATTATGAATTGAAATCGAATTGCGAATTGCGTTTTGTCGCGTAAATCCAGAAAATACGCCAAAAAATTATTCATATCGACGCTTTTAAGTGCTACGCGGTCGAAAAGTCTTGTGCCGACTTCCAAAGCGCGTTCAAGTGCGAAATTATCCAAAGATTTTCGCGGCAAAGTGAAAATTTCTGTGTTGTTGGCTAAAATTTCTTTTCCGGCGAAGCGTTGACAAAAACTTTTTAATTTATGCAGAGGCAATACTTGTTGCGGATTTTCGCCATAAATTTTTTTAAAACTTTGTAGTGCGGAATCAATCATGACGCCGCCGCAAAGTTTATCTTTGGTTTTTGCGTCTAAAAGTTCAGCTAAAATCACTTCCGAGCCCGAACGGCGCAGTAAAAATGACAAAATACTTCCCGCCAAGCCCGCTCCGATGATTAAATATTGCGTATCGAATACTTTCATCAGTTTTTCTCCTAAAATGGTTTATCGCTTAAAATTTCCGTTTCAGATTTTCTTTCGGGCTGAATATCATCTTCGGAACGTTTTTTAACTTTTCCGCGCTCGTCCAAAATAGTCGAGGGCGCAACCGCTGATTTTTCCAAAGCTTTATTCGCATTTTTGCCATTTTCGACTGCGGCGGAGTAAATTGCCGCGTCAATTTCAATCGGAATTCCCATAGCCTTTTCGAGTTGTGCTTTGTTCATGTTGTAGGAATACAGCGCGTTAAAGTAATTCATTTGAGCGTTCGTCAATTTTTCTTGCGCTTCCATGACCGGCAAATTTGTATCTTCGCCCTCTTCGTAGCGCACTTGCGATATTAAAAATTTTTCCTTAGCTTGTTCGACCGCTTCGGACGTAATTTTTATATTTTCTTCCGCGATTTTTAAATTTGTGTAAGCGTTATGGACTTCAAGCCGAATTGTTTCGAGATTTTGTCTTGCAATCGATTCGGCCTTTCTCTGCGCGGATTTTGCTTGCTCAACTCGTGTTGAAGTTACATTGTTGTCGAAAATATTCCAGTCTAAACGAATTCCGGCCGCCCAATTCTCTTTAGATTGGTCAGCTTTAAATGCGCCTTCGCCGGTCATTGAACCTTGAATTATTGCTGAGACGCTTGGACGAAAACCAGATTTTGCCGCATTTATTTGAGCTTCAGCGCGTTTTATTTCGTAAATGGCGGCGATTCCGTCGGGTCGATGTTCCAAAGCATATTCTAAACATTCAATTTCGCTTTGTTCGTGAGGCAAATAATCCAAATTATCGGTTACTGCAAGGGGCATATCATTTGGAAAGCCGATAATGTTATTGAGAGTGGCAAGCGCGTTTGCATAATCGCCGCGCACCGTATTAAATTCCTGTCGACTGTTAGCAATTTGCACTTTCGTTTCGATTACGTCCGCCATAGCGACATTTCCAACGTCGTATTGAATTTGAATATGGCGCAAATGCTCATTCAGATTATTTAATTCTTCTTGATGAACTGCCATAAGGTTTTTATACTGCAAAACTTGATAATAAGCCTGCGCGGTTTGCAATTTGACTTCTTGACGGGTATTTTCCAAAGTTAAATCAGCAGAATTCAAACCGAAGTCCGCCGATTTAATTTGCCCTTCGAGTTGACCGCCCGTATAAATCGGAATCGACAAAGTCACGGAATTTGAATTAGAACTTTTATAGGGCGGGTAATCCGCAAGGTTAATATTATTCGCTAGGCGCGTTTCCTCGTCCATTGCTCTGACTTGACAACGTCTGGAACGCGCGTCGTTATAACTTCTGCCGCCAATCCGCATTGAAGAACTACTCCAACTCAAAGTGGGTCCGAAACTTTTTCGGGCGGCTGAAAGTTCCAATCTTGCCGATTCTCTATCCTCTTGCGCTTGTTCTATTAAGCGATTGTTTTCGAGCGCAAGGGTAATTGCTTCTTCCAGCGTTATCGTCAAATTTTCCTCTGCATTTGCCGCGCACATGAAAATTATTGACGCAATCAATGCCACTGAAAAAATTTTCATGACTTTGCACCTCTGAATCCGGATTTAGTTCATTATACTTGATTCAGGCAAAAAAAAATACACCGGATAATATTTTTGCCGATGTATTTGTATCTAAAGTCATGTAAATTATTTTTTATCGGGATAACGCGGATTTATAACTTGCAAGCGGGCAATTTAGAATGAGCGCGGGACACGGCAAGCAACGCCGCTTATAACTGCAATCCTTGCAAATTTCCTTGTGATTTTCTTCCAATGTGCGGAAATTTTTAAGCGTCGGGGATTTCTCCCAATAATCGGCGATTGAATTTGCTTTTTCGGCGGGAATGAACTTGCAGGGAGAAAATTTTCCTGTCGACGTAATGCAGAAATGATTTCGCGCTGCCGTGCAACCGCGATTTATGCCGCGATTTGGATTTTTTTTAGGGTCTTCGCCGCCCATGAACGCTTTAAGCACAAAAAAACACGGCTCAACGGATAATTTCATTTGCGCGGAAGTTTTTTCGTAGTTGCTGATAAAGTTTGCGGTCTGTTCCAAAGCTTCGCGGCTCGGAGCAGATTTTTTTACGTCGTGCGGTTTCATGCCGGTTATAATCAATTCTTTCACGCCGAGCGATTCAGCATGCTTTGTTATTTGCTCAAGGTCGAGGAAATTTTCGCCGTCCATGAACCATTTCGCCATAACGTCAGCAAAGTTGAGTTCTTGCAAAATTTTCAGCGCGGGATTTTCAATATCGGCAACAAATTCGCCTGCGCCCGCCGCTATCATCTCTTGTAATTGCTCGCGAGTAAATTTGCCGGACAATTCAACCGTTGCAATAATTCCTGCCGCTTTGCACTCCGTCAAAAGTCGGTCGAGATGTTCATAATTTGCAACGTCGCCCGAAAATTTGACGCGCCGAATATTATTTTCTGCGCAATCATAAAGATATTTCAGCGCGGTAGCAATCGGCAACGTGTTTTCGTCCTTCAAAATGAATTCGACGTAAAGCGGGCGATAATAATTGGGAAAATAATGGTGGGCAAGGTGCGGCGTCTGCTCAATGTACGCTTTCGCCTCGGTAATTTTCCCGTCCAGATAATTCAGCTTGAAATAGTGAATATTGGTCTGGATAAACGGGTCGGCATCGGGAAGAATTCTTATCCAACGGCGGAGCGCGTCGCCTTTCGACTTCAAACACAAGCCCGAACGCTCCAACCGCGCAATAAATCTATCGACCAGCAGAGGATGACGCCAGCGCGGGAACAATTCAAAGCCCATTTTGTCATGAACGCCCTTTTCGCTCAAATCGAAAGTTATTGCTACGCCAAAATTTTCGTGCCAAGGTTCAATCGCCGCCCATAAAGCTTTGATGTCGCCTTTCCAACCGATTTTCTCCAGCGCGGGGCAAATATCTTCCCACTTGCGAAGTAATACGGCAAGGCGCATTATGTCGAGTTCGCCGCGCCCGGTCATCGTGCCGATTTGTTTTATATGCGAGCCTTCAGGCAAATTCGCAATCAAATTGTCCAGCGGCGCACGAAGTTTACGCGCTCTTTGCTCGCCCATAAATAGCGGCAAAACTTTATCCCAAAATTCCGTATAATCGCCGTCTTTCGGGGTGACGTCGACAAAAAAACACGGCTCGATTTTTTTATCAGACGCAAATTGTTCGTAATCAATTTCAACCCAGATAAAATCTACAAACGGGATATTTTCTTCGTTGGCAGTCAATATGTAATCGACGTAGCGCGCAGGGTCGCCGAGCCTTATTTCATAGCCGCTCCCAGAACTAATTTCATTGCCGTATTGCGCCTCGACATTTGAAAAAGCCGCCAAACACTCGTCCGAAATTATTTCCGATACGGCTTGGCGGCGAAGATGCGCTAAAAAATTTTTGACGGGTAATTTTGGCTTCTCCATTATGAATTCTCCTGAACTTTTTCCGGCATAACTCCCAAAGCCTTGGCAATGTCGAAAATTTCTTTCTGACTTTTGGTCGTCATGATAGTTTCGCGTTCCTTTTCAGTAAGACGTGACAGAGGACCTGCCAAAGATAGCGACAATTCTTCCACGTGATGTTCTTGCCAATGAGCACCGGCAATCAATGAGGCAACAAGGTTGAAAATTTCCTTACTTTCGCCGCAATCTTCGCGGAAACAGTTGCCGGTATTATGTTCGGCACGAGAGGCGCAACCGCCGCGACAAATAAAGCAATAAGGACAGGTTTTGCACTTTTCCATAATATCGACGGTGCGAGTTTTCCATTTTGCCTTGTCGAAGCCAAAAAGAAAACGTCCGGTTTTAATATCGACGAACCCCATAGCTTTATCATCTTTGCCGACGAAATCCCAACATGGGAAAATCTTTCCGTAGGGGTCGACAACTGCCATACTTCTTTCCGCGCCGCAATACATCGGAGCAAATGGCGAAAAACTTTTCTTTTGGAAGAGATTTTTTAATCTGCCGGCGACTGAATATTGAGATTCAAGGTCGAAAGCTTCTTCGGTGGTGAAGCCGTATTTTATCAGCTCGTCGAGAATATCTTTTTCGCGGAGAGTAGCTTTTTCGTGCTTAAAGTCATTGTTTGTGGATTTGAAGTAATAAGAAAATCTGCCGCGCTTAGTCTTTGCCTTAGGGTCGATTTCTCTCAAGGATTTTTCTTCGGCGGCGCGTTCATTTTCCTTATCGATAAAGCCGCGCGCCTTGAGGTCGTCAATCAAATCTTTCATGCCGTGAAGATTTTCAAGCCCAATGTTTACGCGCAAAGAAACTCTTATGCCCAGCTCCAACGCGAGTTCGACATTTGCCAAAATCTTTTCGTAAGTGCCGACGCCGTCTTTATGAACTCTTCGCCGGTCATTGACTTTACCCACGCCGTCAACCGTTATTTGCAACGATTCAAATTTAAATTCCTTGAAGAATTCGCGATAATTTTCGAGGTCGTAACCGTTAGTGATTGCGCCCATTTCCATATTGAGTTCGCGACAATGTTCGGCGATTTTGCGCACGACGGGAAGATTTTTTGCCAAAAAAGGTTCGCCGCCATAAAAAGTGCAGTGGTCAACGTCGTAGCCTCTCGACTTATAATTTTTCAGCGCGGAGAAGATAGCCCCAATCATTTCGTCGCTTATGGTTTTGGAAAGCCAATCCCGTCCCTTGTTCAAGCGGTGTTGCTCAAAGCAATAGGGGCAACGGAAATTGCAATTGTAGGTCGGCATGATAATTAGTCCGATGCTATAGCCGCCGTAAATTTTTTTGTGCAGGCGAGAAAGTAATTTCATATCGGCAAATTCTTCAGATTCGTTTTTGCGCGTGAGATGTCCTCTAAGTAGCAGCCGTTCCAAAGTCGCGAGTGGCAGTTCAGCAAATTTGCCCACCGAAATTTTTTCGCAGTCTTCCTTTGCAACGATGTCAAACGCGCCGTAAAGCCCATTCACCATCAGCCGATAATCTGCAATTTCTTTTTCGTCCTTGTCCAAAAGCGGCAGAATTATTTCATAGGTGCTTAACCTCATTTACCTTGCATTCCTCCTGCTTGAAAATATGCTTTGGCGTCGAAAGGCTTGCCTTCTTTGTTATCACACTCAAAAAATTCTTTCAGAATAGCAACTACAATCACCGTTGAAATTGCAATCGCTAGGACATCAGCTGCCTGCTATTTCTTATCAGGACACTCCCCAAATGGATAACCTTGATTACGGCAACCGCAATCGCTCGGACAATAGCCGCCCGCTACCGATTTAAGTTGTTGGCGGTCGAGCTCGAAGTCGTCCATTTCGTCGAGATAAGCTTCCGCCTCTTCCAAAGTCAGGTCATAGCCTTCGGTCTTGGCCAGTTCGACGAGTTCTTCCGGCGTCTCGCACTGCATAGCCTTCGCGATTAACTCTTCCGAGAGGTTAGCTTTCTGTTCTTCGTTCAATACCATTTTAAAATCCTCCTTAAAATTTTTCCGTATTATATAACATAAATTTATCGCTTGCAAGAATATATGCAAAGTTTCATACGATTTGGCGTTTCACGAAACCTGCAAACATTCCGCCCTTAGCGACGAGTTCATCAAAAGTACCGCTCTCGACAATGCGCCCGCCGTCTAGTACAAAAATTTTGTCGACGTTGCGAATCGTGGAAAGTCTGTGCGCAACGATAATTCGCGTAGACTTGAGCCGGTCAAGACTTTCAGTGACAATGGCTTGCGTGCGGTTATCTAGTGCGCTGGTTGCCTCGTCCAAAATTATAATGGCGGGTTTGGCGGCAAGGGCGCGAGCTATCAAAAGGCGTTGGCGTTGACCGCCGCTGATATTGCTTGAGCCTTCGGAAATAATTGTATTCATACCCATTGGCATTTGGCGAATATCTTCATCAATGCCCGCCGCCTTAGCCGCCGCCCATGCGTCCTCAATCGTCAAATTACTCATGCCGACAATGTTATAGAAAATGTTGCCGGTCATAAGTTGCCCGCCTTGCAAGACAACACCCATTTGCGCACGAACTGACGCCGCTGACATCTCGGACAAGTCATAGCCGTCGTAATAAATCGCGCCGCTTTTAGGTTGCTCGAAGCCCAATAACAATCTCATCAAAGTAGTTTTGCCACAGCCCGAACTGCCGACTAAGGCAACGCATTCGCCCGCCTTGATTCTGAAGGTCACGTCTTTAAGAACGTCGGGTAAATTTTCGCCATAGGAAAAAGTTAGCCCTTCGACTTCAATCGCGCCCGAAAGTACATCGGCCTCCGGCTTATCCGGTGAACTTTCCGGTTCGGCGTCCAATATCGGTTGCAAATTCTCCAACAACGGACGAATCGCGACGAATTCTTGAATGGCAGGAAAAATCCCGATAAGCACGGTGTTGAATGCCGAATACGCCGCTTGAAACGCTATGAACGTGGCGGCAGTCAATCCCGTGCTCACTAAATCGGCTGAGGCATCTGTAGCACTTGCGGCACCTGTAGAAGTTGCACCCGTCGCCGCCGCCTCAGCAATCTCTTTGAAGGCGACAAAGTAAAGAATCATCGACAACAAAATCGGTTGCATGGCTGATAAAATTGTCGTGTAATTTTTTTGCCAACGAACGGCGTAAGTCCATTTCCATTCCTCGCCGAATTTTTTCCCCCACAAATTGTAGGCATCTTCCTCCGCGCCTTTTACGCGAAATTTGGTTAAGCCCGTAAAAATTTGTTGCAATATGCCCGCCGTCTCATTGAATGCTTTAATTTGTTTGCGGTTAAAATTGGTCAGCCGATTCAAAATGAAAAAGGAAATCAGCGCGTAAATAATCCAGATGAGCAGAGCCGCGCCCGTCAACTTCACGCTGTAATAACACATCAACCCCAAGCTCCAAAAGCCAAAGGCAAAGTTAAATACAATACCGACGGTTTCTCCCGCCAAAAAGGATTGAATTTTGCTAAGCCCTTGCATACGCGCCGCCAAATTGCCCGACGTGAATTGGCGGAAAAATTTCGTCGGCAAGGCGAGCACTCGCGCTAACATCGCTGATTCCAAAGCCATATCAACATGGACGGAGAATCGCAACAGTGCTACGGAACGCACGACACTTAGCGCGGCAGAAGTAAAGCCGGCAACCATTGCAACTTGCGCGACGGTCGCTAAGCCCTGCCGGTCAAGAATCGGTATGAGGTCGGCGAAAATTGTTTCAGTGACAATCGGCGTTATAATCGGGATAAAGCCCATAGCAAAACTTGCGATAAGAATCGTGCGCCAATCCGTCGACCAAGTTTGATTGTAGGCGAACTTCAGCAAATCTTTTAAGCCGATTTTTTCGGGCGGCAACCCCGCATAACAGGCAAAGCCTTCTTTGTCGAGAGCCGCCGCAATTTTTTCTGTGACTTCGACGCCATCGGGATTTGAAAGAGTAATCAGCCGATAGTGATTTTCCGTCTGCGGCAAGCAAACGCCTAATTCTTTTGTTTTGTCGTCGCCATTGTGGAAGACTAAAATAACGCCGCTATCGCCACGATACCAATTATCCTCCAAAGTTATGCGCCGCAAACCCATTCCGACTTTTTGCGCAAGCCGTTGCGTTATGCCGAACTTGTCGAGCTTCCTTACCATTTCCGGCGCGAGATTAACTGACCGGCTCGGCATATGCAAGGCTTTGAGCGCACAACGAATTGCAAAGGCGACCTCTTCAAACTTTGTATTTCCGGAGCTACCTTCTTCGGCAGGCACAGTATCTTTTCCCAACAAAATTGACAGAGTATTTTCAACGAGACGATTTTTTTGCTTTAAGCGGCGGGCAATTCGATTGGCAACTTTAACATCTTCGGCTTGAAATCGCACGCCTAACATCATCGAGAAAATACTTTCGTTATCAATGAAAGTCTCCCAGAGCGATTGATTGTCCAATTCGTCGCCGATAACCGAGCTGTCAAGCCAAGTCTCTAATGTGTCGTCGCCCTTATCCGCCAAAAGTCTGAGCCAATGCAACGCCATTAAATTTTTAAACCATGTGCGCATAAGCCTGGCGAGTTCAGCCGGAGCAATCTCATTTGCCGAAACTGTTTTCAACTCGGAATCCGTCAGGGCGTGCACTTCGATTTTTATTTTCTCAAAGTCATCAAAGGAAGGGAAAGCCGCCTCGCCCGCGTTCAATTCCATTAAGTACATTTGGCGGAAATTTTCCTTTTCGTGCGCGACGGCATAAACTTCGACCTTGCCCGCCGTCACCTCGACAAAAGAATTTTCTTCCGGCAAACAATAACGCTCGCCTTCAACGAGTTTCAAAGGCTCTCACTTCCTTAGTCAACATTTTCTTGCGTGTTTCTCTCCTCAATCAATCTGCGGTACGCGCCGTCGTGCTGAATCATTTCTTTATGCGTGCCGCGCTCAACAACTTTTCCGCGCTCCAAAACAATAATTTCATCAGCGTCGCGAATCGTGGAAAGTCTGTGCGCTATGATTAAGCACGAGCAACCCCGATGCCTTATATTATCGAGCACGCGATGTTCGGTCATTGGGTCGAGGGCGGAAGTTGCTTCGTCGAGAATCAGCAGGGAAGGATTGACTGCTAAAGCCCGCGCAATTTCCAAGCGTTGACGCTGTCCGCCAGAAAAATTATTGCCGCCCTCCGTGACTTGCGCATCATAGCCGCCGTTAAGTCGGATAATGTCGTCGTGAATGCAAGCGTCCTTCGCGGCCTGAACAATTTCGCTTTTAGAAATCGTGCCGTCGAACAGCGAAATATTTTCCTGCACCGAGCCGGTCAGCAGAAAAACATCTTGGTCGACAGTCGACAGAGAATTTACGATGATATGGCGCGGAAGGTCGCGACGTTTTATCCCGTCAAAGAGAATTTCGCCTGCCCATTCCTCGTAAAGCCCTGCGACGATTTTGGCGAGTGTTGATTTACCACTGCCCGACGCCCCGACTACTGCCGCCCAATGTCCCGGCTCTATGTGCAGATTAAAATTTTCGAGTAGCGGCGGGTCAAGCGGACTGTAGCCGAACGAAATATTTTTCAATTCCAAATCGCCGGAAAGTCTTTCGCGCGAGCAATCTTTTGCTTGATTCTCGGAATAATTCAAGCGGTCGATTTCGTACTTGCGCACGTCGTCGAGGCGTTGCATTTGCATTTCAATCGCCTGAAGTGTATTTCCCAACATCAGCAAGTTATTGAACGGCTCTTGAAATTTACCGAGCAAATTTTGAAATGCCATGTATACGCCAGCAGTCATAACGCCTTCCATAATCGAGAAACCGCCAATCGCCATGATTAGCGCGCCATTAACGCCGGCAAAAAGGCTGGGCAAAAGTTTTACTTTCAATGTCCAGAGTTGTATTTCTTGCATGCCGTTTATAACCTTTGCTTTATAGCCCGCCCACTTTGAAAAAAATTCGCCCTCATTGCCGGAACCTTTTATGCTCTCAATCATCATCAGCCCGCCCATCAAGACGCCGTATTCCCTGCCCGCGTCCTGCTGAACTTTCATATTCAAATCGACGAGCCGACGCCGCATGTAAGCTACCAGCAAAAGATTTATAAAACTTATTGAAACGCCGATTAAAGTCAGCTCCACGCTATACTGGAACAGCAACGCCAAATAGAAAAGCGCAATAAAAAAATCCAATACGGCAGTTGCCGCTTGATTCGAGATGACTGCGGCATTTGCCTCGTTGTATTGGATACGTGAGGCAATATCGGCGGCGTATCTTTGCTGAAAAAATGTTAGCGGCAAGCGTATAATGTGCCAAAAGAATTTTGACGAGTCGACGAGCGTTAATTTTTTTTGCCAGAATGTCAGAACCGATGCCCGCAACCAGTTCAAAAAGCCTATGAAAATTACAGTCCCCGCCATTGTGATGAGTAAAGTTCTTATCCAATCGGGTCGTTTCATCGACAAAATGTCATCAATAAAAATTTGATTTAAGACGGGGACGGCGAGTCCTGGAATAATCATGCAAAGACCGAGTATCAGGACGAATAAAACTGCCCATTTGTCTTCCGTGAGCTTAGAGGCAAGAGCTTTGAAGACGTTATAGCGATGACCTTCTTTGCGAAAATTTTCGCCGGGTCGGATTTGGAGATAAACGCCGGTATACGACGGCAAAAAATCTTTCCAAAGCAATTTACGCCGACCCATTGCCGGATCGTTAAGATAAACCGTGTCGCCCTTAATGCCTTCGAGCACGACGAAATGCCTAAACTCCCAAAACAAAATTAGCGGGAAATTATTTTTTGCCTTTCTGCGCAGGGCAACCGGACGACCGGCAAAGCCTTTGGCTACGCAACCGAAATTTTCAGCGGCTTTCAAAATATTTTCGGCGTTGGAACCGTCGCGAGTGACGCCGCATTCTTGACGCAACTTTTCTAGCGGTATCCACTTCCCATAATAAGCTAAAATCATTGCAAGCGACGCCGCGCCGCATTCGACTGCCTCCATTTGCAAAATCGTAGGGACTTTTACTCGCGAGCCGGTATCAAAAAAATTTTTTATCGAGCCAAGCACTTTCATTTCATCTGCTCCTGAGTAGTTGGCTGATTTTGTAAAAGACCTTTTCAATGGGCGGCTGGCGTTCAATTATGATATAGCCCGTGCAATAACTGCCGGGCGTTATCGGCTTGTGCTTGCCAATTATCGAAGTCCAAAGGTAACCCGACTCCGAATCTTTATCCTTGACCAAATCAAAATGTATTTCCATTACCGCGCCGCCCGTTTTGCTGATTATATGTTGCGCCAGTTGCGAATTGCCTACGCTTTTGACGACGCCTTCCGACGACAGCGGATATTGCGAAATGCTCCTCACAATGCCAATCAAACTGCCCGTCTTCGATGTATCGACGCCATTTGGCGCAAGTTGAATCGTCATATTTGGTTCGACGCGCTTGCCATTGTCCACTGAAATATAAAAAACGCCGCTCAACTCGTCGCGATTTTGCGTAATGCGTACAGAGCAAATCGGACTGCCCGCAGAAATTATATTGCCTTCCTGAACCATGACTTCATCAACAATTCCTTCGTAACTGCTGTAAATATTTTTCTGCGTAATTTCTTGCTGGCGTTTAGCGTTGTATTGGTGAACGCTCTGCACGGCGTCGCGGTCATTAGTTGCCAAATCTATATTGTAGCGCGTCATTTGCGTATCAGCTGTCTGCGCGGGCTGCTCTATGCGCGCAATTAATTTCCCTTTGTGAATGTAATCGCCCGTTTTCACCATGAGCGTATGCAATTTGCCCGACTGCGCATGACAAATATTTACTACGCCCGCCGAGTCGAGTATAAGTCCTGCGCCGTCTGCCTTTTCCGTGAACGAGCCGAAAATTGACCAAAGCACGACCGCTAAAGAAAGTACACACGCAACCACTAAGCCCATCCAACTCATCGGCTCCGTTACTTTGACCATAGTATCCAACTTTTCGGGCGAATTCAATTTTTCTAGGGCGGCTTTGCTAAAAATATTCTGCCCGCTCTTTTTTTCCGAGCTCATGGCGCGTCACCTTCTTTTTCGTCCTCCAGAGTGACATTAACCGGCGTGCCGTCTGATAAACTCGCTTCAGTGTGATTGGCTACAATTTCTCCGGCTTTTAACCCTTCCAAAACTTCGACGTATGTCCCGTCATTAGCACCGGTTTTGATTTTGCGTCGCTCGATAGTTTCTTGAGCCGTCACGACAAATACTGCCGGTTCATCGATATTTATAATCGCGTCGAGTGGAACTGTCAGGCATTGATACGACGAATGAGACTGAAAACTTACTGCGCCATAAATTTGCGACTCCAAAAGCCCCGAAGAATTATCCACCGACCAAATTATATTGCGAATGTCTGCAGGCTCTCCTAAAGGCGGCGTTATTTTCTCGACAGTTGCCGTAAAAGTCTGGTCGCTACCCTTATTGCCCGCCGCATAGTCTGTGCTGTAAACTTTTTGGAAATCATTTTCGTCAAAAATCAATTCTGTCTGCTGTCCGATTCCGAGATGCCTTGCGTTTTCATCATCTACCGGCGTCGAAAAATACAGCGTTGAAAAATCGCCGACCAATGCTAAAGACGTGCCCGCATTTACATAGGAGCCTTTCTGACGATACACCACTAAAATTTTCCCGTCAATGGGCGCGATTACCTCTTGACGTTCTTTTTGCATTAGCAATTTATCGCGTTTGGCCTTATACATTTCTATGCGAGCTTGCGCCGCTTTGTAAGATGTTTCCGCTTCCTCAAGCTTTGCTGCTGAAGTTGCTTTTCTTTCCAGCAAACGCTTTTGACGCTCGTAAACATTTTCGGCTTGCTTTAGTTGCGAGGTTGCTTCCAAAATATTCGCGTCGGCTTCCTTCAGCTCCAAAGCTATATCCTCATTTTCAACAACAAAGATAACGTCGCCTTGTCGAACTTGGCTATTTTTTGGAGCAAAATTTTCTGTAATGCGTCCCTCAATCAATGTGACGGCGTCAACCATATCGTCCGAATAAAGGTTTACATCACTTAGCATAACTTTGGGATGGAGCTCGCGCCGTTTTACTTTAACTCCGGGCAAATCCAATTTTCTTTCGGACATTCTCTGAGTTATCTGAACTTCGCCGCGATTGTTAAGCCAAACGCCGTAAAATATCAGTCCAACGGACAAAATTAGCAAAAATACCAATCCCGCTATAAAATATTTTTTCATAATATGTCATTCCCTAAGAAATCGTGTTCGGCAGTGTCAAGAGTTTTGTGTAATTAGAATTGTTGATTTGACGACATTCTTTCAAAGAAAACTTTTTCGAATGCCTTGAAAGAAAACGAATCGCGTAACGGAGCCTTTCTTCGACCACGTATTTTACCTTTCACCAACTCATCAAAAGTTGGCGTTTTTAGGCGGTTTGCTATTTACACAAAATCGCTGACACAATCCATAAAAAATGGCGGTTGACGAGAAATTTTTTCCTCGCGCCGCCTCAAGTGACAAAAGCCAAATATCTTCCGCAGGTAACTTGCAATGCGTTACGCACTTTCCGTGCAGTGCTGAATAATTTATGACCCTTGCTTTAAAAAATTTTGGAACTCTCGCTGATTGCGTCGACGCACGGCAGATACGTTAGCCAAAAAATTGGGCGCGGCAGGGGCATTCAACGCAATTTCGCCGTTTGATATGACGATTATATTTCTTTCGACGCCGTAATTTTATAGCCAATCTTGCGCTGTGAGTGATAATTTCTCTGATACAAAATTAATCCTCATCATTGCTAGTGTAACTGGCAATCTCTTCCTGATAGCTTTTATAATCAGCATCTACTTCCTTCATAAGCCTTTTAAGTTCCCGTTTTCCAATGTGTACATCGTCTCCTTCCTTTTTCTTGATTTGGTCTTCCAAAAAATTTATTTTATCTTCATTAATCACGGGATTTATCACTGACGCCCCATATTGTTGACCAAGATGATATGCGTTGACTGCAAAAGATTCTCCGTATTCTTCCATATCTATTTCAATAGAGACTTCCTGTTCATCTTTGCCTTTTTTTATTGTAACTTCATAATTGTTAATTTCCATGAATGACCTTCCTTTCAATTTTAGCTACATAAATCACTGCTTCATTATTTCATTATTGTTCATTGATAAATTTGACATGTTCGCGAAAAATCCTTTAACAAAAAAATTTTTTCTTCTTTATATCGATATCAGCAAAAGAAGGTAAAACAAATTGGCTGTAGAAAATGTAAAAAAAATTTATTAACAAAGGCTTAAAAGGATTTTTAATCATTTTGTGGAGGGTATGCCAAGCTATTTGCTTTTAATAAATATAAAGTTGAAGAAGGCAATATTTTATTTGCTTTGACGGATTAGATTTTTTAGGAGGAATTGTCGATGAAAAAAATTATCCTGGTCACGGGTGCGGCAGGTTTTATAGGCGGAAATTTCATTCTGCGTTTGATTAAGGATCGTCAGTTCTCTAAGATAATCGGGGTCGACAACCTCAATGATTATTACGATGTCCGCTTGAAAAATTATCGGCTCCGGTTGATTGAGGCGTCGGCAGAAAAATTTTCTTGCGATTGGAAATTTTATCGTGGAGATATTGCTGACAAAAATTTTATCGACGACCTTTTTAACAGAACACAACCGACTCACGTCGTAAACTTAGCGGCTCAAGCAGGCATCCGCTACAGCGTCAAAAATCCCTTAGCTTACATTCAAAGCAACATTGTAGGTTTTTTCAACGTACTGGAAGCTTGCCGAAATGCCCAAAATCTGAATCATCTAGTTTACGCCAGCTCCAGTTCTGTTTACGGCGGCAATAAGAAAATTCCGTTCTCGACAGAGGATCGCGTTGACAAACCGGTTAGTCTTTACGCCGCAACTAAAAAGAGCGACGAACTTTTAGCGCATTGCTACAGCGAGCTTTACAAAATCCCCGCGACGGGCTTACGTTTCTTTACGGTCTACGGTCCGGCGGGGCGTCCCGATATGGCTTATTTCAAATTTACTAACAAACTTTTGCGCGGCGAAGAAGTTTGGATTTACAACTACGGAAATTGCGCCAGAGATTTTACTTACGTCGACGACATTATCGAAGGACTTGCCCGCGTCGTTATTCGTCCGCCCGTCGCTGAGAATTCTGCGCCGCATAGAGTTTACAATATCGGCAACGGTCAGCCGGTTAATTTGCTCGAATTCGTTAAGATTTTGCAGGAGGAAATTATTCGCGCCGAGCTTCTGCCGGCTGATTACAATTTCGACGAACATAAAAGATTGGTAGCTGCACAAGCCGGAGATGTCCCGATAACTTTTGCCGACACGAGCAAATTTGAGCGGGATTTCGACTTTCGCCCAAAAACTTCTCTTCGCGACGGTTTAAAAAATTTTGCGACATGGTACAAAGAATTTTATTCGGGCGGTGAATTCAAATGCTTGGAGTAAAAAATAAATTTGGGCATGATTTCCTATCTGAACGCTAGCGAAGCGAAAAAAAAAAGCGGCAGGAAATAATCGAGCCGCTCTCATGAAATATTGTGATTGTCCCTTAGTCGATTGTCAATTCGTCTTCGGTCGCATTTCTTATTCCGAAATTCTCAAAGCTGTAGTCAATGTCCATAAACTCACTTTCAAGCCACGTCGGGATAAATTTAACCTCAAAGTAATTGCGCGTCTGCCTGTAGCTAATGTCGTCTGTCAGGCTCGCAAATTCGCTGAAAGAATAATTCGGCGCGGCGGTTGATGTCGCACTTTGCCAGTAAGTCAAGCCATTGTTCGTGTACGTACTGCCTAAAATCGCGTAAGAATTTCTGTTGCTCGCGAAGTTGCTATTGTTCACAAAGTTGCTGTAGCCGTTGCTGTAATTGCTGTAGCCACTCGACGACGCGCTTTGATAATTAAAGCTTGAACTGCCGCTACTGTAAGGAAGAATTCTCCCGACCTTAACCGCGTCGCTAACGTCTACGGAATTTGCACGAATCGTATTGACCGAAGACTCGGAGTTGTCATCAGTCAGAATCGCTACGCCCTTACTTTGCGCAAGATTTAAATACAAGTTGCCGTGCTCAAGCTCAATCGCTATCGTATCGTCCGCGCTAATCGTTTGAGCCGTGACATTGCCGTTGATTGTCTTTACGTCCGCATTTTTCGCCGCAACATTCTTAAATTCAATGCTACCGTTGGTTGCGTTCAAGTAAAGATTTCTGCCCGGATTTATCGCGCCGGTCTCCTCGACCGTTATACCTTTTTGCCGCCGCGCGTACGTCTCGTGATTCGACGTTATTGTTATGTCGCCGTCTTTGGTAGAGATTTTCCCTGCTATGTCAATCGCGCCGTTGTCCGTCTCAATGTCCAAATTGTTTTGCGCCGATAACATATCCGCTAAGCCGTTTGTGTCTATCGTGATGTCGCCATTTTGCGTCAATATGGTTATGTCGCCGTTGTCTACCTTTATTTGCTTAGTTATCTCAATATTGCCGTTGTCGGTTGTTATCGTTATAGAATTATCTGCCTCAAGCTCAGCGTTTATCGTTATGTCGTTCGGCGTCTTTTCGGCAAGGGCGGCAAATTCAGCAACGTTGGCGGGAGTGTCACCAGTCTTGACCGTTTCTGCTTTGAGATTTACATTCTTCTTTTTCGATTTCGTTTTCCCTAATATTGTAATAGTCCCGTTGTTCGTCGCTATATTTACGTTGTTCTTTGCTGATACTATATACGTATTTTTCTCTGCAGTCGTCTCGTTGCCAATTTGTATGTTCCCTTCGTCTAGGCTAATGTCAACTTTGCCGTTTATCGAATTAACTACGCCGTTAACATTTATATTGCCTTCGGTGCCGCTTAATTTAATGTTCTTACCCGCGAGCAACTGCGCTGTGCCAAATATATCTATTCCGCCATTTTGCGAAGTAATTGTAATGTCGCCACTGCCCGACGTGATTTGCCCGTCTATGTTAATGTTTTTCGCTGCGTTCAGATTTATATTCTTCATCGCTTTTAATATCTCGCCGCTTGAAACCGTTATCATGAGTATATCACCATTGCGCGACGTTATGTTGATGTCATTGTTCGCAAAATAGCCCTTCCTGCCGGAAATGAAATCGCCGCCTACATCAAATGTCAAGGTGCCGCCGATATTTAATATCCTGCCTTCTTCTATGCCGTAGCCCAGCAAAATTATTGAGGCGTTTTCGTTGCTGTTCGTCAAAGTCACGTCGCCCGTTACGTCGTTATCAATTTGCGCCGTATAGCCCGTTTCAAAATCGCTCGTGACTAATACTGAACCGTTAATCTTATCGCCCGCGCTCTTAACCGCCACTCCGCCAAATACGTTCTCGGCATTTTGTATGTCTAAGCCCTTGTCCGTCGTAACGTCAATATTCACCGCTCCTACTCTGCCCGCAAGTTTTACGTCGTCCGCTTTCAACGTCATTTTCTCAAGCGCAACTATTGTACTGCCTTCACTGCTCGTTAAATCCTTGCCCGCCGTCAACGTCAAATTCTTTTCCGTTCCTATGTCGCCGGTCACGTTTAGCGATTTCCCCGAAGTTATTTCAACATCGCCGGTTCCCTCTAGCTCGCCTGCCAACGTCAAAACTTTGCGCGGGTCGCTGTATACTTTGATATTCTCGCCGCCATTCAAAACTAGCGTTTCAATGTCGTTTTTCGCGTTGTCCAAAGTAATATCCTTCGCCGCCTCGACCGTCAGCTTGTCCACGCTGATAACTTTGCCGTCCGCTTGAGCGATTGAACCTTCGGAACTTATGCTTACGTCCTTATCCGTCATCACGTTGCCCAACGTCAATATCCCGTCGTGAACGCCCTTTATATGAGTTTCGCCGTAAATGTTCATGCCTTCAGTCTTGGCGGTGCTATTCGCTATCATTATCGGATTTTCCGCCGTCCCAATTTGGTTGCCTGCGTTGACGTTGAATATTATTTTGCCCGGCGAACTGAAATAACCGGTCGTGCCCTCGCGCCTGTAAACGTTTTGCGCCCTTATCGAAATATCTTTGCCCGCCAATATCGTCGAGCCGTAATCAAAATCGCCGTCACTTTTCGCCGTGAACTTCCCGCCAATGTTTATCGTCTCGCCGTCGCCAAATGATAACTCGCCGCCCGTCTTCGTGTTCGTCAACGTCACGTCGCCCGTTACGTCGTTTTTAATGCTCGGCGCGAAACTGTCCGTCTTTATCGTCACGTTGATTGAACCGTTGATTGCTTTGCCGTCGCGGCTCGCAATTTCTATGCTGTTGAAAATATTTTCCGTGTTGTTAATCGTGACGCCGTTATCAGTCGCAATAGTCAATTTGTCCGTGTGAATCTCGCCTTCATGCGTGAACGTCCCGACGCTCAAATTTATCGCCTTAGCCGCTTGCAAGCCGCCCGACGAAATTATATTGCCCTTTTCGCTCGTCAAGTTCAATTCAGAACCGCTAACCGCTCCGGCTAAATCTATGTCGCCGCGTTGCGTAATCGTTACCTTGCCGGTCAACTCCTCGCCAAATGTCGCCGTCAATTTGTCCGAATCGTTTTTCAACGTGAAGTCGCCGCCGATTGCCTCAATGTTTATCGCGCTAAATTTGTTCTTCGCGCCGTCTAAAATCACGTCGCCAACCGCACTAACCCTTATCCCGCTTAGACTGTTCGTGCCGTCTTGCGTCTGCTTTATCGTATCTTCCGAATTTATTTCAACCGTGCCGCTTATGTTGTTCAATCTCAACGCGCCAGTTTCTACCGCCTTAACGTAAAATTCCCCGCCGCCATTGAGATTTAAAATCGTCGTGTCATTCGACCTTATCACGATAGGAGCACTCGCCGTCCCCGCAGAGCCGTTAAACGTCAGCTCGCCTAAAGAATTTATATATGCCTCAGCTATGTCGTCGAAGTGCGCGGAGTGCTCAATTATGCCGTGTTCGTCGTTGGTTATGCGAATCGCTTTGGGTGAATACATCGCGCTAATTCTGAAATTGTCCACGCCAACTTTCTTTAAATTGATTTCGTCATTAGCTCGCGCGTCAAATAAATCGCCGGTCAATCGAACCGTGAATGGTTTAGCTTGCGTGCCTATTGCGCCATTGCCACCAGTTAAAATTAAATCCTTGCCAATGACATTTTCGCCACTCGCCGCCGCATTGAATATTCCAGCCTCGCCGACTATCCGCACATCAGGATAATTACCCGCAATTTTGGTTGTCTCGATTTTGTTAATGTTGAGCGCACTGTAAACGTCGTTATTCGGGTTGCTCTCCTCGTCAATCTTGACGCCCTTATTGCGCCCCGCGATATATACGCCGCTATTGCCCGTCGCCTTGATTGTTATATCGCCCGTCGCATTTATGCCAAGCGGAATGGTGCCTTTTATGTCGAATGATTCAATTTCCTTGTTCTCAATGGTCTTGGTGCTTTTAATCACGTCGCTAAAATCGCTGACCGCAACCGCGCTCCCAACTTGCTTTAAATTTTGGTCGTAGGTGTACTTGAGTAAATTGCCGTCGGCGTCCTTGCGATAGCGAATGTAATTGCCCGCCGTGTCAATGTAATAGCCTTTGTCCGCGTCGTATCTGTAATTAACTTGCGTAATCGTCTGCGTTACCGGCTTGCCGTTCTTGTCCAAAACGTAATTGACTGTAACGTCCGCCGCCTCGACGTTCGCTAATTGCGCCACCTTCGCCAGCCGCGCAGATTTTTCTTTAGCCGTCTCGCCCGCTTTTACGCGCAAGTCAGACATTTTTATCGTCGTAACGTCTTCAGAGTTTGTGCCGACGCCCGCGCCAGTCAAAGTCACATTGCGCCCCGTTATGTTCGCGTCTTTAAGTTTCGTAACGTCGGGTGCGGAACCTTCGGTCTTGTTGACTATCGCTGAACGTATTCCGGCTAGCAATTCAGCTTCCGTCCATTGATACTGCGGATTTTCTACCGCCGCAACCAATATCTGATAGTTATTGTCCGCCGCTAAATACGCGTCCGCCGTCTCGTACTTGCCAAATTTTTTCTCCAGAGTTGTTAAGCGTTCGCCCTTCGTCGGTGCCGTGACTTTCGAGGCGTCATTAACCCCTTGATGTACTGCCAATATCGCTTTATCTTTTATGGCGTTGTATGCTGCCAACTGGCTTTCATACAACTTCAGCAATTCCCCATACTCCGTAAATTGCGCCGTCACGTCAGCTTTGTAATTGTCGCGGTCTTGCTCAAGCCTCGTGATGTACGCGCCTTTATAATCGCGCGTACCCGCAATCAAGCCCATATCTATCCACGACTTAACGAGGTCGCTTTGTTGCGTGTCGGCATTGTCGCGCACTTTGTCCAACGCGTCTATAAATTTGCCATTCGCCGTCAAAGTTACATCGCCGGTCGTCGAGACGATTGAACCTATCAAAAAGTCCGCGTTATCATTTTTATTCAGCTTAATATCGCCATAAGCCGCCGCTGAAATCGCAGAGACGTCCGCGCCAAGCTCGCCGCTAGATTCGATTTGCAAATTGATTGCGCCATTAGCCGATTCAAGCTTAATGTTCTGAGCATTAGCCGCCGTGCTGGAAATCGTCTGCTTTATGTCGCCTTGCGCCTTCAAACTCACCGCGCCATATTTGCTGGTCAAGTCGTTCACAATAACATTGCCCGCTAAATTCTTATCGCCCAATATGCCGCCGCTAACGTTTATATCTATGTCGCCTAAGGTCGTCCGCGCAGTCAATTTCAAGTCGTCGTCGCGATGATTCACCACATTTATATTTTTTATGCCACTACTCGCCGAAAGGTTTATATTGTTGGTGGAAATCTTCGTGCCTTCCGTCTGCTCAATCTTGCCGCTATTCGCCGTAATCGTCAACGTGCCCAAGTCGTTTCTTATGTCGCCCGTCAAATATAAATCGCCGCCATTGTTTGAGGTGTTCGCCAAATTGATTGAGGGCGTGCTCTTCTCGCCGATTATCCCAACGCTTATCGGGTAGTCAGCCTTAACCGAATATTGATATATTTGCTTGGTGCCGGTCGTCCTTTTCCAGTTGTGGTCGTAATCCTCATAAAAACCGCCCAAACCGTGTTCGTGCGCCTCGCTCCTTGTGTGACCACCATAACTATTGCCCGTTACCACGTTTTGCGCAATTAGCGTTAAATTATTTTTCGTAACCGCGCCAGAGCCAATGTAATAGCCGTCGCCAAGTTCTACAGGGTCAGATTTTTTCTCGCTCCAACTGGGAGACAATTTAGCCGACATAGCCGCAAGGTCGCTCGTGTAATTTGAATCGTCCTTATGCCCCCACCAACTTTTTTCTTCCTTGTAGTAGTAGTGGAGGATTTCTTCCTGCTGCATGCCTTCCGTCCAATTATACGACAAGCCCGCTTTAGGATTATAATTGACGAATTTTCCGACCGTCAGCCCGTTGCCGATTGTGACTTTGCCCTTAGTATTGTCCGCCAACCACGCTGAATAATTTTCTATGGTGCGCGTTTGCCCGCTTGAATACTCGGTTAATTTATCCTGCTCGCTGTCGACAATCTGAATAAAGCCGCCGCCCTTAGCACTCGTCACCTTGCCAACGTTCATATCTACGCTTGTATTGTTAGTTATGTCGATATTGCTCGCGCCGTCCGCTACTACGATTTTGCCATTGCCCGTCGATACTATCCGACCCGCTAAATAAACTTTGCCGCCAGTGGCGTTAATGTCCTCGACGTATATTTTATTGTTCGTCTTATCGTAGTAAATTTGCGGCTCGTAAGTGTAGTAGCCATCACTGTTGACCCGCTTGCCGCCTTTGTTCACTTTATACATCGGCATTTCATTAAAGAATACAGTTTCCGTCGCGTTGTCCAAGTCGCTTTGATTTATCGTCGTAGAAAAACCTACGTAGCCCGATTGAATCAGCCCGTTTATATTTATATCCCGCGCCGCTATGTATATCGAACCGCCTGCAATCTCGCCCGCGCCACCGCTATATTTCTTATCGCTCGTCTCCTTTTCTATTTTGTCGCTTGAGGGCATACTCTTATCCCAGCCGACTTTTTCGCGCATCTTCTTAGTCTCGTCAGCGTAGGCGTCCTGCGGCGTGTAAGCAATATTCTTTATGCTGTCGGTGTAGCCCTGCGATATGCTCTCCTTAGCCGTCAGCTCTATATCCTTGCCGTTTACGTTCGCGCCCTTGTTTATTCGGATACTGCCGCGCTTGTTCGAGATTTGCACCTTGCCAACCGGATTATTTATGTCATCGGTAATTTCAATGTAATTCAGCGGGGTATAGGAAAGTGTAGCTTTTTGCGCGGCGGCGGGCAACTCGCTATAGCCAGTAGCTTTGGGGTTGGGAATCATTTGGATTGAGCCGCTACCTGAATAACTATTCGTGACTTTAATTAGCGGGACTTGCTCGGCGTCGGCTACTTTGAGTTCGGCAAAATTCGCGCCGCTGCCTATGTCCGCATTGCTCGTTACCTTCGTGCCGTTGTAGTTGACATTGCCGCCCTTATCGGCGATAGTCAATTTATTCGTGACAAGATAGGTGGTCGAATTATTTTCCACGTCGATTTTCGGAATGCCGCTGGCATTGAGCTTGCCGGAGCCGCTGAAACTATCTGTGGTGACGTTGATTGAGCCGCCGCTGACTTCGACATTTGGCAAGACCAGCGTTTTAATTCCGATGGTTTTAGGATTTGAGCCGAGTAAAAATTCTCCGTTGTCATCATAACTGCCCAGACCTAGATTTGACATTTCCTCTTCGAGCGCGAGTTTTTCCTGCAAAAAGCCGTTATACGCGACAATGTCATTTTTATCCACAACTTGATAATTGCTGATAGATTCGCAAACTTCTTTATAGCGCGGGACAAGTGAATCTTCCGGCTTTTCGGTTGAAGTCGTTATCCCGTTGAAAATTTGTTGCGCGAAAATTTCGTTACTAGTCTTGCCGCTGAAGTTGGTATTTTTTTTGGTTATGGTTGAATTGCCGCTCGTGACGGTGTAGGATATATCTTTAAGATTATTATTGGTCAAAATGAATCCGTTAGGCAGGGCGACGCCGCTAATATTTATCGTTACGTCGGGAGTATTGGCGGCTTTCAATTCGCCGTCGACTTTGACTTTGTTATTGTGTTTGTAGTCCGAATTGGTCACGCTGCCTACGTCGGAAGTCACAACGCTATATTCGCCTCTGTTTTTCCAGGTGCTACCGTAAAAGGGTCGCTCCTCGTAAACTTCAAAGCCCGCGTTAGAAATAATGTTGACATCGTGCATAGCCTCGCCGCTTGCGCTACTGTTGACGTTGACATTTGAATTAGTCTTGCCCTTGCGAATAATATCGGCGGAGCCGTCGTCAATCAGCGTCATAACTTGGGAAATTGCCCGTGCGTAGCTGTGAACTCTGGAGCGTTCGCCGTTTGCGTCTGCGCCCGCGTACAAGTTTAAATCCTTCGCGCTCTTTAGTGTGCCGTTGATATCAATGTTCTGATTGCGCGTCAATTCGGTAAGAGTTTCTGCGCGAACATAACCGCCCGTGCCCGCTTGCGAATAACCTTTTGCGGTCGGATTGTGTTCCAAATTATCATGAGCCGCGAAAGTTATGCCGCCGTCGTCATAGGAGCCGCCCTCGTTCTTGAGGAGTGCGCCCGACCCGACAGAAATTTTTTCGTCCGCCGTTATGTAGTTATGGGATTTGACCCAGCGCAAGCTAGCCAGTGCCGAGCCGCCTTCCGCGTAGACATCATTTTTCAAATTGTAATCGCTTGCCGCGTCGTAAATTTGCGTGCCGCTCGTAGTTATCCCGACATTTGCGCCAATATTTATGTTAGCTGATTTATTAGTTGTCGCGCTTGAGCGTTGATAGTCGACATCATCGACAACGCCGCCCATACGCCCGAAAAGTGTATGGTCGTAGTCACTGGAATATTTATCGGTCGTGATGTAGTTTTTGGAATTTATGTTGACGGTTTTAGCGTTAATGTTGGCTTTGTCTGAAATGGTCGCGGTGGACGAGCCTTTGATAACGTTATCGAGGGAACCTTTGCCGCCGGTTATGATTGCGCCGCGTGCACTATAGCCGCTGATATATGCGCTGTCGTGCTGATTTGCCGTCAAAGTTAAATCGTTAGTGATATTCCATGTGCCGTTCAAAGTTGCGCTTGAGGAGTTATTAACGTCGTTATCAGCGTGAGCCGCGCTCCCGAATTCGCCGCCAATCGCGCCGCCGGTACCTTTTGCCGCGACGTAGGATTTATTTTCCGTGTCAGAAGTGATATTCAATGCGCCGAGTTTATTGGCATTCGCCAGCGTTGAATTACTGCCGACGGTGACCGACGCATTATCTTTGGCGATTGTGTAGGCTGAAATGTCATTGGCATTAGCGACGACCGCATAAGCGTTATTGCGCATGAAGGCATCGCGGCTAGCCTTATTGAGGGCGGTTACGTTCAGCGTAGTATCGGAGTTATAAATTTCGTTGCCGATATTAACTTTCGCGGTGGATTCGGTCTGTGCAGTCATGTTATCGACATTAACGCCGACGCCCGCAACGCTAATTCCAAAGCCGTCAGTTTGCGCGCTGTATTTATTATCCTCGCCGATTTGCGAAGTTATATTTATCGTAGTCGCTTTGAGGGTGTTAGCGTCGTCGATAGCGATATTGGCATTAGATTTAGAATTAGCGAGACCGCTGGCGACAATGACTTCAAGCCCGCCGTAGCCTTGCCCGTTACTATGTGCGTAAGTTTGCGAGGCGTTGAGGGCGTTAAGGGTGAGGGAGTTGGCGGAGAAGGAATTGCCCTTGCCGATGACGTTAATAAAATTAGTGGAAGAATCATTAGCCTCTGAAGTATTGGTTTGAATGCCGGCAGTGCCCGCGCTGATAGCTAGCGTATCGGTTGCGCGGTAAGTATGATTTTGAGTGTCGAAGTTAATCGCGTTGGCAGTGAGCGCAGAACTATTGCTGACTTCGATACCGGTTTGGCTGGTATTGGTGTTGTAAGCGAAAACGCCCGTATAGCCGATAATTTTCAAACCTGCGTCGAGGATATAAGTTTTGGATTTGGAGTTGTCGATTGCGGTTGCGTTAAGATTTTCGCTGGCGGTGAGTTTGGAACCGGAAATTAAAATTTCGCCGGAGCCGTTAGTTTCGACGTTATTATAACCAACGCTTGCGCCGGTGGCGGCGATGGTCGCGTTATACATTTTGGATTTAATGCCGTCGGAGCCGGTTTGCCCGTTGGTCGTGCTGATTTCAATATTTTTAGCGGTGAGGGTGGAGCCGATAACGTTAGTGGCATTAGCGCGGCGGGTTTTAATGGAAGTGGAGCCGACGCCGATACCGATAATGCCGGCATTGCCGGAGCCGCTCGTTATGCTTAGGTCGTTATTTTCGGTTGAGCCGATAGAAATTTTATTATTGGTGGCGGTGATAGTGGAACCGTTTATGACGTTAGCGTAGACGCCTTTTTCGAGTTTATTATTGTAAGTTACGGTGGTTGTAGTGGGTTCTTTCTTGACGCCGTAATTTTCCGTAGCGGCATAACGTGTATTGAGGGTATTTTGTATATTATTTTTAGCGTCTTTGGAGTTGTAATGGACGCCGCCGAGCAATTTATTTATTGCGCCGGTGTTAAGGAAACGTTCTTCCTTACCGAATTCGCCGGTTAATGTCTCTGAATCTTTATCGGCGTTATCTTTAGAGGCGTTACTGGTAGACATTTTCAAATCGCCGGAGCTGAGGGTGTGTCCTAATTTGTCTGATGTTAAATCGGACAAGCCGCTATTAACTGAAGTGGACATACGATTGACGCTGACGGCAAGACCGCTACTAGCGGCGGCAGATACAACGGTTTCGTCGGATTTATGGTCATCTTGAGCGGTTATATTAACGTCGCCGGACGCATTGATTGTGGAGCTATCAACATCGGCAGTAATTTTGTTATCGAAAGTGGCGTTAGTGACAGCGGTTGCCGAACCGAGCGAGGCAAGGAAAGTATAAAAATCGATATTGAGAGAGACTGCCGCGACGCCGCCATCGGCTTTAATTTCTGAAGTATTTTTGGCGTTGACATCGACTTTGCCGACTTTGAGGGTTGAACCTTTAATGCCTGCGTGGACAGTGTTTGTGACGTAATTATTATTTATGCCGAGCGCGACAGCACCTGCGGCACCTGTCCCTACGTGAACTGCAACACCCATAGTACCGAATGCGCCCGCGAGTTTGGAATTATTTTCAGCGTTGACATTAACCGCGCCGGTTTTGCCGGTGAGGGTTGAATTATTAATTTCAGCGTTGACGGTAGAATTTTCGCGCATAAGACCATAGCCCAAATCGAAGGTAGCCGACGCACCTGCGACACCTGAGCCCGCTACGCCCACCGCGATATTAGTAGCAAAGGCGTTATCTTTGTGATAAGCGTTGACATCGACCGCGCCGGAGTGGTTGACGGTTGCATTTTCGAGTTTAGCATTGGTCGTGCCGTCAAGTTGGTTGCGGACGATATTATCACCCGACGCCGCCGCGAATCCTTGTTCTTGACTAGCCGCGAATGCCGCCCCGACTGCGATATTTAAATTGGACAAGCCTTGTTGCGAATCGGCTTTTACGTCCAGATTTTTTACATTGAACGTCCCGCCATTTACGAGCGCATTTGTTTTGCGGGTAATTTGATTTTCATTCCAAAGGACGCCGATTGCAACGGTGCCGCTGACAGCCGCATTACCTACGAACGAGCCATTATTTGTGTAATCGCTGGCGTTGACGAAGGAATTAGCGTTGCCGTCAACGTTAGTACTTTCGACTTTAGCATTAGTTTCGCCGCCGATTTTATTTATATTGACGGTGCCTGAAATGCCGACGCCCGGTTTATCGGAACTTGCGCGAATGCCGACCGTAGCCAAATCGGAGCTGATAGAATGAGTAGCGGAAGAATTGACCACTAAGCCCGATTTATTTTCAGAAATTCTGCCGCTCATAAGTCCGCCGCTCGTCCAAGTATTTTTCGTGACATAGCCGTCAATTAAATTATCTTTGGGATTGGAAATGGCAATTAAATTTGAATCGGAGCCGGTGACTTCGAGCTTTGAATTATTTATAAGTGCGTCGGTATTGCCTTTAATTTCGTTATAGGCGACGGAAACACCGATAGAGCCATAGCCGTTGACATCGACATCGACTGCGCCGGCGTAGTTAGCTAATTTATCATCGGATTGCGCGACGACGCCGAAATTTTTAGTGGCTTTGACGTTGAGATTTTCGGCGAGTGTTTGGGCAGAATTATTTATGTAGTTATAGGAGACGGAACCAGCCGCGCCGACTTTAGATTTACCGCCTGCGCCGCCGAGTGCTACGCCCAAAATATCGGCTTCGGAGTTGGAATACATATCGACATTGCCCGCACGACTTATAATTTCCTGACTTTTCCCATTTCCCTTTTCCCTTGTCCCTTTGAAATTGGCTTGGGTGCTCTGATTGAGATTATTGACGCTGACAGCAAGTGCGCCGTCGAAGAGTGATTCGTCACCGAAATTCGCGTCGAGGACAGCCGCCGCAGTATTGACTTTGTTATTTACATTGATTTTTTTATCACCGATTTTTAAGCCGTCGGAAGAGTTACCGCCGCTAGTGGCTTTGATTTTGATATTAGCCGTGTCGCCGGTTATAGTTGAATTAGAAATTTGAGCGATATTATCCTTATTGAGTTCGGAGACCGCCGCCGCGCCTTGAAAAGTTATGAAAGTCCAATCGCCTGCGGAACCGCCTACGCCAACGGCAACAGTATTCATAGTGGCGTTGTCGAGTGCCTCAACGTTTATGCTTGAATTATTTTTAGTCGTGATAGTGGCGTTAGTGATTTTAGCGTTGATGACTTCCTTATTGTCGGAAGTGCCGATGTCTGCATAAGCGACTGCGCCGCCCGCCGCGACTGCGCCACCCTTAGTGATGTTAATATCGCCGGCAATAGTCGTTTTCGACGTGTTATCGGTTGCGGTGACATTCAAAGTATTGACGCCGCTAATGGTCGAGCCGTCGATAATAGATTTAGTAGAATTATTGCCGAGATTCAGCCCGATTGCGCCATTGAGGACGGCAGAATCTTTAGAGAAACCGACGCCCGCACCGAGTGCCAAAGCGTAATTATTATTGGTTGAAGTCGCGCCGAAGTCTTTAACATTCCAAGTGCCGCCAGTAACATTTATTCCCGTCGTGTTATTCATAGCGTTATAAGCGAAGGTTAGCCCGACGGATAATTTCTTTGATAGAGCGGCTTGACCAGCTACGTTGACAATATGGGCATTTGATTGCGCATTGCTCAAAAAGCTATCGGCAGTGACATTGGATTTGGAAATATTTATGTTACCGTCGCCGACGACATCGGAGACGCCTAAAGCCCCAGCCGCGCTGAAAGATTTATTTGAACCAGCAAGCCCTAACGTCACGTTTACGAGATTTGATTTATTAGTTGAATTGGCGTTAAGGTTTTGCGCGGTGATAGCCTGATTATTTTTAATATCGACGTTCATAAGGTTAGAAATGCCCGCGTAGGAAATGCCCAGACCGCCCGCCGCCGCGTCGGAAGTGGACGCGCCGCCGCCGAGAGCAACGTTTACGATATTTCCGCCGCCATTCGTGCCGTCGATTTTGCCTTTATCAGATGAATTTAAATAGGAAGTTGGGTCAGTATTTATGGAGCGGCTAGACAGATAAGCGTTGCGAGAATTGCTATTTTTGCTGTCGAGCGCGTCGACCTTGACGACACCGCTTGAACTAAATTTAGTTGTGTTATTGAGGAAGGCGCGCGAGTTATTATTTATATCGGAGACAGCGACGCCGCCGCCGAATGAAAAACCTTTTGTGCCTGAACCAGCCGTGATGCCGCCGGCAACTGCAACGTCAATTTGATTAGATTTTTTATCTGCGGTAATGTCGACTTTGCCGAGATTTTCATAGGAGCCGCCCTTTATGCCGCTTTGCAAATCGTTCGTGATTTTGCTAGCCGCCGCCGAGCCACCGATATTAAAGCCTTTGCCGCCCGAACTACTGCCTGCAATATCGAGCCCGCCCGCGACTTGTAAAGAATCAATGTTTGCTTTATTCTCGATAGTGCCGCCCTTGACGTTGTTATTAAGTAAAAGCGCGTGGGTATCACCCTCAATGAAATTTATAGACGCGGAAATCGCAACGTCAACATTAGTACCTTGATTGCCTGAATTAGTTGAGACGGCTAAGCCCATACCAGCGGCAACGTCTGAATCGTCGCGAGTGGCTGAATTTTTAATGGACGTAGCGTTATTGATAGTTGAATTTTTAATGATAGCGTCGACATTTTTTGAGTTATCGGAGTAAGCGACGGAGCCGCCGATAGCAACGTTAGTATTTTTAGCGGCTTGGGAGTTGCCGAAGAAATTAAAAGCCCCTGCGCCCGCCCACGAGCCATTGAAAGCATCATCATTTGCGGAAACGTCTACATTATTAGCAGTGATTTTGGTATTGGAAATAAGGGAGCCGGTCTCGCCGGATTTGATATTGATTGCGGCACTCCCTGCGCCCGCGACGTTTAATTGACTTTGGACTTGCTCTTCATTGACGCCGACATTTTCGCCTGCGCCGCCGTTTTCGTTACCTGCGGCATTTCCGGCTTGATTGGCGGCTTGTTGAGGGTTATTTTGACCGGATTTAAGTTTGTCGTTGATTTTATTGCCGAGCATTTTGCTAAGTTTAGTAGCAGGCCATTTGAAAGCGTTATCGACGTAACCTAGCTGGACTTCGCCCTTATAAACTTTGTCGTTGAATTGGTCGGCGAAACCGTGCGATTCGGAATTTTCTGTGCCTTCGATAGCGATTGCGTTAATAGTGCCGGTGTTATCGGCTTTAGTGGTAAAAGTATCGGCAGTAATTTTGCCTTTATCGGCGGTTGAGGCGGTGCCCAATTCCTTTGTATAATCTTCGCCTAAAATGTCCTGCGCGGCTTTAGCGATTTTGAGGGCTTTAAGTTCGCTTTTCTTTTCGACTAAAATATCTTGGTCGGTCGCGTTTTCGATTTCGGATTGGAGATTTTTAATATTATCGCTTAGTGACGAGTTGACGCCGTTATCAGCAATCATAACTGCGGTTGTGCCGTCATTATTAAGGATATTAACCGCCGCGCCGAATGATTTCCCATTGCCGTTACCCATAGTTATGCCGCCATTTACCGACGTTATATAATTTTCGGAAAGTGCGTTAAGTTCGACGTTGCCTGTGCCGTTGAGCTTAGTTGAATCGTCGAGGGCGAGAATACTATTTGCGGGCGATTTGATGAAACTAACCATGCCAGTTATCGACGTTGAATCGGCTTTGCCATTGCCATAAATTATATTGACGTGCTTAGCGTAGTCCTTAGTTTCGAGGTTAATATCTTTGGATTTAATCTGGGAATTTTTACCAAAAGCGGTTACGGCGTTATTTTGGAAGTCGCCAACGAAAACGCTAATTCCCGCGCCATTATTTTGAGCCTCGGAGCTGGTTAAATGTTCGCCGCCCATGCCGGTTATAGCTACGACGCGATTTTTTGCAAGGGAATTAGTATTAACCGCACCATTTTCGGCAGTGATAACTGAATTTTCGCCGACAGTTATTCTTGAGTTATTGAGCATAGAATTTATCGAGAAGGAGCCAGCCGCCTCAAATTTAACGTCTTTATTACCGTCTTTAGTATTAGCGACGAATGCCGACAGCGCGTAATAATTGGCGTAGCTTGACGGGTGAATAAAAGCAGTTAGCTTGGTGGGCAATTCTTCCAATTCTTTTTTGAGTTTAATGCTATCATCTATAGTTTTAACGAAGGCATCAAAGCCGGTTGATTCGGTGTCATTGATTGCATTATTTAGGTCGTCGAGATTCTGCATATATTCGGCGGGGTCTTCGCTATTTTCTAGTTTATCTGATTTATCTTTGACTTGGTCTTGATAATTCTTGAAGGTATTTTTCGTATCTTTTTCAATAATTTCTTTGGCGTCCTTTGCAATATTCTCAAGAGCTTTGGTGAGACTATCTACGACCGCCTCAAATTGATTGTAATTCATGCCGGATTCAGTTTCGAGATTAACATTGCCGCTAGTTGAAGTCAATTTGCCGTCGTTGACGATATCGGCGTTATTAGTGATATCGCTGACGAGCACGCCTAAACCTATCATAGCGTCGGTCTTTTGATTAGAAGTTTGATTATTGACGGTGGAAGTTACATTAAAACCGAGCGATGTAATTTCATTTTTAGCTAAAATATCAATATCGTTTTTAGCATTGAGGTTGGCTTTATTTTGGACATTGACTTTAGCGTTATTATCCTGCGAGAATACGCCAACAGTTATACCGGTTTTAAGATATTCGCCGTTGAATAGTTTGGAGAAGGTAGAACCGCCGCCTTGTTCCGGAAGGGTTGAGGCGGATTTTAGCAAAATATTTTTAACTTTAGTGGCGAAATTATTAGAAATGGCGTTTAGGAAGTTGGGACCTGGAATTTCTGACCAGTTTTTCATAGGTTTAACTTCTCTGCCGGTTACGCTACTTGCCGACATTGAATTTGAAAAAGTGTTAGTTGCGTCGAGATTTATGCCGCCTTTTTCAGCGGTGATAGTGCGGTCGACATTGACATTAGCGGTTGCTGAATAATTTGTGACACTAACGGCGGTAGTAGTTGCAATGTCGTCATTAGTGCCGGTTACTTTACTGTCAATGCTCGTAGCTTTAGTAGCGGCGGTTGCTGAATTGGAAATGGTATTGTCAGTCGTAGCGGTTGCCGAAAATGCTTTAGCGTCTTTAGAATCGGAGCCGCCGACTTTAATTTCACTGCCGGAATTTATATTAACTTCGGCTTTAGTTTCGCCGTCGATTACGCTGACTGCGATATAATGCGAATCTTCCTTAACGCCTTTTTCGCTATCGGCTTTACCTACGAAAGTAGCAGAATTAGCGGTTGCTGAAAGAGACGTTGTAGCGGTGGCGTTGATAGCCATTGTGCCTTTTGATTCTAATTTGCCATCGATATTGACAGTAGCTTTATTAGTCGCGCTGATGACGGCGACGCTAGTTGCGGGAATCCAATCTGTTGCCTTAGTCGTGTCGGTTTTAGCGGCAGGAGTAGTTGCATTTATAGTTACGTCAAGTGTACTGGTCGCGCCAATATCCATATCGCCTTTGGAATAAATTTCAGCACCATTTTTTATATTAACGGTCGCAGTATTAGTTTTTTTAGCGAAATCGGCGGCGACATCAATTCCGAGACTGCCTAAGAAGGCGTCCAAAATACCGGTTTGACTAACGATATTGAAGTTACTACCCTCTGAAAAAGTTGTGACGGATTCGGCATTTATGGAAACGTCGCCCGCCGATATAATTTTTCCTTCAACATTTATAGTTGCCGCGCTCTCGCTTATTTTTTCCCACGTAGTAGAGGAGCCTTCGCCGTTTATCCATTCTTCAACATTGCTGATATGGTTATCGTCGGCGACGTGTGAGGAGTAAGCTTTAAGGACAATATCGCCGTTCTTATACGAGGCGTCAAGCCCGCCGGTTATGCCCGAATCGACGCCTTCAATATTGACTACCTTTGTAAAATCGACTTCTTTAACGTCGGTGCGAAGTTTAGCATCTTGACCGACATCGATTTTACTTGCGTAAATGTGAATTCCGCCGGGCGCATTTATAACGCCTTGAATATCAATGCCTTTATCGGGGTCGTTATTGTATTCGATTTTGGAAGGAGCCAGCGCGGTCATAAATTCGCTACCTGATTTTATATCGCTTAGCTTATCGAAGTAATCTTTACTGACCGCTAAGCCGGTAAAAGCTCCCGCGTTAATTACGCCGCTTGCACCGACTGCTATACCATTTGGGCTAAGGAAATACAAATTGCCGCCGATTTTCCCGTCGCGTAGAGCATTGACCGTACCATTTATATTGATTCTGTTATCGACGAGGTTAGCTAGCGTCTGATGATTGTTGAATTGCATATTAGCAATTTGCCCTTTATCCAAAGTAAAATGTGTGAACTTATTGACGCCGACGGTATCTGATAACTTTTCCTGCACTTCGATATTGTAGACGTTATCAGTAGGTTTTAGCGTCACACCGGCTTTAGTGGTGATATTGGAAGCCTGCGCGGTGAACGGGCTAGAAAACAAAGTAAACGCCGCCAGAGCCAACATAGCGCGGCGTTTTTTCTGTATGTATCTTAGAAATTTCATAATCACACTTCCTTAAATCCAAATTAGTTATGTTATATTATAAATCTTATGTTCTTCGCGGTCAATCGATAGACAAAAATATAATTTTATGTTAATATTTCGTCGTGAAAGCAAAATGAATTGCTCATTTTTGTAACGTAAATTTTTCTCGGGCGTATAAATAAGAAAAAAGTTTTTTGGGAAGGTGGTTTTATGAATATCGACAATCGTAGTACAAATTATATACTCCTAGGCACTAACAACAACGACATCATAAACAATTACGCCGAAAGAGTTAGGATAAGCGCATTAGGCGGCAACGATTCAATTAACAACCTTGGCTTCAACGTTACAATCTACGGCGGCGACGACCACGATACCATTAAAAACACCAGCTCCAGCGTCACGATAGAAGGCGGTGCCGGCAACGATTCAATTAACAACAGCGGCAATGAAGTTTCAATCGACGCGGGCGCGGGCAATGATACCATTCGCAACGGCTACAATGTAAACGAGGAAGAAGACAAAGTCACATTAAACGGCGGCGACGGCAACGATTACATTTACAACCACAACGACGGCGATGTCACGACAATTTTTGGCGGCAACGGCAACGACACCATTGAAAACAACGGCGACACAATTTCAATCGACGCGGGCGACGGCAACGATTACATTTACAGTTACAGTAATACTGGCACGATTAAAGGCGGCAAGGGTAATGATACAATCTCACTTTCCAGCGGAAGGGATAATTTAATCCTTTACACGGCGGGCGACGGCAACGACATTATCGCAGGTTTTAAAGAAGATTCCACGCTGCAAATTGGCAACGGCTCTGACACTTACTCCACGCAAAAAAGTGGCAACGATATTATTGTCATGGTCGGCAAAGAGAAAATCACCCTGCAAGGTGCGGCGTCTCTCTCCAAAGTCAATATTCGCGGCCAGTGCAGAATATACGTTAATGGAAATTATACCAACAGTCAAAGCAATATAGTTGTTGTAGGCAGTGATTCTAACAATTACATTTACAACAGCGGTTCCAACGTCATGATAGACGGCGGCGCGGGCAATGATTCTATTCAGAACAGAGGCTCCAACGTCACGATAAACTGCGGCGCGGGGGACGATTCCGTTTACAACATGGGAACTGCCAACAACAATATAGGTAACAACGTTTTAGTAGAAGGCGGCGACGGCAACGATACCCTTGAATCCAACGGCTCCTTCATCACGATTTCGGGCGGCGTGGGCAACGATGTAATTCACAGCAGCGACTACGATAATGAATTTAAAAACATTTCACTAGTCGGCGGCGCGGGTGATGATACCATTTACAACGGCTATAATGAACCAATTTTTGTCAAAGGCTCCAGCAACACCACACTTGACGGCGGCGACGGCAATGATTACATTCAAAACCAAGGCGACAACGTCACGGTAGACGGCGGCTCAGGTAATGATGTAATTGATAACGGCGGCTCTTGGAATGTCTCGATAAACGGCGGCGCGGGCGATGATTCCATTTACAACTACAGCGGCGAAAACGATATCATAATCGGCGGCACGGGTAATGATACAATCTCACTTGCCAGTGGCGTAAAGAATAATTTAATCGTCTACAACGCCGGAGACGGCAACGACATAATCACCGGCTTTAAAGAAAATTCCACGCTACAAATTGGCGTCGGCTCCGGTTCTTATGCGACCCAAAAAAGCGGCAACGATATTATCGTCTCTGTCGACAATAGCAAGATAACTCTTCAAGGCGCGGCGTCTTTATCCAAACTCAATATCGTTGTCAAAAACAACAGCAACAACAAAACTATAACCACAACCAACGCCAACGAAGCTATAATGAATTCTGGCAACAAGGTCACGATAAACGCGCTCGGCGGCAACGATACCATTGTCAACAGCGGCAATAACGTCCTGTTCAATTACAAGACGGGCGACGGCAACGACATTATCATAAACAGCGGCTTTAAAGACAATTCCACGCTGAGCATTTCCGGCGGAGATTATGTTTCGACAAAAAGCGGCAACGATGTAATTGTTTTCACGACCGACGGCAGTAGAATCACTCTGCAAGGTGCCGCTAGGCTCTCCAAAGTCAATATCGCCGGCAAGCAAGGAGTATACGTTGATGGAAATTATAACAACAGTCAAAAAAATATCTTTATTGTAGGCAGTGATTCTACCAATTACATTTACAACACCGGTCAAAAAACCACAATACTTGCAAATAGCGGCAACGATTCCATTCGCAATGAAGGAGGCGCCAGCGTCAAGGTAGACGGCGGAGACGGCAATGATACCATCAGAAGCACTGCCCCCAACGCCTACAACAGCACGATAAAAGGCGGCGCGGGCAATGATTACATTGAAAACGTCAGCAAGTACACCAAGATAGAAGGCGGAGACGGCAACGATTCCATTTACAACCCCGGCTCGTTCGTCACGATAGACGGCGGCGCGGGCGAGGATTCTATTTACAACAGAAACGCCTACGTCACAATCGACGCGGGCGCGGGCAACGATTCTATTTACAACACCGGCAATGAAGTTTCAATCAACGCGGGCGCGGGCAACGATTCCATTTACAACAGCAACTACTACGTCACGATAGAAGGCGGCGCAGGCAACGATTCAATTTCCAACAACGGCTCCAACGTCAAGATAGGCGGCGGCGCGGGCAACGATTACATTTACAACGACTACTACGGAGTCACGATTGCCGGCGGCGAGGGTAACGATTCAATTAAAAACTACGGCTGGAATACGTCAATCAATGGCGGCGCGGGCAACGATACTATTCTGAATTATTACAGTGGTAGTGGTACTGAAGAAGAAATCAACGGCGGCGCGGGCAACGATTACATTTACAACTCCGGCTACGACGTTTTATTTAAATACAACGCGGGCGACGGCAACGACACCATTTTGGGCTTTAAAGAAAATTCCACGCTACAAATTGACGTCGGCTCCAATGGTTATGTGACCCAAAGAAGCGGCAACGATATAATTGTTACGGTCGGCAACGGCAAAGTCCTCCTTATAGACGCGGCGAAACTCTCCAAAACCAATATCGTTATCAAAAACGACGCCAGCAACAAAACTGTAACAGCAAGCAACAACAACGACACTATCATAAACAGCGGCGCAAAAGTTAAGATAAACGCGCTCGCCGGCAACGATAGCATTACCAATACCGGCGACAACGTGACGATAGACGGCGGCGCGGAAAATGATACGCTCCGGAATGAAGTAAGCGGCGCGCCTACAGGCGGCAAACAAGTTTCATTAAACGGCGGCGCAGGGAATGATTTATTATTAAATGCCGGCGAAAGCTCAACGGTTCTTGGCGGCGCGGGCAACGATAACATTCAAAACGTGGGCGCAAATTCCAAACTAGACGGCGGCTCCGGCAACGATTCTATTTGGAATCACGGCGATAATGTCCTGTTTACTTACAACGCTGGCGACGGCAACGACATTATCATAAACAGCGGCTTTAAAGACAATTCTATGCTGAGCATTTCGGGCGGCGTTCATGCGACTACGACAAAGAGCGGCAATGATATTATTGTCACAGTCGGCAACGGCAAAATCACTCTGCAAGGCGCGGCGACTCTCTCCACTGTCAATATCGTTGAAACTTCTTGGAATTTCAACAACACCAAAAACAACACGACCATATATGGCACCAACGCCAACGACACCATTGCCAACACCGGCTCGCAAGTCACGATACAGGCTCTGAGGGGCAACGATTCAATTAACAACAAAGGCGCGCAAGTCATAATCAATGGCGAAGACGGCAACGAAAAAATTACTAACAGCGGCAAGAATGTTACGATAGCTGGGCAAAATGGCAACGACACCATTGCTAACAACGCGGACAGCGTGATAATCTCTGGCGGCGCGGGTAGTGATTCAATATACAATCACGCCAGCAAAGTCACGATAGCGGGCGGCGAAGGCAATGACACTATCGAGAACGATGCCAGTTCCAATGGCGTAACAATCGCGGGCGAGAACGGCAACGATTACATTGCGAACGGTGGCGCGAACGTTACGATTAGTGGCGGCGCGGGTAACAATACCATTTCCAACAAGGGCACTTCAACTTCCATTTCAACCGGCGAAGGTAACGACATAATCAGCCTTCAAGCCGCCTACCTGAACACAATCACCGCCGGCAAAGGTTCCGACACCATTAAATTGGATATGAATACTAATAACGCTTTTATCCAACATGCAATGGGCGACGGCAACGACTTTATCGAGGGGTTCAATTCGACTTCGACTTTGCAAATCGGCAACGGCAATAACACTTACTCCAGAACGGACAGCGGCAACGATATTATCATCACGGACGAGAGCGGCGACAAAATCACGCTGGCGGGCGCGGCGACTTTATCAACTATCCACGTAAACGGCGTAACGACTTTAAATGTAGAGAACACGCAGAACCAAACTTTGATAAACGGCGACCGCTTGGAAGACCGCGTAGCAAATAGAGGTTCCAACGTCACAATAAATACGTTCGCGGGCAACGATACCATTTCAAATTATGGTCGTTACGTCACGATTGACGCGGGCGCAGATAGCGATTCCATTGAAAATAACAACGCTAACTATTCGTCAATTAGCACGGGCGACGACATCGACATTATCAAAAGTCAATCCGGCTACAGAAATACAATCAACGCCGGCAAGGGCAACGACGACATTTACATTACCTCTAGTGAGCAAGCTTTAATTGAGTATAGCGCGGGCGACGGCAACGACTTCGTCACCGGCTTTAACGAGACTTCCACTTTGCAAATCGGCGACGGCACCGGCAGTTATTACAAGGAGATTAAAGACGACGATGTTATTATCGTTGTCGACAAGGATAAAATCACGCTGGGGGGCGCGGCAACTTTATCAACCGTCAACATTCTTGGCGATGAGCAAATTGAAGGCAGAAATTTCCGCAATATAGAGAGCGGCACTATCAGCGATGATGGGGTCAATATTTTTACGGTCACTGGCACTGAAGGCGATGATTCAATCCGCAACTCTGGTTCAAATGTCATAATCCACGCGCTAGACGGCAACGATTCCATTCACAATAACAACAATTCCGTCACGATAGACGCCGGCAACGGTCACGACTCCATTAACAACGAAAAAAATAATGTCTCAATCAGCGGCGGCGCGAGCAATGACCTAATCACCGTAACGAGCAGCAATAAAGTCACAGTCAACGCGGGCACCGGCGACGATAAAATTTATCTCAATAAAGCTAACGCGGCTTTGATTGAGTACAGTTTGGGCGACGGCAACGACACAATCACCGGCTTTAAAGCTGATTCAACTTTGAGCATTGCGGGCGGTCTCTACAGCTTGTACACGAGCGGCAACAATGCTATTGTCAATGTCGACGACGAGAAAATTACATTAGCGGGCGCGGCGACCTTATCAACTATAAATATTATCGGCACGCCAGACAAACCCGCCTCAAATATCAGCAATTCAGAAAGTAATTCTTTAGTCACTGGCGGCAATCACAAAGACAAAATTAAAAATAGCGGCGTAAACGTCACAGTAATTGCTTACGGCGACAACGATAACATTACCAACACCGGCGCGAATTCTTCAATCGACGCGGGCACAGGCAATGATTACATTAAAAGTTTTGAAGCCAATTACGTCACAATTTACAGCGGCGACGGTGATGATACTGTCTTCAACACCAGCAATTATGGCAAGACACGTGGTATCCGAGTCTCAATAAGTGGCGGCGCGGGCAATGATTCCATTCGCAACTATATTTCTAACAGTGTTACGCTAAACGGCGGCGACGGTGATGACACTCTTTCTGATTACGCGTTCTATGCCAGATTCATTGGCGGCAAGGGCGACGATTATATTTATCTTGACAAAACGAACAAAGGGAACGGAGAAGTTGTATTCTACAACACGGGAGACGGCAACGATTTAGTCACTGGTTTTGACTCTACCTCTACGTTGCAAATTGACGGCGGCTCCGGTTCCTACTCGACGCAGAAAAGCGGCAACGATATAATTGTTATTGTTGGCGACGGTAATATAACTCTGCAAGGCGCGGCGTCTCTCTCCAAAGTCAACATTCAAGGCAAGGAAATAAAATCTGCTTTGAATATCAACAACACCTTAAGTGGCAATTCGATAAGCGGCACGGAAGGCAACGACACCATAAGCAATTCCGGCGAGGAAGTCACGATAACCGCGCTGGGCGGCAACGATTCAATCACGAACAACGGCGACGCCAATAATACTTCAATCGACGGTGGCGCGGGCGATGATACTATTGCAAACAATTACGCGCAGGAAGTTACAATTACGGCGGGCGCGGGCAACGATTCAATTTACAACGAAGGCAACCAAAACTTGCTCGAAGGCGGCGCGGGCAATGATACGCTAAGCAACGCGAACGGCTTCTTCTCGACGATAGAAGGCGGCGCGGGCAACGACCTTATCAGCGTGTCGAATAGCACCGACGTTACAATTAACGGCGGCGCGGGTAATGATTCCATTAAGCTTGACGCCGACAGCACCGCTTTAATTGAATACGGCGCGGGCGACGGCAACGACCTGGTCGAGGGCTTCAACGAGGATTCAACTTTGCAAATCACTGACAAGTTCTCCACGACAAAGAGCGGCAATGATGTTATTGTCTCGGTTGGCAATGGCAAAGTTACGCTCAAAGGAGCCGCGACTTTATCCGCTTTGAATATCAGCAACGATGACGACGAGGACGACGAGGACGACGACACCAGCTCCTATGTAAGTTATACGGTTGCCAATTCCAAAGTAGCTTACGCGACCGCCGGTGTTACTGCTTACGCTGTCGCCAATGCTTACAGCTTCAATCAGAAATATTCCGTGCTCAATGTCAACAGCACGTTGGAGGATAGCGCGGTTAGGGTAACGAATGCTGAAGTTTCTGCTATCAAAGCGAATGGGATTTTTGGCACGGCGATTTTGAGCAGCGGCAACGTCCTTGAATACAAACAAAATAACGTGGCGTTGACCAGCGAAAGTTACGGCGACAAAATCACGTTCAGTCAAGACACGACTTTAAATTACGGCGAGATTCAAGTTGAGTTGCTCGCGGGCAGTGTAATCTCGACCAACGGCGCGAAGGAAATTACTTTCGACAATAATTCTTCGGCGAATATCACGGCTCCCGAAGGTGCTAAAATCAACATTAAGTCGGGGACTTTTTCAATTAACAATTTGCCAGTGAATTCGACGAGCGGCGCGGGCACAATCACCGTAGAAAGCGACGGCTTGAGCTTTGAAGGTTACGGCGCGCAATTCGTTGCTTTGCAAGTCGCGAAGGAAAATTATTCTGGCAACTCCGCGCCAATGTCAATCAATTACAATTCCGCCGATAACAACTACACGATTCAAAACAACGCGTGCGTTAAAACTCTCTCCAATGACTTTACAAAGTTGACGTTCGATATTTCTGCCGCTGAAGATTACGCTAACTACGAAGTCAACGGCAAAGAATTTATAATTTCGAGTGTCGCGGATAATATCAACGTCATCGAGGCGAGCGGGAACACATTTAAGATTCAGGACAAAGAGCTTGACGCGGAAAAAATCGGTCGCATAACCCTTGACGAGCAAATAACATTCAGCGGAACGAAAATTGATTTCGACGGCGTGAAGATAAATTACGCGCTCAACAAGCCGGCAATTTATTCGCTCGACGGTAAAACGATTTCGATAAACGACGCGGCGACCCTCACGACCGGCGACGAGACCAAAACTTTCAAGTGCGAGGCGGGCAGTTACATTGTCAACGGCAGAACTTTCGAGACTACAGCAGATTTGACATTCACAGCCGACGCGAACGAAATTAGAATCCCGCTAAGCGACATGGAAACCGAAATTTATTTTGACGGCGTGAAAGTCAGCGGCGATAGCGGCGAAATTGTTTTCGACTTGGCTAACGATAAAATTACAATCCCGAGCGGCGCAAACCTCAATTTCACCTCTCACGACGATATTAAATTAAATCTTGCGGCAGGTAGCTTCATAATCGACGGCAAAGAAATTTCTTCCGATATCGAACTTGAAATCACCGCCAATAAGGAAAGTCTACAAGTTCCACTTAGTGAAAATCCCGTCACGATAAACGACGCAAAAATTACTGGTACGGGCACTGCACTGGCGACGATTGATAACACGAACGCAATCTTTTTCTCGATTCTCTTGCCTGACGGCGCATTGGTTCAAAACACGAGCGGCAACACTTTCGAGCTGACTGGAAAAGGTAGTTCGGCGTACTTCGGCGACGTGAATAAAAAAGTTGTGCTGACTGATGACGGCACGGCTTATATTGAATTTGATAATGAAAAGGGAATCGGCGTCGGGTTCAATGCGCTGATATTTGAGCACGTCGAGATTGAAGGCGTGGACGCATGGACGGTTGAGACTTCCGGCACGAGCGGCATAGATAAAATCACGGGCATAACCGACGGCGCAACAATTACGACTTCAACGGAAGAAATTGACGCGGGCGATTTGCGCTTTGAAGTAGAGACTTCTGGCGCGGGCGAGTTCAACATTTGCGGAGAAAAAATAACTACGACCGGCGACGAAACTTACGTTGTTTACGGCAATTCCGACGGCGAAATAAAAGTTGCGCCGCTTGGCGAAGAATATGCCGACGATGATTCAGAGGCGGCAGGAAATGTTTATAACTTTGATAAGGCGGGCAATCACACTATCAACGGGATAACCTTTCACGCGACAGCAAATGCTAAAGTGCAGACGATTACTCGCGGCGTTGAGTTCGATTTATCGACGGGAACTTTCCAGTATGACGGCTTGACGCTTAGCGGCACTGGCACCGCGCAAATAAATCGCTACAACACGAGCTTAATTTCATTGACGGACGGCGCGATTGTTAGTAGCGATGACAAATCCAAATATCAAAATCGGCAATTCTTGATTGAAGGCGCAGTCGAAATTGCCGGCAAGAAGTTTGAAACCAATTCGCCGACAAGATGCGCCCTGCTCAACCTTGAGTACACGATAGAGGATTTTTACTTTAGCATAAGCGGCTTTGCTGTCCGTGATAAATACGTCCAAATTCAAAATGATTGTTATAAGGGAGTGACGGTCGTCGACAAGAAAATTTCGAGTATTGAAGGCGTCAAGGCTTCGGCGTTCATAGGTGGCAATGGCTTGTCAAATATTTCGATTGTAACGGTGGAGAATGGCGCGTTTATAATTCGCGGTAGGCGTTACGAGATTTCGGACGACCCCGACGGCGTAACTTTCGTGACGGGTTCTCATGGCAACGTTATTGAAATTAACGGGCTTGAAGGTTCGGTCGAGGGCGATTTTACAAACGAAGTCAGCGTAAACGGCAAGGCAGTCCGATTGACCGGCGCAAGTTCAATCAAAGTCACCTCAGACGGCGAAAACATTACGGAAATTTCAAACGTCGCGGGCGATTTGGCTATAGCGGACGACAAAATTTATCGGAAAAATATTCGGGTGTACGAATTGGGCGGCGCGGAGAAATTGACGACTTCCGCCGAAGGCACAATTATTTTCAGCGGCAATAAGTTCGAGATGAGCGCGGGCAAAACTTTCGAGCTTGACGAGGCAGGCAATATTTCCGGCATTGAGACGGCACAAAGTGATGATGTAGTTTCGGCGGAGAACGTCACAGAAGATTTCGCCACGATAACTCTTTCGACGACAGATAATTTAGAAGAAGTGTTCGGCAACTTTTCGGAAGGACTCACGGTCAACGGCGTATTCGTGAAAGTGACCGACAGCACTAATTTTGTCGTGAAGGACGACGACGAAAACGTTTACATAGAGACGAACGCGCCCGATACGTTCACGATTAACGGCAAAACTTTCACGACTTCCGCCGATAAAACTATTTTCAAGCTTGACGCGAGCGGCAACGTTTGCGAAATCGTGAGTGATAGTTCTCTGATAGAAGGCGACTTCAACAACGAAATTATTTTCAACGGGCAGAAATTCTGCGTGACGGGCACCAACGACACGAAAATTTCCCTCAACGATGAAACGTTAATAACTATAAATCTTGCGAAAAATTCGGTTGAGGTGGTCGAGAGCGGCGGAGATGCTGAAATCGCGCTGACCGGCGAGGGCGATATAACTATTGGCGGCAAAACTTTCAGCACGTCAGGCGACTTCGCAGGAACTTTGCAAACGAATTCAACCGGCGTTTATGCGGCGGATAATTTCGTTGGGACGATAAGCGGCGAGCTCGGCGGAATTGAACTTTACGGAATCACAATCACCAGCGACGATAATTTCAACGTGACCGGCGACGGCGAAAAAATTACCTCGATAGAAAATCTCCAGAACGGCTCGTTCACCTGCGACAGTTTGGACGGCATAACGATTAACGGCTCAAAAGTTTCGGTCGACAATTCGGACGAAATAACGGTGACGATTACTGACGGCGAGTCGAAAATAACTGGGCTGATGAATGGCGCGAACATTTCCAACACCGACGGCAAAATTAAATTTGTGACCGATGAGAGCGGCGAATATTTCGTCAACGGCACAATTTTAACTGCAAAGGCCAACGATACTTTTATCGGGACGAGCGATTCGGCGAAAATAATTAACGCAAGAGTTGAAGAAATTTTAAGCACGGAAAATGCTAGGGTCATATCTGGCAAGGAAAATGTTACGCTCAAGGGCGGCGAAGTCGTTGTCGTCGAAGATACTAGCGCGAAAGTCAACATAACCGCGAGCAAGGGCAACGATACTATCGTTAGCGAGGGCGAAAATGTTTCCGTGACGTTTAAGGGCGGCAAGACTGAAGTTTTCGCGACGGACGGCAAGATGAACATTTCGGGCTACAATGCCTCGACCGGTAGCGGCTTCCATACCGATTACGCAAATATTTTTGATGCGATTAACGAAGGCGACATTGTCTTCAATAAAGGCAGACTCACAATCGGCTCGGCACTTGTCATTGACGGCGATGGCAATAATGTTATGAATTTCTTCGACACGACCGGCGAATTGCAAAAAGTTGGCAGGGCATTTACAGATACAGCACTTAATCTCAGCAAGGAAACGGCGGATTTAGTTCTTTACGCTGATAAAGATTCGACGCTTACGGGCGGAAGTGGTAGCGATTCCATTTTTGCGTTCGAGGGCAGTAAAGTTGACGCGGGTGCAGGGAACAATTACATTTATCTTGAGGAGCGCGGCGCAAATGCTGACGGCGTGACAATTTTGCTCAACGGCAAAAATACTGTCGAAAACTTCAACGCGAACTTTGACGGCGATAAAATTTCCGTTGACGCGGCGAATTACGATTTCAGCTTTGACGGCGAAAATATCAGCGTAAAGAGTGGTTCGGCTCGCGCCTTGTTGCAAAATATTTCGTCGGACGATGACGCGGCAAGAATTTTGACTCTTATAAACGGCAAGGAAATTAAAACCGCGATTGCTCAAGAAGGCTTAATAATCGCGGCGGGCAATGATACAGCTGATATTTACGTCGGCAAAAAATCTGGCGTGGACTTCACCGGCTATAACGATTCCTTGGCGGTCGACTTGAGCGAGAATTTCTACGGGATAAATTGCGTGACGTTAGGCGGCGGGCTGAATACGCTGATTAGCTCTTCGCAAAACGAGACTTTGACGAGTTCCGACGGCACGACGGAATTTATTTTCAGCAAGGACAGCGGGCGCGACGTGATTAATAATTTCAACTTTGACGGAGACACAATTTCTGTCGGCAACGAGACCATTACGGCGGTTAACGTCAATAGCGCGGGCGGCGTGCGTATGGAAATTAGCGGCTCGGCTTCGTTGACGCTTGAAGACGCGCAAGGCAAAAACTTCCGGATAAATAATTTCGTTGCTCTGGTCGATAAAAATCTTACTTATAACGCCGAGGCAAATTATTTCGCGGCGACTTCGCAAAATGCAACTTTGACAGTTGGCGAGGGCGCGGAAATTTGGCTCGACGGCTCGCACGGCAAAATTTTCAGCGGTGACATCAGAACTTTGGACGCTACTAATTCTGACGGCAAAAATACTTTGGCGGGCAACGACCTTGACAATACGATTCTTGCGGGCAATAGTGATTCGAGCCTATGGGGCGGCAACGGCGGCAATGACTTCATGCAAGGCGGCACGGGCAAAAATACTTTCTTCTATACCAACGGTAATGGCAACGACACCATTCAAGGCGCGAACAATGGCGATGTTGTAAATCTGGCGCAAGTGACGCTTGAGCAAATCGCAAGTTCAAATATCACGGCCGACGCGGTGACGCTTAACTTCAAAGACGGCGGCTCGCTACAAATTAATTCCGCCGCTGACATTACGTATCAACTTGCTGACGGCTCGAAATTTTCTGCTAATCACGAGCAATCAGCCTGGCTAACCAAATGAATTTAATTTAATTTCAACCAAAAGAGCCTCGCACAAATCGGCGGGGCTTTTTCTTTTAGCATTATTTCCCTGATTTAGCTTTTTCATTGTTGATCATTCCTTTCAATAAAAAATCCTGCTTTCATAATATCGCTTGTCACTTATTGGATATTGTATTATGATGCGCACGGTGAAATAAAAAAGCCCCTCAATGAGGAGTGAATTTTTAAGGGGTGGCGAAGACAATACCGGAAGAGGCGGCGACTAATTTTAATAAAATTTTGCAGACAAACACTTAATGCAGACAAGTTGCAGACAAATGCCAACCAATTCTTTTTGAATCTTAATAGAAAGGGTTTTAATTATGATTAGGAGGATACTCATAGCGAATCGCGGCGAAATTGCCGTGCGAGTCATTCGCACCTGTCAAGAGCTGGGCATTGAGACCGTCGCGATTTATTCGGATGCTGACAAAGAAGCCCTTCACGCGCAGCTTGCTGACGTTCGTTATCGCGTCGGCACCGAAGACGCCTTCGACAGCTACCTCAATCGCGAATCGATAATCGAGGCGGCTAAAACTACCGAAGCGGACGCGGTTCACCCTGGCTACGGCTTTTTGTCGGAGGACGCGGACTTTGCTCAAATGGTCGTTGATGCCGGTATGACTTGGATTGGTCCTTTGCCCGAAACGATTAAACTTGTCGGCGATAAAGACGCGGCAAGGGCGTCAATGGTTCCGTCGGGCATTCCTATGGCGAAGGGCTCGGAACCTCTGACTGATAACAGCATGGCAATTCGTGCGGCAAAGGAAGTCGGTTACCCCGTCATTTTGAAGCCGGTATCGGGCGGCGGCGGCAAAGGTATGTTCATCATAAGGAACGAGGAAGAACTTTTGCACGTGCTCGGCCTCGTCGATGTCAAGCAGACCAGATTTTATTTCGAGCATTACATTGAGCGTTCGCGCCATATCGAAGTTCAAGTCGTGGCGGATAACTTCGGTAGCGTGATTCACTTGGGCGAGCGCGAATGCTCTATCCAACGCCGCAATCAGAAACTTTTGGAAGAGTCGCCGTCGATAGCGTTGACGCCCGAAATGCGCGAGCGCGTCGGCAAGTTGGCAGTCAAAGCCGCAAAGAGCGTTCACTATTCCAACATCGGCACGGTTGAATTCCTGTTGGACTTGGCGACGAACGAATTTTATTTTATGGAAATCAATCCGCGCATACAGGTCGAGCACGGCATAACAGAGGCGGTCACGGGCATTGACTTGGTCAGGACGCAAATTCGCGTAGCGTCGGGCGAGCCGCTTGACTTTTCTCAAGCCGACGTAAAGTTCACGGGGCACGCAATCGAATGCCGAATCAATGCCGAAGACCCCGACAGAAAATTTATGCCGACGCCCGGCAAAATTGAATTCCTGCACGAGCCTTCAGGACCTCGCGTTCGGTTCGATAGCGGAGTTACGGCGGGCTTGTCCATTGAGCCTTATTACGACTCGTTGATTGCAAAATTGATTGTGCACGGGCGCACGCGTGGCGACGCTATCAGAATTATGCGGCGCGCTTTGAATGAGTTCATGCTCAAGGGCGAAAATAATTTCGTCAAGACGACTGTCCCGCTCCATCAACAAATCCTCGATGATGAATGGTTCTGCACCGGCAATATCGATACGCAATTCATAAAGCACCGCTTGCCGATTTACGCGGCGGCTCCCAAAAAATTGACACTTGAAGACAAAATGGATCCCGAACTTGCCGACAGGTTAGCTCGCGGCGGCGGTCGTATCAGCATTGATTACGCATAAAATTTTTGTCGCGTGAAACTTTTTTGCCGCTTGAAAGGGCGGTTATTTTTTTGCTACAATGAAGGAACTTTAGGAAGTCGGGCGAATACTAGTAAATAATTGTTTTGAAAACGTAGAAAATTTTTCAGCCAAAGGGAGGCGTCTAAGGTGATTCGTGTTTTAATTGCTGATGACTCGGCTTTTATGCGAAAAGTCCTCTCTGATTTGTTCAAAAGTCAAAGCGATTTCGAGGTCGTCGGCACGGCGGTCAATGGTCAAGACACAATCGAGAAGGTCAAGAAGTTGCAGCCGGATATTTTGACGCTCGATGTTGTGATGCCGATAATGGACGGGCTAACGGCTTTGGGAATTATTATGGAGCAATGCCCGCTGCCGGTCATCATGATAAGTTCCGCGACGCAAAAGGGCACGAATGAAACTATTCGAGCACTTGCGCTGGGCGCGGTCGACTTCGTGAGCAAGGCGGGCGGAGCTATCTCGAAAATCGACACGATAAAGGACGAAATTTTGTCGAAGTGCAGATTGGCGGCGAAGGCTCATGCCAGAAAAAATTTCGCCGCAAGTAGTCCGCTCGTCTACAGCCCGAAACCTTCCAACATAGAGCCGACAACACGCCGCGTCGAAGTCAGGCGCAGGACAGGACTTGTCTTGGGGCAAAAGCCGACGATTAACCGCGTTCCGAGCACGACTGCGCCAGTCAGAAGAATCATTCCTGGAACGGGCAAAAAGCTTGTAGTTATTGGGACATCGACGGGCGGCCCGCAAGCTCTGCAGTCAGTCGTAACGCGCTTGCCGGGCAATCTTCCTTGCGGCGTGGTTATCGTTCAGCATATGCCCGCAGGCTTCACGAAATCTTTGGCGGAAAGATTGAATTCAATTAGCGAAATCGCAGTCAAGGAGGCGGAACACGACGAGATTATCAAACCGGGTCAAGTGTACATTGCGCCCGGAGATTATCATTTGCGGATTGTCCCTGCTAGCGGCGGCGAAAGGAAAATCGTTTTGAGCCAAGAGCCGCGCGTTGGGAATCTTCGCCCGACCGTCAATTATATGTTCGATTCGGCGTCGCAATTCGGCAGAGATTTGGTTAGCGTGATAATGACGGGCATGGGTTCGGACGGCTGCGAGGGCATGAAGAAAATCAAAGCGACCGGCGGTTATTCAATCGCGCAAGATGAAAATAGTTGCGTAGTTTACGGTATGCCTAAGGCGGTAGTCGACGCGGGGCTTGCCGATGAAATTCGCCCTTTGAATAAAATTGCTGAAGCTATCGTCGACGCGGTGCGTCGATAAAGGGAAATGGGAGAAGGGAAATGGGAAAAGGGAGATTGAGATTGTGCAATATAAAGAATTGATGGTCTGGCAAAAGGCAATGGATTTAACTACAGAAGTTTATCGCCTTACTAGAAAATTGCCTAATGAAGAACTCTACGGTTTAACAAATCAACTTAGACGAGCAGTCGTTTCCATTCCGTCGAACATTGCGGAAGATAATGCGCGTTTTTCTACCAAAGATTATTTGAGATTTTTGTCAATGGCACGCGGCTCAAAGGCAGAAGTCGAAACTCAACTTTTGCTTTGCGTAAGACTTAATTACTTGGAGCAAGAAGACCTTGAGGCGTCATTGTCATTGCTCAACGAGATTGAACGTATGCTTAATTCAATGATTACAAAACTTAGGGACAAGGAAAAAAATACAAGGGACTGGTAAACACTTTTCCCATTTCCCATTTCCCATTTCCCTTTTCCCTAAAAAGGAGGATACTTTATGGAAACCAACCAATACATGGATATGTTTCTCGACGAGTCGAAAGAACATTTGCAATCGCTAAATGACGGTTTGCTCGGCTTGGAAGATAACGCCGAGGATTTGTCCATACTCAATGAAATTTTCCGAAACGCGCACACCTTGAAGGGTATGTCGGCGACAATGGGTTACAACAAAATCGCCGAGCTTACGCACGAAATGGAAGACGTACTCGACATGTTGCGCAAGGAACAGCTCAAAGTAACCGGCGATATTATCGATACGCTGTTCAAATGTATTGACTCTTTGGAGCAAATGATTAACAACGTGGCAAATGGCGACCCCGAAGACCTTATCGATGTATCGGAATTGGTTGCGAAATTAACTGCGATAATGCGCGGCGAAGGTGCCCCTGCTCCTGCGGCTCAACCTTCTACGCCCGCGCCCGCCGCTCAAACTCCTGCCGCTCCGACTGCTGCGGTTTCTTCCGATGTTCCCGTCGAACTTTCCGAGACTGAAAAGAGCATCATCACTGAAGCTGAAAAATCCGGTATGCACGGAATTTATTTGAAAGTTACGCTGACGGAAACTTGTCTGCTAAAGTCTGCGCGGTCGTATATGGTTATGAATTCTCTTGAGGAAGTCGGCGAAGTTATTCGGACAATCCCGCCCGCAGAAGAATTGGAACAGGAAGCTTTCGAGCGTTCGTTTGAAGTCATTTTGATAACGGGCGTTGACGAAGAAGTTATTCACGATGCGGTTATGGGCGTGTCCGAAGTCGAGAACGCCGAGACGCAAGTTATAAAATTCGCTGCGACTGCGTCATCTGCTCCTGAACCTGCACCAGCTCCGGTCGTCGAACAAAAATCAGCGTCGACAGCTCCCGCGACGGCTCCAACTCCCGCGCCAGCCCCGAAACCTTCCGCGCCTGCTAATAAACCTGCGGCGGGTGGCGGTCAAGCTCCGGCTAATGCGGCCGCTCAAAAGAAAAGTCATGCGGGACAATCCGTCCGCGTCGATATTGAAAAGCTCGATACCCTGATGAACTTAATGGGCGAGCTGGTTATAAATAAGGTGCGCCTCGAACAAATCGGGCAAGTGCATAGGCTCTCCGAACTCACCGAGACTTTGGAGCAAATGGACAGGGTCACGACCGATTTGCAAAATATCGTTATGAAAGTCCGCATGGTTCCGGTCAGCCAAGTCTTTAACCGTTTCCCGCGCATGGTTCGCGACGTTACTAAGGAACTCAACAAGGAAATCAATTTGACAATCGAGGGCGAGGACACCGAACTTGACCGCACAGTCATTGACGAAATCGGCGACCCGATTATGCATTTGTTGAGGAATAGTCTTGACCACGGAATCGAAATGCCGGACGAGCGCGAGGCTAAAGGTAAGCCGCGCGTCGGTGAAGTCGGACTTATTGCGCGTCACGAAGGTAATAACGTTGTCATCATGGTCACCGATGACGGCAAGGGCATTGACGCTGATATTATTCGTCGCAAGGCGGTTGAAAAGGGGCTATTCAGTCAGGAAGAAGTCGACTCTATGGAAGACGCGGACGCCGTCCGAATTATATTCCTGCCGGGCTTTTCGACAGCTGAGAAAATCAGCGACATTTCCGGACGCGGCGTCGGTATGGACGTTGTTAAGAGCAAGATTGAATCTTTGAGCGGACAAGTCGACGTTGAAACGCACGTCAACGAAGGCTCCATTTTCAAAATCAAATTGCCGCTGACTTTGGCGATTATTCAAGCAATGCTCGTGCAAGTGCAAAACGAAATGTACGCAATCCCGCTTGCGTCAATCGATAGTACATTGAGCATTCAACCTAGCGATATTCGCACGGTTCAGAATAATGAAGTTATCGTCCTGCGCGGCGAAATCATTCCGATAATCCGCATGGAAGAAACGCTAATGGTTCCGCACGTCAAAGATACGCACGAACTTTTTGTCGTCGTAGTACATGCGGGCGACTCGAAGGCGGGCATTGTCGTTGATAAGTTAATCGGGCAGCAGGAAATTGTTATAAAGACATTGGGCAATTTGTTCATGGGCTTGAAGATGTTCTCAGGCGCGACGGTGCTTGGCGATGGCCGCGTTGCTCTGATTCTCGACGTTGCAACGATGTTGAACTAAGGGGAAAGGGAAATGGGAAAAGGGAAATGGGAAAAGTCTAAAACCTTATCCCTACCCTTTTCCCTTCTCCCTTCTCCCATTTCCCTTACTAAGGAGGACTTTTTATGGCTAAAGATAGCGTGGCAAATAAACCTGTTAGCGGCGTCGACGACGACGAGCAGGTATACGCAATGCAAGTTGTCGCGTTCAAACTGCGTGACGAAGAATACGGCGTTAATATTTTCCAAGTGCAAGAGATTAACGACATGTCCGACATAACCCGCGTACCGTTCGCGGCAAGTTTCATAAAGGGCGTTATCAATCAGCGCGGCTCGGTCATGCCCGTCATCGATTTGAAAAAACGTCTCGGCATTGTCGAGACGCCCTACACCAAAACCGCTAGGATTGTTACGGTTATCGTTGGCGACTTGCAAGTTGGAATGTTGGTAGATTCGGTCTCGGAAGTTTTGACGATTCGTTCCAAGCTCGTCGACCCGAAAAAAACTGTCAGCGATAAGGCTATGGAAAAATTTTTAAGCGGCATTGGTAATATTGACGGGCGGCTCGTCACCATGCTCAATCTTGAAGAAATCGTAGGGCTTAATTAAAGGGGTAAGGGAAATGGAAAATGGGAAAAGTTTAAAACCTAATCCCTACTTTTCCCTTCTCCCATCCCCCTTTTCCCTAAACAAATGAGGTGTTATGAAATGATTGATGAATTTGATTTAACTCCGGCTCAACTCGACGCAATGCGCGAAATTGGCAATATCGGCGCGGGCAATTCAGCTACCGCTCTTTCGCAAATCGTCAACAAAAAAATCGATATGAACGTCCCCAAAGTCTCAATTATCCCGATTGAAGAAGTCCCCGAACTCGTCGGCGGCCCCGATTCACTTATCGTGGCGGTATTCCTGCGCGTCTACGGCAAAGCTCCTGGCAGTATCCTTTTCCTTATGCCCAAAGAAAATGCCTTCTTCCTCGCCGATGATTTAATGGGCAGACCGCATGGCACTACCCAAGAACTTGACGAAATGAGCGTCTCGGCAATAAAGGAAGTCGGCAATATCCTTTCCGGCTCGTATCTCGGCGCGTTCTCGCACTTTACAAATATTTCTATGTTGCCGTCAATCCCGTCTTTGGCAATGGACATGGCAGGCGCAATCTTAAATATTGTGCTCCTTCAACTCGGACAAATGGGAGACCGCGCAATGGTTATCGAAACAAAATTCATAGCAGAAGATGACAGCATCAACGGACACTTTTTCCTAGTTCCCGACCCCGGTTCGCTGGGCACGATTGTCAAGGCAGTGGGAGTTGAATAATTATGGCAAACCTCGTTAAAGTAGGTATGGCTGATTACAAGGTCGGGCGCAGTCCGTCTACCCTTATCAGTTACGGCTTGGGCTCGTGTATTGGCGTTTCACTCTACGACCCGATTAGGAAAATTGGCGGGCTGTTGCATATCATGTTACCTGACAGCACGCAAGCCCGCGCCAGCGATAATCCCGCAAAATTTGCTGATACAGGAATCCCGCTCATGATTAACGATGTAGTTGCGCTCGGCGCGAGTAAAAATCGGCTCGTCGCGAAACTTGCGGGCGGCGCGCAAATGTTTGCTTTCTCCAATGCAACTGACATTATGAAAGTCGGGACGCGCAACGCTGAAACTTGCAAGCAGATTTTGAGACGCAACGGCATTAAAATTGTCGCGGAGGATACGGGCGGCACTTACGGGCGCACAGTTTCAATCGACTTGGCGACGGGCTCTTACAAAATTAAAACTATTGACCGCGGCGAGAAAAGTATTTAAGTCAGGTGTTGAAGCTGTGACAGACCTTTACAATTACCTTGAAGAAATCATGCCAATCAAAAGAGTTTTAATCGCGCTGGCGGTCGGCATAATCGCATTACTTATCGTACTTATTTCGGGGCTGACAAGCGATTTCGTGCGCTCGGAAACAATCGCGTCACGAGCCTTTTCGGCCTTTTCTTATACATGCCTGGCGAGTTTCATATTGATGATGCTCGGCGAGGAATACGCGATTTTCAAAACCGATAACGAACTTGAACATTTGATTGACGACGCGGAGATTGAGGAGACCGACGAAGAATTCGACCCGGAAGAATATCTTCACGAGGACGACGACATTTCAGAGGCGAATGAACCTTTGATTGAAATTGACGTGGACGATAATTTTCAGCCGATGAACTTCTCGAATCAGAATTAAAAATTTCGCGCTGGCGAGGGACGGTGATTGACTATGGAAAGTGACGCGAATAAAGATTTAACGCCGTTATGGCTAAAGTATCGCGAGACGAAATCTATTGACTTGCGCAACGAGATTGCCGAACATTATCTGCAACTGGTCAAGATAGTGTGCGGGCGGTTGGCGATAAGTCTTCCGCCGCATTTGGATAGAGATGACTTGTTGAGTAGCGGGTTTTTCGGGTTGCTCGACGCGATTGACCGTTTCGACGTGACGCGAAATATAAAATTCGAGACGTATGCGGGCGTGAGGATTCGCGGCGCGATTTTGGATTATTTGCGCTCGAAAGATTGGATACCGGTCACGATGCGCCAGAAAATTCGCAAGTATGAACAAACCGTCACCAGACTTGAAAACGAATTAGGACGAACCGCGACCGATAAGGAAATCGCGGATGCATTGGAAATTTCGGTTGATGAATTGCAAACGCTAATCGGGCAATCCAATTCGGCAACAATTATCCCGCTTGAAGAATATCTCAAAACGGACGTCAACGAAGCAATCGACACAAACCCCGCGAACTCAACGGAATTTTTCGAGCTGAAAGAAACGCTAGCGAAGGCGATAGAGCGGCTGCCCGAAAAGGAACGGACGGTCATATCGCTTTACTATTACGAAGAGTTGACGCTGAAAGAAATCGCGTTGATTTTGAAATTGAGCGAGGCGCGAATATCGCAGTTGCACACGAAAGCAATTTTCAGAATGCGCAGTTACCTCGCCCAGAGCAAAGACGATTTATTTTAATGCGCAATGGCGCACGAAAGGATTTAGTTTAAGGAAAGGAGTTACGCCGGATGAGCCAAAATCTTACCTTGGGCGGTCCGCAGGCCGGTTATAAATACGAGTTCAAAAAGGACGGCGTTTATCTGACAATTTATCCTGCGGTTGAGGGCGAACGTCTCTTTGAGCTGTCCGATATGCGCCAGATTCTGCGCGATTGTAAAATTTTAGATTATGACGTTGGAATTTTATCGCGGACAATGCGCGAGGCAAATGGTCGCCCGCAAAAAATTTCGGAGCCCGTAGAAATCACCGAGCGCGAACTCGAATTGATAGCGGGCGGCGAAAGTCTTGATGAATTCAAAGAGGAGCTAGAACCCTACGCCCGAATTATCGTCGAACTAAGCCGCGACAAAATGAAGGCAACTATAAGATACGACACGCGGAACGGCGCGCGCCTCCCGACTAAGGAAATGATTATGGCGGCATTGGAGGAGGCTGGCGTAACTTACGGCATTGACGAGGAGGCGATTGAACGCGGCGTAGAGAGTTTGACGCCTTTTGTTGTCGCTGAAGGCCTCCCGCCCGTCAATGGCGAAAACGCCTACATCGATAGGAAATTTGATTTGGGCGTCAAAGGTCGTCCGGTCGTCGACGAGTATGACAAGGTCGACTACAAAGATTTAAATCTGTTCGTGCTCGCCAAAGAGAATCAAACGTTGGCAATCCGCATTCCGCAGACAAAGGGCACTAACGGCAGAAATGTTTTAGGCGAAAATGTTCCCGCGCAGAACGGTCGCCCAATCCCAATGCCCGAAGGTAAAAATACTAAAGTTGTCGGCGAGCACAGGTTGATTGCGACTGTCAACGGGCAGATTGTCGACAAAGGCTCGCGAATCAGCGTTGACCCGCGCTTGGTGATAAAAGGTTCGGTCGGGGTGTCGACGGGCGATGTTGAGTTTGACGGCACAGTCCAAATCGGCGGCAACGTCGAGCCAGGTTTCAAAATCAAGGCGACCGGCGATATTGAAATAAAAGGCTCGATTAACGGCGCGGAAGTCACCGGACGCAATGTCTATATAAGCGGCGGCGTCACGGGCGCGGAACGTGTAAAAGTTTTCGCCGAACGCGATGTCCGTACCGCCTTTGCCGAAAATGCGCTGATTGAGGCCGGCAACGACGTTTATATTTCCGACATTGCGTACCATTCGCAAATCAGAGCCGGCAAGCGAATCATCATGGAGGATAAGCACGGACAGATAACCGGCGGCCACGTCATAGCCGGCGAGGAGATTAGCGTCAAAGTTATCGGCAACTCGGCCTTTGTCGTCACGAGAGTTTCTGTCGGCGTCGACCCGACTTTACAAAAGGAATATCAAGACTTGAAAAAATCCTACAAGGACGCGAAACGCCGTTTGACGCAGGTAACTCAAACGCTCAACACGCTGTCGAAGATTGACGTTAATAAATTGCCGCCGGAACGCGTCGATATGATAAATAAGTTGACGCGCTCGCAATTCCCGATTGCAGGGCAAATGAAGCGCGATGAGAAAAGAATTTTGGAGATAGAAGACTTGCTCGCGAACATGCGCAACGGGCGAATCAAAGTCAGCGACACGATTTATCCGGGCACGCGCCTTTCAGTCAATAACATTCTGAAAAATATTCAGTCGGAGTATAAACGCTGCACAATCTTTTTGAATCCAAATGGCGAAGTCGAAGTCGGAGCGTACTAAGGCAATTAGGAATGCGCAATGCGTAATGCGTAATGAATTTGGAATGAGGGATTAGCTATGGAAATGGCACCGGTTGGAGTGCAAATGACTTACGCCAACGCGAGCAATGCGGCGCAAGTCCAGCACAATTTAAATCAAGCTTCGGCGTTGCAGCAAGATTTTCAAGCCGTGCGCGAGAAAAATGACGCCGAACTTAAACAAAAACAAGTCCGCAATAAGGACGAAGCCGAAGACGGCAGAATAAAAGACGACCCCGAAAGAAATCGTCGCAATGGCGGCGGTTATTATGCTAGAAGCCGAAGGGAGCCGCCCGAATTTGAAGACGAAGATGATACTTATGCAGTCGACCCAAGACGCGGACATTTCTTGGATATTTCGCTTTGATAAGGGAGAGGGGAAAAGGGAAATGGGAGAAGTAGGGACAAGTCCAAAAACTTTTTCCTTTCAAACTCGCTTATCCCATTTCCCATTTCCCTTTTCCCTGAAGTGGTGATGCAATGATTATCGAATTGATGTTAATGCTGATAGTGGTCGGCGCGGGCATAGTATTTGTCGCGTGGTCGAACTCGCGCAGACGTAGGCAAGACGCCCTAGAGCGCAGAGAGGTCGAAGCCTCAACAGGTAAACTCAAACAAGAATTGGAACGCACAGCAACCGAAATCATCGGGCGCATGGAAAAACACGTCACGCACCTAGAAACAATGCTAGACGAATCGGAACGCAATCGCGTACAACTGGAAGGGCGCGTCGCTGAACTCAAAAAAGTCCTCAAGAAGGCGGAAGGGCAATCGGGCGAAATCAAAGACTTGCTCGCGAGGTTAGAGGATTCAGGCGCGGAAGTCGATACAATGCAACGCAAAATGGCAAACCTCGAACGAAGGCTAAATGTCGTAATGTCAACGCCGCTCCCCGTTCAACAGCCGATTCAACAGCCCGTCACAATCCCGCAAATGACGCCGCCAATAATCAACCCGCTAATGACAACGCCAATAACCTCGCCGATAACGCCGCCCGTCCCGAAACCGCCAATCACGCCGCCGCCACAAATCACGACAACTCCGCCCGCCCCGCCGATGAATCCTCTTGGCCCAATCAAAGTGCCGCAAATCACGCGACCACTCGAACCCGATAAGGCCTTCGACAAAATCTTAGAAGAATCGCTAGCCGAACCGCCTAAAGTCGAAGAGCCGCCGCCAAGAGAATCAATCGTCCTGTCGCCCGAAAATAAAAAGCCCGTCAAAGTCATCGAGGCCGACCCCGTAAAAATCGAGGCGACACGCAAAAGATTAACCGAAGCATCAGCGGAAATGGCAGCTCACCCGCCCGAAGATGTCCCCGAAGTCGAACCGCCTAAAAAACAACCTAAGAAGACTTCACGAACAAAACGCGACGTGAGAAAGGAAGCAATCGAGGCAATAAAAGCCGTCGAGCAACAAAGCGAGCAACCTAAATCAAAACCCGCCGAACCTAAAAAAGCTCCGCCCGTCAAAAAAGATTCGCCGCCCGAACGTCGCGAACTCAAACTGGAAACGACCGATTCAGCGATAATTAAGGAAATGTTATTGGCGGGCATGTCAATCGAAGAAATTTCGCGCGAAACCGGATTGGGCAGAGGCGCAATAGAATTGATTCAGGAAATGACAAGGCGACAACTAAACAGAAAATAAAAGCCGCTCCGTTACGCGAGCGGAAATTTTTTTGCAAAGGAGATTATCTTATGAACGAACCGAAAATTTCTGTTATAATCCCAATGTATAACGCCGAAAAATTTATCCGCCAATGTTTAATCAGTGTGCTGTCGTCAAAGTTCAAAGACTACGAAGTTCTTGTCGTCGACGATTGCTCCACTGATAACAGCGTCGCCGAAGTCGAAAAAATTCAGTCGCACTTTGGCGGGCGTTTGAAACTCCTTTCCACCGAAAAAAATTCGGGCGGCGCGGGCATTCCAAGAAATGTCGGAATAAAAAATGCGGCGGGTAAATACGTTACCTTCATCGACAACGACGATATGATTTTGCCGACCGCCCTTGAAAATTTCTTTGATGTCGCCGAATTTTATAACGCAGATGTCGTTTACGCCGAAAAACATTTTATACTAAACGACGGAGAAAAACTTGCAGGAGAAAATTTGAAAGTCCGTTTCTTTGGTTCGCTTGAAAATTTAGTTGAAGCCCCGACCCTCGAATCAAATGATTTGCGCGAGAGAATTAGTCATTCTATATCGGAACAATTTTTTTATTTGCCGTGGAGCAAACTTTATCGGCGTGATTTTTTGCTCGAAAACAAAATCGACTTCCCGCAAATGAGATTCTCCGAAGATTTGACTTTCAATTTCAAATGTCTGTGTCTGGCGAAAAATTACGTCCGCATTCCGCACATAACCAATATCCGTCGCGAACTTAAAAACTCGACAGGCAAAATGATTATCGATTCTCAAGACGGCGTCCGGCTTTGGCTGAAAATTTTATTGGCAAACGTCGCGATTCTTAATGAATTTATGCGCGGAATTGATTTGAAGTCCGAAATTTGCCGCGACGTTTTTAAGTTTTGCATTGAGATTCACTTCGACATGATTAAAAATCTCTTCCAAGGTTTGGAGCCGCACGAGGTACAAGAAATTTTTTATGACGAGTTGCAAAATCCCGAACTCAATCCAATCGGGAAAAATCTTGTCGCTGCTTACCTTTACGCGACGCAAGCTCTAAATAAAAAATGACGACCGATTTGGTCGCCGTAAAATCTTTCGCCAATAAATTTTATTTCCCGCTCAAAAGCATGTTGTAAGCCAAATTGGGCGCGATATCATAATTCGCCGATGAAAGCTCCGTCCTATTGAAGGTGTCATACGTCCCGTACTTCAAAAACGGCGTTTCCAACTCCTCGTATTGAACTTCGCCGTGCTCGTCGATAAACATAACGTTTCCATGATCATCAGTGATTTTAAAATATTCCGTCGTCTTATCAGCAGAACTTTCATAATATCTGTCGTCCGTATCTTTGAAAAAATCGGTTTTGAGTTTCAAATATTTTTTCGCGACGATAAAGCCGTTGAAATTTTTGCCGTTGCCGTTGAAAACGACGGGGCTATTGGGCACGTACAAAATCCCGCGAAAGTCGTCGTTAAGATTCACGATAATAGGTCTTGATTCGCGCAGAGGGTCGGAGGTGTCGTATCTTTCGGGGCCGCTGTAGAAAATGACAACGGGGCGATATTTCTGCGCGGTCGTGTCGTAATTCGATTGGTTGAAGTTGAGAATTATTTGGCGCGGGGAATTGAACACCGCAAGCTTATTACTCCCTTTTGCCTCATCTACGTAAGATTTTCCATTTTGTTTTTGCTTGGTGTCGTCGTCTTCGCGATAGAGATCCGGCTCGCTGTACATCGGCTCGCTTTCTATTCTCACCCACAAAATATCGGGGTCATCGTATTGGTAACCGACACGCGCTTTATGCGGCTCATCAAAATTAAGCGTCGCATGTATTCGCATAAAAAATGCAGGATTAAGTTCGTCTTTATTAAATTTAATATCATTGCCATAGTCGATATTTGGCATATAGTTAACATCGGCATAAGCATTGTCCAAAGTGAAATCCCAATCTTTTGCTTTGGTAACGTATTGGCTTTTTGGGTTGAATTGGACTTCCCATTTAAAATCTATGTCCAGCGAATCAACTTCCGATTCTTTGTAAATTTTACCTCCGTTCACGTCTGTTTTAAAACTACTACGACTATTGCCACCGCTATTGTTTGGTTCAATGTATACGGTTTCTGTTCGGCGGTGTTCGCCCGACGTATAGTGGCTCTTCTTACTCCGATTTTCATTCTCATAGAAATCACTATAGTAATTCCATTTCTCGCCGTTTATACCGTACAAATCATGACCTAAAAGAGCTTTAAAAGCTACTTTCCCTGTAATAGGATTACCAGTTTCGTCTACATCAGCATATTTTTTATTCTGTCTGTATTCATTTTGAACTTCCCAGTTGCCGACAACGACGTTATCATTTCTAAGCGTTGTCAAATTTTTAATCAATTCTTCGTCGGCGGTCTCACTCAATACAGCTGGTTTTGTGGGCATATCGGGCGCGGAAGGGTCTTCGGGCTTAGAAGGCATATCGGGCGTTGACGGCGTGTTGGAATTTTTTTTCGTGAGCAGGGCGACGGCAGTAACGGGCGCAGTCATATCATCGAACCAACCCGGCAAAAAGAAATGCCTAACTTCCTCGCGGAGCTGAACGACGAAATAAAGATTGTCATCCTTTTCGTAAAGCGTAGGCGTTTCGGCTTCGACTTTTTCGTGTGTCCAGGAATTGATTATGTTGTCTTCGTTGCTGGACAAATTTTTAGCGACGTATTCTTTGGCAGCGTCGCGACTTTCGTCGATAGCTTCTAGTTTAGCGGTCTCGGCGGTTCTGTATTGTTCGCTGACTTTGCCGGGATATTTGCTGGTGAGCGTGACGCTTTTGTAATCGGAAAAGCTTTCGTTGTTGATGAGGGTTTGGGCACCGGCGACGGCGGCCGAGTCTGCTGCGTTTTGGAGCCGCGACACATTAAGATAGTACCAGCCCAAGTCTAGCCCCACTCCAACAAACAATAAAAATATTGGCATGAGCAACGCAAAAAGAATCGATACTTGCCCGCGTTGTTTAGTAATTTTTTCAAACATGTTACCCAGCTCCTTTCATACAAAATTTCTTAGTAAGTTGTTTTATGATTTTAATACAACATATCGGAGATTTCAATACCATAAATTATAGTTGAATTAAAGATTGACGATTGCTTTCAGAAATTCTTCGCGAGTTACGCCGTAATGGTTGAGCCGTCGAACAAAAGTTTTGACGTTGCCGTAGCCGATGCCCAGAGCCGCGCCGATTTTGTCGCGTCGTTTGGAACTGTCAGTGCCGCCCGCCAAATTGAACGCGACCATTTCCGCCGCTGTGAATTCTTCGCGGGGATTTATTTCGAGCGTACGGACCTTGCTAAGAGCTTTTCTGATTGATTCGGGCGAGGCCTGTTCAACTCCTATGTCGTCATTAGCGGTCGCCTCGTCGCGGGGTATGTAGGCGTGCTTAGCGAGCGGGAATTTCTTCGACAAAAAATTTCTGATGTTTTCGCCCGCCGAGTCGGGGTCAGTCAAAATGATTATCCCGCGCTTTTTGTAAGCCGCCGCAATGTTCGATAAAGTCTTCCTAGTAAAATGAAAGCCGCCCGTCTCTATGCATTCGGCATCGACTGCACGTTTAACGGCGGCTGTGTCGGATTTCCCTTCGACTATCAAAACTTCTTTAAGCAATAACGTCCTCTCCTTGAATCAGCAAATTTTCAACTAAGCGCAAAATGTCTTCGTGAATATCGGTGGTGCTGCGCGGCTGAATTCCATTGGCGCAATCGACGACCTTCCAACCGAATTTTTTAGCGAGGTCTTTGTAAGTGGCGTAAATTTTAGTCATGTAAGCGGCGTCGTTCTCGTGAATATCTGCGCGGCCGCGTTCCTTGCGAAGAATCGCTGAAACTTCCGGCGGCATATCCAAAAAAATCGTCAAGTCGGAGCGCGGCAAGCCATAGCGATTATATTCCAAATCTTCAATCCACGTCAAAAATTTGGTGCGCTCGCCCTTTTTAGCCAACTTCGCCGCCTGATAAACCATATTCGATTCAACGTAGCGGTCGCTCAAGACAATGCCGCCTCTCTGATAAAAATCTTTCCACTCGAAGTAGCTAGCGAATCTGTCGATAGCGTAGAAGGTCGCCGCCGCATAGGGATTAACTTCCTCCGCTGTGCCGCCGAAGTCGCCGCGCAGATACATTCTGATAATCGCGGACGATTCGGACTCGTAATTGGGGAAGCTGAGCCGCCTAACTTTGTTGCCTTCCAAGTCGCTTAGTCGGTCAAAAAGTTTTTTGGTCTGCGTCGCTTTGCCTGAACCATCGGAGCCTTCGATTACAATCAATTTGCCAAGTTTATTTGTTTCCGCCATGCAGTTGCACCTCCTAAAAATTTTGTAGCGAAAGTAACTGTATTTATTAGACAGGCGATTGATATTTCCTGCAAGGCTTATCGCTCTTGAAAAGTCAAGGTTTTAGTTTGGAATACTGTTCATCGTCGACGGGTTCGAGCCACTCATTGGAAGCATTTTCGGCGGGGATTTCAACCGCGAGATGCGAAAACCAAGAATCAGCCGCCGCACCATGCCAATGCTTGACTTCGGGCGCAATGTTGACGACATCGCCGGGCTTGAGAGCTTGCGGAGCTTTGCCCCATTCCTGATACCAACCGCTCCCGCCCGTCACGAGCAAAATTTGTCCGCCCGCGTGATGTATGTGCCAATTATTTCTGCAACCGGGCGAGAACGTCACGTTAGCGATTGCGCCGCCAATTTTCGTCAGCGGATTCAAATACGCTTGCCCGATAAAATATTTGCTGAACTGTTCGGGCAACGGCTTGCCGACCTCAAACACACTAGGATTTTTAATTTCCATTTCCAATACTCCTTTCGAAGCTTAAGATTCCTTTGACATGTTTTCATTATAGCATATTCCAAAATCGATTTCAGGGCTTAAAGAAAATTTCTTGTCTAACGTAGCGGCTTTGTTGTAAAATATCAATCTACAAATAATAACTAAAAAAGGAAGTGACCGAAAATGTTTATGGAAGAGAGACAAGCAAAGATTTTGGAAATGTTGGAGCGCGACGGAAAAGTTTTAGTAAAAGAACTAGCAGAAATTTTCGGTGTGACGGAAGATTCAATTCGCAAAGATTTGAGCTCGCTGGAATTGGACGGGAAGTTGAAAAGGACTTACGGCGGAGCAGTGACGATAGAAGAGAAATTGCAGATGACAGAAGCCAATAGGCGCAGGATTTCTGACGTGGAAGCAAAACGCAAAATCGCGGCGACCGCCGTCCGCCTCATGCAACCACAAGATTTAATTTTCCTCGACATCTCCACGATAAGCATTGCCATTGCGCAGATTCTGGAAAAATCCGAGACGCCCTACAAAATCCTAACGAATATGGTTGACGTACTAGTTATGTTGGCTCGCAACCCGAAGATAAATTTATTCTTCGCGGGCGGGCAAATCAATCAGAGCCGCGACGGTTTTTCGGACGCGCTCAATTTGGAATTCATTTTGAGGTTCCGCCCGGACGTTTCATTTATCGGCGCGTTCGGCGTGGAAATCAAAAGAAATTCGCTAACGTCGCGAGATACTGCCGGCGGCATTCACAAGGCGCATATGATTGACATCAGCAAGAAAAATTTTATAATAGCCGAGTCGCGCAAAATCGGCGTCGAAAGCACATATAGTTTCGCGACGCTCGATAAGGTCGACGGAATTGTAACCGAAACGAAACTTCCCGACGCCCTCACGACTGCCGCAGAAAAGCTCGGCACCAAAATCATTTCAGCGGAGTGAAAAAATTGCTCAAGAAAAAATTCAAGGTGGTCTCAACCTTCCAACCAACTGGCGACCAACCGCAAGCAATAGAATCATTAGCGGCGGGGCTTGAAGACGGCTTGAAATCCCAAGTGCTTTTGGGCGCGACCGGTACCGGCAAAACTTTCACGGTCGCCAAAGTCATTGAACGAATTCAACTGCCAACTTTGGTTATCGCTCACAACAAAACACTAGCCGCGCAACTCGCCGCCGAGTTCAAAAGCTTTTTCCCAGATAACTACGTCGGCTACTTCGTCAGCTACTACGATTACTACCAGCCCGAAGCCTACATAGCCGCCACCGACACCTACATTGAGAAGGACGCCTCGATTAACGACGAGATTGACCAAATGCGCCACTCTGCGACGTGCAGTCTTTTCGAGCGGCGCGACGTGATTATTGTTGCTAGCGTCTCTTGCATTTACGGCTTAGGCTCGCCCGAAAATTATTCTAAAATGCTCCTGCACGTCAAAGTTGGGCAAATCATTTCTCGCGATAAAATTTTGCGGCGGCTGATTGAAATTCGCTACGAGCGCAACGACGTTATCATTGAGCGCGGCAATTTCCGAGTGCGCGGCGACGTTATCGAAATCACGCCGGCGGGCTATAATGGGCGGGCGTTGAGGATTGAACTTTTCGGCGACGAGGTCGACAAGATAACCGAGTTCGAGATTTTGACCGGCAAAATTATCGGGCGGCGCGATGAAATTTTTATATTCCCTGCGTCGCACTACGTCACCGACTTTGACGACTTGGCGCGGGCTGAAAAAGCTATTCGCGCTGAAATGTCCGCGCAGGTCGAGAGCTTCACGGCGCAAGGCAAATTGATTGAGGCGCAACGCATTGAGCAACGCACGCGCTTTGATTTGGAAATGATAGCGGAAATGGGCTACTGTTCGGGCATAGAAAATTATTCGCGGCATTTGACGGGCAGGGCGCAGGGCGAGCCGCCGTTCACGCTGATAGACTATTTCCCCGAAAAATTTTTGACGGTCGTAGATGAATCGCACGTAACGTTGCCGCAACTTAGGGCAATGTATTCCGGCGACCAATCGCTCAAAAATTCGCTGATAGAAAATGGCTTCAGACTGCCGAGCGCACGCGATAACAGACCGCTGACTTTTGACGAGTTCAACGAAAAAATTTCGCAGATAATCTTCGTATCAGCGACGCCTGCCGAGTACGAGCTGACCGAATCGCAAAACACGGTTGAGCAAATCATCAGACCGACGGGATTGCTTGACCCGATAGTCGAAGTGCGCCCAATTGAAAATCAAATCGACGACCTAATCGCGGAAATAAATTTGCGGGTCGCGGCGAACGAACGAGTTTTAATCACGACGCTGACGAAAAAATTCGCCGAAGAGCTGACCGACTATTTGAGCGGCGTCAAAATTCGCGTAAAATATTTGCATTCGGACGTAGTGACATTGGAGCGGGCGGAAATAATTCACGACCTGCGCGCGGGGAAATTTGATGTGCTAGTCGGGATAAACTTACTGCGCGAGGGCTTGGACATGCCGGAAGTCTCACTGATTGCGATACTCGACGCGGACAAGGAAGGCTTTTTGCGCTCTGACACGTCGCTGATACAAACAATCGGGCGGGCGGCGCGAAATGTTCATGGCAAAGTAATTTTGTACGCGGAACGGGTAACGGATTCAATGCGGCGAGCTATGGACGAAACTTCGCGGCGACGGAAAATTCAAGAGGAGTACAACGCACGCTTTAAAATCACGCCCAAGACGATTGAAAAGCCAATCGCGCCGCTTATTGAATTGCCGCTCAAAAAATCGGACAAAAAGCCGAAGTCAACTAGCGAGCTGATAAAAAAATTAAGTCCCGCGCAGAAACGGAACTTAGTCAAAAGTTTGACGGCGCAAATGAAAGAGGCGTCGCGAGCTTTGGAATTCGAGCGAGCGGCAGAACTCCGCGACATAATCTTAAAACTTGAAGAGCATATCTAAAAATTTTAAGCGGTTCGGTTTGCCTTCATAGCAATTTTATTGGCGTACATTTCCTTATCGGCGCGTTTGAAAACTTCGTCGGAAGTTTTGTCGACGCCCGCTTTGTAAAATGCTATGCCCGCCGCCGCAGAAATCTTTTCCCACGGCTCAAGCAAGTTGTTAGCATTCTTCCGCGCCATCTCCGCTCTGAATTGCTCAACGAAATATTTGCACAAAGAGACCTTCTCGCCCTCAATCACCACGACGAATTCATCGCCGCCAATCCTGTAAACATGCTCCTCGCCGAAAACCGAGCAAATCAACTTAGCGGCGTTCACGAGATAATTATTACCGCGCTCGTGCCCGTAAGTATCATTGACGCGCTTTAAAAAGTTCACGTCAATCATCACGATACAAAATTGCGCGTCGTCGTAGGAAATTTTCTTGTCAAGCTTAGCGGTCGTCTCGTCGTAGGCGGCTTTATTTTTTAGACCGGTCAACGAATCTTTATGCGCCAACTCGTTCATTTTAGCGACTTGCTTTTTCGCCCGCCGCAACTTTTCAAAATAATCTATGGCATCTTGCGTCGTCTTCAACAGCGCGTGATATAAATTTTCTATCTCGTCGCCCGTGTGAATCTTCAACCGCTTGAGCTTCTCCAAACTTTGCGCGCAAAATTCTTCGCTGTCGTAAACAAAATTCCGCGTGCAATAGTCCATCGTGTTCACCGGCAAAACAATATTGTTCTCGACGAAACGCAACCCGATAACGAAAACGAATACAAAGCAACCCGAAAATAGCGCAAGCACCTTAGCTGTAAAAGTCCTGCCGTAATCCGAAATCAAATCCATGCTCAGTTCAATCGCGACGTAATATTGAATTTGACCTGCGCGGTCGCGAACAGGTTTGTACAGCGTCAACAAGTCGCCGGAAATTATCGCCGTGTCAGCAATCACATTGTCGGGCAGAAATTTTTCGACGCGCAAATTTTTAACGTCGGAGTTGCTATCCTTAATGGCGGCGAATTTTTTATCAACGTCATTGAAATTGTCGGCAATTTGATTCGCGGCAATCGTTGCTAAGCCGTCCGCGATTTTGATTTGAACATTCGTTGCGGCCTGCTCGAAAATCCTGTAGCTGATTGACGCAATCGACGCCGCAATAAATAGCGAACTCAACATCAATATCAAAAGGATTCTCGTTCGTAGCGATGACTTTGGGCATTTGCGCTCGTAAACCGCGCTACGCAGTTCGGCGGTCAGCGGAGCTTGTCTTTTCCCAAAAATGCTGAAGGTATCTTTTATCGACGCCGGAACGAACTTCACCAGGAGAAATGCCGCAATTACGCTCAACCCTTTGTCGGCGAGTTCTTGCAGGAAATTTATCGCGAAGTGTATTTGAATTTCGCTCAACGCTTGGACGACGCCCGTGCAGAATAAAAATTTCCCGATAACTTCGCTTAAAATCGTCGCTATCAACGCAAGCGCAGGGATTACCGCTAACGCCTTAAAAAATTTCCGGAACCAGCCGCGCCGCGCTAAAAATGTCGTGGCTATCGCGATAAAGATACTCACCGAGCAATAATACATTTCCTCTTCGTCGACGAATGATGTTAGAAAATGCGTCGTGAAGCCGACGACTACGCCCGGTACGTAGCCGCTCATCATCGCGATAAAAATTGTCCCGACCGTATCAAGGAACAGCGGCAACTCAAAACTTCTCGCGACGAATGCCCCGCACAAGTTCAAAGCGATTGCCGCGACGCATATAAAAATTGGTGACGGTTTGCCTTTTATCATTTCAATCAGTCCTTGCGGCTTTCATTGCAAGTTTATTGGCGTACATATCGGAATCGGCGCGCTTGAAAACTTCGTCGGAATTTTTATCGTGAACGGGATTGTAAATCGCCATGCCGATTGCCGCAGAAATTTTTTCCCAAGGCTTAAGCGACAGGCTGGAAGATTTAAGCTCCATTTCCGCTTTGAACTGCGCGACAAAATATTTGCATAGGGAAACCTTTTCGCCCTCGATTATCACGACGAATTCATCACCGCCAACCCGATAAACATTTTCCTTGCCGAAGACGCCGCAAGTCAATTTGCAAGCGTTGATAAGATATTCGTTGCCGCGCTCGTGCCCGTAGGTATCGTTGACGCGCTTTAGAAAGTTCACGTCGACCATGACAATGCAAAATTGCGCGTGCCCCGATAAAATTTTCTTGTCGAGCAAATCGGTTGCCTCTTCGTAGGCAGTTTTATTTTTTACGCCGGTCATAGCGTCCTTGTGCGCAATCTCGTCCATAGCCAAAAATTTTACCTGCATGTCAGCGACTTGACCTTTCGCGCGTTGCAAATATTTTAGGTAGTTCAAAAGATTTTCGGTCGTCCGAATCAGCGCGGCGTATAAATTTTCTATTTCGTCGCCGGTCTTGATTCTCAAACTTTTTATGCTCTCAATGTTCTTTTCGCGAGCCGCCTCGCTGTCGTAAGCAAAATTTTTCGCGCAGTAAGCCATTGTGTTGACCGGCAAAATTATATTGTTCTCGACGAATGCCAAGCCCACCGCCAAAATAAATATGAAACAGCCCGCGAATAGTATCAGTAACTTGATAATAAAAATTCTGGTATATTCGGGTAGCGCGTCCATAGAAAAATCAACCGCCGCATAACATTGACATTTGCCCGCCGCGTCGTAAATCGGCTTGTACATCGTCAGAAGGTAGCCGTATTCGTCGTCGGAAATTATCGGCGGAATCGGTCTGCCCGCAATCAAATCGTCGCGATATTTCAAAATGCTTTCATCGAACGGGACAATCTCGCCAGCTCTATCGCCCTCGAACATTGCCGTATTCAAATCAAAAACAACGTGGTAGCCGTCCGCCATAATCCTGTAAACGTAAAGATATTTCGCATCGACCGCGCTATTTTTAATCGTGTAAAGTTTTTCCTCGGTCTCTTTGTAGCCTTGAGCCTCGCGCCCGTATTTTATGTAGTCGTCGACCCGCGCAGGGTCAATCATGCCCACGACAACTGTAACCATGCCGTCGACAGTTTTTATCCGGTCTTCGGTTGCCGTGTCCTTGAAAAGTAGATAACTTATCAGCGCGATTGAGAACGATACCAAAAGCGAACTCATCATCAATATCAAAAGCATTTTGGTGCGCAATGACGACGATAAATAATTTTTCTCGTTCATAGCGCGTTTCATTTCGTCTGATAGCGGTGCTTGACTGCGCCCGACTAATTTTATGGTACGTTTTATTTTTGTCGGCGTCAACTTCAACATAAAAAACGCCAGCAAGATTGAAAATGTTTTGTCGATTAGTTCATTACGCAAATTTTCCGAGAAGCTCAATTCAAATTCCGTCATCGCTTTGATAAAATCCGTCGCGTGCAAAAAATTTTCTATCAGCAGGTCGAATGTCCCCGATAAAAGCGTCAAGAACGGTATCAGAATCAAAACTTTGCCGATATGATTGAAAAAATTTTTCCGCGCAAAGTACGCCGCAAAAATCGCAATCATTATGCTGACCGTGCAATAATACATTTCCGACGAATCGAAAATTGCTTTGAAAAGATTCGTGAAGAACCCAACCGCAATTCCAGGCACATACCCCCCAAGCGCGGCGATAAAAATTGTTCCGCTCGTGTCCAAGTACAACGGCAAGTTGAAAATTTCCACGATTGACGCGCCGATTAAGTTCAAAAGCAAAGCCGCAATACAAATCAAAATAAATTTCCCGATTGTCACCCTACGCGCTTCCTTAATCAAATTTTCTTCAGATTATAGCACAAAAAATCTGCCGCACTTAATTACAGATAAAATTTTTGCGAAGTTTAAAGCATAAAGCCCCGTAAAGTCATTTTCGTCAATATATTTGACGCGCCGCCTAAAGTCAATTAAAATCGGAAAAAACTCCTCGAAAGGGTGATTCAATGCTAAAAAACTCTTTTAAAACGCTTGAGTTCGATAAAATTCTTTCGCGCTTAAAAAATTGCGCCACAAGCAATTTCGGAAAGGAATTAGCCGAAAAAATCGAGCCAAGTAGCGATTTCGACGCCGTTAAAGAAAATATTTCCCTCACAACCGAAGCTGTTAAGATTTTTGCTCTAAATTCGCCTCCTTTAGGCGGTTTTCGCGACGTTCGCGACGTTTTTAGGAAAATTAAGCTCGGAAGCGTCGCCGATGCCGAAGATTTCTTAAATATCCTCTCCACTATGTATACCATGCGCCAAGTTAAAGCTTTTTTCAAGGAAATTCAAATCGACGCGCCTAAATTGAAATTTCAAGCCTCTCAACTCGAAATTTTAGGCAATCTCGAACGTTTACTCGATAATTCCGTCGATGAACACGGAAATATTCGCGATTCCGCCTCTCAAGAGCTAAAAAATATCCGTCGCGACCTAAAATCCGCCCAAAATCGTATCAAAACCGAAATTTTTAACATCCTGCACGATTCTAGCAAGCAAAAATTCTTTCAAGACGCTATCGTTACCATGCGCGGCGATAGATACGTTTTGCCCGTCAAATTGGAGTATAAATCGCAATTCGCAGGCATTGTTCACGACCAATCCGCCACCGGTGCCACCGTTTTTATAGAGCCAATGTCAGTTGTGAACTTAAATAACACCGTCAAAGAGCTTGAAGCCGCCGAACGTCACGAAATCGCTAGGATTTTGCGCTTTTTAAGCGATTCCGTCCGTAAAAATCTCGATTCCCTATCAAATAACGTAAAAATTCTCGCAGAAATTGATTTAGTCTTCGCAAAAGCCAAATTTGCTCGCGATTTGAACGCTACAGAGCCAATTTTAGATAAATTTACCGATTTAAAAGCCGCGCGACACCCGCTAATCGATTCTAACGCCGTTATCCCCATTGATATTAAAATCGGCGAAAATTTTTCTATGTTGCTCGTCACCGGCCCAAATACCGGCGGAAAAACCGTTTCCATGAAAACTTTGGGGCTTTTAGCCCTTATGACGCAGTCCGGATTGTATATTCCTGCCGCTTTCGGCTCCAAAATCGCCGTTTTTACCAATATTTTTGCCGATATTGGCGACGAACAGTCAATCGAGCAGAGTTTATCGACTTTTTCCGCCCATATGAAGAAAATTGTCGCGATTTTGGACGAAGTAACCCCAAATGATTTGGTTTTGCTCGACGAAATCGGCGCAGGTACCGACCCTGACGAAGGCGCAGCCCTAGCTATGTCCATTCTCGAACGACTTTTGCAAATCGGCGCGGCGACTATCGCCACTACTCACTATTCCGAGCTGAAAACTTTCGCTTACTCGACCGAAAAAATCGAAAATGCTTGCGTCGAATTCAATTCCGACACTCTGCGCCCCACTTATCGCCTTTTAATCGGCATTCCAGGCGCAAGTAACGCTTTTTCCATAAGTCAAAGGCTCGGTTTGCCTCAAAGTCTGATTCTTCGCGCTAAACAGCTCATAACCGCTGACCACGCCAATTTTGAAAAGATTATTTCCGAACTCGAAGCCCAACGCATGATTTTTGAACAAAAAAACGCCGAAATCACTGAAAAACAACTCCAAATCGCTAAAAATGAAAAGAAAATAGCCGAAATGCGCGACGAAATCGCTAAAAATAAGGGCGAAATTATTCGCAAGGCTAAGGAAAAATCCGCCGCCATGATTCGCGAGACTAAGCGCGAGGCAGAAGAAATTATCGCCGCGCTCAAAGAACAATTCAACGACGCGGGCATTAAACGCCGCCAGCAAGTAATTCAGCAATCCCGCGACAAAATCCGCCAGTCCGAAATCGATTCCGCTACTGGAATTATCGCTGATAAATTCGTCGGCACCCGCATTAAAATAGAAAATCTCGCCGTCGGCGACACTGTTTATATCAAGCCGCTCGACCAAAAAGGCACCGTCCTTGCTATCGACGACGATTCTTTGAGCGTGCAAATCGGCGCGATGCGCACCACCGTTAAAATTTCCGCTTGCCGATTCGTCAGTCACAATTCTCAAGAAAATTTTTCACCGCCCGCCAATCAAAATCGCGGTTCGCTCGGACTTTTGCAGAAAACTTCGACCGCCACGCGCAGTTTGGATATTCGCGGCATGACCGTCGACGAAGCTGAGCAAATTTGCGGCAAATTTATTGACGACGCGCAACTTTCCGGTCTCAAGCAGGTTTTGATAATTCACGGCAAGGGCACCGGCGCGTTGAGAATCGGCGTTCATAATTTCCTGCGCGGCAATAATTCCGTTGCCAATTTCCAATTCGCCGACCAGGACGAAGGCGGCACCGGCGCGACGCTCGTCACCATAAAATAGAGTTAGAGTTTTAAAATTTCGTTCGCGATTCCGATTACTGCCGCTCGATGCGTCGCTATTATGATTGTTTTGCGTATCGACACCGATTTTATCAGCTCAAGCACCTTTTTTTCCGAAATTTCGTCCAAACCTGCGGTCGGTTCGTCCAAAATCATTATCGGCGCGTCTTTTAGCAGTGCGCGAATCAATCCGAGCCGTTGAAGTTGCCCGCGACTTACTTTTTGCCGCGATTTTAATTCCAAAGTTGATAAATTCAGCGCAGATAGGAATTTTTTCAGCTCTGCGCCGCTCAATTCGTCAAATATCGTCAAATTTTCTTGCAAAGTCGCCTCGAATAGGTGCGGAGCTTGCGGAACGTATGAAATTTTGGATTGCAATGACTTTTTCTCAATTTTTGCGGCGGAAAACTCGTTGAAAAAGATTTCGCCCGCCGTCGGAGTCAAAATTCCTGCTAAAAGTTTCAGCAAAGTTGATTTCCCCGCTCCCGATTCGCCGATTACCGCCGTTATCTTACCTGCGCGGAATTTTAAGTTCAAATCGCTGAATATCTGCGCTTTTTGGTAGCCGAAGCTCAAATTTTTGACTGAAATTGTCGGTGGCATTAAAATTTTCTCTATCGAGCCGATTTTTTCTTCCGAAACGGCTAAAAATTTGCTTAAACGCTCCAAAGATGATTTTGCAGAGATTATTACGTGGAAAGCGACGCCAAAACGCCTTATCGGCAAGAAAAATTCGGGCGCGAGTAGCAATAAAAATAACGCCGCGTAAAATTCGACGTTGCCGGAGATTAAACGCAGTCCCAAAGTCACTGCGACTAGCGCGATTGATAAAGTTGTCATCAATTCGAGCGCGAACGACGATATGAACGCAAATTTCAGCACTTCGAGCGTTGATTGCGATGATTTTTGGGAAGTTTGGTGGATTTTTTCTGCTCCGGCGTCGATTTTGCCGAAAATTTTAAGAGTAGTGATTGCGGAGAGTAATTCTTTGAAATTTGAGTTTAATTTTTGGAGTTGAGCCCAAGCGCGAGCGTTTTTTTCAGCCGTAACCTTGCCGATGAGCCATAAAAGTAGCGGCGCGATTGGAAAAGTCACGAATAAAATTGCAGCGGTTAAAAAATCTGTGAAAACCGCGCAGATTAGGAAAATTGGCAGGAAGATTATTGCGGAAGCGATTTGGGGCGCGACTTTGATAAAAAAATCGTCCAGAGCTTGTAAAGTGTCGAAAATCAGCGTTAAAAGTTCGCCGCTTTGAGTTTTTCGCTTAAAAATTTGCTCGTGGATTGATTTTCGGAAGGAAAATTGGATTTTTTGCGATAGTCGGGCGAAAAATTTATCAGCGAGCGCGGAAATAAAAAATCTCCCTGCGAAAAGTGCGAAAGTTGCTAACAAAGTCATTTCGGAGGGAGAAATTATAAATTTGACTAAGAAATTTGCGCCGATTAAAATAAAAAAGCCTTCGACGAGCTTGTAAAGTGCAATTTCGGCGAAGATTTTCTTATTTGCTTTAAAAAATTCAGTGATAGTGAACATCGGCAGGCGTCACGCGTTCTTTGAAAATTTTATATGTCCAAGCTTGATAAATCAGCACAATCGGAACAAAAATCACGGCGGCAACCGTCATTAGGAACAAAGTATGGGGCGTGGAGGCGGAATTGTAAATATTCAGGCTGAAATCGGGCGAAATGCTCGAAACCATGATTCTTGGGAAAAGCGCGTTAAAAAATGCGATAGTGAGGCAGGCAATAGCGAGCGTGGAGGAAATAAAAGCCTTGCAAGCCTTTCCGGCGTAAGATCCTGCGCAACCGGCGATAATTGCGGCGATTGAAAGCCCTAAAAATACGACTGTACCGAGTTTTGCCAAAATATCAGTGTCGTGAGCGGCAGAAGCGGCAAATAAAACGTAGAAAAGCAAGGAAAACAGTCCGAGACGGAAACTTTTGCGCTGTAAGTCCTCGACAAGGGCTTTATCGGCGATTTTTAGTGCCAAAAAGTTCGCGCCGTGAAATGCGAACAGCATTACAAAGAAAATTCCGCCCAAAATTGCGCACGGATTAAGCAAATCGAGAAAACTGCCGACATAATGCATTTCGTAATTGATTGGGAGGCCGCGCAGGAGATTTACGACCGCGACGCCCCATAAAAGCGCGGGGACAAAACTCCCGAACATAATTCCGAAGTCCCAGAAGTTAATCCAGTCGGAATATTTGAGTTTGCCGCGCAGTTCAAAGGCAACGCCGCGCATAATCAGCGCGAGGAGCATTAAAAATAGCGCAAGATAAAATGTGCTAAACATTGTCGCGTAAACGTGCGGGAATGCCGCAAAAGTCGCGCCGCCCGCAGTTATCATCCAAACTTCATTGCCATCCCACACAGGACCGATTGCGCGGACAAATTGCGAGCGTTCATTCTTCGAGCGGCTAAGCATCATCATGCCGACGCCGTAATCAAAGCCCTCAAGGATAAAAAAGCCCATGAAAAGCACCGTTATCAAGATAAACCAAATGATATTTAAGTCCATAATCCTCACTCCCTTTCAATGCGTCAAAATCGAGTAAACGACGGTTACAGCAATCATTGCGACGCCGATAACCGTTGCGCCCATACCGACCATTGCCGCGACTGTCAAATTTTGAACGTGTTTGCCAATGCCGTCAATCTTTGTGTCGAGATTGGCAATTTTTGCGTCAAGATTAACTTGCATAGCTTTCATATCTTGCCGAAGTTCGCGAATTTCTTCAGCGCGCATTTGATTTTGCTGACGCATTTCGGTTTTGAAGTCGCGCATCTCTTGAATAAACATTTTGAATGTCGTTTCGAGATTATCAACGCGCGATTCAACGTTGATAATTCGTTTTTCGTCTTCAGTCATTGTAATCACTCCTCAGCAGTGATTTTTGTCCTCCGAATGAACATGACCGCCGCGAAGACCGCACAGACCGCTAAGAATAAATAAATTGCCGTGAACCCGATTAAAGTTATCCAAACTTCGCCCGCCGATAGATTCGGGCTGACTGCGACCGCTGTTTTCTGCAAGCCGACGACTATCCACGGTTGCCGCCCTGCCTCCGCTATGTACCAGCCCGCCGAGTTCGCGATAAATGGCAACGGCAACAAAAGCGGCATTAGTTTCAAACAGCAACGGCAATCCCTAATTTTGTCGCGGCAGAAAAATGCTAGGCAACCCGTCACGAAAACGATAAACAGTAGCAAGCCGCCCGTCCCGACCATAGCGCGGAAACTCCAGAACATGCCGCGCACATCGTTTGGAATGTAATAGCCGCTGCCGTATTTCTCGACCGCTTCTTTTTGCAAATCGTTAATGCCTTTGACCTCGCCGCTAAACGAGTTGTGAACCATAAAACTGAACATTTTCGGGATTAAAATTTCTGAATCATTGCGCCGCATTTCCTGATTTATATCGGCGACGACTGCGAACGGCGCAGGGTCTTCCGTCTCCCATAACGCCTCGAATGACGCCAACTTCATCGGATTAGCTTCGGCGAGATATTGCGCGTGCATATGCCCCGAACCCATTACGCCTAAAACGCCAAGCATCGTGTACAAAACTGCGCGGCGTAAAGTCCTGACGAACATTTCGCACGACTCGTCATCAGTAGCAATTTTCCACGCGCTCACCACGATGACTAAAAAGCCACCCGTTGTTATGCCCGCAAATAATGCGTGCGAATATTCGCCAGCGACATAGGGATTTGTAACGAGCTCGACAAAATCTGTCATAACGGCTCGACCATTTTCAATCGCGTAGCCGACAGGGTGTTGCATGAACGAGTTCGCGACCAAAATCCAAAACGCCGAAAGATTACTGCCGAAAGCGACAATCCAAATGCAAAGGCAGTGAAGTTTTTCGCTTAGCTTATCCCAGCCGAAAATCCACAGCCCAATAAATGTCGACTCGATAAAAAATGCAGTCAGAGCCTCAAGCGCGAGCGGTGCGCCAAAAATATCGCCCATAAATCGCGCGTACTCCGACCAGTTCATTCCGAAATGGAATTCTTGCACGATGCCGGTCACGACGCCCATTGCGAAATTTATCAGGAAGATTGTCCCGAAAAATTTAACGAGCTTTTTGAGCTTAACGCGCTCTTCGTAACTGCCGCTCGTGACGTACCACGTCTCAAGCAGCGCGACGAAAATTGATAAGCCCAACGTCACGGGCACGAATAAAAAATGATAAATTGTAGTTATTGCAAATTGCAAGCGCGATAAAATTAGTGCGTCCATGAAATCACTTCCTGTCTTTAAAAATTTTATTCCGCATCACGCACTACGCATTACGCATTAAAAAGGCTTTGTCTATTCGCCGCCCGAAGGCGACTCAACGAACAAGGATTTTTCAATTCCCTGTGGAGGTGTGTTTTAGATTTTTTGAAAGGGCGCGTTGACGAGTTGAAGACTTTGCGATTGTCGAACTGGAGTATTAGTGTTAACGATATTTACCCGGTCGAAAATGCGGTGACATTCTGCGACCCGTCTTAATGGTCGCTCTTTTGCAGAAAGCGGTTTTCAAAATGTGCAGCCTCTCAGTTCATCTGCACCTGAACCGACGCCGCCTAATCAATGCGTAATGCGTAATGCGCAATGCGTAGTTAATCTTACTTGCTTACGAATTCTTCAATGATTTCGAGATTGCTGGCGTTCATGTCGAAGGGCAATTTATATTTAACGGTCGTCGTGATAAGCGCGGCGTCAATCTCGTTTGAAACTTTGTTAGCTTCCTTCTGAATTTTTTTAATCAGCTCGCGGACGCGGTTGCGGTCGTAGTCGATAGTTTTAACGCGCTCGATGTCGTAGCGATAAGTTGTCTGATTGCCTTCCTTGTTGAAGACGTAGCCGACGCCCGCATTTTTATCAAGCAAGCTCGAACTTTTGAAATTGCGGAGTTGGCGAAACGTTTCGGCGGCGGAGTGGCGTTTTTTATTCACGTCGACCGCGCTATCCAAATCGAATTTCATAGAGGCTTTCGCGTTGTGAATCGCCTTCGCTAATTTCTCGCGCTCGTCAATTAACATCAACATAAAATCGATAACCTTATCGGGCGGAAATTTGTTGTCGACGACGATATCAATTTTCTCGTCCTGCTGACCTTCCGCCGCCTTTGAGCGCAGATGTTTTTCGGTCGTGCTGATTAAATTTTTTTCGTCATCGAGGTAGCCCGACACGAAGTCAAAAAGCCGCTCAATTTTATTTTGTGCTTGGAATGCTTCCTTCAAATTCATAGTGCTCACTCCTCTGGAATTTTTGCTACGGATATTAAATCACAAATCGCGCCCTTTGACAATGAAATTTGCAAGATAATTTTTGGCACGCGACTTGCTTTTTAAAAGGGCAGGAGGCGATAACTATGACTTATTTAATATCGATCGGCGTGACGGTCGGAATTTTGGCGGGCTTATGGTGTTTCGCGGCGGATAATTTTGGGCTGATAAGTTTCGCGGGCTTTCTGGGTTGGGCGACGTATTTTGCGGCGGGCGGCGGCGTCAAAGGCGTAAGGCTCGGTTTGTGCTCGAATCTAAGCGGAGTTATCTGGGGCGTTTTGACGATTAAACTTTGCGGAATGTTCCCGAACGTGCCGTATTATTTCTTCACGATAATTTTCGCGGCGATAATGTGTTGGCAAGCGCACGCCGAACTTTTGAGCTTTATACCCGGAACTTTCATAGGCAACGCGACTTTCTACGCGGTCAACGCTCTCGGCGGCTCGCCTGAACTTACAGCAATCGGCTTGGCTTGCGGAATTCTTTTGGGAATCATCTCGGATAAATCTGCGCGGCTACTGACTAGAGGTGAGGAGGCCTAATATTTCTTACACAAGGAGTGGTTAAAAATGACGGAGCAAATATTGATGGATGCATTGCCTTGCGAATTGGTCGTAATCGACAAGGCGGGCAAAATTATCAAAGCGAATCGCGAATACTGCGAGGCTAAAGGGGTGTCGCCCGATAAAATTTTGGGCGCGGACGTCAGGAAATTTTCCAACTCTCAACAGCTCGTCAACGCCTTGAGCTATTCGACCGAAACTAAATTGATTTTCCGCGAGAATGATGACTTGGTCGTTTTGAGCAATATTTTTTCCGAGCGCGGCATAAAAGGCGCGTTGGAGATGAGATTTCACAATTACGGCGCGGGGTCGGGCGGCTACATGGAGTTAAACTACAGCAGCATCGCCGAAGATATTCACAAACTTTTTGAAACTAATTGGGACGTGATTTACGCTTCAGACGGCGACGGCATAACTTTGGAAGTCAGTTCAGCGGCGAATTCTATTTGGGGCGTCGACGCGAAATTTCTTGTCGGTAAGAGCGTTTACGACTTGGAGCGCGAGAAAATTTATTATCCGTCGATAACGCGCATGGTTTTGGAAAGTAAACGCCGCGTGCAAGCGATTCAGACGACCGCGACCGGTAAAAAACTTTTGGTCATGGGCACGCCCATTCAAAACGAGGCGGGCAAAATTATTCGCGTCATAAATACTTCGCGCATAATCCCGAACGAAAGCGGCTTGTCAAAAGAATTGGAAGACACGCGGCTTTTGCTCGACGGCTACAAACGCGAACTCGCGCTAAGTCGCATGGCAAAGGAAAATTCTTCGTTCATCGCGGCAAGTCCCGAAATGCAAAAAGTTTTTGAACGCGCTATGAAAGTTAGCGAAACCGACGTTGCCGTTTTGATAACGGGCGAATCGGGCGTTGGCAAGGAAGTTTTAGCGAACCTAATCGCGACTAAGAGCCGCCGCGCAGATAAGCCTTACATAAAAATAAATTGCAGCGCGATACCGCCGACGCTTTTTGAATCGGAACTTTTCGGCTATGAGCGCGGAGCTTTCACGGGTGCCGAGCGTAATGGCAAGCCCGGACTTTTCGAGCTGGCGAATCATGGGACGCTTTTCCTCGACGAGATTAGCGAAATCCCAATCAACATGCAAGCAAAGTTCTTGCGCGTCTTGCAGGAAAAAGAATTTATGCGCGTCGGCGGCACTAAGACTAAACAACTTGACGTTAGAATCATCGCGGCGACGAATAAAAATCTTTTGGAGGAGATTGAGCGCGGCAATTTCCGAAAAGATCTTTACTACCGGCTAAACGTCGTGCAAATTTGCATTCCGCCATTGCGCGAAAGACGCGATGATATTTTGCCGCTATCGCTGGCGTTTCTGGAGAAATATAATCGCAAGTACAATCTCGACTGCAAATTTTCGCCTGAAGTTATGGACGCATTTTTCCGCTACTCTTGGGACGGCAATGTCCGCGAACTTCAACACGCCGTCGAGCGTATGGTTGTCCTGTCGCCGCAATCGCTAATCGAGGTTGAGAGCCTGCCCGAAGTCATCGCCAAAGAACGCGGCGAAGTCATTCACGTCAGCGAAATTATTCCGCTCAAAGACGCGCAGAGAATTTTGGAGGAAAAACTTTTGGCTATGGCGCGGAAGAAGTACAAAACTACGACCGCAATAGCTGAAGTTCTCGGCGTCAATCAAAGCACGGTCAGCCGCAAGCTCAGCAAGAAATAATTATTCGGCGTCGCATAATCGGATATGGCGTTGCGCATAAAAAGGGAGAAGGGAGATGGGAAAAGGGAGAAGTAGGAAAAAGTTTAAAACACTTTTCCCATTTCCCGTTTCCCTTTCCCCTTAATTTAGGGAGAAGGGAAAAGGGAGAAGTAGGAAAAAGTTTAAAATACTTTTCCCTTTTCCCATTCCCCTTTCCCCTTAAACCACACTTGGCACGCGATTTGCTTTTTATAAGTGCGAAGGCATAAAGGAAAAGAGGCGAATCAAATGGCGAACAAATTTATCGCAGCGTCCGTTCAAATGGACTGCACTCCTTACGATAAGGAAAAAAATCTCGCTCATGCCACGAGCCTGATTGCCAAAGCCGCGTCGCAAGGCGCAAAACTCATCGTCCTGCCCGAACTCTTCAGCACAGGTTATCGCGTCGAACTCAAAGACCGAGACTTGGCCGAAGAAATTCCAGGACAAACTACTAATCATTTGCAACGGCTCGCCGAAAAATTTAACGTCTACATCGCGGCGGCCATTCTTGAGAAGGGAGAGGATAAAATTATTTACGACACGGCGATAATCGTCGGCGCGGAAGGTTTAATCGGTCGTCAGCGCAAAATGCACCTTTGGAACGGCGAAAAATTCCGTTTCGGCAAAGGCAATTCAATCGGTGTCATCAAATTGCCTTTCGCGACCGTCGGGCTTCTCATCTGCTACGAAATCGGCTTCCCCGAACCTGCGCGGATTCAAACTCAAAAGGGCGCGGATATTCTGATTTATCCTTCCGCATTCGGCAAAGCCCGCTACTACGCTTGGGACATTGCGTCGAAAAGCCGCGCTTTGGAGAATGGAGCCTTCGTTATCGCGTGTAATCGTTGCGGACAGGATTCCGATTCGATTTTCGGCGGTTTGAGCAGAATCGTCGCGCCCGATGCTACAATTTTAGCGGCGGCGGGCGTCGAAGAGGAACGGATTGTTATTGCGGAAATTGACTTGTCCGCGACTGAAAAAATGCGGAACACTTTACCCTATCTCCGCGACCTGAATTGGAAATTGTATAACAAAAACTTTTAGGAGGGCATTAACATGGCTAAGAAAGAAATTTTGGTCGGCTACGGCGTCGATATTGACGCTGTCGCGGGTTGGCTCGGCTCCTACGGCGGCGAAGATTCCCCCGATGATATTTCTCGCGGTCTTTTCGCCGGTGAAGTTGGCATTCCCCGCTTGCTCAAACTCTTCAAGAAAAATAATATCAAAGTTACCTGGTTCGCGCCTGGCCACTCAATCGAGACTTTCCCCGAACAAATGAAAATGATTGTCGCAGACGGGCACGAAATCGGCGCGCACGGCTATTCCCACGAAAACCCCCTCGCTATGACGCCTCAGCAGGAAGAAGATATTCTCGTCAAAAGTATCGAACTTATCACCGAACTCACCGGCAAGCCGCCCACAGGTTATGTCGCGCCTTGGTGGGAGTTTTCCAACGTAACTGATAAGCTCCTCAAGAAATACGGCATTAAATACGACCATTCGCTCATGCACCACGATTGCATGCCCTATTACGTCCGAATTGGCGACACTTGGAGCAAAATCGATTACTCTAAACCCGCGTCAACGTGGATGAAACCTTTGATTCGCGGCGAGGAGACTGACCTTGTCGAAATTCCTGCAAACTGGGATTTAGATGACATTCCGCCGCTTATGTTCATGAAAAAATCGCCCAATAGCTTCGGCTTCTACAATCCGCACGATATTTTCGATATGTGGGCTGATTCATTCGATTACGTGTATGAAAATTACGACTTCGCCGTCTTCCCAATGACTATTCACCCTGACGTTTCCGGCAGAATTAAATGCTTAGGCTGTCATCAAAAACTAATCGACCACATCAATAAATTCGAGGGCGTCCGCTGGTGCACTCTCAACGAAATGGCTGACGAGTTCATCAAACGCTTCCCGAAAAATAAATAAGCTCACCACAACCACATTAACTCCATCCTGAATCCATATTAACCACCCTGTATCCCCTTAAAAAATTTAGCCCCATGACGGGGCATTTTTTTATGTGCTAATGATTTACTTCATGGCGCGACAGATTTTTTCTGCGAGCCCGTGCATTTTCTCAAAGGAAGTCGAACAAGCCGCAACTCTTATTCCCAACTTCAACGGCACGGCAAAAATTAAATCGTCGTGAAGTTTCTGACAGACGGCGGCGGGATTGTCGGCAGGTATCGCGATGAAAAATCCGCCCTTGTAAGGAACAATCCTCAAGCCGCAAGCCTTAGCCTCGTCAACGAAAACATCTGCGCGGCGTTGAACCATATGATAAAGTTCATTGCGCTCCCACTCGTAGTGCGCGGCAAGGTCTTTATCGGCGTTGAGTTTGACAAGCAACGCTTGCGCCCCGCGATTGATATTCGACCACGTAGCGCGGCAAGAATATTTGCTGACGTCTTTGAACTCGTCGATAATTTTTTGACTCGACGAAATGCCGATAAGCGCGCCCGTCCTCTGCCCGTAAAATGTGTAACTCTTCGACATGCTGAACGAAATCATCACGAAAAAGTTTTCGGGCAAGTCGGAGAATTTTTTCATGAAGGCGCGAGTAGAATTTTTTTCGCCGGCAAAGTCTATGTAGGCAATGTCGACCAGCAAAGAAATTTTTTTACCGGTCGAAACTTGCGCGTTGAGGACGGAGATAACTTTATCCCATTCTTCAGAGCTGAGCGCGTATCCGGTCGGATTGTGCGCGGGCGTATTGATAATCACGAGCAAAGAGTTTTGTTTCTTCAAAAGCGCGTCGACCTTAACCGCGAAATCGTTTATATTAAAATTCAGCGCGTCGTCAAAAAGTTTGAACGCCTCAAGATGCTTGCCGGTCTCGTTGCAAATCAAATCGTAGGTGCCCCAACGCCAATCGGAAGTCAAAACGGCGTCACCGCGTTCAGCGTAGTTAGCAATCGCATGATGAATCGCGCCTGTGCCGCCCGCCGTCGCGACCGCTCCGAAGTAACCTGCGGGCTTGTTGTCGGCGAAAGTCAAATCGGTAACCGCGTCGAGATAATCGGGCAGTCCGGAAATCGGCGCGTAGGCGACAAGCTCCGACATATCCATTTCGCGGAAAACTTTTTCTACGGTGTTGAGCGTCGCAAGTTTGCCCTCCTCGTTCAAAACTACGCCGATTGTCGCGTTAGTGACTTTATCCTTGCCGTGAATTTTTATTGCCTCGTTGCAAGCCTGGTTTGCGTCAAAGATAGCGTCTTTTAATTTCCTGCCCGCCGCGTGAGTTGCTGTCATATTCAAGAAGCCTCCGTTAAGATTTTTATCGCGCACAATCTATCACAAATTCTTTTTAAAGTCGACTATGCCCGCGAAAGTATACAATATTTTACGTTTTCGCCCTGACAAAGTGCGGATATTTTTTTAGGAAGTCGTTGAGCGCGGGCAAAGTTATTTCGCTGACATCGCACGGTACAAACTTTGCGGGCGTATGAAAATATTTCCCGTTCGCCATAGCCTCAAGGACAAAATTTTTGTCGAGATATTTTTTATCGACGGCGGAAAGCTCAACGCATTCGACCGCCGCCGCCATTTTCTCCAAAACTTTTTCGACGCCGCCCATGTTCGAGAAATGCCAACCGCCTTCCAAAATCTGCGGCAAATTTCTGCGCACATTCCTGAAAGCTTGCGGCGACTCCATATGTTTGAACTTCCCGATAACCGGACCTTCCCAAGAAATTTCGCGACATACCCAATTAAAATAATAGCTATGAAATTTTTGTCGGCAACCGAGCGGGCTCAAATCTAAAAAGCTAGGCACTCTCATGCCGCTATGAAATTCAACCAATTTATTTTTCGTGTAAGGCGTCGTGTCGTAAAAGGCAACAAAATCGACGTGCTTGCTTTTGTCAGTGAAACTTTCGCGGATTGTCCTAATCGTCGCGGGGTTCGGAATCTCGTCAACGTCGGAAATTATAATCAAATCGTCGGGCGCGGCATCGGTCAAGCCCTTCATGATTGAATTGCGCTGATTATTTTCAATCGACCAATCGCCCACGCCCTTATACGCTACGACAGATTTATCCATTATGTAATGAATCTTCGGAAGATATTTTTCAAAGTCGCGAAGGTGTTCGTAGAAGTTGAAGGGCTTAGGAATGTTGGCGTGCGTTTTATCCGCCTCGACGATGACGAATTTATCAACCACGTCATAAAGACTAGCGAGCCGGAGTTCTAAAATTTCCAGCTCGTTGAAAAATGTAAAGCAATCGAAAATCTTCATGACGATTCACCTGTCCGAAAAATTTTAGTTTGTGGTTGGCAGGTAGCCGCCTCTGTACTGATTCAGAATCAAACTCCAAGCATTATCGCCGCTGACTTCGACGCCGTTATTTTTGTATTTGAAGTTGCCGCCGCAAATTTCCGTTTCAATCCCGAACAGCGCGAAGGCTCTTTGCAAAGCGGCAATATCGCGATTGCCGGCACGCCCGCGAAGTACGCCGAGATCTTTGAACTTGCGAATGTCAGATTCAATCTGCGAAAAATTCATCATGAATGCTGTTGACTGCCTCCGTAACCTGCGATCCTTTAACCAGGCACGAAACGCTAATTTCAGACGTGCTGATAATATCGATATTGACATCAGCGCGAGCGAGTGCGCCAAACATGCGAGCCGCAATACCCGGACTGCCTAACATGCCTGCGCCGACGATTGAAACTTTTGCCATATCCTCTTCTACGAGAACCGACGCGGCATTTATTTTTTCGCTGGCGATGCCGATAATTTTTTTCGCTTCGGCCAGGTCATTAAGGTTAATCGTGAAGACAATGTCATTTATATTTCTGTCGATATTGCGAATGCTCTGGACAATCATATCGACATCAATATTAACATCGGCGAGAGCTTGGAAGAGCGTATGCGCAACGCCGGGGCTATTGGGCACGCCGATAACTGAAATTTTCGCAACCTTCATATCGTGAGCCACGCCGCGTATCTCAAAATCTTTTTCCTCCACCGTATAATCCTCCCTGATAATCGTGCCCTTCTCTTTGGTAAAAGTCGAGCGAACATGAATCGGAATGTTAAAGTATTGTCCCATTTCGACCGAGCGCGGTTGCATAACCCCTGCGCCGAGCCGAGCCATTTCCAACATCTCGAAATAGGTAATTTCTTTCATTTTTTTTGCGCCTTTGACGATGCGCGGGTCAGCGGAGTAGACGCCGTCGACGTCGGTAAAAATTTCGCACTCGTCAGCTTTGAGGGCACCGGCTAGGGCGACTGCTGAAGTATCGGAACCGCCGCGCCCTAAAGTCACGGGGTCGCCGAATTTATCTGCGCCTTGAAAGCCGGCAACAACGACGACTTGACCTTTGTTGAGTTCGTCGTGAACGCGCTTAGGTTTTATTCCTAAAATTTTGCCTTTAGTGTGGACGGAATTTGTTCTCATGCCGACTTGCGAGCCGGTCAGAGAGATTGCAGGCTGTCCCAACTTTTTGAACGCCATAGCCAACAGCGCGATTGAAACTTGTTCGCCGGTCGTCATTAACATATCGAGTTCGCGCAGGTATTCCGCTTTATAAGGTTGGGTATCGATGCCGCCGGCCAATGCGATTAAGCTGTCGGTCGTCTTGCCCATTGCCGAGACCACTACGACAATTTTATCATCGGGTTTTTTTTCGGAGAGGATTCTTTGAGCCACTGCCAAAATTTTATCGGTGGTGGCAACCGAAGAGCCGCCGAATTTTTTTACAATGAGAGCCATCTCTTAATCCTCCTAACTTTCAGTTTAAAATCATTCTAGCAGAGAATTTTAAGTTAGTCAAAGGAAATTGAGTGCTCTCGACAAAATCTTTAATCAAGGAAGAACCTCCTTTGCAAGGGAGAAGGGAAAAGGGAAATGGGAAAAGTCTTATCCCTACTTTTCCCTTCTCCCATTTCCCTTTCCCCTTAGCAATCATTTCTTTGTTGAGGCTTTAGCGGGTTTCTCGGTGGCCTTAGTAGGAGTAGCGGCGGGAGCCGGAACCATAAGCGCATCGAGAATATCAACGAGTGCAACCGACACGACGCCTAAAACGTCCTTGAGCACCGCGTTATAAAGGTCGCCGCCGTCGACTACGCCGCGCCCGTTCTCCGTGATGAAAAATTTTTTCGGATGGTCGCTCGCTTGAAAGGCCGCCTCGATTTTTTCCGCAACCATTTTCGCAAGTTGCTTTTTATCCATTAGCTGTCACTCCCAAAATCTTTTTCCGAAAATTTTCTGCGCCATGATAAAAAATCCTGCCGCGCTCCAAAATTTTAATCCCGCCCTAAAGACAAAGCCGACGATTTATTTTATACTTCGAGCGAGGTGAAAACTTATGAACATCAAGAAAAAAATCATCGCGGGACTTTTGAGCGGCGCATTGTTCCTGACGGGCTCGCAAGCCTTAGCGGCTCCGCCCGAAATGCCCGACCAAGAACAAAATTGGCAGGAAAAAGAAGCAGAACATATCGGCGGCTGGGCTAAATATATTTCCGAAAAATACGGCGTTGAGTCCGCGCAGGTCGAAGCGGCATTAAATGACGGCGTGCACATTGAGGACGTAAAATACGCGGCAGTTCTGGCTAAGCTCAGCGGGAAAAATTTTTCTGACGTGTTGGCTATGAAAGTTGATTGGCGGCAAGTCGCTGAGAAATTGGGCATCACCGGCGAGCAGGTTAAAAATTTCTTCGAGCAGGAACGCGACGAAAATTTTGCCGCGCAAGCTAAGACCGACGTTAAAACTTTTAGGAGCTTGCTCAAGGACGGCTACAACCCGCACGACATCATGATTGCCGGGAACATTGCAAACGCGGCGAGCAAAAATATTAAAGACGTCCTCGACAAGCGCAAAATTAACAACACTTGGGAGGACGTTGCAAAATCTTTTGGCGTAGACTTGAAAAAAATTACGCCGCACCCTTTGAAACATCATCGCGATAAATAATCTTCAAGGCTCAACAAAATAAATTCCCGCGTTCAGTGCGGGATTTTTTTATTCACGGCTCAAGATTTGCCTTGTCCATTTCCGCCAACATTTTATCCAAGTCGGCGTTTAGTTGTTTCATTTCCTCGAACATAATTTTTATCTCGTCAAATTGCTGACGAATTTTATCTCGTGATTGGTCGAAGTCTTCCAGGTCGACGAGCACCGAAAGCGGAATATCCAACGCCTTTGAAATTTCTATCAGTAGCGGCAACGACACCGCCTTATTCGACGAGCCACTTTCTATGTGCGACAAATAATTTTTGCTGATATGAACTTTCTCGGCGAGTTGCGCCTGCGTCATGTTCTGCATTTTCCTAAAATACGATATGCGTAGCCCGATATATTGCAATTCGTCGCGGCAACTTTCCTTCCTCAAATTTTCTTGCGACATCTCCTCACCTCCGCGAATATTTTATCACGAAAAGTTTTATGCGTTGTTTACCTTGTAGGATTATTTTTTGACTGAATAGCGCAAGTAAAAATTTTATTGCAAGGCGGCGGCAAATGCTGTAAAATCCTTGTTACTTTTAAAAAGGCAACGTGACGTTGCATCCAGTTGACGCGGTCGGCGTTACGATAAATCGGACGTTTAAGCCGCGTTCGAGCGTTTCAAAATATTTTCAAGGAGATTTTAACAGATGAGAAGTGACATTGTTAAGAAGGGCGCGACGCGTTGTGCTCACAGAAGTTTATTTCACGCGAACGGCTTTGGCGTAGACGAATTGAGCCGGCCGCTTATTGGCGTTTGCAATTCTTTTAACGAAATTATTCCAGGTCATATGCATTTGAAATCGATAACTGAGGCGGCTAAGTTAGGCGTGGCGGCGGCTGGCGGTACCCCGATTGAATTCCCTGCAATCGGCGTTTGCGACGGCATTGCAATGGGTCATACCGGCATGAAATATTCCCTTGCGAGCCGCGAACTTATTGCCGATTCAATAGAGGCGGTCGCGATGGCTAGCGGCTTTGACGCTCTGATTCTCATTCCTAATTGCGATAAAGTTGTTCCGGGCATGTTAATGGCGGCGGCGCGGTTGAATATCCCGTCAATAATCGTGAGCGGCGGCCCAATGTTGGCAGGACGTTTTCATGGGCGAGATATTAGCGTCAGTCAAGCATTCGAGGCGGCTGGCAAATTTGCGGCGGGTAAAATGTCTGCGGAGGAAATGACTGACCTTGAGGCTCATGCTTGTCCGAGTTGCGGCTCCTGCGCGGGACTTTTCACGGCTAACACAATGAATTGTCTAAGCGAGGCTTTGGGAATGGCTCTGCCCGGCAACGGCACTATTCCTGCGGCTTATACCGGCGACAGATTCATTTTGGCTAAACGCGCTGGCAAAGTCATCATGGATTTGCTTGACAAAAATATTTGCCCGCGAGATATTTTGACTATGAAGGCTTTCGAGAACGCGATAACTGTTGACATGGGCATTGGCGGTTCGTCGAATACGGTTCTGCACTTGACCGCGATTGCTAACGAGTGCGGAATTAAAATCCCCGCGATGCTCTTCGACGAAATTTCTGCGCGGACGCCTTATATAACGAAGCTGAGCCCCGCCGGAAGTCATCATATGCAAGACCTCGACGAGGCGGGCGGCATTAACGCCGTAATGAACGAACTGTCCAAGAAAAATCTGCTCAATCTCGACGCGCTGACAGTCACAGGCACTTTGGGTGACAGGATTAAGGACGCAAAAATTATGCGCCCCGATGTCATTCACACGGTCGACAACCCCTACAGGACGACCGGCGGCATTGCGATTTTGCAAGGCAATCTCTGTCCGGATTATGCGGTCGTCAAGGCTTCGGCAGTTAGCGAAGATATGTTAGTTTACAAGGGCGCGGCGAAATGTTTCGACAGCGAAGAGGCCGCAATTAACGCTATCATGGCGGGCGAAATTCATAATGGCGACGTTGTAGTCATTCGCTACGAAGGGCCTAAGGGCGGACCGGGTATGCAGGAAATGTTGAATCCGACGGCCGCGATAACCGGCGCGGGTTTGAAAGTCGGCTTGATAACTGACGGCAGGTTCAGCGGCGCAAGTCAGGGCGCGTGCATAGGTCACATTTCGCCCGAAGCTATGGAGGGCGGCGCGATTGCTCTAATTAAAGACGGCGACATTATCTCGATTGACATTCCCAATCGCAAACTTGAACTCGAAGTCAGCGACGATGAACTTTCTAAACGCCGCGCAGAGTGGACTAAGCCCGAACCTAAAATCAAAACCGGTTACCTTGCTCGCTACGCCAAACTTACAACTTCCGCCTCTACAGGAGCTGTTTTGAAAGTTTAAAGGGGTGATGCTATGTTTTGGGAAGAATCATTTGGAATGCAGCTCGAAAAGTTTTTGAGTAAAGACCAATTTATTTTTAGCGCGCCAATGAGCGAGCATACAACGTTTAAAATCGGCGGCGCGGCTGACGTTTTAATATTCCCGTCGAGCGCGGAGGAAGTTTCGAAAATTTTCAAGCTGATAAATTTGTTTAGCTTAGATTGTACGATTCTTGGCAACGGCTCGAATGTTTTGGTTCGCGACAAGGGTATCAGAGGCGCGGTCGTGAAGTTTTCGGAAAAATTTTTCGGCGATATGAATTGCGACGAGGAAAAGGTTATTGCCTGCGCGGGAGCCGAATTGAAATCAGTTGCGAAATTTGCGGCGGAAAATTCTTTGACGGGATTGGAATTCGCTTGCGGGATTCCAGGCAGCATAGGCGGCGCAATTTTCATGAATGCCGGCGCATACGGTAGCGAGATGAAAAATATTATCGCGAACGTCAAAGCTGTCACTCGCGACGGGGCTTTTATCGAGTTCGACAAGCGCGATTTAGATTTAGGTTATCGCCACAGCATTTTCCAGGAAAATAATTGCGCGATTTGCGAAGTTGAATTGCAGTTGCGACGCGGCGAGCCAAACGAGATTAAAAATAAAATGGCGGAGTTCACAACGCAACGCGAGAGTAAACAGCCGCTTGATTTCCCCAGCGCAGGTTCAACTTTCAAGCGTCCCGAAGGAAATTTTGCCGGCACTTTGATTGACAAGGCGGGCTTAAAGGGTTTGAAAATCGGCGGGGCTATGGTCTCTGAAAAACACGCGGGCTTTGTCGTGAATGCCGACCACGCGACAGCTCAAGACGTTTTGAAGTTGATTGAGGAAGTTGAGCGGCGCGTCGAAGAAATTTACGGCATTGAACTTTCGCCCGAAGTCAGAATCATCGGTGAAGAATAGATAAAAATTTTCTCATTCATAATAAAAAAATCTCTCGCCTGTTTAGACGAGAGATTAAATTTATTTGCTCGGAAAAATTTTAGCCTTTAGCTTTGAGTTCTTGAAGTTTGGGACCCATAATGCGTTTGTAAGCCTCGACGCCGGGTTGGTTGAAAGCGTCGACGTTGAGGAGTTCGCCCTCGTAAGCGACCGACATGGCCAGCAGATACATAAGCTCGCCGAGGTGATATTCGTTGACTTCGGGGAGCGTGAAGCAAGCATTGAAACGGCTGTTGGATTTGAGCGCGTCGGCATTGGATTGGCGAGCGACTTCGAGAGCATCGCCCATAGTTACGCCGGAAATGTCCGCGAGTTTCTTGACGTTCGGGAAAACATTCGGGATAGTCAAATCGTTAGCCCACTTTGCAACCTTGATGAACTGGACGACTTTATCGAGCGTGCCTTCCTGATGTTGTTGGGTTTGGGAGTGCATATCGGTCGTGCCGACTGCTACGAGCGGCGTGCGACCTTCGCAAACTTCTTTGCCTTCCTTGTCGAACTGCTTGCCGAGCGATTCAGCCAACAGTTGAATGTACCATTCGGACAGCGACTTGAGATAATCGCCATAGGGCATCATGACTTCGATATTGCGGCCGTGTTTCTTGTAAGCGGCGACTTTTAGCGCAGCATTGAGCATAGCGGGATTTTGCCAGAGGTCGTCGTTTTGGCAAGCCTTATCCATATCGCGTGCGCCTTCGAGGAATTTTTCAATGTCCATGCCGATGACAGCCGCCGTAGACAATCCGACTTCGCAGAAAACAGTAAAGCGACCGCCAACGCCGTCGGGCACCGCGAAGCATTCCCAACCGTTATCAACCGCGATTTGTTTGAGGAGAGTTTTCTTTTCCATGTTGGGGTCGGTGACCGCGACGCATTCGACTTCGATATTGGAATCTTTCTTGAGGGCGTCGAGGATAACCATAAAGTTGCTCATGGTGTCGAGAGTGCCGCCGCTCTTTGACATGCACATAAGCATAACTTTATATTTGCCGCCCTTATTAGCCGCCATAGCTTTGAGGTGATTTATAATGTCGCCGGTTCTGCGCGGGTCGATGTTCTGGCCGCTGAAATAAACTTTGGGCAAGCCGTTGCGTTGTTCGGTCGTCCAGGTGTTCCAGAATTCTCCGCAGAAAATATCGAACAGAACTTTATTGCCCAAGAACGAGCCGCCGATACCGAGCGAGACAACCGCATCAACGTTATTGCGAATGCGTTCGGTGAAGTCGTGAAGGCGTTTGATTGAGGCGGGCGAATTGAGATTGAGTTTGCCATTTTCCTCGGTGATGTAGGGGAGCTTGGAGAAGTAAACTTTTTCGGGCGCGCCGTCTTTGCTGAGGTGGGCTTTGATGAAGCCGGATTCGCGCATAACTTTCATAGCCTCGTGAGCGGCTTTGAGCGCGTCTTTGTAGCTGTCGAGGTCGGACTGAGAAACTTTACCTTCGCCGAAAAGATTGTCATAATCGAAACTGAAACCGGATTTAAGAGTAAGAGCCATTGTAAAACCTCCAATAGAAATCAATTACACAACAGAAGCAACAATATCTTGCGCCTCTTTTTGGATTTGCTTGAGGTGATCTGCGCTGACAAAGCTTTCAGCGTAGACTTTGCACATATCCTCAGTGCCGGAAGGACGAGCCGCGAACCAACCTTGATCCGTAACGACTTTCAAGCCGCCGATAGATGCGCCATTGCCCGGAGCTTTAGTGAACTTGTCGGTAATCTTCGCGCCTGCGAGGGTATCAGCTTTGAGGTTTTCGGGGCTGAGTTTACCGAGCGCGGCTTTTTGTTCGGGCGTCGCGGGAGTGTCTTTGCGGGCATAATAGAAGGTGCCGAATTTGTCGGTGAGTTCTTTGTGATGTTCGGAAGGATTCTTGCCGGTCTTAGCGGTGATTTCGATAGCGAGCAAGTCCATAATAATGCCGTCTTTATCGGTCGTCCAAACGCTAGCGTCTTTGCAGAGGAACGACGCGCCCGCAGACTCTTCGCCGCCAAAGCCCATCGAGCCATCAAACAGGCCGTCAACGAACCACTTAAAGCCGACAGGAACTTCACAGAGTTTGCGCCCGATGTCTTCCGCGACTTTGTCAATCAGCGAGCTTGAAACGAGCGTCTTGCCAATCATAGCGTCTTTGCTCCAGCCGTCGCGGTGCGTGAACAAATATTTAATCGCGACTGCAAGATAATGATTCGGATTCATTAAGCCTTGCGGAGTAACGATGCCGTGGCGGTCGTAGTCGGTGTCGTTACCAAAGGCGATGTCGTATTTGTCTTTGAGCGCGATGAGATTAGCCATAGCCCAAGGCGACGAGCAGTCCATACGAATTTTGCCGTCGTGGTCAAGCGGCATGAAGCTGAACGTATAATCGATGTTGGGGTTTACGACTTTGATAGGATTTTTGATTTTGTAGACTTCGTTAATCAAATCCCAGTAGAAGATACCGGAGCCACCGAGCGGGTCTGCGCCGACGTTGAGGCCGGAATTGACAACGGCATCCATATCAATGACGCGGCTAAGTGCATCGACGTAGGGTTTCATGTAGTCCATGAAGTGCACGTTATCCATTTTGATAGCTTTTTCAAACGGGACGCGCTTAACAACTTTGTCGACGCCTTGAGCGATAATTTCGTTAGCGCGGTTCTGGATAATCTTAGTAGTTTCTGCGCTAGCGGGGCCGCCGGTTGTGGGGTCGTACTTGATGCCGCCGTCAGTGGGCGGGTTATGGGACGGGGTGATAACTATGCCGTCAGCTTGTTTAGCCTCTTTGCGCTCGTAGTTATGAGCGAGGATAATGCGCGAGACGACGGGGGTCGGGACGGGTTTAAAACCTTCCTGCAGAACAATATCGACGCCATTAGCCGCTAAGACTTCGACGCAGGAGCGCAAAGCGGGTTCGGACAAAGCGTGAGTATCTGCGCCGATATAGAGCGGACCTTGCAGTTTTTCGGCGGTGCGATATTCGTAGACGGCTTGAGCGATTGCGAGGATATGTTGTTCGTTGAAGCTGTGGAGTTTGGAGCTGCCTCTGTGCCCCGATGTACCGAACGCGACGCCCTGAGTTTTATTTTCCGGGTCGGGCGCGAGGGTGTAGTAGTCGCTAATCAACGACGGCAGGTTGACAACAGTTTTGCTCATAAAGAGTCCTCCTTTGGATTGAAAATTTTTATTGACATGCTCGATTGAGCGGAGTTGACAAATTTTATTTCAGCCGCGAATAATGGCGAGCAACTCATCGCGTTTAGTCTCCATTAAAGTTTTGTCGCCGCGAGCCTCGACGTTGAGCCGGATAAAAGGTTCTGTTTGCGAGCCGCGCAGATTAAATCGCCAGTCGTCAAAATCGATGCTAAGCCCGTCGATGTGATAGACTTTGCCGCCCGCGCCGTAGAGCTTTTCAATCTTCGTCATAATCTCTTTGACTTTGTCGGTGCTCGAAACTTTGGTATTAATTTCGCCGGAGACGGGATATTTAGCAATTCTATCGGCCATGAGCGCGGATAAAGTTTTCCCACTCTTGCAGAGAAGCTCCAAGACTAAAAGCCACGGAATCATGCCGCTATCACAAAGATAAAAGTCGCGGAAGTAGTGGTGCGCAGACATTTCGCCGCCGTAAATCGCATTTTCGGCACGCATAAGTTCTTTTATATAGACGTGCCCCGAACGACACATAATCGGGGTGCCGCCGAGTTTCTCGACAATGTCAATGGTATTCCAAATGGCGCGCGGGTCGTAAATAATTTTTTCGCCGCTATTCTTCTGCAGAAAAGCTTCGGCAAGAAAACCGACCATGTAATAACCTTCGATAAAGTTGCCGTGCTCGTCGAATAAAAAGCAACGGTCAAAATCCCCGTCGAAAGCAATGCCGCAAGCCGCGCCGCTCTCCACGACAGCTTTGGAAGTTTCTGCGCGGGCGTCTTGCAGTAGCGGATTTGGGACGCCGTTTGGGAAGTAACCGTTGGGGTTGTTATGGACTTTGACAATCTCAAAGGGCAAGAATTTTTCAAGCTCGTTGATAATGGGGCCTGCCGAGCCGTTGCCGGTATTGATGACGATTTTTAGCGGCTTTAGGTTTTTAAGGTCGACGTAGGACAGGAGGCATTTAATATAATCGGGCTGAATGTCGAGGCGATGAATTGTGCCGGTGGCCTTCCTGAATGACCAATCGCGAGTTTCGTCCTCTACCGCCGCTTTGACGGCAAGAAGACCGGTTTTGGGCGCGATAGGGCGAACGCCTTTGCCGACAAATTTCATACCGTTATATTCCTTTGGGTTATGGGACGCGGTAATCATGATGCCGCCGTCGAAGTCGTGAAAGCCGGTCGCGAAGTAAATCATTTCGGTGCCGCATTGCCCGATGTCGTAAACGTCGCAACCTGCTTCGGTGAGCCCGCGAGCTAATGAATCAAAAAGCGTCGAGCCCGAAAGTCGAATGTCATGACCGACGGCGATTTTTTTAGCGTTGAAGAGTTCGGGGAAAATTCTGCCGACGCGATAGACCAGCTCCTGATTTATGCTTTCGGGATAAATTCCGCGAATGTCGTACGCGCCGAACCCCGATGTATTTACTGCCATATTACACGCGCTCCTTTCCAACTATTCCCTAATCCTTATTTCCTATTCCCTATTCCCGAAATTTTTCCTGTCGAATTGGCAGAAAATTTTTAAGAAAAATTTTGCGGGCAATGAAAAAGGAGCCGGTTAAAATTTCGGCTCCTGTGATTTCAATCCAGAAAGTCTTTTAACTTTTTCGAGCGGGCAGGGTGACGGAGTTTGCGCAACGCTTTGGCCTCAATTTGCCTGATTCTTTCGCGGGTGACATTGAAACTTTTGCCGACCTCTTCAAGCGTCCTAGCTCTTCCGTCTTCGAGTCCGAAGCGAAGTCGCAGAACATTTTTTTCACGCGGCGTCAAAGTTCCTAGAACGTCTTCGAGTTGTTCTTTCAACAGCATGAACGACGCGGCGTCAGCGGGGGCGGGCGCGTCTTGATCCTCTATGAAGTCGCCCAAATGCGAATCATCTTCTTCGCCGACGGGTGTTTCAAGCGATACGGGTTCTTGCGCGATTTTCTTAATTTCGCGGACGCGTTCAACGGGCACTTCCAATTCAACGGCTATTTCTTCGTCAGTAGGCTCGCGACCATTTTTCTGCAATAAGTTGCGCGAAACTCGAATCAATTTGTTAATCGTCTCGACCATGTGAACTGGGATTCTGATTGTGCGTGCTTGGTCGGCTATTGCTCGCGTTATCGCTTGACGTATCCACCACGTCGCGTAAGTCGAAAATTTATAGCCTTTGCGATAGTCGAATTTTTCTACAGCCTTAATCAAGCCGAGATTGCCTTCCTGAATCAAATCTAGGAAGAGCATTCCGCGCCCGACGTATCTTTTGGCGATTGAGACAACTAAACGCAGATTAGCTTCGGCGAGTTGTTTTTGAGCCTCGTCGTGTTCTTCTTCGTCGTTCGATTCCATACGCATTGCCAAAATTTTTTCTTCTTCTGCGGTCAAGAGCGGCACGCGCCCAATTTCTTTTAAATACATGCGCACAGGGTCATCGATTGATACGCTATCGGTTATGTTTTCAATCTCAGCCGGTTTAATTACTTCGACTTCGTCCTCACTTGGATTTTCGGAATTTTCTATCGCAGCAAGTGTATCGTCCTGTTCAAGCGGCGAATCTTCAGTAGCCAAATCAACATTTTCCGTATTTACTTCCACGTCTTCGAGGTCGCTTTCGTCGACTATATCTATACCTTCGCGCTGGCAAATACTTAGGATTTCATCAATCTCTTCGGTATTATTTTCAACGTCGACGCCTTGATTTTGTAAGATTTTATCCAAATCGCCCCAAGTCAACTTCCCGCCGGTCTGCTTACTTTTTGCCGTTAAGAGCGAGATTATTTTTGTCATACGACTTTTAACGGTCTTTGGCAAAATTTCTATTTCCTCGCGTTGACAGCTTTCTAAAATATCGCTAATGTCATCGGTGTCAGTTGAGATGCCTTGACTTTCAAGAATCTTTTCAAAATCGTCCCAACTCACTTTTCCTTCAGTTTGATTACTCCTTGCCATTAAGAGCGAGATAATTTTTGACATGCGACCTTTAGTAATTTTTTTTGAAGCGGAGTTTTCTTTTTGATTCGATGACGGATTGTCGCTCAAGTCGCTTTCATTCGGCTCGACAGTTTTATTCTCTTCTGTCATTTTGTAGCCTCCTTTCTAAAATCAGTTAGGAGTTAGTTTCTAGTTCCTAGTCCCTAGTTCCTTTTCAATTTATCCATTTCAAACTTAACTTTGAGTGACTCCGCGACTGTTTTTTTATAAGTAGCTTCGTCGCTCGAAATATCGTATTCGTCAATTTGCGCAAGAAGATTTTTGTATTTTTTCTTGAGTATGGCTCTTTTCAAAACATCGACCGAATCGCTAAAAAATTTAACTTCAGTAGCATCACGCGGGTCGCCCGAACCGCTCATCAATATCCGCGAAAGTTCTGCGTTTGCCTCTTCGCTAAGTTCCTTTGCCACGCTCATTTGGTCGAGCCGCCTACCTTCTTTCCAACAAATTTCAAATCGGTTAAGAATTTCTTGTTGCACGTCCGTAAAAAATTCTCTCGGTACCGTCATCAAAACATATTCAAGCGTGTCTTCGTCGTGCCAGAGCATTCGCAAAATTGTTTCGCAAGCCTCTTTGATTGTCCGTTCTTGTTTATCTTGCGGCTCTACTTTGACGGCGCGGGAATTGTTTTGTCCTGCCGAAGAAAGTTTCGCCAATTCGTCGTAAACAAGTTGTTCGTCCAAAGCCAGTGCTGCCGCGATTTTTTTCCTATTCTCGCTACGGGCTATTTTATCTTTGACATTCGCGACAACCGGCAAAATTTCTCGCAACGCCGCCAATTTCCCTTGAATCGTCGAGACATCTGCGCGGGCAAGGACGTAATGCATACGGTAATCAATCAGCGTTTCGGCATTGTTTAAAAGTTCGTCGAAAGCTTCTTTGCCGTGTTTGCGAATGAATTCATCGGGGTCTTTGCCGTCGGGCACCTTGACGATAAAAACATTTGCGCCGACCGCCTGCACAATCGACAAAGCTCGAAGCGTAGCGCGTTGACCGGCCTCGTCGCTGTCGTAGCAGAAAATAATTTTCCTAGCGTACTTCAAGATAAGTTTAGCGTGTTCGGACGTAAAAGCCGTTCCGAGCGTCGCGACAACATTTTTAACACCCGCGCTGAAAAGAGAAATTGCGTCCATGTAGCCTTCAACGACGATAGCTGCGCCCGCCATGCTTATCGCCCGATTTGACTTGTCGAGCCCGAAAAGTAAATTGCGCTTGTTGAAAAGTTTGGTCTCTGGCGTGTTGAGGTATTTGGGATTATTTTCGTCGGTCGCAGTCAAAATTCTTCCGCCAAAGCCGACAATCCGCCCGAAAACGTCGCTGATAGGAATCATGACGCGGGCGCGAAATCTATCGTAGAAACCTGGAGAATTTTTGCGCCGGACGATTAGCCCGACCTTTTCTAGTTGTTCGGGAGAATATCCGCGCCGCGTAAGATTCGGCAAAATATTTTCCCATTCGTCGGCCGCCCAACCTAGCTTGAAAGTTTCAATCGTCTGTGCAGTTATTCCCCGCGCCTCAAGGTATTTCCTGCCGACTTCGCCGCGAGCCGTTTTAATTAAACATTCGTGATAAAAATCCTGCGCCAATTCGTTTAGTTTGTACAAAGATTTTTCTTCACGTCGTCGGCGTTCTTCTTCGGGAGAAACTTTTCTTTCGGGCAGGTCAATCCCTAATCGTTGCGCTTGAAGTTTGATTGCCTCGAAGTAGCTGATATTTTCAATGAGCGATAGGAATTTGAAGACGTTGCCGCCGGTATGACAGCCGAAGCAATAAAAAAGTCCTTTGTCGGTGCTGATGGTGAAAGAGGGCGTTTTTTCGCTGTGGAATGGACAACAGCCCCAATAACGCCCGCCCTTTTGCTTGAGCGTCACGTAGCGCGACACGACCGAATAAATATCCGTCCGTTCGCTGACGCGTTCTACAAATTCATCAAGCTCCGCACTTCCCAATTTTTTCAACCTCCGTTGCCGTTTATATTCCCCGCGCATTTTAAATTTCCTTTCGCCGCCTAAGAATTTTTATTGCGGCGTGATATAATCTTAAGGGACAAGGGGAAAGGGAAATGGGAAAAGTCTTTTCACTACTTCTCCCTTCTCCCTTACCCCTTACCCCTTAACAGGAGGTGGCTTTGTGAAAGCTTTGATTAACGGGCGATTGATTTTGCCGGACGGGATTTTTTCGAGCAGTTTGACATTCGATGAGAAAATTATTTCAATCGGCGAGCCTGAAGACGGCGCAGAGATTATCGACGCGGAAAATAATTTTGTGTCGGCGGGATTCATAAATATTCACGTACACGGCGCGGCGGGTGTCGACACTATGGACGAGAGCCTTGACGCGCTGAAAAAGTTTGCGGAGTTCATGCCGTCGACGGGCGTCACGAGTTTTTTGCCGACAACTATGACTATGCCGCTTGAAAAAATTTATCGGGCATTGGAGCGGATAAGGGCTGGGAAGAATTTTTCGACCGGCGCGAAAATTTTGGGCGCGAATGTCGAGGGGCCTTTCATCAGCAAGAAGTTTAAGGGCGCACAGGCTGAAGAAAATATTTTGCCCGCTGACTTCGAGCTATTCAGAAATTTTTTCGACGTGATTAAAATCATGACGATTGCCCCCGAAGTTTTAAACTTTTCCCATTTCCCATTTCCCTTTCCCCTTTCAATCGGCCATAGCGCGGCGACTTACGAAATTGCAATGGCGGCGATTGAGAGCGGCGCGAATCACATAACGCACCTATTCAACGCGCAGACCGGATTTCATCACAGGGAACCGGGCATAGTCGGGGCGGCTCTCGATTCAAGCGCGATTGTCGAACTCATTGCCGATAATGTTCACGTGCACCCCGCCGCGCAGAGACTTGTCGCCAAAGTCAAGCCGCGCCGCGAAATTATTTTGATAACTGATTCGATTAGGGCTTGCGGTTTAGGCGACGGCCTTAGCGAACTCGGCGGGCAAAAAGTTTTCGTCAAAGGCAATGTCGCTACGCTTGAGGACGGCACGATTGCCGGCAGCGTCGCGACTATGAATGGCGTTCTGAAAAATTTCTGCGCGAATACCGGATTTGACATTGCGGCGGGCGTTGAACTCGTCACGAAAAATCCCGCCGTCGAATTGGGCATTTTCGACAAGACGGGCAGTCTGGAGGTCGGCAAGGCGGCGGACATCACCATTTTTGACGACGACTTCAATATCAAGAAAACTTTCGTCAACGGGCAAAGAAATTTTTGATTGACTCGGCGGCAGTTCGATTCATACTCGGCACGGCGGCTAATTCCTCGACCGTCGCCGATTTTATTTTAGCGAGCGTCCCGAACTTTTTAAACAGCTCCGAACGCCGCTTTGCTCCGATTCCCGCCACGTTGTCGAGTTCTGATTTCAGATTGCGCGCCCGCCTCAATTTTCTGTGATAAGTTATGGCAAAGCGGTGCGCCTCGTCGCGAATCCGCTGCATTAGCTTAAGGGCTTGGGAATCTTTTGGCAATTCGATTGGTGTCGGCGAGCCTTCTACGAAAATCAGTTCAAATTGTTTAGCTAGCCCCACTACCGGAACGCTATGACCTGCGCGGCGAATAATTTCGAGCGCGGAATTTAATTGCCCGATGCCGCCGTCGATGACGATTAAATCGGGCAAATCCTCCGGCGAAATTTTTTCGTAACGTCGGCTTGTGACTTCGCGCATTGATTGGAAATCATCGGGCTTGCCTTCGGTCGAGCGGATTTTGTAGCGGCGATAACTTTTTTTATCGGGCGCACCGTCTTTGAACACGACCATTGACGCGACAGTCTCCGCGCCTTGTATGTGCGAAATGTCAAAGCACTCCATACGGCGCGGGAGCTTAGGGAGGTTCAAAAAATTTTTCAACTCCTCAACCCCTAGTCCCCAGTTCCTAGTCCCTAGTTCCTTTAAAAATTTCTCCGCATTTTCCGTTGCCATTTCGACTAACGACCGTTTGACGCCGCGCTTTGGTTCGATTAACTTCGCGCCGAGCCACTCGCTCAAAATTTTCAAGTCATCGTCAGCCAAAGTCACTGGCAATAAAATTTCCGTCGCTGAAATTTGCGCACGGCTGTAATACTGCTTGATAAATTCCGTGACGGCTTGCGCGTCCGATTCGTCAGCCGCGCCGCTCAGTAAAAAAATTTCGCGCCCTGTGACTTTGCCGTCGCGTACGAAAAATATTTGTGCGCAAGTCTCGCCGTCCAGTCGCGCAAGTCCTATCGCGTCGACGTCGCCCGAATCCGTTACGATTTTTTGTTTTTCCGTGACCTTCCTCACCGCCAGCAAAGTGTCTCGAAGTCGCGCGGCCTGCTCGAAGTTCAAAGCCTCTGCCGCCTGTGCCATTTGGTTTGAAAGTTCGCGTTCGACCTGCGTGGTGCGACCTTCTAAAAATTTTTCGGCGGCATTGACAAAGCGCATATAATCTTCGCGGGAAACTTTATTTGCGCAGGGCGCGAGGCATCGCTTGATATGAAATTCCAGACACGGCCGCTTTGCGAAAGTCTTGCAAGTTCTCAGCGGGAAAATTTTCTTCAAGAGCTGCAGAGTTTCCTTGACGGCAAGCCCGCTCGTGTAGGGGCCGAAGTAGCGCGAGCCGTCATGAATTACGCGGCGCGTCAAAACAATTCGCGGAAAATCTTCGGCGAGCGTCAACTTGAGGTAGGGATAACTCTTGTCGTCCTTGAGGCTGATATTGTAGCGCGGGCGGTACTTTTTGATAAGATTGCATTCTAGGATTAGGGCTTCGACTTCGGTCGCGGTTATAATCGTCTCGAAGTCGGCGACCTTAGCGACCATAGCTTTGACTTTCGCGCTGTGATTCTTATTGGATTGAAAATATTGCCGGACGCGATTTTTGAGGACGACCGCCTTGCCGACGTAAATAATTTTCCCGCGAGAATCTTTCATGAGGTATACGCCCGGCAAGGCGGGCAACGTTTTCAATTTTTCCTGAATGTTCACATTGAAAATCCTTTCGGAGGTAGTTTAATGAATTACAAGATTTACACGGACGGCTCGTGCTTAGGGAATCCTGGCGCGGGCGGTTGGGCGGCGGTCATCGTAGACGCGAGCAATCACCGCGAAGAAATTTTCGGCGGCGCGGAGCATACAACCAATAATCGCATGGAGCTGACGGCGGCGATTAAAGCTCTAGAAAAAATTCGAGCCGGCGACCGCGCAGAACTTTTCACCGACAGCAGCTATTTAAAGAATGCGTTCACAAATGGTTGGCTTGCGAGTTGGAAGCGCAAAGGTTGGACGACTGCGACGGGTAGTCCTGTGCTCAACAAGGATTTGTGGCTTGCGCTGGACGAATTGATTTCAAATCGCGCAGTGAAATTTAATTGGGTCAAGGGTCACGCGGGGAATTTTTTTAACGAGCGTTGCGACGAGCTTGCCCACTCGACCGCCCAAAAATTTCAGCGTATAGGGAAAAAATTTCTGCCCGCGCCGCATATCGAGCCGATTAGAAATTTTTCAAAGCCCGTTCAGCTCAATTTGTTCGAGCTTTGAGTTGTTAGGATTTGGCTTCCGTGATATTATTTTAGCGTTCAGAGATTTTATTAGCAATGGTTCCGATTGGGAGTTACAAATGAAAAAGTTTTTAATCATCGCGATAAGTTTATGGAGCATGATTTGCGCGGGGTGTTTTCAAGCTAAGCTCGACTTGATAATCACCGACGACGGCGAAGTTTATAGAAATTGGCGAGTAATGGGGACGGCGGCTTTCACTCAAGAGATAGAAGCGGTGCGGCTCAAAAATGAAAAACGTTTCCCGAACTTGCGAGTAAAACAAATCACGGAGGGCGACCTGCGCGGCTACGAATTCAGCTTGAAATATCCTGACATGCAAAGCTTTGCGCAATCGCCGAGTGAATTTTATTCCGAGCATCGCGGCAAGAACAAGGGCATTTCGCGACATAAAAGCTGGTTCTTCGACGAGTACGACTTTGACTTTTGCGTCGCTTATCCGCCCGCGAACGTTCCTTTAGGCGCGACGGTCAATCAAGCTATGTTCTCGCAAGTCGTCTTCAATAGCACAATCGAATTGCCCTACGCAGTCGACACGACTAATGCCGATGAACTTTTGAGCGGCGGAAAAATTCTAAAATGGAATTTGGCACCGCTCCTAATTCACGGCGGAGAAAAATTTATGCAAGCGCGCTTCAAAATTTGGCACAAAGACAAAATCGCGTTGACACTTGCAATCGAACTGATATTTTTGACGGCGACAATATTTTTCCTAATCAAAGCGCGGGCGGAGAGTTCGGAAAGTCTTATTAAAGATTTCAGATTCAAGCGCAACGTTTTCGCGGGGCTATTCGTGGCGGTGGCGTTAATCGCGGCGTATTTGCTGTCAATGCCGGTCGCGTTCACCGAAGCCGATATTATTTCCATGCATTAGAAGAACGGAGGATTTTTATGAAGGCGATGTATCTCGACTGCGCGGCGGGCATAAGCGGCAACATGTTTTTAGGCGCGTGTCTTCAACTTGGCGTGCCCGAAAAATATTTGCGCGGCGAACTCGATAAGCTCAACTTGCCGCGTGATTTTGAAATCGAAATTTCTAACGTCAGCAAGAAGGGAATCGGTGCGGCTTATGTCGACGTTAAACTTCCGAAAAATTTTGAATCGGAGCTTGACCGCCCCAACGTAAGACACTTGCACCGTCACGAGCATATTAAAAATCACAGCCACAGAACTTTTGCCGACATAAAAAAAATAATCGACGCGGCGGACTTAAGCACGGCGATTAAAACTCGTGCGCTGGCGATTTTCTCTGTGATTGCTCAAGCAGAAGGCAAAGTTCATCAACGCCCATCCGATGAAGTAACTTTCCACGAGGTCGGCGCGATTGATTCTATTGTCGACATTATCGGCTGCGCGATTTGCCTTGACTATCTGGACGTTGAAAAAATTTTCGTCTCGCGAATCAATACGGGTAGCGGCTTTGTCAAATGCGCTCATGGACTTATGCCCATTCCTGCTCCCGCGACTGCCGAACTTTTGCAGGGTTTCAAGACTTATCACTTTGGCGCGGAAAAGGAATTGACGACCCCGACCGGCGCGGCGATTGTCAAAGCTCTTGCCCAATACAGTGCGGATTTGCCCGAAGATTTTTCGTCGGAGAAAATTGGCTACGGCGCGGGCACTTGGGATTTGGATATTGCCAACGTCTTGAGGATTTACTTGGGTGAGTTCGGTGGACAAGCAGAAAGAAATTTGGTCAAGCTTGAGGCGAACATTGACGATATGAATCCGCAAATTTACGGCTGGCTTTACGAGCGACTTTTCAACGCCGGAGCACTCGACGTTTGGACGACGCCCATTTACATGAAAAAAAATCGTCCCGCGCAGATGTTGAGCGTTTTGGTCGACAAAGAGCATAAAGAAGCTTGCATTAAAATTATTTTCGAGGAGACGACGACGATAGGCTTGCGTGTGCTTGACATTGCGCGGCGCGTCGAGGCTGTCAGGAAAATGGCGAAGGTCGAGACGCGTTTTGGCTCGGTTCAATGCAAAGTCAGCGCGTACGACGGGAAAATTGTTTCGATAACGCCCGAATACGAGGATTGCCGCCGCCTTGCCGAAAAAAATTGCGTGCCGCTCAAAGCCGTTTGGCAAGAAGCTTTGACTAAGCAAGAGGCACGCTTAGGATAAATTTACGAAAAACTTTTGGTTCAAAATTTAGGAGTGATAGCGACGAGCCGCGCAGGTAAGCCTGTTGCGCCTTTTATGTTCGGCCACGCGACGAATAGCAACGCGCCCGCCGGAGCAACTTTATCAAGATTAGTCATGACTTCAACTTGAAGTTTGCCCTTCGACAAAAGATAACGTTCGCAAGCCAAGTCGCCCGCCTTAGCCGCCTCGATTGAAGCATCAGTGTCAAGAGTTTCGTGACCATTAGCGGCGGCGTTGCGCGTCTCGTAAATGTATTTAAGGGCGTCGAGACTCCAGCCTGGAAAATTTTCGCTACCGTCAGCGGCTATGCCCGATATGGCGTTCATGCTCGGCCAATGTTTAGCCCAATCGCTGTAGAGCGCGACAAATGCTCCGTCGGGAATATTGCCAAAATTTTTTTCGTAAGCTTGAATATCCGCCGCCGTCACCGCGTAGTGAACATCGCTTTTAACTTTTTCCGAAATGTCAATGACGCATAACGGATAAATCATATTTTTCGCGCCGTAACTCTCGCTGAGCGGCGCATTTTTTATAAAGTGGGCGGGGAAGTCGATATGCGTACCGAATTGCCCCGGAAATTTGAACGTCTGAATTAAACATTCGAGCATAGGATTGCCCCAATCAAAACAAACCTTGCCGAGCTCAACCGAACCTTCGGGGATGCCCGACCAATAAGGGCTGTCATTATCGAGCGGGTGCGTCAGGTCGACAAATTTATAATTCGTTTCCAATTCTTTGAGAAAATCCCAAAGCTTGTAACTCATTTCAAATCACCTCAAAATATTTTTGCCGCAATATCAGAAGAAGAATTCGACGCGCCCGAAGATTTTTTCAGCTTTGCCATGCCCGCCATTGGCTGCAGTATTGTATTTGCCGTTGAAATATTTTGCAAGGAAGCCGATATTCTTAAACGGAGCCCAAGCCGCACCTACTACAAAACCGCGAGTCCCGCGCAGAGTATCATCTTCGGTTGGCAAGAACGATACGTTTGTCCCGTACTTGCGATAGCCCGCGTAAACATTCCACTGCCCTTTCTCGGAAGCGTCATCGTAATCGCCATAACTAAGTTCGGCGTGCCAAGACTTGTCCTCATAATCAGCCTTAGTGTTTTGAGCATACGCGCCCCTCACGGATAACAGCTCGGTAAATTTGTAACCGAGATTGACCGTCCAAATGTTAGCCTTATCGGTCTTGCCGTTTTTGCTGTAGGAGTAGTTGGGAACGGTGACTTCCTCGCCGGCGTCGTCCTCGACAACAGCATTTTTGAAGTCGTCGTCCTTGATGCTATACCAACCTGCGCCGCCGAAAAATCCTTTGTCGCCCTGGTCGTAGTCAACCCTAACGCCGATAACCGTCGAAGGGTCATCTTCGGAGAGATTTTCGCCCCAAACGCCGCCGCCTACGCCGTCAGCCGCAATACGTCCGCCCGTCACATTGAATTTCCATTTGCTACCGTAATCCACTGACGCGCCGGAAATTTCGCTATCCCAGAGGAGACCGAACTCGCCTTCAGGATAAAATTCAAACTTACCGATTTTGATATTCAACTTATCGTAATCACCTTCAGCCCAAGCTCGTTTCAATCCAAAGTTAGTTGTCTCGTCGTTTTTCATATCGCCTTCCGCGTCGATACGAGCGTTGACCGTCCAATGGTCATTGACTTCGGCTTTTGGCTCGAAACGGAAGATGTAGCCGTTGCTGGTCGATTTTTTCTTATGCCCGGTCTTTGCAGGGTCGGTGCGAACATTTTCGTAGGTGTATTCGATTTTGCCGTTCCAAATAACTTTATCGGAATATTTTTCGAGTTCGGAGACGCGAACGCCTAAAGCGTCGAGTTCGTCGCGGAATTCAGCCGCGAGGCGGTCAAGTTCAGCTTTACTTGCGCCGGTCGGGTTTTTCGCCATAGCCTTTGCGACCATCTGCGCCATTTCGTAACGGGTGATGTTGCGGTCGCCGCGATAGGTGCCGTCGCCGTAACCTTCCACGACGCCTTCCGCCGCAAGTTTCTCAACCGACCTCAAGGCCCAGTGACCTGCAGGAATATCGCTGAAAGGATTCGCCGCCGCAAATGTTGTCGAACTCACTCCGGCGACAAATGCGGCTGTCAATGCTGTTGCTATTGTTTTATTCATTTCAAAAGCCTCCTTACAGTCGCAATGATAATTCTAATCATTTGCATTGTCAAGCTATTTGATAACGAATTTCAAGTTACTTTTAAAAAGTAACCAAACAGTGTGTTGCGTAAAAAAATCCCCGACGTTTAATCGGGGAGCCGCTTTAAAAGCGGCGGAACAGTTAGGGCGTTAGCCAAAATAAAGCTTATTGATTGTCAAGGGTAGGTTCTTCGTCGAAGAGATAAGCATAACGATTCTTGAATTCTTCGGGCGTCATGCGGAAGGCATTGGCAACGCCGGCATCGTCGAGGTCGCCGCGCTCAAGACGAGTCATGAAGCCGCGAGCAATTCTGTAGTGCACGGAGTTGATATTGACTTTGCGGACATAAGTTTTGCCGGTTTCGGGGTCGCGAATGTCCTCGAAACGAAGCGGCACAGCTTTATTGTCCTGAATCGTGATGAGTGCGCCACTTTCGCCGCGCATAAGGAATTGCATCGCCTCGTAGCCGAGATTGCGCGCGTAGTCAATGTCGTAAGCAATCGGAGCCGTGCAACGGAGTTCGTAGCCAATTTCCTTGTCGACGATTGAAATTTTAATGCCAATGCGTTTGAGTTCTGCCAAAACTTTTTGCTTGAGGATTTCGCCAAAGTCGAGTTCTGCGTAACGAATGTGCCCGTGCTCGTCGAGTTGAACGTTGCCGAGCTCTTGGAAGTCTTCGTCCGCGATTTTCTCAATGACGCCCTCAGCCACGACCGCCACGCCGTAATTTTTGCCAATCAGATAGCGTTTGACAATCGAGCCGGTGATAATGTCGACGACTTGTTGCAGGCGAATTTTTTCCTGCGGGAATTCTTCGGGGATAATCGTGACGGCCGCGCCAGCACTCCTGCCCATACCGAGCGCGAGATGTCCGGCAGTCCTGCCCATAGCTATTGTGAAATACCAGCGATTGTTCGAGGTGTGCGCGTCTTCCATGAGGTTTTGAATTTCAGTCGTGCCGAATGCGCGCGCGGTCTCAAAGCCAAATGTCGGAATGCCTTCGGGCAACGGCAAATCGTTATCGATAGTCTTCGGGACGTGGACAACATTAATTGTCCTGCCAAGTTTGCGAGCGTATTCGCTGACAGCCGACGAACTAAAAGCGGTATCGTCGCCGCCAATCGTCACGAGGTAGCCGACGCCGAGTTCAGTCAACGTGTCGACAACCGTGCGCAAATCGGATTCCTTTTTAGTCGGGTTGAAACGCGACATGCGCAAAATGCAACCGCCCGTCAAATGAATTCTATTGACCGCCGCGCTGTCGAGACGAATATAACTTTTCTCGCCGCGTCCGAGATGACTAAAGCCGTCATACATTCCCAAAACGTCCCAGCCATGACGATTCGCCGTGTTCGTGACCGCGTTGATAACTGCATTGATACCGGGCGCAGGGCCGCCGCCGCAAACTATCGCTACAACTTTTCTGACACCAACCATTTAAATTGCTCCTTTCAAACTGGAAAAAGATTTGCTCGAAACTTCGCCGCCATGATTATTTTTTCCTGCCGAGTCGAAAGAAAAAATTGCTTGGGAACTTTCGACAATAAAGGCAACACCGCTTGAAAAATTTTCGCTATAAAAATATAATTGCTATCGAAAGGGGGAATGCTCTTTTGACCGAGCAATTTTTTTTTGAAAATCTAAATCCCGAACAGCAAAAGGCAGTTGATTGCCTCGACGGTCCATTATTGGTTATGGCGGGCGCGGGTTCCGGCAAAACTCGCGTCCTGACCTACCGCATTGCAAATCTTATCGCGCAAGGAATTTCGCCGTTCAACATTTTGGCGATAACTTTCACCAACAAGGCCGCTAACGAAATGAAAACTCGCGCTGAAAAACTCATCGGCGAGCCCGCTAAAAATGTCATACTTAGTACCTTCCATTCCTTCTGCGCCAGACTTCTGCGCCGCGAAATCAAAATCACTAATCAATTCACCAGTAGCTTTGCAATCTACGACGCCGGAGACTCCCGAAACCTCGTTAAAAAATGCGTCAAGGAACTCGGCTTCGGCGAAAAAGTTTATGACGGCGTCCAGTCCAAAATTTCCAAGCTGAAAAATAAGTTGATTACGCCGGAAAAATACAGGGAAGAAATTCTTTACGGCGACGGCTCTAATGATATAAACGTCGCGACGATTTACGAACTTTATCAGAAAAAGTTGCAGGCAAATAACGCGCTCGACTTCGACGACTTGATTTTTAAGACCGTGCAAATTTTCCGCGACCACCCCGACATTTTGGATAAATATCAGGAGCGATTCCAATACATTTTAATTGACGAGTACCAGGACACGAACGTTGCGCAGTACGTCTTGACCAATTTACTCGCCGTGAAGTATAAAAATTTGTGCGTGGTCGGCGACGCTGACCAATCGATTTACGGTTGGCGCGGTGCTGATATGAAAAATATTTTGAACTTCAAGCGCGATTATCCCGACGCAAAAGTTATCACATTGGAACAAAATTACCGCTCGACTAAAACCATTTTGGAAGCCGCTAACGCCGTCATTCAAAATAATTTCGAGCGCATACCCAAAAATCTCCGCACCGATAACGAAGTCGGCGAGAAAATTAAATTCTGCACTTGCGAGACCGACAGGTTAGAAACGGTCGCAGTTGCACAGGAAATTAAACGGCTCGTCACTCAAGAAAATTTTTCCTACAACGATATTGCCCTGCTCTATCGCACTAATGCTCAGTCGCGCCTGTTCGAGGAAAAATTCATGCAGTTGGAAATTCCCTATCTCATAGTTGGCGGGCTGAAGTTCTACGACCGCAAGGAAATTAAAGACATTCTCGCCTATTTGCACGTTATCGCCAATCCGCATGACGACTTGCACCTTATGCGAATTATCAACACGCCACGACGTGGACTCGGTGCCGCAAATTTAAATCGGCTGACCGAATTGGCGACCGCTAACGAGTTATCAATTATGGAATTCATTACCGATAAAAAACTTTTGAACAAATTACAGCCGAAATTCCGCGCAAGTCTCCAAAGTTTCGCGGCTATGATGATGAGTTTCACCGAGTCGGCTAAAAATCTCTCCGTCGACAAGTTGATAATCACAGTCCTTGACGAATCGGGCTATATGCGAATGTTGCGCGATAGCAAGACCCCTAAGGAAGAAAACGTTTCGCGCGAAGAAAATTTAGGGACGTTCGTCGACAGCGCGAAGGAATTTTTAGAACTGAATCCTACCGGCACCTTGCAAGAATTTTTGAATCATATCGCGCTGATAACCGACCTCGACGCGATGGACGAAAACGAATCGCGCGTAAAATTGATGACGGTTCACGCGGCGAAGGGTTTGGAATTCCCAGTGGTATTCGTCGTGGGCATGGAAGACGGAATTTTCCCGCACGTCATGTCATTCGGAAGTAGTGCCGAATTGGAAGAGGAGCGGCGCGCTTGTTATGTCGCAATCACTCGCGCCAAGAAAAAACTTTACATAACGGCGGCTGATAATCGAATGTCTTTCACGGGGACGGGCACGGAAATGCACCAGAAAAAAATTTCGCGCTTTATCGAGGAAATCCCGGACGAATGCATTGAGAGCGTCGGGACTAAGGCTAAGCCGCCACAAAGAAAATCTATCCTGCGCTCGACCTACAGACCGCCGACCGCTCATCGCCCCGCGCAAGTCAAATCGCCGTCTAAAAAATCTGCGTCTTCAACGGGCTATCACGCCGGCGACGTGATAAATCATAGAAAATGGGGGCTCGGTCTAGTTACGTCGGTCAGCGGCGACAGGATTATAATTTCTTTCTCAAATCCTGAAGTCGGCACGAAAATGCTTTCGCTCAAGTACGCGCCGATTAACAAAGTCTAGGCGGTGATTTTAATGGACATTTCGCAAGTCAAAGCGGAGTTATTGCAACTGCGCAAGGACATTCGGCGGCACAACAAAAAATATTACGAGCTCGACGCGCCGGAAATTTCCGACTACGAATACGACAAGCTAATGCAACGGCTGAAGGATTTGGAGGCGGCATATCCGGAATTTATAACGGCGACTTCACCGACGCAACTTGTCGGAGGCTCTGCGCGGCGCGAGGCGGGAAAATTAGTCGCGCACGATGTCCCAATGCTTTCACTGCAAGACGTGTTCAATCGCGAAGACGTGGAAAATTTCATCAACGACGCGCTTGCGAAATTGGATTCGCCGGAGTTCGTAGTCGAGGAGAAAATTGACGGGTTGTCGCTGTCGTTGCGCTACGAGGACGGAAAATTTATTCAGGCGATAACGCGCGGCGACGGAATCAATCAGGGCGAGGACGTTACGGAAAATGCGCGGGTCATTGATGATGTAGTTCAGACTCTGGTTGACGCGACGAAATATTTCGAGATACGCGGCGAAGTCTACATGACGCATAAAAATTTCATGGCGACTAACGAGCGGCAAGAAAAACTCGGCTTGAAAATTTTCGCCAATCCTAGAAATTGCGCGGCGGGAACTTTACGCCAACTCGATAGTAGAATTGTTCGCGAGCGGAAATTGTCAATGTTCGTGTTCAACCTGCAGAAGATTGACGGCGCAGAAATTCAAAGCCACGTCGAAGCTTATGACTTCATGGCGCGAAATGGCATAAAAATTATTCACGACTACAGAGTTTGCAAGACGTTCGAGGAAGTTTGGCGGGCGATTGAGGAAATCGGGACGCGGCGCGAAAATCTTGACTACGACATTGACGGCGCGGTCGTCAAGGTGAATTCTTTTGCGCAACGCGAAATTCTCGGCGCGACAAGTAAATTTCCGCGTTGGGCAGTTGCTTACAAATATCCGCCTGATGAGCGCGAGACCGTTTTGCGGAATATTGAATTGAGCGTCGGGCGCACGGGCAGAATCACTCCGACGGCGATTTTCGACGCGGTGAGCTTGAACGGTACCAAAGTTGAGCGCGCGACCTTGCACAATCAAGATTTTATTGACGCGCTGGACATTCGCATTGGCGATACGATTCGCGTTTACAAGAGCGGCGAAATAATTCCGCGAGTTAGCGGCGTGATTGTGTCGAAGCGTCCGGAAAATGCCGCGCCGTTCAAAATCCCGGAAGTTTGTCCGGTTTGCAATCACAAGTTGGAGCGCGAAGAATCTGCCGCCGATTTTCGCTGTGTCAATCCGAATTGCCCCGCGCAGTTGGAAAATCATCTGCTGAACTTTGTCGGGCGCAACGCTATGGATATAAAAGGGCTCGGCGAAACTTCTATTCCGAAACTCATCGCTGAAGGTTTTATTAGGACAGTTGCCGACGTTTACAAATTGCGCGGGCGGCGTGACGAATTGCTTGCCAAGAAAATTTTCGGGCTGGCGAAGAATACCGATAAAATTTTGGCGGCGATTGAGGAGAGCAAAAAGAATTCCCCTGCGAAACTTCTGACGGGCTTAGGGATATTCGGCGTTGGGAGCGCGGCGGCTCGCGATTTGATTTTACATTACGGCGGGCTCGAAGAACTTTCAAAGGCGACCGAAGATGACTTGCAAGCAGTGCCCGACATAGGCGGGATAACTGCGCGGCATATCAGAGAATTTTTCGACGACGCGGACAACCTCCAAATTTTGGCGGAGCTTAAGGAGTTGGGGTTGACAATGGCAGAAGATAGAAAAATTTTGGATAGCGATTCGCCGGTAGCTGGGAAAAGTTTCGTGTTGACGGGCAAGCTTGAAAAATTCACACGCGACGCGGCAAGCAAACTCATCATGGAACGCGGCGGGCTCGTCAAAGGTTCGGTCAGCAAAAATACCGATTACGTTATCGCGGGCGAAAAGGCCGGCTCCAAACTCAAAAAGGCGCAGGAGTTCGGCATTAAAATTTTGTCCGAAGATGAATTCGAGAAACTTTTGGCGGAGGTCAACTGAAAATGTCTAAGGGCGACTATTTTTTCTCGCGAGGAGATTATCTCAAGGCGATTTTAGCATACCGAGGTGAGATCCGCAAAAATCCAGAAAATCCGGAACCTTATAACAAACTCGGACTCGTTTACTCTAAACGGAAGGAGTATTACGAAGCAATTGAGCATTTCCAAAAAGCTATCGCGCTCAAGCCAGATTATGCCGAAGCATATTATAATCTTGGGCGTAGTTACTTCAATAAACAGGATTATAAACAAGCGAATGATAATTTCAACAAAGCTATCAAGTTTGAACCGTATTATCGTGACAAATGCGTCGAACTTTACTACAAGCGCGGACTTGATTACTTTAATAAAGCGGATTATTACTTAAATGAACAGAACTACAACAAGGCGATTGAGCATTTCAACAACGCTATCAAGTTCAAGCCAGATTATGCCGAAGCTTATTACAATCTTGGGTGTATTTACTTCAATAAACAGGATTATAAGCAAGCGAATGATAATTTCAACAAAGCTATCGAGTTTGAACCGTATTATCGTGACAAATGCGTCGAACTTTACTACAAGCGCGGACTTGATTACTTTAACAAAGCGGATTATTACTTAAATAAACAGAACTACAACCAGGCGATTAAGCATTTCAACAACGCTATCAAGTTCAAGCCAGATTATACAGAAGCTCGCAATAAATGCGCCGAAGCGTGTAAATTGGATGAATTCAATAAACAGGAGCTCGAAAAGCCCCAAGATCAAGAAATGGAATCTGAGTCGGATTGGGTAAGGCTTCCTGATGGCTCGTTAACTCGTATAAGCTGGCTCTAATAAAAATGAAGAACATAATTTGTAACGAGGTGGCGACATGAGATTTGATTACCACATGCACTTTGAGTACGGCGACTATGACGCGGCTTGGGCGGAAGGATTTTTCGAGGCGGCGAAAAGTCACGGGCTGGACGAAATCGGAATCAGCGAGCATACTCATACCTTCCCGGAGTTTGAAAAATTTTATTACGACGATTTGATTTTGAATGATTCGCTGGTCGGGGAGTTCCAAAAAGTTTGGCTCAAGACGAACAAGTTTAAACACACGCTCAAAGATTATTTTGACTTTGTGGGATTGCTCCAGAAAAATCATGCGGTCAGGATTGGGATTGAGGTTTGCAATTTCCGCGACCAAGACGCCGTCAAAAAAATTCTCGACGCGTGGGATTTTGATTATCGGATTGGCTCTGTGCATTTCCTTTGGGGTTGGGGTTATGACGCCTCTAAAATTATCGACGAGTGGAAGAATCACGACTTGCACGACATTTACGAGGAATACGCCGCGCAGGTTGAGTTGCTAGCCTCAAGTGGCAATTACGACATTTTGGGGCACCCGTTCAATATCAGGCTGTTTAACTTCTTCCCCGACTTCGACGCGACAAATTATCTTGAACGAGTAGCCGCCGCGCTGCAAAAAGCTGATATGGTCGTCGACGTGAACACCGGCACGCTTTACCGATACCCCGTCAAAGAAATTTCACCCTACGCCGACTTCATGAAAATTGCGGCGGCTTACGACTTGCCGATTGTCATTACCAGCGACGCGCATCAGCCCGAAGATTGCGGCAAGTTCTACGAGGAAGCTATCATCTATGTTAAAAATTTCGGCTATAAAAAAATTGCGCACTTCGAGAAAAGACGCCGCTCCCTTGTCGACTTGATTTAGAAACTTTGTTATAATCGCCCTAAAAAGGAGGCGCAACTTCATGAGACAAGTAGGAATATTCGGTAAGCGCAAAAGCGGGAAATCTGCGTTGATGTACGCGCTGACGAAACATAAAATCAAAGTGACGTTCAGAGCAATGGAAATCGGCTCGGTGACAAAAGTCATGTTGGTCGACACGGTCGGCGTAGACGTTGAAGACGATTCGACCGCAGAACAATCCGCGCAAAGCGTCGAAGTGTCGCTGATGTTAATCACGGACGATTCATTTGAGTTGGAGCTGGGTTGGATAAGCAAACTTAAAAAGAACGGCTCGGAAGTCATCGTCGTAATAAGTCAGGCAGATAAATTCCCCGACGGCGGCAAGGCTTTAGCGGCGGCAGTCAAAGAAGTTTCAGGATTGCAGACAATTTGCGTGAGTGCGCAGACTGGTGAGGGCGTCGAGGAATTGGACGAGGAAATCAATCGGCTTTTAGGGAGTAGGGATTAGGGACTGGGGATTAGATATGAAGAAAATATTTTTGGCTATGCTAATCGCGGCGACGATTTTTATTCCGTTTGAAACTTGCGCGGCGGTCGAATGGTTTTGGCTCGATTCAAACGACAAGTACAGCAAATATTTCGAGCCCGATTCCGTGACCGTCAAAAAGAAAGTCGTAACCAGCGACGGCAGGGAAATCGCCATTGAGATTGAAGCGTGGACGAAAACGACATTCACCTACGAGGGCGCGGCCGAAACCATTAAAAATTACGGCATAGCGAACATTTTGCCCGACCCGAAAAATTTAGCCTACAGTTTGGCGTTGCTGAGGGTGAATCCGCAAAATCGCACGCTCCAATACGTCCGCGAAGATTTTTACAACGACAAAGACCAAGTTGTCTGGTCGAAGGCGGAAGGGCGCGTCAAGGAAATAAATACGCGCTCATTCGACGAGGAATTTTATTGCGCGATTGTCGACGAAGTTTTTCAGATGGGCGAGCGCGACCGTAAACGCGCACCGACTGAAGAACGTTGGATTGATTTATGGACTTATACCGACAACTCCGGCGCGACGACAACTTTAAGTGCCGACACGACAACTATGCGGCTTAAGGGTTCGAATTTAGTTTTATGGGAGTGGCAGGTTAAAAAGGATTCGAGCGGGAAGACTGCCGAGATTAGATTCATGAAAAAGGCAATCAACTTGACGCAAGGCACCGAGTCGATTAAGGACGGGCAGATTTGGACGCCAAATAATTCGTGGCAGGAGCTCAAGGACGAATACGACGGGGCTTATCATATGATTGCGAGCGATGAGCCTGATTATAAAGGTTTGGTGCGACTGCGCGCCTATGTGAAAAATAATTCGCGCTGGGTCAGCCGATATTCGCTGGACTAAGGGAGAAGGGAAAAAGGAGAAGGGAAAAGGGTGGGATAAGTTTTTAGACTTTTCCCATTTCCCTTTTCTATTAAGGGAGAAGGGGTAAGGGAGAAGGGAAAAGGGTAGGGATAAGTTTTTAGACTTTTCCCATTTCCCATTTCCCTTTTCCCTTACAAAGGAGGAAACTTTATGCCGATAAAAATACCGAACAATTTGCCCGCAACGCATATCCTTGAAGGCGAAAATATATTTGTCATGGACGCCGACCGCGCTTACTCGCAAGACATTCGCCCGCTGAAAATTTTAATCCTCAACCTAATGCCGATAAAATCCGTGACAGAAACGCAACTCCTGCGGCTTTTGGGCAATACGCCGTTGCAGGTCGAAGTCGATTTCATTTACACGCGAACTTATATGCCAACTCACACATCAAAAGATTATCTCACCGAATTTTACGGGACGTTCGACGACGTAAAAAATAAAAATTACGACGGCTTCATCATGACGGGCGCGCCGCTTGAGCTTGTGGAGTTTGAAGACGTTACTTATTGGCAAGAGCTTGTCGAAATTATGGATTGGAGCAGGTCGCATGCTTGGTCGTCGTTCTACATTTGTTGGGGAGCGCAGGCGGGCTTGTATCATTTCTACGGCGTGCCGAAATATCTTTTGCCTGAAAAAATGTCGGGCGTCTATCTCCACAAACTTTGCGTCAAGCATGAAAAACTTATGCGCGGCTTCGACGATGAATTTTTTGTGCCGCACTCAAGGTATACAGGAACTCGGCGCGAGGATATAAAAAAAGTTCCCGCACTGACGCTTTTATCCGATTCGGACGAGGCGGGCGTTTATGCCGTTGCGGATTTGGACAAGCGATTATTTTTCATCACGGGACATGCTGAGTACGACCCAAACACTTTGAAGAACGAGTACGAGCGCGACTTGCGAGCCGAACTCAATCCCAATATCCCGAAGAATTATTTTCCAAATGACGACCCGACTAAGGAGCCCGTCGTGAAGTGGCGGTCGGTAGCTCACTTACTTTTTGCCAACTGGTTGAACTATTACGTTTATCAAGAGACGCCCTACGAGCTCGAATCCATCAGCAGTAAGTCGTTTTATTAAGGGAGAAGGGAAAAAGGAGAAGGGAAAAGTCTTATCCCTACTTCTCCCTTCTCCCATTTCCCTTTTCCCTTTTCCTTTAGGAGGTTTTTTCATTTTGGACATCGTGCCCATATTACTGCAAACATTTTTAGTGCTGTTCCTGATTGCAATGAATGGCTTCTTCGTAGCGGCGGAATTTTGTTGCGTTAAAATCCGTCCGTCGCGCCTCGAAACGCTGATTCAAGAGGGCAACACGCGAGCAAAGTACGCTAAAAAATTAGTCGACGAACTCGACGAGGCGTTGAGCGTCACGCAACTCGGAATAACTTTGTCATCGCTCGGACTCGGTTGGGTCGGCGAGCCGTTCGTCGCGGAATTGATTTCACCGCTGATTCATTCATTAGGCGTCGGCGAAACTTTAGGTCATACAATTTCATTCGCGCTGGCGTTTTCGCTGATAACTTCCATGCACATAATCT